>SSEL01000030.1 GCA_008012315.1 Rhodospirillaceae bacterium
ATCAGCAGGTCGATCCATTCATCGGTGGAGAACTGTTTGCGTGCGGCGACGTAGCCGTCGAAGTCGAAGTTGGAGAGCTGGATTGGCTTGATCGATCCCAGAATCCACGGCACGACCTTGGGGTTGTCGCTGTGGAAGTATTCGATGTCGCAGATGCACCAGACGCCGCCGACAAGCAGTTTCGGGTGGGCCTTGATCGTGGCTGGCTCGACGAGCACCTGTTTGATGCCGAGGTTGGCGAACGTCGCCTCGTAGACGTCATCCTTATCGTTGAGTGCCACCGTGACTCTGTCGATGATCTTGTAGCGGCCACGCTCCCGGATGGTCGACTTCACCAACTCGGACTGATTCCGGTGGACATAGTGGTCTGCCAGGATCTGTCGAACCGTGTTGATACCGGCCTGGATCGTGGCTTCGTCGTCGGAGGCGGCGTACTGGCCGAGCAGGTACTCCAACACGTAGGTCGGGACGATCGCGTTTCCTTTGACCGCCTTGACCAGATCTTTGCGCACGACGACCCCGGCGAAGTGTTCATTGACCTTGCGGTCCAGTGCGGACAGAACCGGTGGAACGTCAGGTGTCGTATTGTCGGCCGGCGGCCCGCTGATCTCGTCGACTTCGCTCATCCCTGTGTCTCCTTAGAAGTCGAAGTCCGAAGCGAACGACCGCTTCAGGGTGTACATCGTCTTGGCGTAAACACGCCACTGGTTGGTGTTGGCGATGGGCTCTTCCAGCCGGAACTCGACCGTGCGGTTGTTGTAGTCGTTGGCGGCCTGGCTGAGTAGCATCTGGGCGCTCTGGTAGCGGTCGCGTTTATCGCTTGACGTCTGATCGAAGGTCAGCTCGGGCTGGTTCGAAATCAGGGTCTCGCCAACGTAGAGGCCGGCGCGGAGTGTCCGCGGCTGCACCTTGTCGTTGACTGGCTCGGACTGGAACAGGCGCACGACGACCTGGCCGGTGGTGATCTTGTCGGATTCCGGGAGTATCTCCACGTTGACGCGGCGGGTGTCGCTGCGGCGCTTCTTGTTGACCGACAGGACCGGGACGACGATTTCCTGAAGTGTCGCGCCGCCGTGTACGAATCGGGTGCCGCCGCCGGCGAGGCGGAGTCGGTGGATCGACTTGGGAATCTGCACTTCCAGATCGCTGTCGAGCCCGAGCTGTGCCGAGCTGAACGTGGTGAAGGCAGGGTCGGCCTTCAGGCCGTGCCCGAGGACATATCGGCGGTTGGTGACCTTGATGTCGTCGCCCTGTGGTTGCGTGGACAGGAAGAACGAATCGGCCAAGGCGTCGTCCTGGAACAGGAAGCCGTGGTCGGCGGTGATGAAGATGTTCGTCGCGTTGGCGCTGGCGAGCTTCTTCACAAGGTCGACGATGTCGCGCAACGTGTCCTCTACTGCTTCGAAGACCTGCCGTTCGGTGGTCTGCTTGTCTCCGGTCGCATCGATGCGGTTGTGATAGACGTACAGAACCTGATTGGCCTTGAAGAGCTCGCGGCGCTCATCACCACTGAGGGCCCTTGAACTCTTCGGCCTGGATGGCTGAACCGCCGACGCGCTCAAGGAGTTTGCCCCGTAAGGGTGTCCCATTCGTCGGCAGGTCATCAGCCAGGACGACTTTGCCGTCAGGGGAATGCTTCAGCGTCGCGTGCGGAAGAAGTGCTGCCATTCCCAGCTGGGTGTAGCTCGGCAGCAAACCGAGGACTGCATCCAGCGAGGCATCGAATCGATCCTCCCGGCGGATGCGCGAGCCGAGCTCGTCAGCGACCTCGAAACGGAGCGCATCGGAGACGATGACGACCGCCTTCTTGTCGCCATCCCGCACCAGCGGCTCGATAAAGCTCTTGTAAAAGTCGGTTTGCGAGCGAAGTTCGGCAGAGCGCCACCCGTCGACGTGGTCGACCTGCTGCTGCCAAGCGTTGCCCAGCTCGTAGAGGAACTTGTTCGTATAGCGCTTCTCGACCTGCTCCCGCAGCGCCTCTAGGGGCCTCGGGTACTCGGCAGTACGGGCGGCGTAGACGAACTGCCGGTAAAGTTGGTCGATGCGGAACCATCCGCGTCGATAGTGTTGCAGTCCCTCATCGAACGACTGCATTCCGAGATCCAACGAGGCGAGCTCGCCCAACAGCTGCGAGGCGCTGACGACTGCCGTGTACAGCCGACGGTAGTTGTCGATCCACAAGCTGCTCTGGCGTGCCCGCACCACCTCGGCCACCTCCCGCGGGGTGACCGTCTGTTCGGCCACCGCCTGCGCCAGGTCGCTAATGATCTTCTGGTCGAATTCCTCGAACAGGTCCGCGTCCACCAGATCGCGAAAACTCGAATCCTCGATCATCGCGGCGTAGTCCAAGTCCCGTGCTACACGCTTGGCTAGCGTTGCGAGCGCCTCCTGGCTGCGGCGATCGTTGCGCAAACTTGCAAAGTCGAGCTGGATGTTCTGAAGGCCGCCGGGTCGGTCGGATTTGAAGCCCGCTATCGCTTGACGGAAGATCCACAGCACCAGATCATCGATGCTCGGAGAAGTCGCCTCATACCCATAAATGCGGGCCACCCCGTGCCAGTAGAAATCATCGAGCCTGTGGTCGACGAGCACGTCGTACTTGTTGCGCTGTCCCGTGGCGTTCTCAGCCAGCAGGGCGCGGGTAAGTTCCAACAGGCTGTGAGAGTCCTTGAGTCCGACCAGCACCGCAGACATCTTCGCGCGCAGATCGGTCGGATCGTCCTCAGGGTTCAGGCGGGCTTTGAGGCTCTGTACACGCCTATTCCCGTTGAAAAACTTCTCATGCGCCGCAACGACATCGTCAACGCCGGCAGCGTTCAGGCCGAGATCTTGTGCGACAAGGGCAGTGCGGTCGGCGATGAAAACCCCGTAGGCAAGTTCAAGATCAAGCAGCCAGTTCTCGATACCCGCCCCTACCGGTTTCGAGCGGTACACGAGGAATTTTGCTGCTGGTTCGTCGCGCAGGAGCAGGTTCTTAATCGCGAACTCATCGTTGGCGACGCGAATCGTCTGCACGTCCGGCAGGTTGAGGCCGTCCAGGTCCTCGATGTACTGGCGGTTGGGGTCATGCCAGATAACGACCCGTTGGCGCTGGAACCACCGCTCCAAGTGTGGGCGAATGGTTGCGACGTTACTCATCACTTGCCTCAAGACCAGGGATCTTCTTCAGTGCGGCTCCGAATTTTGGATAGTTCACCTTCACGCCGTCGTCCAGATCGATAGCGATCTGCCGTGAGGCGAGCGGATACAGGATGTCGTGCTCGTACGCCCCCAACTCAAGCAGCACCTTGCGAAGTCGGTCTGCTTCCTTTTGGGCCGCCGCCTGCTGACGCGGCGTCCCGACACCGGCAGCGAGCCGTTCCTGCTGCTGCAAGCTGGAAGTCAGCTTGGCAGAGAATTCGCGCAAGTACTCGTTGAGCACAGTTGAGACCGTTGACGGTGTGTAGCGATGCATGTAGATGAGAGCATTGAACGATCCCTTGGGACTGGAGAAGAGCCAGTAGATCGGACGCTTCTTGTACCGCTGCCAGTGGTCCTTGTAGAACGACTTCACGAAGTAGTCGCGGATGTCCTTCACGCCCAAGGATTCTGTGACGAATCTGAGGTTCTCCTCGAAGTGCTGCTCGCCGAAAGCGGCGTGGAGGAACGCGCGGAAGCGCGCGACGATGTCGTCCTCGAACCAGTCGCCTTCAACGATCGGGACGACGTTGTCTGCGTCCGGCATGAAGGTCGGGTTCGGCACCTTGGTGAAGTATTCACGGACGGAGGCGCTCTGGTCGGCAACGATGAGCCCCGGCTCATCGAGGCTGTAGCGACCGAACATGCACCCCACTGCGTACGAAACGATCTCTGACACCATGTCGCGCGTCATGGCGGCCTGGCGTCCCTCTGCCGGCAGGCCCGCGTATGCAAAGTCGGGATTGACAGACAGTGAAGTTGTATCCCCCTCGCGCTCAACCACGTTCAGCCCGAACAGCTCCGCAAAATGCTTGTTGTTTTCGCGCTCCAGATTGCGAAGTTCGTCGGTGTAAGCCTGCCCGTCTTCCTGAAGCGCCCGTACGGCATGGCGGAGGGTTTCACCCCGATCCAATACCGGCAGCCGGGCGAATGACCAGGATCGTTCATGGGAGTCCCAATCCAGAGTGGAGATCTGCACAGCTCGTCGCGCAATCTCCCGAGCGAACTCCTTCGCGTCGTCCCTCGGCACCGGAACAGCCTCAAGGTAACCAGGAAGCAAGTTGAGCGTGGGATTCAGGCCCTGGAGTACCTGTGCGGCCGCGTCGGAGTTCAGGAGGGCCAGAAGGTATTCAGCATCAGTGCCCTGGCAGAGGCCGGCCGCATTGGCAAACAGATGCCCAGGCCCGACATCTCTAAAAGACAACGCCCCGGATGTCACGACAGTCCAGGCAATAGCGGGCTTGAAAATACGATCAAGATTGAAGTTATGACCTCGGACTCGCGAACCGTCGGCAGTCAACGTCGTCTGGATTGCATGGCCGTCGTTCTCCCAGTTCACTACCGCTTCAAGGTTGCCTGCCCAACGCCGAAACTCACCGCCCTTGGCGTATGGAAACCAACGGCAGCCAGAAGCCTTAGCGATCTCGCGATCAGGTGCGCCAAAGAAGATCCGTCCGATGGACACCTCCCACCATTCGCGCCCGAACGTCGCGTTGTCCCCCGTCACGAGACCGACCGCTGCCCGCGCGGTGGCCGACAGCGGTGGCGACGACCGGAATGCCTTCAAAAGTGCAGCAGGGAACCAGTAAGCCAATGGCGCCTTGGGGAGAGTCAAAAAACTGTCCTGGTCAGCATGAAAGGTGCCGTAGTCACTGTCCAAGAACAACAACCGAATTTTTTCGAGCGGCCGAACGTCGACGTGCCTCTCGAAGAGTCGGCGATAAACACCCACATGTCCTGGGCTTAGGGGCGCATTGCATGCCACGAACGCGACCGAACCGAAGTCAGAACCGAAAACGCCGCGCCCAAGATGAAGCAACGATTGAAGTCGTACGGATCTGAGGAGCGCGCGCCGCAGGCCCTCGAAGGAGGACAGAAACATCCAGGATGGGAGATTAATCATGCCCCAGAAGCCCTGCTGAGTTGTCAGTGCCTGAGCCCGCTCCATGAAGGCCGTCATGAGATCTGACTTGCTCAGTGGATAGGTCCTCACCAGCCAACTCGACAACTGACCATCCATGTTGTTCGACCCCATGTAAGGCGGGTTCGCGACGACCACAGAGTAGCTACGTGCCATCGTCAGCGCGTAGTCGAGCACCTTCCGTGCGCGCTCCACGACGTCTTGCGCGAACAGATCGCCATCCACTTTGACGTCAATGTCAAGATGGTCCACTAGCCGTCTCGCGAGCGACCCATCCGGACGAATCAACGCCCCGAAGACATCGGCATTTGCGAATAGGTTCCAGAATGTTGACTCTTCTCCGTGCTCACCACCCGGAATCATCAAGACTTCGAGTTCCTGCGACGTAAAGGAAATCGGCTCCAGCACAAATACATTTGGCTTGATCTTCCTGCCGAAAAGGTTTCGCTGCCGTTCGCGCGCTTTCATAGTTAGCGCAAACGCCGCGAGCGCCCCGGCTCGCGGGTCTATCTCAGTGCCGTAGAGG
>SSEL01000071.1 GCA_008012315.1 Rhodospirillaceae bacterium
GAGCACGGCGATGACGGCAAAGGCGATGTAAAAAGCCGCCGCCGGGCCGTCGACGGCTTTTTACATCGCCTTTGCCGTCATCGCCGTGCTCTCAGCCTTGGTGCTCTTCCGCTACTACAGCAACATGACGGCGGAACGGCTGCAGCTCATCAAATTGCTGACATCCTCGGTCATGCCGCTCGGCATCCTCACCATCGTGGTGCTGGCGGTCATTCTCTTCGGCATCACCACCGCGACGGAATCGGCTGCCGTCGGCGCTGCGGGCGCGTTCCTGCTGGCCTTCCAGGCCCGGACCTTGAACTGGCAGCGCACCAAGGAAGCCGTCTTCCTCACCGCCAAGACCACGGCGATGGTCTGCTGGCTCTTCATCGGCTCGGCGTTGTTTTCCGCCGTCTTCGCCATCCTCGGCGGCCAGGCGCTGCTGGAGCAATGGGTGCTGTCACTTAACCTCACCCCCGTCCAGTTCATGATCCTCTCCCAGGCGATCATCTTCCTGCTTGGCTGGCCGCTGGAATGGACCGAGATCATCATCATCTTCGTGCCGATCTTCCTGCCGCTGCTGCAGCATTTCGACATCGACCCGGTGCTCTGGGGGGTCCTCGTCTTCGTCAACCTGCAGGCGGCCTTCCTGTCGCCGCCGGTCGCCATGTCGGCCTTCTACCTGAAAGGCGTCGCGCCCGCTCATGTCACCATCAACCAGATCTTCGCCGGCATGATGCCCTATATGCTGATCGTCATCCTCTGCATGGTCATCATGTATATCTGGCCGGCGATCACCCTCTGGCTGCCGGAATATCTCTATGGGTAAGGGAATACGGGACATATATCCGGGCGCACTACCTGGCGCCCGAATTGACCTGGACCGTCAACCGGCCGTTTACAGGCCTACTCACCAGAGGGTGGCGCTTTATCTGCTCTTTCGATTCGACCACCATGTCACGGCCGCGAGCGTTATCGAGAACGTAAAAAAGGCAACAAGAACAAGAGCAAGGTAGGCGATTTCACTGTGCGTCATAGGATACCTCCGGTTGACATTGGAGGAAAGCTAGAGCGCTCTTTCATCATCGCATTGACATAGATCAATCAGGAACGTCCGGCGCCACGCGGTGGACCTCCGTTGCCAGCGCTGACCACGGGTGGAACGCATTTCTCCTGCTATTTGTGTGGCCGTTATTGCTGCGGCTGTTGCAGAAATCGGCGGGCCTCGCGCCATTGGCTTTTCTGACCGAACGGCGCCTCGGCCTTGCCCGGCGCAAACTGCTGGCGGGCAACGATACCCTGGCGCAGATCGCGGCGGAGATCGGCTATCAATCCGAAAGCGCCTTCAGCCGCGTCTTCCAGCGCCGTTTCGGCCAGCGCCCGGGCGAGTTGCGGCGCGGCTGATCAGGAGGCGGCGGCTGCCGACACCTTCTTCATCGGGTTGGCGGTCTCGGCCAGTTTCTTGACGTCGAAATTCGGCTCCGGCGGACGGCCGTTGCGGGAGGTTTCGGCCAGGTCGCTGATTTCCTGCAGCTTGTTCTCGATGCTCTCGCGCATCTCCTTGTCGATCGCCTTGGCCTTTTGCAGGAATTCCTTGGCCTGGTCCTGGTCCAGCAGGCCGGCCTTCATCGCCGCCATCAGATTGGCCTTCACCTTGTCGGCGTTCATCAGGTCGACCAGCGTCAGGCCATAGCCGTTGGGCACCCGGGTCAGGATGGCATAGACGTCGTTGGAGGGCAGACCGAACAGGCAGATGCCCAGGGCCCGGAGATCGTTTTCCAGCATCGCCGCATGGAAGATCGTGTTGTTCTCCTTGTCCCGCTGCAGCAGCAGCGAGAGCAAGGGGTTGGTCGGCGCCGGCGAGGTCTGGTCCACCGGGATATCCTGCCGCACCAATTCGCCGCGCACCGACTTCTTGATATGCATGTCGTCATGCAGCAGCAGCGAGACCATCTTGCGCATATGGCCGTATTTCTTGGCATGGAGTGCCCTTAGCAGCACACCCTGCAGCGATTTGTCCCGGCGCAGCAGGCGGCGGCAGAGCAGCACTTGGCGATAGGCTTTCTTGGTGACGACATCGGGTGCCGCCATCGCCGTCACTGTCTCGTCGACATTCTGCTGCAACAGGTTCAGCAGGTCTTCGAACATGCCGTCATTGGTGATGGAGATCAGTTTCAGGAAGGCGGTACAGCCGTCCTGCACGTTCTTATATTCGAAGAACAGGCGGCAGGTGGTTTCGCGCTGTGACTTTGTGGCCTGCGGCATCACCGCCTGTTTCAGAACGTGCTGGCTCAGGAGCCCGCGATTATCGGCCAGATCGCCGGCGAAGATCATGCTCATGAAATGCGCCCGGATCTGGTCTTCCTTGGCGCGTTCGGCAATCGCCCGGTCGATATGTTCGATGGAGAGATGCTTGGTCTGGATCAGGGCATTGATCGACTGCCATTTCGGCGTCGGCACCAGGATCTTGCCCAGCGGGCTGATGCCCTGCTTGTTGGCGCGGGAGAAATCGACATCCAGCGCCAGCAGGGTATGGGCGATCTTCATCGTCTCGCGGCCTTCATTGCCGCGCAGGGTATCGGCCAGATAATGCCAAATGCCGTTCTGTTCGCTGTCCTCGTGGTTGAGGAAGGTGAAGACACGTTTCCCCTGCTGCTTCTGCTCCCAATAGGATTTGGCGACTTCCAGGACGACCAGGGCTTCCAGGACGTCGTTTTCGCTCAGCTTGAACTGCAGGTAGTTTTCCCCGTTGGTGCCGAGCGCGTGATAGAGCTTGTCGCTGTTATCCTCGAACTTGATCCAGTTGAGGAAGAACGAGCCGAATTTCCCCATCGTCTTGCCGAAGCGGGCGCGGATATCGGCATCGATCGTGGCGATGGTCGGTTTTGGTTGCGTGCTCACCTGATCTGTCCCTCGGAATTCCGGCAATGCCAATCGCCGGGTTCGCAGCGCCTGTCCGGCTTGCGCCCCTCGGCTGGCACACCGGTTGATTCCCGGCTGCTGCCTGAGTCCATCTTTAGGACTGCAAACTATGTCAATCAAAGTTAATGAATCGTTGTTATCGTTCCAGGCCGACCGTCGCCGAGCGTTGCGCTGATCCCAATTCCGGCGACCAGCGGCGCGGGGCGCCAGTGGTCCGGGCGTCTGGCTCATACCGGTTCTGGTCCGGTCGGCGCCGAGCGCCTTATAGTGACGTCAGCCTGCTTGGAAACCAGAGGAATTCCCGTGTATCTTCCGGCCGCCTTTGAAGAATCCGATTCCGCCATCCTGTGCCAGATCATCCGGGCGGCGCGGCTGTGCAATTTCGTCACGGCCACACAAGAAGGGCCGGTGGGAACGCCTTTGCCGCTTTTCCTTGAGCCGGATGAAGGCGAACAGGGCGTTCTTTACGGCCATCTGGCCAGGGCCAATCCGCAATGGAAGATGGCGCCGATCGGCGAAGCCCTGGCGATCTTCATGGGCGGCCATGCCTATGTCACCCCCTCCTGGTATGCCTCCAAGGCCAGGGATCAGAAGGTCGTGCCGACCTGGAATTATGAAGCCGTGCATGCCTATGGTCCGGTGGAGTTCTTCGAGGATGCCGACCGGCTATTGGCCGTGGTGACCCGTTTGACCAACCTGCATGAATCGGAACGGGCGCAACCCTGGGCGGTTTCTGATGCGCCGACGGATTTTATCAAGATGCAACTGCGTGCCATTGTCGGCATCCGCATGCCGATCACCCGGCTTCAGGGCAAGCGGAAGATGAGCCAGAATCGCAATGCGGAGGACCGCGCCGGTGTGGCGAGAGGTCTCGCCGAGAGTGACCGGCCGATGGACCGCTATGTCGGCAGCATCATCCCACTCGACGATCGCTAGGCGCTTTCCATGGTCATGTCGTTCAGGCCCGTCATCGCGCCGGCAATCGCCGAACTGCGGCCCGATTTCCGCCTGCTGAGCGTCGTTGCGCGGGATCTCGTCAACCGGGAAGACGATGCCGAAGCCGGCGCCTTCCTGGCTGACGCGTGTTCGCGCCTCGACGAGGCCACCTGGGCCGCAGACCATCTGGCGGCCTGGCAGGAGACCTATAAAGCCTTCGGCGCAAAGCCGCAGCGTACCCCATGTTCGGCCGAGGCCTTGCGCAAGCGTGTCGCAAAAGACGGCCGCGTGCCCTCGGCGAATGCGGTGGTCGATATTTATAACGCCGTGAGCCTGCGTTTCGCCGTGCCGGTGGGCGGCGAAAACCTGGCAGCCTATATCGGCATGCCGCACCTGGTGCGCGCAACGGGCGCCGAAGCCTTCGACACGGCGAAAGACGGCATCCCGATCCAGGAGCTGGTCGATGCGGGCGAAGTGATCTGGCAGGACGAGCTTGGTGCAACCTGCCGCCGCTGGAACTGGCGCCAGGGACGGCGGACGCGCATCGAACCGGATAGCCGTGACATCTGGTTCGTGCTGGAAGCGCTGGGTTCAATGCCCGATGCCGCCCTGGAAGAGGCAAGCGAGGTCTTCATCCGCCAGCTACGGCGCCTGTCGCCGGGCGCGACCTTCGAGATAGAGGTGATCCGCGCGGTGACCGGCCAAGGCGCTTAATGCGCCTCGGCCCAATTGTCGGCGACACCGGTTTCGGCGATCAGCGGCACGGAAATCTGCCGTGCCGGCTTGGGTGCGTCTTCCATCACCTGCTTGACCAAGGCGGCGGTCGCCTCGACCTCGGCTTCCGGCACCTCGAACAGCAATTCGTCATGCACCTGCAGCAGCATGCGGGCCTTGAGGCCGGCCTTGTCCAAAGCGCCGGGCAGGCGGGCCATGGCGCGCTTGATGATATCGGCGGCGGTGCCCTGCAGCGGCGCATTGATCGCCGCCCGTTCCATGAAGGCACGGCGGGCCGGGTTCTTGTCGGCGATGCCGGGCATATAGCAGCGCCGGCCGAACAGGGTCGTCACATAGCCATGCTTGCGGGCGAAATCCTTGGTCCGCTCCATGTATTCGCGGATGCCGGGATAGCGCTTGAAATAGGCCTCGATATAGGCCTTGGCCTCGCCCTGCGGGATGCCGAGCTGCTGCGCCAGGCCGAAGGCCGAGATACCGTAGATGATGCCGAAATTGATCGCCTTGGCGCGGCGCCGCACCATCGGATCCATGCCCTCGACCGGGATGCCGAAGACCTGTGAGGCGGTCAAGGCGTGGATGTCCTCGCCCTTGCGGAAGGCTTCCTGCAAGGCGGGGATATCGGCCATCTCCGCCGCCAGGCGCAGCTCGATCTGTGAATAGTCGACCGAGAGCAGCTTCATGCCCTTTTCGGCGATGAAGGCGCGGCGGATCTTGCGGCCTTCCTCGGTGCGGATGGGGATGTTCTGCAGATTGGGCTCGCTGGAGGAGAGCCGGCCGGTCGAGGTCGCGGCCAAAGCGAAGGAGGTGTGCACCCGCCCGGTCTTGGGATTGATCTCGTTCTGCAGGGCGTCGGTATAAGTGCTCTTCAGCTTGGCGAGTTGCCGCCAATCCAGCACCTTTTTCGGCACCGGGTGGCCGCTGACCGTCGCCAGTTCCTCCAGCACATCGGCGCCGGTGGCGTAAGCACCGGTCTTGCCCTTCTTGCCGCCCGGCAGTTTCAGATGGTCGAACAGCACCTCGCCTAATTGCTTCGGCGAGCCGATATTGAAGTCGATGCCGGCCAGGTCGCGGATCTCGCGTTCCAGTTCCGTCATGCGGCCGGCGAAATCGGCGGAGAGGCGCTGCAATTCGGCGGCATCGATCTTCACGCCGGCGCATTCCATATCGGCAATCGCCGGGATCAGCGGCCGTTCGATGCTTTCATAGACGGTCAGCAGGTGCTCCTGCAGCAAGCGCGGCTTCAACAGGCGATGCAGCCGCAGGGTGACATCGGCATCCTCGGCGGCATAGGCCAGCGCCTTGTCGAGCGGCACCTTGTCGAAGGTGATCCGCGCCTTGCCGGTGCCGGTGACCTCGCTATAGGCGATCGGCTTATGGCCGAGATGGAGCTCCGACAGCTCATCCATGCCATGGCCATGGGCGCCGCCTTCCAACACATAGGAGATCAACATCGTATCGTCGACCGGAGCGACGCGGATGCCGTAGGTGGCGAAGATGCAGAGATCGTATTTGATGTTCTGGCCGATCTTCAGCACCGCCGGATCCTCCAGCAGCGGCTTCAGCGCCTTGAGCGCCACATCCATTGGAATCTGCTGGGGCTTGTCGCCGGCATCCAGCAGATCGCCGCCGCTGCCATGGCCGAGCGGGATGTAGCAGGCGCGGCCCGGTTCCAGCGCCAGCGAGATGCCGACCAGATCGGCGCGCTGCGTCTGCAGCGAGGTGGTTTCGGTGTCGACCGCCACCTGGCCGGCCTGCACCGCCGCATCGATCCACAGTTGCAGGCTCTCCATGTCCTGGACGAGCTGGTAATTGGCCGGATCGAAAGGCAGGCTGCCGGCATCGACCGCCGCCGGCGCGGCGAAGGTCGTTGCCGCCGTGACGGCGGCCGGATTGGTGGTGACGAGATTGGGACTGGTGACGGCATCCGGCGCCTTGCCCGGCACGGCACCAGCACCTTCCATCAGATTCTTGCCGTGGCGGCTCTGCACGCGGGCGATAGTGGTGCGGAATTCATTGGTTTTCAGGAAGTCCAGCAGGACCGTCAGATCCAGCTTGCGCCGGATGAAATCGGCCAGCGGCACCTCCACCGGTACGTCGCGCTTCAGATAGACGAGCTCGCGGCTGATCCGCGCCTTGTCGGCATGCTCGGAAAGGATGCGAATGTAAGAGGAAAGCGTTTTTGAGTGTAGCCGGCCCTTTAGGACAAGTTCAGCGAACTTAACTCCTTTACGCTTAAGTTCTTGAAGGGCTTCCACATCAATCTTTAAAGCGCCTTTCGCATCTCTTTTGGCGCCAGGGAGCTTAAGCGTATTTTCGACGACATCTGCCACGTCTTGAGCAGAAGTTAGATTGATTTTCCGGCCCGCGATTCCGTTAGCGGTTGCTTGTACCTCGTCTAACGCCTGTTGAACTGTTGTAGCTTCCAGCGTTAGCAGAGCGTCAATTCCCCCATATTCTTCCACTAGCTGCGGAGCTACCTTGAGACCGATCCCCGGCACGCCAGGCACATTGTCGGTGGAATCGCCGGCCAGCGCCTGGACATCCACTACCTTGTCCGGCGTCACGCCGAATTTCTCCATCACCTCGGGCGCGCCGATCGGACGGTTCTTCATCGGGTCGAACAGCCGCACCTTGTCGGTGACGAGCTGCATCAGGTCCTTATCCGAGGAAACGATGGTGACATCCGCGCCGGCCGCCACGGCATGGTCGGCATAGGTGGCGATCAGGTCGTCGGCCTCGAAGCCTTCCATCTGGATCGCCGGCACGTTGAAGGCCCGGGTCGCTTCATGGATGAGGCCGAATTGCGGGATCAGCTCGGGCGGCGGTTCCGGCCGGTGGCCTTTGTAATCGGCATAGATCTCGTTGCGGAAATTCCGCCGCGCGGCATCGAAGATGACCGCGATATGGTCCGCATCGGTCTCGTCCAATAGCTTCATCAGCATATTGGTGAAGCCGAGCACGGCGCCGACCGGCGTCCCATCCGGCCGGGTCAGCGGCGGCAAGGCATGAAAGGCGCGGAAAATATAGCCCGATCCGTCCACCAGATAGACATGCTGCGGCTTTTCACCCGGCGCGACGGCGGGGGCGGCTTGCGGGATCGAGGTCGGCAGGGATTGTCCGCTCACTGGGTGACCGTTCGCTGGTTGATCATGCTCCGGCTGGCGCTCAATGCGCGTCGGCCATCTGCGCGCCCTGCTTCAGCACGAAATGCCGGCCGCAATAGGGGCAATCGATCTCGCCTTCCTTGCTGAGCGTCAGGAAGACGCGCGGATGGCCCAGGGCGCCGTCGCCCCCGTCACAGGCGATTTTGCTGCTTTCGACTTCGATCACTTCAACCGGGTTCATGACGTGGCCACGTCCTTTACTGCTTATGTCAATTATTTCAAGGCAATAGCCCCGCCGAGGCCGGCTGTTGCCGGCTGGGCGGGGCGTCATTGACCGTTTTCGGCGCCGATGATACCTGTGTCCGCCGTCGATAATCAACCATCGGCCAAGCCCGCATTTTTCCTCACCTTCTGATGGCGATTCCGCGATGTCCGAACTTTCCGCGCCGGCTTCCCCCAATCCCCCGGTTACGGCCTTGCCGGATCTGGCGGTATCGATTCGCGGGCTGACCAAGGTCTATGGCGCCAGCGGCGGTGCCGCCGCCAAGAAGGCGCTGGATAATGTCGATCTCGATATTCCGCGCGGCAGCCTCTTTGCCCTGTTAGGGCCGAACGGCGCCGGAAAATCGACCCTGATCAACATCCTTGCCCAGCTGGTGGTCAAATCCAGCGGCAGCGTGAAGATCTGGGACATCGACCTTGATCGCGACCCGCGCCATGCCGCCGCCGCCATCGGCGTCGTGCCGCAGGAATTGAATGTCGACCCCTTCTTCACGCCCCAGGCCTTGCTCGATCTCCAGGCCGGCATGTATGGCGTGCCCAAGGCCGAGCGCCGGACCAAGGAATTGCTGGCGGCGCTGTCGCTCTCCGACAAGGCCAATTCCTATTCCCGCACCCTGTCGGGCGGCATGCGCCGCCGGCTGATGGTGGCGAAGGCCATGGTGCATAATCCGCCGGTTCTGGTGCTCGACGAACCGACCGCCGGGGTCGATGTCGAACTGCGTCAGCAGCTCTGGGCCTATGTGCGCGAATTGAATACGCGCGGCGTCACCGTGCTGCTCACCACCCATTATCTCGAAGAGGCGGAAGAGCTCTGTGACCGCATCGCCATCATCAATCATGGCAAGGTGATCGCGCACGAAACCAAGCAGGCCCTGCTCGGCCGTCTCGACAACAAGGAACTGTTGATAACGCTCGACCGCGATATCGAGCTGTCGCAACTGGGCGCCGATCTGGAGAAATTCCATCCGGAAAAGCTGTCCGCCCGACGCCTGCGGCTGCGCTACCGCCCCTCGCAGGTCATGGTCGATGAAATCCTCACGGTGTTGCGTCAGTCGGGGCTGCAGATCGTCGATCTCAGCACGGTCGAAACCGATCTCGAAGACATCTTCCTGCAGCTGACCCGCCGTGGCGCCGGTGAATAGGCCGCAGGGTGAATAAGCCACACGGCGAATAAGCAGTGGCAGGCCGTCAGTACTCGGTCGCGCCGGGCAGCTTGCGCCGCACTTGCATCACGGTTTCCGGCGCGATCTCCTGCGCCGCCGCGAATTCCAGCAGCAGCGGCTCCCAGTTCAGCAGATAGTCCAGGACCAGCCCCAAGGCCGGCGGATCCTGTGCCAGGCGGCGCAATTGCGCGCCATCCAGCCCGGTCAGATTGAGAAACTGGCTGAGCCGGTCGTCATCCGCCGCGAGGAAGGCCAGGGCCTGCAAGGCGAGGGTTTCGGCGTCGGGGGCCTGGATTTTGGGGCGCATGGTCATTCTCTACGCACTCTTGTGTTTCATCCCTTGGTCGGATCGTCCCAGTGATCGGTTGTGATGTCGCCGATACTGACATAAACTTTACAAATCCATCCCCGTATTCCTAATACGGCGCGCTCATGCGCCGATGACAGCTAGACGGAGGAGATGATGACGGTCGCACATCTGCTGCGTGGCAAGCCGGTCCGGCTGATTACCATTCCATCCTACGAAACCCTCACCAAGGCGACAGAAATCTTGGCCCGTGAGCGGATCGGCGCCGTGATCGTCACGGCGCCCGGCGGCGATCTTGCCGGCATTCTCTCGGAGCGCGATATCGTCCGGGCCATTGCCAGGGAAGGCACCGCGGCGGTGACGGCCAAGGTGAGCGATATCATGACGGCGGATGTCGTCTGCTGCTCGCCCGGTGATACGGTCGACGCCGTCATGACGCTGATGACGGCCAAACGCTTCCGCCACGTGCCGGTCAAGGAAAACGGCAAGCTGGTCGGCATGGTCTCGATCGGCGATCTGGTGAAGGCCAAGGTCGAGGATGCGGAACGGGAAAGCGCAGATCTGCGCGCCTATATCGCCGGCACATAAGGCGCGCCGCGCCTGTCCGGCGCCGATCGCCGCCCGTGATCGCGTGCCGACAGGCGCGTTAAGTGATTGACATAGGTATATTATTTTCTTTTCAGGAGCTGTCGCTACAGTCATCCCTCAGCGCTTGATGTCATCTCGCGCCTCCTGTATGTTGCGCGCCACGCAATCGCGTTGCACCCGTAGCTCAGCTGGATAGAGCGTTGCCCTCCGAAGGCTGATGTCAAGGGGTTTTGGATAACGAAGGAGATTGAGACTACCAAGAAAATCAACGCCTTATTCGGCAGATACATTTGGCTCAGAGGCATCGAAAATCTCGCGTAAGCACCGCGTAAGCAATCTAGGGTGCGGTGTAGCGAAGCGCCGATAGAGTCAGCGTAGCGAACGAGCGCAGGTCGCTGCGGAATGGATCTGAAGGGCGGTTAGGATTTGACACGGCGCGGTTCCGTTGACCTGAGACGGTCGTCGGGACTAGGTGAAGTTTAAGGGCACCCGTAGCTCAGCTGGATAGAGTGTCGGCCTCCGAAGCCGAAGGTCACAGGTTCGAATCCTGTCGGGTGCGCCAAATCTTACAAACAGATTGACGCGATCTTCGTCATTGCCAAGTGAGTCGTCGCTAGGCGGCTCGCTTCCGCGCAAGGTTGGTCCCGTTCGTCCACTAGGCGCAGCAAGGCGCGGATCTCCGCGAGCGAGAACCCGAGTTCTCGCGCTCTCAGTACGAAGCTAAGGCGGCGTTCATGCGCCCCATCATAGCTCCGATAGCCGCTGGCGGTTCTCGGTCGCGGCGGCAACAAACCGACCTTCTCGTAGTAGCGCACGGTTCGAGACTGGCGCCCGTCCACTGGGCCAACTCGGCGCGTTGGAGGCACTTTGGCAGCTTCCGACCGCGCATCGGGAAAACCTCTTGACCCTGTAGCCGCTACAGACCCTAGACTAGGCCGAGATCGAGGATTTGGGCAGGCAGAGAAGGATGAGATGAGCGATCGATAGACCAGTTGCGACCGACACTGTGACTGTCCGCGCCTCGACCTGGACCGCGCGCAATTGCGCCGCCTCGCCGATAACCCCCTCCTCCTCCCGCAGTCACGAGCACGTACGTGATGCCGTCAATACGCTCGTTTGCCATCTTAAACGCAGGAGAATTCAATGACTGACAATGCCAGACTCTCACTCTCGCCGGTAACGCTACAAAACGCTAACCCGCGCGCAAAGGTCGTCCTTGAAAAGGCAAAAGCCTCTGTCGGATTCATCCCCAACATGTATGCAGGGATGGCCAACTCCCCAGGGCTCCTGCAGACTTATCTCGATGGCTATACTGCGTTCCGCGCGCACTCGGGGTTGACACCGGCCGAGCAGGAAGTCGTCTTTCTGGCGATCAGCCGCGAGAACGGATGCGATTATTGCATGGCGGCTCACAGCATGATCGCCGAGAAGGTCTCAAGGGTTCCCGCTGATGTTCTCGGCGCCCTGCGCTCGGGCGCAAGCATTGCCGATCCCAGACTCGCCGCGCTCAGCACATTCACGTCGCATATGTTTACGACGCGCGGACGGCCGACCGCGGCCAGCCTGAAGACCTTTCTGGGCGCCGGCTACAAGGAAGAGCAGGTGCTTGAAATCGTCCTCGCGCTCGCGGTGAAGACGCTCACCAACTATGCAAACCACGTCAATAACCCCAAGGTGGATGACGCATTCGCTGCTTATGCATGGAGCCCCAGCGCTTAACGAACTGGAGAATGGCGGTCCGCATCACGACTGCCTCTTGCAGCTATGCGGTCATGATTTGGCGGGCTGCCCATGTTGTGAATGCAGGCTGAGAGCCGAAGAACACTCACGGGAGAGGAGAATTCCATGACCGACGCGCAAGATTATGATCTGATCGTGGTCGGGGCAGGAACCGCTGGCAACGGCGTTGCCCGGATGGCAGCTGCAGCAGGCTGGAAAGTCGCCAGCGTCGACAGTATGCCCTATGGTGGCACCTGTGCTTTGCGCGGTTGCGACCCCAAGAAAATGCTCATCGCCGTCACCGAAGGCGTGGATTGGGCACATAATCTGAAGGGCAAAGGGCTCGAAGCCGAAACATCGATCAACTGGCCCAATATGATCGCGTTCAAGGAGACATTCACCGGCGCCATGCCGACGAGGATCGAAGCCGGGCTGAAGAAGGCAGGCATTTCCACGCTGCATGGCGACGCGCACTTTACCAGCCCGGATACGGTTGAAGTCAACGGAACAACGCTGCGGGCGAAGCACTTCCACATTGCCACCGGCGCGCGGCCGATGACGCTGAACATCCCCGGCGAAGACCTGCTGATCACCAGCACCGATTTTCTGGAGCTGCCTGAAAAGCCCAAGAGGATAGTCTTCGTCGGCGGCGGCTTCATCGCCATGGAGTTCGCCCATGTTTCCAAGCGGGCTGGGGCCAGCGAAGTCACGGTCCTGGAAATGGTCGAGCGCCCGCTGGGCAATTTCGATCCCGATTTGGTTGATATCCTAGCCGAAGCCACGATCAAGATGGGGATTGACCTGCAAACAGAGGCCAAGGTTCTGAAGATCGAGAAGAGCGGCAAGGAATTTGCCGTGGCCTATGAAACGCCTTTTGGTGTGAAGACCGTAGCGTGCGATCTTGTCGTTCACGGGAGCGGTCGGGTGCCGAACATCGACCACCTGAATCTTGCTGCCGCGGGCGTGGAAAGCGGTCGGCGCGGGATCAAGGTTAGCCCTTACATGCGAACCACCAACCCAAACATTTTCGCCGCTGGCGACTGCGCCGACAGCGGTCCAAATCTGACGCCTGTCTCGGCCTACGAGGGGCGGGTTGCGGGCAAGAACTTGCTGGCAGGCAAGGATGAGCGCGCGGTGAAATACCCGCCGATCCCGAGCGTCGTGTTCACGCTGCCGATGGTGGCCACCGTCGGGCTTTCCGAAGCGGCTGCGCGCGAAAAGGGCCTCAACTTCGATGTCAAATTCGAGAAAACTGGTGGCTGGTATTCGTCGATGCGGGTTGGAGCGGTCAGAACTGGCTACAAAGTTCTCGTCGAGCGGGAGACGGGTGTGATCCTGGGGGCCCATCTGATTGGTCCCGGCGCCGAGGAACAGATCAACCTGTTCGCTATGGCGATGGGAGCGGGCCTGACAGCCAACAAGATCAAGGGCACCATCTTTGCCTATCCGAGCTACGCCTCAGACATCGGCTCGATGGTTTAGCAGAAACCCGGAAGCCGGCGGTCAAAATCAGTTTGGTCAACGCACCGCTTGCCCGGTCGAATTACCATGTACTTCTGATGGGTCCAAGTTTCGTGATCGAGTAGAAATATCAATCCAAGGAACCTCTCGATGAACCGGCTCACTGGCGTTCGCGCTTGCGTCTTCGACGCTTATGGCACGGTGTTTGACTTCGCTTCCGCCGCCGCGCGCTGCCCCGATATTCCAGAGGACCGTCGCACCGTCCTGACGGCATTGTGGCGCGACAAGCAGCTCCAATACACCTGGCTGCGGACTCTTCAGGGTCGCTATATCGATTTCTGGCAGATCACTGGGGACGCACTGGATTTCGCCCTCGACAGCTTGGCGATCCAGAGTCCGCGACTGCGCGAGGCGCTGATGGAGCTCTATCGAACGCCCGCCGCCTTTCCGGAGGTCCGCGAAGTGCTTCTTACGTTGCGGCAGTCAGGGTTCGCCACGGCCATCCTCTCTAACGGAACCCCCGCGATGCTGGACGCTGCAGTTTCAGGCGCGGGATTGAACGGGCTGTTCGATGCCGTGCTCTCGGCTGACGCAGTTAGCTCGTTCAAAACGCACCCCAGCGTCTATCAATACGCTTTGGATCAACTTGGCCTGCCGGCCTCGGCGGTGTCATTTCAATCGTCCAATGCGTGGGACGCGCATGCGGCGTCGGATTTTGGGATGCGTGTCGTCTGGTGCAACCGCTACAGGCAGCAACGCGAGCGGTTGCCGGGAGCACCAGATCATGAAATTCGCACGCTCGCTGAATTGCCTGCGCTAATGCCCACGACAAGGACCAGCCTCTGCGGGATATCTTCCGTGCAATAACGGCACGTCGCAGCTCGAAAACAATCAAAAAGGCGTGAGGAGACAAAAATGCGCGTGTTTCCGGCTATGACAAGATTGTTAAGTTCAAATCGGATTGCAGATCAACGGCACTGGGCGATCCAGATACACAGGATGGACACTCCCGTCGTGCGCTTTCTTTCTTCCCTGGGTGGTTGCTACCGGAGCGGCTTCGCAGACGTTCGACGACGATCGCTCGCTAAAGGATTCCAGTAATCAATCGATCGATCCGCGTCCCTTCCCAATATAACCCGCGCACGACCGCTGCCGCAAAAATGCCGATCATGGCCCCACCGAGCACGTCGGTGAAGTAGTGCGTCCCGACGTAGACACGCGACATGCAGACCATTGCGGCTGCAACGAAGAATGCGATTCCACGCCTCTCAAGCCCACAGAGAAGGAAGGAAGCGGCAATCGCAAAGGTCGCCGTCGCGTGATCCGACGGAAACGACCAATCGTTGCTACGGCTGATTATCAAATGGCTGACGCCGGCGTCGTAGGGCCGGACCCGGTGCACGAACAGGAGAATGATCTGGTTAAGGCCAAGGCCGATGGAGAACGACAGGCCAGCAGCGATACACATATGTCGCACATGCAGCCTGTCACGCCGACTCCACCATTGCAGCACCACGATAAGAACCAAAAGCGGCACGCCATACTGTGTGATCGAAGTCATGATCATGTCGAGCAAGGCGCTGTGTCCTGCGGCAGAATTGATCCACTGCGTAATAGCGTCATCCATCGAGTTTATTCGCTCCTGATTGGACAGGTGGGTTTGCTCAGATCATTGCGTCGGCAGGTGACGTCTCACGAGCCTGTATTCGTGCCAGATGAGACCCATCACAAAGACATCGAAGATAGTGAGGATGATCAGCCCGGCTCCGTGCGTGTAGGTGAAACGGTAAATCTGATAGACGATGAACAGCCCGAGCACGATCAGCGAGGCGGGATAGGACCAGAGTTTGCCTCGGAGCAGCCCGACGACGAGAAAGATTTTTATCGCGCCATGGCTGAGCAAATAGAAGGCGTAGAACGTCTTCGTGCCAACCGAGAAATTTTGCGCCCACGCCAGCAGATGCGTCGCGACGAGATCGTGCGGGTCCTCGATAAGTTCGTCCTGAGTGAGCCTGTTGGCGAGGTCCACGATCGTGTTCGTGCTGATGAAGGCCAGGGCAATGCCGCCGATGCATTCGATAAGCGCGTGCGCTCCCTTGAGCAGGACGCTCACCTCGAAGAGCCGATGGATCCGCTGCTCTTTCATTCGCCGCCCGCGACCAATGGTCGGCGCAGCAGGTTGCGAACCGAAAGCAACGCCGCAAGAGCGAGGATCGCCAGCGCCGCACCGACGAGAAACGTGCTGCCTGGACCGTGGGCATCCCAGAACACTCCGGCGATCGCGCTGGCGCAGAACTGGGCCAAACCGGAGACCAGGTTGAGCATTCCAAATGCGGTCCCCCGGCAGTCCGGTGGCGCGGCGTCGGCAACCGAGGCTGCAAACGAGCCCTGGGTGCACCCCATGTGGAGCCCCCACAGGAGGGCGCCGGCGATGAGCGCGGTTACGCCTGTGGCCCGGGCCAGCACAAGATCAGCGACGATCAGAACGCAGAGGCCGGCGACCAGCATCATTGTCCGGTCCATCCGATCTGAAAGAGCTCCGACGGGATAAGCCGAAAGCGAGTAGGCGATATTCATCACGACGAGCACGCCCGGCACCAGCATCAGCGGCACGCCGATGGATTGGGCACGGAGAACCAGAAAGGCCTCGCTGAACCGCGCGAGCGTGAAGATCGCTCCAACCGCAATAACGAGCCAGCAAGAGGAGCCGAGGCTGCCGACCTTGGTGGGGAACGGCCTAGTTCGCGGGCTGGGCACGCGTCCTGCTGTCGTATGGGTTCATGGACCGCGGCGAGGATCAGCCAGACCGCGATAACCGCTGGCACGGCAGCGATCCAGAAGACGACGGTGAAGTGATTTGAGGTCAGCCACATCAACACCATTGCAGCGAGTGGGCCCAGAAAGGCTCCGATGGTGTCGAGCGACTGTCTCAGGCCGAAGCTCGCGCCTCGCAGATGTGGCGGACTGATGTCGGCGACGAGCGCGTCCCGCGGCGCGGCGCGAATGCCCTTACCGAGACGGTCGATGAAGCGCGCGACCACGAGCCAGCCGACTACGGAGACGAGCGGAAAGATCACCTTGGCACAAGCCGAAAGTCCGTAGCCGAGTGCTGCTAAGGCCTTGCGCCTGCCGAGCCTGTCGCTGAACGCCCCCGAGAAGATTCTCGTAATCTGCCCCGTGGCCTCGGCAACGCCTTCAATGAAGCCGACGGTTAGCGTCGAGGTGCCGAGCACCGTCACGAGATACACGGGTAGGAGCGCGTGGATCATCTCGGAGGAGATGTCCATGAACATCGAGACCAAGCCGAGCGCCCACACTCCGGCGGGAATCGCGTGCAAGGCGCCCCCGCTCTTTGCGGAGCGAACCGCCATTGTCCCCGCTCCTAGGCCGCCGTCACTGATTTTCGCCATGGGCCTCGAAAACCTGTTGCGCGTAAGCGTCGAGAAGTTCCTCGCAGCCCTTCAGGCGCGCAGCGGCTTCCTCGGCCAGTGTTCCGCCGTAGAAGTCGAGTTTTCGGATCTTCTCGATCCAGCTCTGGAGTTTCTTGAGGTCGGTGTCCTCTTCTTCCAGTTCCGCATATGTGAACTTGTTCGTGGCCCGCTCCTTGGCGATCTCAGCCTCGAATCCGGCACACCGGCCGATGAATTCCCGGTATTGTTCGTCCCGATCTGCTTTGAAACGGCCGACGACTTTGTCTTCCTGCGCCCGATCGAGCGCGACCGTCTCCAGGATCACCGCCTCACCGCCCATTCCGGCGATGTCGTTTTCCAGCATCTTCAGTCGGCGGACGTGGTCATCGGTCTTCGGCAGCAGGCAAACGCCATTCTGAAGATAGATGGCGCCCATACCTTTGAGGCGACGCCATAGAGCGATCCGCTTCGCGGAGGGCTCAGGCGGGACCTTGTAGGTCAGGAGAAGCCATGGCGGTGTAACCATGGGTTCATCATGATGAAACGATAGTTACATGTCAACGAGAACAACCGCTCAGCAAGCGCCTACAACATCGTCTGACATCGTGCGCTGCTTCGCGAGGCTACGTTTCGAGGGCTGCTAGGCCCGTGGCCTCTTTACACCGCCGGCACAGTCACGACTGGCCAGCTGACCCTTGGACGCCATGCCTAACTTCGGCAGTCACGACTCGTCCCACCATCACCGCGGCAGCATACTTGCTCGCCGCTCGCTGCTGCGTGCACCGGTGGGTGGGCACTGTGTCGTAGGAACAAAACGACGCAGCAGTCCCCCTGCTTGGGTTTCAGGAGGGCTCCGCGCGCCATGCATTCGTGGAAAAACTGGCAGACTTCAGTGGACATCGTTTCAGTCGCTGCGTGCCCGCAGTTCAGACAAGCGATCACCATTGACCGTACCGTGGTACGGAGTGCATTATAATTGGGAGAGAGGCTTGATGGCCGAGGCGATCACCATCAGCCGAGCCGCTGAGCGGGCGGGCGTCGGCGTAGAGACCATCCGCTTCTATGAGCGTCGTGGATTGATCGCGCAGCCGCCGCGACCTCAAAGCGGCGGCTACCGCTTCTATGACGATACCGTCGTCGAACGTATCCGTTTCATCCGACAGGCGCAGGAACTAGGCTTTTCGCTACGCGAGATCGCGGAGCTTCTGTCGCTGCGGGCCGATCCGGCCGCCGACTGCGGCGATGTGCGCGTTCAGGCCGTGGCAAAGCGCGAGGATGTCGATCGCAAGATCGCGCAGCTTCAGCATATGCGGGGGGCGCTCGATGCCCTGATCGCCTCCTGCCCTGGCGGCGGCGCGCTGCGCACCTGCACCATCATCGATGCCTTGTCCGCACGGACGGAGGTGAATGCCGATCGATCGGAGGCAGACGGACCTCCGCCTCGCGGCGAGCGGCAACGCCAGAGCGAGGCAGCAAGAGGACTCACGATGAAAACAGCCATCTTCAAGATCGACGGCATGCACTGTGACGGTTGCGCGCGCACGGTCGCTGCGCTCGTCTCGTCGGAACCCGGGGTGCGGAAGGCGACCGTCTCGTTCAATGCGCGGGAAGCTCGGATCTTGTTCGACCCGAATGCCGCGAGCGAGGAGCGCCTTGCCGCCACGATCCAGCAGGCCGGATATGCGGTTGTCGGCCGATCGTGACCTGGGCACCAAATTAGCTTCCGTCGCCTCTTGACTCCGTATGTAGGTACGGAGCGCAGGCTACCCTCCGAAGCCCTCCGGCTCGAGGCTCTCCAAAGCGCCAACGCCGGTCGGCAGGTTCAACGGAGGATGCCATGACGATAGCGACCGCAGCGGAATCCGGAGCATCGCCCTTATGGACCGAGGAACCGGCGAGCCGCCCCGATAGAGCCCGGATTCGTGCCCGCATCGGCGGCCTTCATTGCTCGCTCTGCACCGGCACCATCGAGAAGGCGCTTGGGCGTAAGCCCGGCGTCGACAAGGTGGCGGTGAGTCTAACCCACGAACAGGCGCTGGTCGAATACGATCCGGCGCGCGCCGACCCCGCCGAACTGCTGCAGACTCTGCGCGACATCGGCTACACGCTGCACGATCCGCGCAAGCTGCGCGCCTTCGAGGAGGAGGAGCGCGACCTCGTCCGCGAGAGTGGGCGCTTTGTGATCGCGGTGACGCTCAGCATCGCCGCGATTCCCATCATCGCCGACCCGGCGATGGGATGGATCGGCTTCCTCCCGGCGCTGGTGTGCTTGAGCCTCGGCGGCATGGTGTTCCTCGTCCTGAAGAAGCGGGGCCTGTGGAGAGCCGCCGTCACCACCGCCGCACTGGCGGTCATGGCGCTCTCGCTGCTCTATCTCAATCTCTTCGGCTATTTGACGCGGGTGGGGCCATGGCTCACCGCGGCGCTATCGATCGTCCTGGTCTTTGTCGTTGGCCGGCACATTCTTTACATGGCGGCGCAGGCACTCCGGCGCGGCATCCTGAACCAACATGTTCTGCTGGAGATCGGCGCTTTCGCGGGGCTGGCCGGGGGCGCGATCGGACTTGCTCTGCACCGGAGAGGATATCCGACGGCGGAGTTTTTCGCCGTTTCGGTCATGGTCACAACCTATCACATTTTCTCCGAATGGCTGTCGCTGATCGTGAAGACGCGCAGCTCACAGGCGGTGAAGAAGCTCGTCAACCTTCAGCCGGAGACCGCCCACGTTCTGCGCGATCGCGTCGAGTTGGAACTGCCCATCGCCGAAGTTCGCGTCGGCGACCGCGTGCGCATCCGCCCGGGCGAGCGGATCGCGGTCGATGGACTTGTGGTCGGAGGCCGCTCCAGCGTCGATCAATCGATCGTCACGGGCGAACCGATTCCGGTCGAGAAATCAGAAGGGGACCGCGTGATCGGCGGATCGATCAACGGCGCGGGCGCACTGCTGGTGGAGACGATGGCTGTTGGCCAGGACAGCTTCCTGCAGCGGATCGCCCGTGAGGTCGAGGACGCGCGCGCCTTGAAGCCCGGCCTGCTTCATCTCGTCGATCGCGTGCTGCGCGTCTATACGCCGAGCGTGCTCGGGATCGCCGCGCTGTCGGTCGTCGTGTGGCTCGCCGGATCCTGGCTCGCGACCGGGCAGGCCGATGTGGCGCGGGCCGTGTTCGCAGGCCTCAGCGTGCTCGTGATGGGTTACCCTTGCGCGGTCGGGATATCCGCCCCGCTGTCGATCGTCCGGGGCGCCGGCGAGGCCGCCGGGCGCGGCATTCTGATGCGCACGGGCGAAGCGTTCCAGGGCTACCGGCTTGTGCGCAAGATCGTGCTCGACAAGACGGGAACGCTTACGGCGGGCCGCCCCGTGGTGCGGGAAATCGAGACGCTGGACGGGAGCGAGAACGAACTGCTGGCGCTTGCCGCCGCAGCCGAGGCGTTGTCCGAGCATCCACTCGCCCAAGCGGTAGTGCAGGCGGCATTCGAGCGCGAGGTGACGCCGCCCGACGCCGGCGACTTCGAAGCGGCACCCGGCAAGGGCGTCATCGCGCGCATCGGCGGTCATGAGGTCGTCGTCGGCAGTCCGCGATTCCTTGACGAACGCGCCATCGATCTGTCGGGATTGTCCGCGCGCGTCGAGGCGCTGGAAGCGGCCGGACGCACGGTGATCGCGGTGGGTCGTGACGGACGGGCCATGGGGCTGGTGGCGCTCGGCGACACGGTCCGGCCTGAAGCTGGACCAGCCATCGCGGCGCTGCGCAAAGCCGGCGTTACGCCGATCATGCTGACCGGCGACAACGAACGCGCGGCCCGTCGCGTGGCGGACGAAATCGGCATCGATGAGGTCCACGCCGGCGTTCTGCCGCACGAGAAGGCGGAAATCGTGCGCGATCTCCAGAAGAATCATACAAGGGTGGCGATGGTCGGGGACGGCATCAACGACGCCCCCGCGCTGATGCAAGCTGATGTCGGGATCGCGATGGGCGGCGGCGCCGACATTGCGATCGAGTCGGCGGACATCATCATCCTGTCCAACCGGCTGGATGCGCTGGCCGAGGCGCGGGAGATCAGCCGAGGCAGCTATGGCAAGATGCTGCAGAATGTGGTTCTCGCCTTCGCCTTCAATGGAATCGGCATCCCGCTTGCTGCGACCGGCCTCATTCAACCGGTCTGGGCCATGGTCGCAATGGCGGTGAGCGTTACAGCGATCTTCGTCAACTCGCTGTCAGGGCAGCCGGGAACTTTCTTTGACGCGATCTCCAGCATCGGCGGTCCTGCGGAGTCAGGCCTGTGATCGGCAACCTCGATACGGCGATGCAAAACATTGACGCGCTCACGCCGCTGACCGTCGGACTGGTTTCACTGGCCGGCCTCGTCGTCGGAGTTGCGCCGAGTTCGTTTCCGCTCATCTCCGTCGCCACGGGTCTCGCGCTCGGACAGGGCGCGGCGCCAGCCGAACAGCGGCGCGTTCGCGGATTGGAACTCTCCGTCGGCTTCGCGCTCGGCGTCGCCACGGTCGATGCGACCCTTGGCGCCTTGTTCGGGTTCTTCGGCTTCGCCGTGTTGCGCTTTTTGGCGAGCTACCTCGCTTTCGCCTACCTATTGTTCGCCATCGTCATGCTCGTCGCGGCGCTGGCGCTCCTGCGTGTCATACGCATCGTCGTGCCGACGCTGGCGCCGGCGTCAAAGCCTGCCCGCAGCTTCGGCGGAAGCTATCTTATCGGGCTTCCGTTCGGCCTGTCGACCTGCCCGGCATGCACCCCTTTGCTGTTGCCGGTCGTAGCTGCGGCCGCCGCGACGGCCGACCCTCTGTTGGGCGCGGTGCTGATGGGCGCGTTCGGCATTGCCCGCGGGATTCCGATCGTCGTCGCAGCGACGATGGCAGGCAGCTTGGCGCATTTGGGACCCATGCGCCGATTCACGCTCTGGGCCGAACGTCTCGGCGCCGCGCTCATGATCGCAGTGGCGCTTTTCTTTCTTTATCAGGCCGGCCTCTACGCAGGATGGTTGAGAGCATGATCGGCATTCGATCCGGGGCGACCTTACGCGGCGCCTCAACCGCGGCGCGATGACTCTTGCCGCCTGTCGAGTTGCTCTGGGACGCCATGTTTCCGCAGGCGCGCATACTTTGCCGGAGCGAGACGCCCCCGGTGTAACGAAGACGCCCTATTCGACGGCTGCCTCACGGAACAATGTTTCGATCAGCGGGCAATCCGGACGCGTTCCATCGCCGCACTGCGCGACGACAGTCTTCAGCACGCCTTCCATGCGACGCAAATCGGTGATCTTCGCTCGCACGTCCGCGAGGTGAGCTGCTGCGAGGCGGCTCGCTTCCGCGCAAGGCTGGTCCCGCTCGTCCACCAGGCGCAGCAAGGCGCGCACCTCCTCGAGCGAGAATCCGAGTTCCCGCGCCCTCAGTACGAAGCTGAGGCGGCGTTCATGCGCCCTGTCATAGCTCCGATAGCCGCTGGCGGTTCGCGGCGGTGGCGGCAGCAGGCCGACCTTCTCGTAGTAGCGCACGGTTTCGAGATTGGCGCCCGTCCGCCGGGCCAACTCGGCCCGCTGGAGGCCCTTCGCCGGATTCTGATCGCGCATCGCAAAAAAACCTCTTGACCCTGTAGTCGCTACAGACCGTAGCCTAGTCGAAGATCGAGGTTTTGGGCAAGGAGAGAGCTTAGAGATGAGCGATAGACCAACCGCTATGGGCGCCGCGACGGCCCACGCCTCGGCCGTGGCGGCCAGGCGCCAAAACGGGGATCGAACCCCGCGCCTGCTCGCTGTAGGAGGCATCGTGGGTGCGCTTGGGGCGGCGTCGTGCTGCGTCATTCCCTTCGCGTTGTTCCTGGCCGGCGTCAGCGGAGCATGGATCGGCAATCTGACCGCGCTCGAGCCTTACCAGCCGATTTTCGCCGGCGTCTCGCTCGCCTTCATCGGCTACGGCGGCTGGCGCCTCCGGCGCAAGCGGGAGATCGCGTGCGCGGACGGCTACTGCGCCACGCCCCAATCGGACCGGATCGCGAAGATCGGCCTCTGGACCGCTGCGACGCTGGTCGTGCTCGCTGTCGGGTTCCCCTATGCCGCGCGCTACTTCCTCTGAAGTGCTGGCGTCCGGCGAGAGCGACATCGACATCGACATCCAGTGTTAAATCCAAGGAAAGGTTAGAGACATGAAAGCCAAAATCGGAATATTCGCCGCACTTGGCATGCTGATCACGCCATTCGCCGCGCAGGCGGGGCAAGCCACCGTTGTCCTCGACGTTCATCATGCGGGCTGCGTGCTGTGCGGGCCGATCGTCAAGAGCACGCTCGCCCACGTCAAGGGCGTCACGGGCGTTTCGGTCAGTCAGGCGGACGGCAACGCCGATGTCATGGCGACCGTCACCTATGACAACGCTCAGACTTCGCCGGCGGCGATGATCAAGGTGACTACCGCTCGGGGGTACCCGGCGGAAGTCTCGAAACCTGCGAAAAGCTGATGCACGGCCGCTTCGGCAACGGATGTCCGAGATGAATGCTGAAAAATCCATCGCCGCGATCGCTGTCACCGGTCTGGCGGTCCTGTGTTGCGCCGGACCTCTCCTGTTGGCGACGATCGGCTCGGTCGCGATCTCCGCGTCCGTGCTCACCGGTTCGCTCGTGATCGTCGCAGGCGTGGCGGGGATCGGGCTGGTTGGCGTCTGGGCCTATCGTCGCCGCCGCTCGGCCAACC
>SSEL01000081.1 GCA_008012315.1 Rhodospirillaceae bacterium
CGCAGTGCTCCGTTGGGGTTTTCGCTGGGAGAATCCCGCGGGCCGGCCGCGGACGCCGAGGCCGATACCGGATTCGTCATCGAAAAATACCTTCGCGCAACGCAGTGGCCACCGCACTTGTCCGATCGGCGACCCCAAGCTTGCGATATATCGACCGCAGGTGACTTTTGACCGTCTCGTCGCCAATCACCAACCTCTTGGCGATGCCGCGGTTGGACAAGCCGGTCACCATGTAGGACAAGATTTCGCTTTCGCGCGAAGTCAAGCCTTGCCTGGCGCCGGGCCAGAACTCATCGCGCTGGATACGCGCAGCGATGTCGACAGATCGAGCGGCCATCTCCGGATCGATCGCGGTTCCGCCATCGCGGACCAATTCGAGTTGCCGGACCAAATCGTCGCTGGCGATGCTCTTGAGCAGATAGCCCGACGCACCCACCCGCAACGCCTCGAACAGATACTGCTCGTCGTCGTATACCGACAGCATCACAACCTTGCGCTGCGGCTCACGTTCGCGCAGCGCCAGGCACAGGTCCAGTCCACTGGAGTTCTTCATCCGCACGTCGCAAAGCACCACGTCGGGATCGAAGTTCGCGACCACTTTGAGTGCCTGTTCGGCGCCCACAGCCTGTCCGACGACGCGGACCCGGCCGGCGAAGCCGGCCAGCATCGCCTTCAAGCCCTCTATGACAACCTGATGGTCATCGACGAGCACAAGCCGCACGGGACCTGTGACTTCACTCACCATGACAACACGATAATGGCGACCGCCTGCATCGTCAGCAGAGTTTTGTGGTTGGCCTCGCCTCTACCCCGACCAATCCCCCGCACTGGGGTGACCCGCGCAACGCGTTGATACCTAACCTCGCCGATGACCATGAGGAGGGTTCAATGGACAGTTGCGTGCCGATTATTGCCGCCTCCGTTCTGCCAGCGGACTTCTCGGACCTTGGCCAACAGGTCAAGATGCTGGAGAAAGCCGGCGTGGACCGGATTCAGTGGGACGTGATGGATGGCCGATTCGTGCCGAACCTGACGTTCGGTCCGGATGTCATCGCCGCCAATCGCGGCCATGTCACGATGGGCTTCGAGGCGCACCTGATGGTCGAGGACCCCGATCCCATGTTGTCGCGGTGGGTGGAAGCCGGCTGTGACATCGTGATCGTGCATGCCGAGTCGACGCGCCACCTGCACCGCACATTGTCGGCGATCTCCGAGTTGGGGGCACGGCCCGCTGTCGCGTTGAACCCGTCCACACCGCTGGAAGCGGTGACCAATGTTCTGCACATGGTTGACCTACTGTTGATCATGACAGTCAACCCGGGATTCGGAGGCCAGCAATACCTGGCTGAGATGGAACCGAAAATCGCCGCCGCACGCACTGAGATCGACCATCGCGGTTTGGAAGTCGCTCTTGAGGTGGACGGCGGTATCTCCGGAACCACGATCGGTGCAGCCGCTCGCGCCGGCGCAGCTGTCTTCTGCGCGGGCTCGGCGCTGTTCACCGGCGCCGGCACGATGGCGGAGCGAACGGTGGCGTTGCGCGAAGCAGCCATCGCCGGGATAGGGCAACGATGAACAGCGCAGCAGTTACCGCCAGCCAAGTGGTAATGAACGACCGGGTAGATCAGCTGTGCGTCAACGCATTGCGGTTCTTGTCCGCCGATGCGGTCCAGGTGGCCAACAGTGGGCACCCTGGCCTGCCGCTGGGCACCGCTACGGCCGCGTGGGTGCTCTGGTCGCGGCACCTGCGCCTCGACCCCGCCGACCCACGGTGGCCCGACCGGGACCGGTTCGTGCTGTCGGCGGGTCACGGCTCGGCGCTGCTCTATGCGCTCTTACATGTGTTCGGCTACGACGTCTCCCTGGATGATCTGCGCCAATTCCGCCAACTGGGCTCCCGCACCCCAGGCCATCCCGAGTACGGCCACACTCCCGGTGTGGAGACGACCACCGGCCCACTGGGGCAGGGTCTGGCGAACGCCGTCGGGATGGCGCTCGCCGAACGAATGCTCGCGGCTCGCTGCAACACCAGCGAGCACCGGATCGTTGACCATCGCACCTGGGTGCTCGCCGGTGACGGCGACCTGATGGAGGGAATCAGCCATGAAGCGGCCTCGCTGGCGGGGCGGCTGGGGTTGGGCCGGCTCACTGTCATCTTCGACGACAACAACATCACCATCGACGGTCCGGCGGAACGGTCCTGTGGCGACGACGCGATCGGCCGATTCGCAGCCTACGGATGGCACACCGTGTCAGTCGACGACGGCAACGACATCGTGGCGATCGACAACGCATTGACTGAAGCCCGCAGCGTCGAAACGGCCCCCACGTTCATCCGGCTGCGCACCACTATCGGTTACGGCGCCGCCGGTGTCGAAGGAACATCGAAAGCCCATGGCGCCCCGCTGGGCATCGACACCATCGCCGCGATGCGGGACCGCTTCGGGTGGCCGCACGAACCGTTCCACGTCCCCGAAGTGGTGCGGTCGGCGACCTCCGCGCTCGCCGCCGAGGGTGCGGCAGCGCGAGAAGAATGGCTGCGCAACCACGATGAATGGGCGACCGCGCACCCCGACCTCGCCGCTGACTTCGCGTTCGACCGGGTACCCGTGCCGCGAGACGTCGCCGCATTGGCTGGGCTCATCGACACCGCTTCGGGTGGTCGGACTGCAACGCGGCAGGCATCGGGTGCAGCACTGAATGCGCTGGCCGTCGAATACCCCGCTCTGGTCGGCGGTTCGGCCGACCTCGCGTCGTCCACCAATACCGCGATTCCCGGTGGCGACGTGGGCGCCGACGACTATGCCGGGCGCACCATCCACTTCGGCATCCGGGAACATGCGATGGCGGCGACGATGAACGGCATCGCGCTGCACGGCGGCCTGCGCCCGTTCGGCAGCACCTTCCTGGTCTTCTCCGACTATCTTCGGCCGGCGCTGCGGCTCTCAGCGCTGATGCATCAACCCGTCATCTATGTCTTCACCCACGACTCCGTGCACGTGGGTGAAGACGGGCCGACCCACCAGCCGATCGAACACATCGAGGCGCTACGGCTGATCCCGGGCTTGACCGTGCTCCGCCCGGCGGACACCACCGAGACCGCGTTGGCTTGGGAGATCGCCGTCACCAACACATCCGGGCCGACCGCACTGATACTGACCCGGCAGAATCTCCCCACGTTGGGCAACGTCGGGATCGATGAAGTACGCGACAACGGCTTCCGCGTGGTGCGCGGCGACGTGAATGAGGCAGACGTGGTGCTGGCCGCCAGTGGCTCCGAGGTGTCGCTGGCACTGGAGGCCGCCGAGCTGATTGACACTCGGGACGTGCGCGCCGCGGTCGTCTCGGTCATGTGGCGAGAACGGCTGCAGCAGGTGTTCTCCAATGGAGACCGTCCGTTGGGCGATGCACCGGTAGTCTGGGCGGAGGCCGGGGTGCCGACAGGATGGCGGGCGATCGCCAACGACGGCGATGCGGTGATCGGTCTCGAGCGGTTCGGTGAGAGCGGACCGGGGTCGCAGGTGGCCGCACACCTGGGACTGACGCCGGACTGCATCGCCAAGGCGGCGTTCGCCGTGCTCGGCCGTACCGCCAGCTGGAGGTGACCAACCGTTGCCGGATAAGAGCTTCCGAATAAGCCGTGCCGGCGCTGACCGCCGTCCGGTGATGCTTGCCATTGCCGGCGACAGTGCCACCGGTAAGACGACTGTCACAGCGGGATTGGCGGCGGCGTTGGGGCCGGATCGCTGTATCTCGATCTCGGCCGATGACTACCATCGCTTCGACCGCGTGGAACGGCGGGACAAGCCGTTCACTCCGCTGCATCCCGATTGCAACTACATCGACATCCTCGAACAGCACCTGCAGTTGCTGGCAAGCGGTCGACCGATCCTCAAGCCCGTTTACAACCACTCGACCGGGCGGTGCGTCCGCCCGGAACGGATCGAGCCGAACGAATTCATCATCGTCCACGGCCTACTACCGATGTACGGAAAGCTTGCCCGGGCCTGTTTCGACATCTCGGTGTTCCTCGATCCGCCCGAGGAGATCAGACGCGCCTGGAAAATCCAGCGTGACACCGGGACTCGCGGCTACAGCAGCGCCCAGGTAATGGCTGAGATCACCGCCGGCGAAGCCGAGTCCGCAGAATTCATCCATCCCCAACGAGCTCACGCGGACATCGTTGTCCGGTTCGCTCCGATACCCGGCCGCAGCGACCCACCGGGCACGCCGCTGTCCGCCGAGTTGTTGTTGCGCCCGACGATCCGTCAGCCCGACCTGACCGAGGTGCTACAGCCCGACGTGACCAGGACAATCCATCTCCGCTTGGCTCGCGACACCGACGGCCGTCCTGTCGACAACCTGCACGTCCACGGTTACCGCACGCCGGAGGAGAACGCCGTCGCCGAGAAGGCGATCTGGGAAACGCTCGGGGACCCACATACCGCAGCACCGGCATGTCTCGGAATGGTCAGTAGCGAACAACACAGCACACCGTTGGCGATCACCCAGATGATCCTGTTACACCACCTGTTGTATGGTCCCAGATAGCCGCTCCGGCGCACGGGTGCTGTCGGCCGTGATCTTCGACGTGGACGGCACCCTGGCAGACACCGAGCGAGAGGGGCACCGGCCGGCTTTCAATGCCGCGTTTGTCGCCCACGGACTCGACATCAGCTGGGACGCCGAGGAATACGGACGACTACTGACAATCACCGGAGGCCGCGAGCGCGTCGAGGCCGACTTACGCGCACGGGGTTTCGGCGATGCCACAGAACTTGCGGCCGAGGTCCACCGGACCAAGACCGAACTCTTCCTCGACCAGATCCTCGCCGGAGAGATTCTTCCCAGACCTGGGTTAGTCCCGCTGGTGCGAAGTCTCGTAGACAACGAGATCCGGATCGCGGTGGCGACCACCGGACGCCGTGCCTGGGTCGAACCGCTGGTGAGACGGTTTCTCGGCGCGGGCATCGTCGAGGTCATGGTGACCGGTGACGACGTCAGCCAACTCAAACCCGATCCCGAGGTCTACCTGCGAGCACTTGAGCGTCTTGATCTACCGGCAAAAAGCGCGTTGGCTGTGGAGGACTCGGCGCTCGGTCTGCGCGCCGCCTCGGCCGCCGGCCTACCGACGATCGTGGTCACCACCGACTACACCGCGGACCAAGACTTCACCGGAGCGGCGACGATACGCCCGTCGTATCTCGACTCCGAGCCGCTTTTGGCGGCAGGATGCCGACAAATACACCGGCGATGGTGGATGACACGCAACCGAACCCTTTCGACTCCTCACGATCGAGGCGAATCGCATCGCCAGTAGCTCAATTCCACTGCAACTCCCCCTATCTGGGGGACTTGACGATGCAGAAACCCGCATATCCTTAGTTTCGTTGTGTCAGATGTCGGCCGCACCGGCCGCGTGGGATGAATCCGCGATCAAGGAGGCAGATGTGACAGTTCGGGTAGGCGTTAACGGCTTCGGGCGCATCGGACGAAACTTCTACCGGGCCCTGCTCGCGCAGCAGACGCAAGGTGCCAGTGCCGATATCGAGGTGGTTGCCGTCAACGACATCACCGACAACACCACATTGGCGCACCTGCTCAAATTCGACTCGATACTCGGCCGGCTGCCCCACGATGTCAGCCTCGAAGGCGAAGACACCATTGTCGTCGGCAACGCCAAGATCAGGGCACTGGAGCACAGGGGGGCGCTGGCGGAGCTTCCTTGGGGAGACCTGGGTGTCGACGTCGTCGTGGAATGCACCGGCATCTTCACTCACGCCGACAAGGCGAAGGGGCATCTGGGGGCTGGCGCCAAGAAAGTGGTCATCTCCGCACCAGCCGTCGACCCTGACATCACCATCGTGCTCGGGGTCAACGACGACAAATACGACGGTAGCCAGGACATCGTATCCAACGCATCCTGCACGACGAACTGCCTGGCGCCACTAGCCAAGGTCGTTCACGACGAGTTCGGCATCGTCAAGGGCCTGATGACGACCGTCCATGCCTACACCCAGGACCAAAATCTGCAGGATGGGCCGCACTCCGACCTACGTCGCGCACGGGCAGCCGCGCTGAATATCGTGCCGACCTCAACCGGTGCCGCCAAGGCGATCGGCCTGGTGTTGCCGGAGTTGAAGGGCAAATTGGACGGTTACGCGATGCGGGTGCCGATTCCCACCGGCTCGGTCACCGATCTCACCGCTGAACTAGCCAAGGTGGCGAGCGTGGCGGACATCAACGGCGCGTTCCAAGCGGCCGCCGAGGGGCCGATGAAAGGCATCCTCAAGTATTACGACGCCCCAATCGTATCCAGTGACATCGTCACCGACCCGCACAGCGCGGTATTCGACGCTGGACTGACCAAGGTGATCGACAACCAGGCCAAGGTGTTGTCCTGGTACGACAACGAATGGGGCTACTCCAACCGCCTCGTGGACCTGGTCGCGTTGGTAGGCAGATCGCTGTGACCGGGGCCGTCAAGGCTCGAAACATAATCGGCCTGAAACCAACTGTTGCCGAACTATTTTGAACGAGCAGTTGCGCCGACTACATGCCTCTGATGCGCAGGTACCGTTGTAGGTCCGGCACGGATTTCCAGGCGAGCAACGCACCTGCAACGGCAACCAGACCAACGACAACCGTGGTCGCCCAACCTATTTTCGCCATGTCCCTCTCCTTGGTATCGGGCTACGGTACGCGGACCGCTTTACTCCGTGGTGGCTGCTTGGGTGGGTGTGTGGAGTCGTTCGAGTGTTTTGCCTTTGCCGAGGTACATGTGTACGCCGCAGGGTAGGCAGGGGTCGAAGCTGCGGACGGTGCGCATGATGTCGATGCCTTTGAAGTTTTCTCGTTTGTTCTTTTCGAAGATTTGGGTGCCTTGTACGGCGTCTTCGTAGGGTCCGGGGGTGCCGTAGACGTCGCGTGGGTTGGCGTTCCATGGGGTGGGTGGGTA
>SSEL01000036.1 GCA_008012315.1 Rhodospirillaceae bacterium
GGCGATCGATCGCCCGCGAAACAAGGCACAGCAGCAGCGCGCCAAGGGCGAGGCTGGCGCCCACCCAGGGCAACGCACCGTAGTCGAGGCCCAGCGTCAGCGCGGTGCCGCCGATCCAGGCACCGCTCGCATTGCCGAGATTGAACGCACCTTGGTTCAGCGTGGAGGCGAGATTCGGGGCGTCGCGCGCTTTGTCGACGACGCAGATCTGCAGCGGCGAGACCAGCGCAAAATCGATCATGCCCCAGACGAAGATGGTGACGATGGCCGGCCAGGCGAAATGGCTGGTGAAGGCGAAGATCGCCAGCACCGTGGCAAGTGCCGCGATAATACCGATCATCGACGGCATCAATTTCCAGTCCGCCAGGCGGCCGCCGAGAATATTGCCGACCGTGATGCCGACGCCGAAGAGAATGAGCACGGCCGCAACCGCTTTCGGATCCAGGCCCGTCACGTCCCGCAGCAGGGGCGTGATATAGGTGAAGACGCTGAACAGGCTGGCGGAGGCCACCACGCTGATCGCCATCGCCAGCACAACCTGCACATCACCAAGCACGCGGAACTCACGCGACAGGCTGCCCGCCTCATGACGGATCCTGGCCGGCAGGCAGAGGACGAGCGCGAGCGCGGCGATACAATTGATCCCGACCACGGCCCAGAAGGTCGCCCGCCAGCCGAGGGCTTGGCCCAGTGCCGTGCCCGCCGGCACGCCGAGAATATTGGCGATGGTCAATCCGGCGAACATCAGGGCAATCGCACGGGCGCGCTGGGTCGGCGGCACGAGATCCGCCGCGACCACCGCGCCGATCCCGAAGAAGGCACCATGGCAGAAGGCCGTGACGACACGTGCCGCCATCAGGAAGCCATAGCTCGGTGCGATGGCACAGAGCAGGTTGCCGATGATGAAGACACAGGTCAGCCCGATCAGCGTTGTCTTGCGCGGCAGCCGGTTGGTGATCATGGCCATGATGGGCGCCCCGACCACTACGCCGAGTGCATAGCCGGTGACCAGCAGGCCGGCCGCCGGGATGCTGACGCCGAGATCGGTTGCCACGTCGGGCAGCAATCCCATGATGACGAATTCGGTGGTGCCGATGCCAAAGGAGGCAATGGCCAGAGCAAGAAGCGGCAGTGACATTGATAGGTCCGGAATCGAGGGGAATTAAGGAAGATGAACTGGCGTTATCCTAGCAGGATGGTGCGTCGCAACAATGACAACGGTAACAAGCCCCTCATGCACCGGCTTCAACCCATTGTGACCGGATTCAGTCGATTTTAGACAACGAAGCTCGCGCATTTCTGGCAGTCTATTGGCTCCAGATCGGCACCGCGCTGGATGTAACAGCGGCAGAAAGCAATAAAATTACAATATACGTTCGGTCATCATCCAATTGATGCGTGTGCATTATCAGCAACGCACATTTATGACAAATTACCGTTGCGCTTCCGCATCTGCGAAGGCATCATGATCTTAATGCTGCGGCCGCGAAGAAAGCAGCGGCAATCGAACAAGAACAAGGGGAAGGAAAAATGACCGATACGGCGAAAGTTGTCCCACTGCACCAAGGCAATAGCGCGACGCCCACCGGCGGCGCGAATGCGGGAGTTCGGGATGCGGCGGCGAAGGATACTGGAACGCGGCCGGTAAAAGACCTTTACGAAATCGGCGAGATCCCGCCGCTCGGCCATCTGCCGTCCAAAATGTATGCCTGGGCCATTCGCCGCGAACGCCACGGCCCGCCGGAACAGGCGATGCAGGTCGAGGTCGTGCAGACGCCGAAGCCCGACAGCAACGAAGTGGTCGTCCTGGTGATGGCCGCCGGCGTCAACTACAACGGCATCTGGGCCGGCCTCGGCAAGCCGATCTCGCCCTTCGACGTGCATAAGGCGGAATTCCACATCGCCGGCTCCGATGCCTCCGGCATCGTCTGGGCCGTCGGGTCGAAAGTGAAGCGCTGGAAGGTCGGCGACGAGGTCGTCGTCCATTGCAACCAGGACGATGGCGACGACGAGGAATGCAATGGCGGCGATCCGATGTTCTCGCCCAGCCAGCGCATCTGGGGCTATGAGACGCCGGACGGTTCCTTCGCCCAGTTCACCTGCGTGCAGGCCCAGCAATTGATGCCCCGGCCGAAACACATCACCTGGGAAGAGAGCGCCTGTTATACGCTGACCCTGGCCACCGCCTATCGCATGCTGTTCGGCCATCGCCCGCATATCCTGCGGCCCGGCCATAACGTGCTGGTCTGGGGTGCCTCGGGCGGCCTCGGCTCCATGGCGATCCAGCTCATCGCCACCGCCGGCGCCAATGCGATCGGCATCATCTCCGATGAGAGCAAGCGCGATTTCGTCATGTCGCTGGGCGCCAAGGGCGTCATCAACCGCAACGATTTCGATTGCTGGGGCCAATTGCCCGATGTCGACGATGTCGAGGGCTATAATGCCTATATGAAAAAGTGCCGCGAATTCGGCAAGGCAATCTGGAACATCACCGGCAAGGGTGTCGATGTCGATTTCGTCTTCGAACATCCCGGCGAGGCCACCTTCCCGGTTTCCTGCTTCGTGGTGAAGCGCGGCGGCATGGTCGTCTTCTGCGCCGGCACGACCGGCTACAACCTGACCATGGATGCGCGTTTCGTCTGGATGCGGCAAAAGCGTATCCAGGGCAGCCATTTCGCCAATCTGCTGCAGGCGGCCCAGGCCAACAACCTCGTGGTCGAACGCCGCATCGATCCCTGCATGTCGGAAGTGTTCGGCTGGAACGATATTCCGATGGCCCATACCAAGATGTGGAAGAACCAGCACAAGCCTGGCAACATGGCGGTACTGGTGCAGGCCAAGCGTCCTGGCTGCCGCACCCTGGAAGATGTGATCGAGGGCTGAGGACCGCTTCATGCCCAATGCGCAAATGAAAGCCGCGGCGCCGGCCGCCGTGATGGATGGCCTTCTGTCCGCTTGCCGGGCGGGATTGACCGCCGCCGAGACCATGCTGGACGCCGCGAGATCGTCCCTGATCGCCGCCGTGACGAGCGGCGGCAAGGTGGATGCCCGCGCCTTCGACGCGGCACAATTCGCCGCCCATGGCTTTGCCTGGATGGCCACGTATGTCGAAGCCTTGCGGCAGATGCTGGATTGGGCGGAACGCCTGCAAGCCAGCGACCGCCTGCGCGAAACCGAGCAATTGATCCTGCAGATCGCCTTTGCTGAATACCTCGCCCAGCTCGGCGGCGGGTTGGCGATGAGCCAGGGCGAGATCGTCCGGCCCAGCGATCTCGGCCTCTCTGCGCACGATCTGGCGGCGCTCGACCCGGCGCGCGACCTGATCGAGCAGGGTAATAGCAGCATCGCCCGGTCGCGCCTGGCCGAATTGATCGCGGAAGGCGATTTCGGCGAAGCGGCCCTGGATGACGATACGCTGGCGATGGTGCAGGAGCAGTTCCGCCGCTTCGCCGAAGATCACCGCGAGGCGGCGCATCAGTGGCATCTCAAGGATGATCTCATCCCGATGACGGTCATCGAGCAGCTCGCCGAGATGGGCGTGTTCGGCCTGACCGTGCCGGAAGACTTCGGCGGCGCCGGGCTCGGCAAGCTCGCCATGTGCGTCGTCACCGAAGAGCTGTCGCGCGGCTATATCGGCCTCGGTTCGCTCGGCACCCGGTCGGAAATCGCCGCGGAGCTGATCCGGCTCGGCGGCACCGAAGAGCAGAAACGCAAATGGCTGCCGAAACTGGCATCCGGCGAAATCCTGCCGACCGCGGTTTTCACCGAACCCAATACCGGCTCCGATCTCGGCTCGCTGCGCACACGGGCCGCGAGGGATGGCGATGTCTATCGCATCACCGGCAACAAGACCTGGATCACGCATGCATCGCGCACCGATGTCATGACCCTGTTGGCCCGCACCGATCCCGACAGCAAGGATTATCGCGGCCTCTCCATGTTCATCGCCGAGAAACCGCGCGGCACGGCGGACAATCCCTTCCCCGCCGACGGCATGACCGGCGGCGAGATTCCCGTCCTCGGCTATCGCGGCATGAAGGAATATGAGCTGGGCTTCGACGGTTTCGAGGTCAAGGCGGAAAACCTGCTGGGCGGGGTCGAAGGCGAAGGCTTCAAGCAATTGATGGCGACCTTCGAATCGGCGCGCATCCAGACCGCCGCCCGGGCCGTCGGCGTGGCCCAATGCGCCATGGAGCTGGGCCTGAAATATGCCCGCGAACGCGTCCAGTTCGGCAAGCCGCTGCTGACCTTCCCGCGGATCTCCGGCAAGCTGGCCTGGATGGCGGTGGAAACCATGATGGCGCGCCAGCTCACCTATTTCGCCGCGCGCGAGAAGGACAGCGACCGGCGTTGCGATATCCCGGCCGGCATGGCGAAACTGCTGGCGGCACGCGTCGCCTGGAGCAACGCGGATAACGGCCTGCAAATTCACGGCGGCAACGGCTATGCTCAGGAATATCCAATCAGCCGGGTGCTCTGCGATGCCCGCATCCTGAACATCTTCGAAGGGGCTGCGGAAATTCAGGCGCAAGTGGTGGCCCGCGGCCTGCTCAGCGGGCGGAACTGAGATATAGATGCAAATTACCCCCCTCCCTTTTGCCAATTATCGCCGTGTACCCTGGCGCAATGGCGGCGGCCAGGCGATGGATATCGCCGCACAGGCCGCGACCGCCGGCAGTGCCGATGAATTCACCTGGCGCGTTGCCCTGGCGGAAATCGATCGCGACGGTCCGTTTTCCGCCTATGGGCAAGGGATCGAGCGGATCATCACATTACTGGATGGCGCCGGCTTCGATCTGGATGTTGCCGACAGCCCGGCGATCTCGGTGCGAGAGCGCCACATGCCGGTCCGGTTCCGGGGCGACAAGCCGACATCCTGCCGCCTGCAGGACGGTCGCTGCATCGTCTTCAACGTGATGCATGATCATGCGCATTCCGCCCAGCTCAATATCATCACGCCGGTGCCGAACCAGCCGCTGATCTTCAGCCCGCCGGGGCGGACGACCGTGCTGTTCTGCCTGCTCGGCAGTTTCGACATCAAATTCGAAGAGAAAGCTCATTCCCTCAAGCCCTGGGACAGCCTGCGTCTCGATCTTGCACAGGGAGAAGCGCCGCTCCTCACGATGACGGCTCTTGCGCCCGAATCCCGTTTGCTGCTGGTCGGCTTCGAGCCGGCCGAAGAGGCTGCCTTGCATGCAGGTTGACTTCTATTACGCCATCGACAGCCGGTATTCCTATCTGGCCGCCACCCAGATTCCCGCGCTGGAAACCGAATTCGGCGTCTCCATCGGGTGGAAGCCGCTGCAATTCGATGCGCTGATGTCAGCGCGGGGCGACCATCCCTATGACGGGCGGGTGCGCAACGGCCAGTATGACGCGGCCTATCGCAATATCGATGTGCATCGATGGGCCAATTACTACAAGGTGCCCCTCGTCGAGCCGGATTGGGATGGGATCTGGGATCGGATCGGCCTCGCCGCCGTGGCCGCCTTGCGGTTCGATGCCGGCCAGGCAATGAGCTTTGCGCTCTTTGCGGCGGTCATGCAGGACCAAGCGACGCCCAAGAGCGATGCCGATATCGCCCGCATCGCCAACCAGGCCGGCCTTGATGGCGACAAGCTCGTTGCCGCCATCGATGACCCAAAAACGGTCCGGCTACATCAACAGCATCTCGACAATGCTGTCGCGCTCGGCATCTTTGGCGTGCCGAGCTTCGTCATCGGCAATGACGTCTTCTGGGGCAATGATCGCCTCGTCCTGCTGCGTCATCGCCTCAGCAACCGGGTTCTTCTCTAGAGCGCGATCGTCTTTGATGGAAGCATCTTGCTTCCATCAAAGACGTGAATCGCCCTCTATCTTGATGAGAGGCGGATTCACGTTTTAGACAAAGTCGCAAAGCGATTCCGTCTAAACGATCCGGCTCTAAGTCCTCCGTCAGGCGGCCGTCACGATCCCGATCGGACAACTGACCCCGGTCCCGCCAAGGCCGCAATAGCCGTTTGGATTCTTCTCCAGATATTGCTGGTGATAATCCTCGGCATAATAGAAATGCGGCGCATCGATGATCTCCGTCGTGACGGCGCCGAACCCAGCGGCCGACAGTTGCCGTTGATAGGCATCCCGGCTGGCCTCGGCGGCAGCGCGCTGCGCCGGCGTGGTCACATAGATGCCGGACCGGTATTGCGTGCCGACATCGTTGCCCTGGCGCATACCCAGGGTCGGATTGTGGCTTTCCCAGAATGTCTTCAACAAGTCGTCATAGCTGATCTCGGCGGGATCGTAATTGACCCGCACGACTTCATTATGGCCGGTACGACCCGTGCAGACCTCTTCATAAGTCGGATTGGGCGTCAACCCGCCGGCATAGCCGACCGCCGTGGCGAGTACGCCGGGGACTTGCCAGAATTTGCGTTCCGCCCCCCAGAAGCAGCCGAGCCCGAACAAGGCCAGTTCGCTATTGGCCGGGAAAGGCGGGACGATGCGGCCGCCGGTCACCAGATGGGTCGGCGCCACCGTCATCGCCTGGGTCCGGCCCGGCAAGGCCTCGCCGGGTTTCGGCATTTCCAGTTTGTGTTTGGGAACGGACCGCATCCTCTACCTCCGCATCCTGTCGCTGCCTGCCTTCTCGTATTCGCTCGATATGGGGTGATGGTTTCGGCCAGCCAAGACAAATTCCTTGCCGGAACGCACCTGGATTACGTCATGGCAAGCCATTCCGCCTGTTTTGGCGCCGGAAAATCACAGTCGAGATCCGCGAGGTCTTCCGCCGACAGGGAAATCTCCGCCGCCTTGGCATTTTCCGCAAGACGCTGCGGCTGGCTCGATTTCGGCACGGCCAGCACGTTGGGATGACGCAGGCACCAGGCCAACATGATCTGGGCCGGGGTTGCGCCATGCCGTTTGGCCACTTTCGCCAAACCGTGTTCCGCCGGGATATCGCCCTGCGCCAAGGGGCAATAGGCCATCACCGCGATATCCTGCTTCTGGCACCAGGGCAGCAGGTCGAAGTCGATGCCACGCGAGGCGATGTTGTACTGGACCTGATTGACGAGACAGCGGTCACCTTCGGCTAAAGCCAGCCATTCCTGCATGTCACGAAGATCGAAATTGCTGACGCCGAACGCCTTGATCTTGGCCGCCTTCAACAGGTCCTGGAAAGCGGCGAGCGTCTCGGCCAGCTGATAGTTGCCCCGCCAATGCAGGAGATAGAGATCGAGCCGGTCGGTGCCGAGGCGCTTCAGCGAGGCCTCGCAAGCGGCCACGGTTCCTTTGCGGCTGGCATTGCCCGGCAACACCTTACTGACCAGATAGAGCTGATCGCGGCGGCCGCGAATGGCCTCGCCCACCACCTCTTCGGCACCGCCATCGCCATACATTTCCGCCGTATCGATCAGCGTCATGCCGAGATCGATACCGGCCTGCAGGGCCTTCACTTCGGCCGACCGCTGCTGGGCCCGCTCACCCATGCGCCAGGTTCCCAACCCCAGGACCGGCACTTGGTCGCCATTTTTCAAGGTCAATGTCCGCATGCTTCCCACTCCGCTCCGCAGCCGGCCGGCCTGATGAACCTGCCAACCTGACGATGCGGCCAAGTGACGCCTCGCCGGCGGCTTCTGTCAAGTTTACACCGACAGCGCCCGGTCGAGCCGGTTCCCCTGTTTAACTTGTCCCTGCCTCAAAGGAGAGGATATAGTCCCCCCATGCAAACGATCTTCATCACGCTGACAGCGATTTTCGCGGTTGCCACGCTCATTACCTTGCTGGTGGGTCTCTTCAGCATGGCCAAGGGCAGCGACTTCAACAAGCGCAACGGCAACAAGCTGATGCGCTATCGCGTCATCTTCCAGGGCCTGACGGTTCTCAGTTTTGTCGGCTACCTGATCGTGCGTTGACGCCGGACGGAGATCGAACCGCATCATGGTGCAGTTGACCCGGATCTACACGAAAGGCGGCGACAAGGGAAAAACCTCGCTGGGCACCGGCAAGCGTGTGCCGAAGCACGATCCCCGCGTCATTGCCTATGGCACGGTCGACGAAACCAATGCCGCGATCGGCATCGCCCGACTTCATACTGTCGATCAGCCCGAGATCGACGCCATGCTCGGCCGCATCCAGAACGACCTGTTCGATCTCGGCGCCGATCTCTGCACGCCCGAAGACCCGGCCGATTATCCGCCGTTGCGGGTCATCGAAGCCCAGGTCGAGCGCCTGGAGCAGGAGATTGACCAGATGAACGGCGAGCTCCAGCCGTTGAATTCCTTCATCCTGCCCGGCGGCTCGCCCGCTGCCGCCTATCTGCATCTGGCCCGGACGACCGCCCGCCGCGCCGAGCGGGACATCACCGCTTTGGCGGCACAAGGGCCGGTCAATCCCCAGGCGATCAAATACATCAACCGCCTCAGCGATCATCTCTTCGTACTCTCCCGCTTCGTCAATGATCGCGGGGCGCGAGACGTGCTCTGGGTGCCCGGCAAGAATCGCTGAAGAAAAGACATCGCGGCAGCTAAAAAGACGTCCCGGCAAGACTTGTCCGGCCATCCTGCTCCCCCTATTTATTTTGCTCCTGGAACCGATCGGCATATCAGCGGGGCGCAACCACCATGTCACAACACGGCAAGACATCCATCCCGCAGCGATCGGCCAATCTGAAGCCCTTGCCGGCCCTCATCTTCAGTTCCCGCTGGCTGCAATTGCCGCTCTATCTCGGCCTCATCGTCGCCCAGGGCGTCTATGTGGTCCAGTTCCTGAAAGAGCTTTGGCATCTCGTTCTGCATGTCACGACCTTCAGCGAACAGCAGATCATGCTGGTTGTCCTCGGCCTCATCGATGTTGTGATGATTTCCAATCTGCTGATGATGGTCATCGTCGGCGGCTATGAGACCTTCGTGTCCCGCTTGCGCCTGCAGAACCATCCCGATCAGCCGGAATGGCTCGACCATGTCAATGCCAGCGTGTTGAAGATCAAGCTGGCCATGGCGATCATCGGCATTTCCTCGATTCATCTGCTGCGCACCTTCATTGAGGCCGGCAACATCGGCGGCGGCGCAGAGACCTCCTACACCATGACCGGCGTGATCCTGCAGACCGTCATCCACACGGTCTTCATCCTGTCGGCCATCGGCATCGCCTATATCGACCGCCTGTCCCATGTCCCACATGCCCAGGTCGCGGCCGCCAAATCCGCCTGATCCGGCAGCGGAGTACTTTTAATCCCTTTTTAGGATTTTCGTCAGCATCCTGGTAACCTAGCGCTTGGCAGGCCTAGCACTTGGCAGGCCTAGCACTTGGCAGGGGGAGTGACCGCCATGATTGCCGGACAGGGACTGGTTCAACTGACGACTCGGAGCGAAAGCTACCGCAGCCAGACATCGCTGAAAGCCCCAGCCGTCACTTTTGGCGATAGCCGAAGCGACAAGCCATCGGTGCTCTTGCCGCCTGGCCTGGCTTCGGATTCCAGTTCCATGGGTGCCTTCTGGCAGAACGCTGCCAAGACGGCCTCGGCCCATCTGCCCAGCGACCACACGATCAACAAGCTGCAGGAAGCCTCGAAATCCGACAATAAGGAAGTCACCGCCCAGAAAATGGAGCAGGCCAAGGCAAAGCTGCAGGCCTTGCGAATGCAGGCCCAGCTGGCAGCCGCCAGCGGCGACAAGCAGACACTGAAACGCATTGCCCAGGAAGTGGCATCGGCGGCCCGCGATGTGGCCTCGGCCGCGCGCGATCTCGCCGGTGGCATTTCTGCCAGCGTCAGCGACGCAACCGGCACCGCGAGCAGCTTGCCGGTCGCCGCGGGAGCAGCCGCCGGCAATGGCGCGGCACCCAATTCAGCTCAGGCGGGACAGCCGCAGACTGCCAAGCCGGAAGGAGCTGCCGCAGCAGGCACAGTTGCAGCCACGACGGCAGCGCCCGAGGCACCGGCAGCGGATGACAATTTCCAGCGTCAGGCCGGCACGACAGCCAGCCAGCCGGATAAAGCCGTGCGGAATTTGCCAATCTATGCCCAGGAGCCGCCCTCCGATGAAGGCCCGCAGGCCTGGGAGCAGAAAGCGCTGCGGGCGCTCAGCGACGATGCCGGCACCGCCATTGCCCAGGCCAAGGGTCTGCTGGCCTTCCTCTCCAATGCCGCGCGGGCCAGGCGCAAGCCGGGTGAACGGGACGATGATGACCAGTTCTTCCGGGAATTGAGCCGTTCCGTCGACGCCGCCGAACACGACATGACCGGCGCCATCACTGCGGCCGGCCGGGAAATCCTCACCGCCAGTGCACCCGATACCGGCAGCATGACGATCACCACCGTGACCACGACCCAGGCGACGGTCGAGGTCAGCCAAAGCGTTAATATTACCGCCTGATTCCGGCCAAGCCTCCTCCCTTCCGGGACTTGACGCCGCCCTCATACCGGTCCCCCATAATGGAATCCGGTTGGCAGGTGTAATTCGGCTAAAACACAGGAAAATTTCGCGAAAATGCACAAGCCGGACGCATTCGGACAAGTCCGGGGGTAACGTTGACACGATCATGTCACGCCCTTATTGTGCGCCTGCGAAATTCAGCCCGGCAGAAATGTCCGGTTGCTCACAAGCGGGAGCGAACTGGGTCCCGCCCTTCCATGGGCTCCCCGGCTCGCTGGCAATGTGTTGAACCTTCTTGAACCGAGATTTGCGAGATGAAAGTTCTGGTCGCAGTTAAGCGGGTCGTTGACTACAACGTGAAAGTCCGGGTGAAAGCGGATGGCACGGGCGTCGAGACGGCCAATGTTAAGATGTCGATGAATCCCTTCGATGAAATCGGCGTTGAAGAAGCGGTGCGGTTGAAGGAAGCCGGCAAGGCGACCGAAGTCATCGCCGTTTCCCTTGGGCCGACACAGTGCCAGGAGACGATCCGGACCGCCCTCGCCATGGGCGCCGATCGCGGCATTCACGTTCAGACCGATGTCGAGTTGCAGCCCTTGGCCGTGGCCAAGCTGCTGAAGGCGGTGGTCGACAAGGAGCAGCCGCAGATCTGCATCCTCGGCAAGCAGGCGATCGACGACGACGCCAACCAGACCGGCCAGATGCTGGCCGCGCTGGCCGGCTGGCCGCAGGCGACCTTCGCCTCCAAGCTGGTGATCAACGACGACGGCAGCGCCAATGTCACCCGCGAAGTCGATGGCGGGCTCGAAACCGTCACGGTGAAGATGCCCTTCGTGCTGACCACCGACCTGCGCCTCAACGAACCGCGTTACGCTTCCCTGCCGAATATCATGAAGGCGAAGAAGAAGCCGATCGATACCTTGACGCCGGAACAGCTGGGTGTCGATGCCGCACCGCGCCTGAAGACGTTGAAGGTGGCCGAGCCGGCGAAGCGCCAGGCCGGCATCAAGGTCAAGTCGGTTGCCGAGCTGGTTGACAAGCTCCGCAACGAGGCCAAGGTCATCTGACCGTCCACCGACGATTTGAGTTGAGGATCATTCCATGAGCGTTCTTGTTATCGCTGAACACGACAATGCGAAGCTGAACCCGGCCACGTTGCACGCGGTGACCGCGGCGCAGAAGATCGGCGGAGAGCTGCATATCCTGGTCGCCGGCAGCAATGCCGCGGCCGTTGCCGATGAAGCCGCCAAGGTGGGCGGCGTCGCGAAAGTGCTGCTGGCGGATGATGCCGCCTATGCCAATCGCCTGCCGGAAAACCTTGCGAAACTGCTGGTCGATCTGGCCGGCAATTACAGCCATCTGGTCGCCACCGCGACCGCGACCGGTAAGAATGTCATGCCGCGCACCGCAGCTTTGCTCGATGTGCAGCAGATTTCCGATATCAGCGGCGTTGAAAGCGCCGATACCTTCGTGCGGCCGATCTATGCCGGCAACGCCATGGCGACCGTGCAATCGGGCGACAAGGTGAAGGTCATCACGGTGCGCGCCACCGCCTTCGACGCCGCCCCCGCTTCCGGTGGTTCGGCTGCGGTCGAAAAGCTCGCCGGCGCCGGCGATACCGGCCTCTCCACCTTCGTCGGCCAGGAACTGGCGAAGTCGGAGCGCCCGGAACTGACCTCAGCCCGCGTCGTCGTCTCCGGCGGCCGCGGCATGCAGAACGGCGACAATTTCAAGCTGCTCGACAGCCTGGCCGATAAGCTGAACGCCGCCGTCGGCGCCAGCCGCGCGGCCGTCGATGCCGGTTTCGTGCCCAACACCTATCAGGTTGGCCAGACCGGCAAGATCGTCGCTCCCGAACTCTATATTGCCGTCGGCATTTCCGGTGCCATTCAGCATCTGGCCGGCATGAAGGACAGCAAGGTGATCGTCGCCATCAACAAGGATGAAGACGCGCCGATCTTCCAGGTTGCCGATTACGGTCTGGTGGCCGACCTGTTCCAGGCCGTGCCCGAACTGACCAACGAATTGTCCAAATAAGAAACGATCATGCCGGCGGGTTCCTTGGGGGTCCCGCCGGCAGTTTTTAAACTGATGATGGTGTTGCGATGATTGAGAAGGTTGGCGTTATCGGCGCGGGCCAGATGGGCAACGGTATTGCTCATGTCTGTGCACTTTCCAAATTTGACGTCAAACTGATCGACATCAACGAAGCCCAGCTCAAGAAGGCGCTGCAGACGGTCGATACCAATATGAGCCGCCAAGTGAAGCGCGGCTTCATCACCGAAGCCGACCACCAAGCGGCGCTCAAGCGGATCAGCACCGGCCAGAGCTACGACCTTCTCAAGGATTGCGATTTCATCATCGAAGCCGCGACCGAGAAGGAAGAAATCAAAAAAGAGATCATGAAGGCGCTATGCCCGGTCCTGAAGCCGGAAGCCATGCTCGCCTCCAACACCTCCTCGATCTCCATCACCCGCCTCGCCGCCGCCACCGACCGGCCCAGCAAATTCATCGGCATGCATTTCATGAATCCGGTGCCGCTGATGCAGCTGGTCGAATTGATTCGTGGCCTGGCGACGGATGACGAAACCTATACCGCCGTGAAGACGCTGGCCGAGAAGCTGGGCAAGACCACCGCTTCCTCGGAAGATTTCCCGGCTTTCATCGTCAACCGCATCCTGCTGCCGATGATCAATGAAGCCGTCTACACGCTGTATGAAGGTGTGGGTTCGGTGGATTCGATCGACACCGCCATGCGGCTCGGCGCCAACCATCCGATGGGTCCGCTGGAGCTGGCCGATTTCATCGGCCTCGATGTCTGCCTGGCGGTGATGCAGGTCCTCTATGACGGTCTGGCCGACAGCAAGTACCGCCCCTGCCCGCTGCTGGTGAAATATGTCGAAGCCGGCTGGTATGGCAAGAAGGTCGGCCGCGGCTTCTACGATTACAGCGGCGAAACGCCCATCCCGACCCGGTAAAGCCCGGCCCGGCCAATCCGATAGCCGCACCCCTTTTGGTGCGGCTTTTCAGTTCTGGGCCGCTCTTATAGTCCTTAATTCGGACAGGGCTCCAAGGTCTCTTCGGTGATTGCGCCGTCCTTGGCGAAATTCTGCACTGCCGCCAGGGCCTTGCCGCAATCCCATTTATTCTCGCCCGTGAAGCGGGCAAGAATCTTCCCCTCGGGCGAGACCAGCAGGCTGGTCGGCAAGGCGGCAATCTTCACCACCCCGTCAAGGGCGTGATTTGCATCGAGCAGCGCCGGCAATTTATCGAGCTGGTGATCGGCCAGGAACTGCTTGACCTTGTCGAGGCTGTTTTCATCGACGGCGACCGGCACCACGGCGAAGCTGTCGCTGCCGAGCTGCGCCTGCAGGCGGTTGAGCGAGGGCATCTCCGCCACGCAAGGCGGACACCAGGTGGCCCAGACATTGACCAGCAGCGCTTTTCCCTTATAGCGGCCGAGATCGACATTCGCACCCTCGGCATCGGTGACGGTAATCCCGGCCAAATCCGGCGCCGGTGTCAGTTTCTGGAAGAAACCCGGCTGGATGTCGCTGCCAGCACTTTGGGCATTACCGGTGGCCGCAGGTCCAGCGGGTGCAGGTCCGGCGGGTGCCGTTCCGGCGGGTGCTGTTCCGGCCGGCTGCTGCGAGGCGGTCTTGCCGGCCATCAAGCCGCCGACATTGCCATAGATCACGACACCCACCGCAATCGCCACGACCAGGATCGCCAGAATAAAGCCCAGATATCGTCCATTCACCTGCATTCCTCCATCACTGGCGACCTTTGCCCGGGGCACTCGCGGCGCCACGCGCGGCACCAAACCGGGTCCAGCATATAGTCTCTCAGACCATCTGTGCCAATCTCCTGTGCCGGCAGCCCCGCGACCGGAGGGCGCAGCCTGGCCATCAAAGCAGGGAAAACGGACAGGAACCGGCAAGCGCGATTGTGGCGTGGCTGCGTCAAACAGGTTAAAGTCGCCACCGACCCCGGCTGTGTTTGCAGCGGGACGATGGAAAGGCCCGATTTTCATTCATGACGACCGAGTCCGAGAAGAACCAGGCGACACAACAGACCATGACCGACGGCGACGCCAATAAGATGTGGGGCGGCCGTTTCGCCGCCGGACCGGCTGCGATCATGCAGCAGATCAACGCCTCGATCGATGTCGACAAGCGGCTCTATGCCGAGGATATCGAAGGGTCGAAAGCGCATGCCGGCATGCTGGCCAAGCAAGGCATCCTGACCGCGGCCGACGGCAAAGCCATCATCGACGGCCTGGATGCCGTGAAAGCCGAGATCGAGGCCGGCCGCTTTCCCTTCAAGACGGTGCTGGAAGACATCCACATGAATGTCGAGGCACGGCTGCGCGAGCTGATCGGCGATGCCGCCGGCCGTCTCCACACCGCCCGCTCGCGCAACGACCAGGTGGCGACGGATTTCAAGCTGTGGACCCGCCGCGCCATCGACGAGGTCAGCGCCGCCGGCCGGGATCTGGTCGCCGCCCTGCTCGACCGGGCGGAACAGCATGCCGGCACCGTGATGCCGGGCTTCACCCACCTGCAGCCGGCCCAGCCGATCACCTTCGGCCATCACCTGATGGCCTATGTCGAGATGTTCGGCCGCGATCTCGGCCGGCTCGCCGATTGCCGGGCCCGTCTCAACGAATGCCCGCTCGGCGCCGCCGCCCTTGCCGGGACCTCCTTCCCGATCGACCGCCATGCGACGGCCGCGGCGCTCAGCTTCGACCGGCCGTCGGCCAATTCGCTGGACGCGGTCTCCGACCGGGATTTCGCCCTGGAATATCTGGGCGCGCTGTCGATCCTCGGCGTGCATCTCTCGCGCCTGGCGGAAGAGATCGTCATCTGGATGAGTGATGGCTTCCGCTACATCGCCTTGAGCGATGCCTTCACCACCGGATCGTCAATCATGCCGCAGAAGCGCAATCCCGATGCGGCGGAACTGGTGCGCGCCAAAGCGGGCCAGGTGATCGGCTCGCTCAATCAGTTGCTGATCATCCTGAAGGGCCTGCCGCTGGCTTACGGCAAGGACATGCAGGACGACAAGGCGCCGACCTTCGCGGCCACCGATACGATCGCGCTCTGCCTGGCGGCAACCGCCGGCATGATCCGCGACATGACGGTCAACGAAGCCCGGCTGCGCGATGCCACGAAGGGCGGCTTCCTGACCGCCACCGATCTCGCCGACTGGCTGGTGCGGATGCTCGGCCTGCCCTTCCGCGACGCCCATCACGTCACCGGCTCGATCGTTGCCAAGGCCGAAGCCGCCGGCTGCCAGTTGCATGAATTGCCATTGGCGGCGATGCAGCAGATCGAGCCGAAAATCACCGCTGCCGTTTTCGACGTGCTTGGCGTCGATCAATCGGTCGCCAGCCGCAAGAGTTTTGGCGGCACCGCGCCGGATAATGTGCGCCGTGCGGTTGCCGCAGCCAAGGAGCGTTTTCTATGACCATGTCGAAGATTGCCATTCGCCGCATCCTGTTGCCGATGCTGGCCGTGATCGCCGTCGGCAGCCTGGCCGGCTGCGGCAGGAACGGTGAGCCGGTCCTGCCCGACAAGAAACAGGACGGCTTCCCGGCGCAATATCCCAAGAGCACCGATCCGCAATCCGGCGTCTTCAACTGATCCGGCCCGTTCACCCCGTTTCATCCTCGGCAACGCGACAAGACCATGACCCATTTTCCCTATCTGAACGGGCAGCTGCATGTTGAGAACGTGCCTGTCGCCCGGATCGCCGAGGAAGTCGGCACACCTTTCTATTGCTATTCGACTGCTGCCATTACCGATCACTACCAGGCCTATGTCTCAGCGCTGCAGGGGCTGGATGCCAAGGTCTATTATTCGCTGAAGGCGAATTCCAACCAGGCGGTCGTCGCCACCCTGGCCCGCCTTGGGGCCGGCGGCGATGTGGTTTCCGTCGGCGAGATGTATCGCGCCTTGAAGGCCGGCGTCCCGGCCGACAAGATCGTCTTCGCCGGCGTCGGCAAAACCCGCGAGGAACTCGCCGAAGCCCTGAAGACCGGCATCCATCAGATCAATGTCGAATCCGAAAGCGAGCTCGATACGCTGAGCGAGGTCGCCAAGTCCCTGGGCAAGGAAGCGGTCATCGCGCTCCGGATCAATCCGGATATCGATGCCAAGACCCATGCCAAGATTTCCACCGGCAAGTCGGAAAACAAATTCGGCATCGATATCGATCATGCGGCGCAGATCTATTCCCGCGCCGCCCGGTTGCCCGGCATCCGCGTCGCTGGCATCTCCTGCCACATCGGCTCGCAGTTGACCGATCTCGCGCCCTATCGCGCCGCCTTCACCCGGATCGCTGAATTGGTGACCAGCCTGCGGCGCGCCGGCCTGCCGGTTGAGCGGGTCGATCTCGGCGGCGGCATCGGCATCGCTTATCGCGGCGAGCAGACCATCGATCTCAAGGACTACGCGGCCGCCGTCCGCGATATCATCGCACCGCTGGGCTGCGCCATCGAGCTGGAACCGGGCCGCAGCATCGTCGGCAATGCGGGGCTGCTGATTACACGTGTCATAAATGTAAAATCAGGTGTCAGCCGCAAATTCATCATCCTGGATGCGGCGATGAACGATCTGATCCGCCCCACCCTTTATGATGCCTATCACGACATCATTCCCGTGGTGCAACCCGCCAATGACGACCCCGTGAGCCGGGTCGACATCGTCGGCCCGGTTTGCGAAACTGGTGATCGTTTTGCCGAACAGCGCGCCATGTCGCCATTGCAAGCAGGCGATCTGGTCGCCATCTGTTCGGCAGGTGCTTACGGCGCTGTCATGGCTTCGACTTACAATACCCGCTTGCCCCCTGCCGAGGTCTTGGTGAAGGGCGATGCGTTCCAGGTGGTGCGGCCACGCCCTACTTATGACGCAATCATCGGGCAAGACAGCTTACCTAGCTGGCTGTAGACTGGCGGGACCATTGACTGCAGCTACGGCCCGGAACAGGACGGCCGCAACCCGAAGGCTGCGTGATGATGCAACGACAAGCCGAACCGCAGGATAGAAACCGGCACAGCCGAAGCCCGCAAGGGCAGGCGGATCGCCCGAGTACGGCATTGCCGGCTCATGTACGCCCCTATCTATGGCTGGCGCGGGCAACGCTGATTCTGGAACGGCTGGCGCCGCTTGGCCTGACGCTCCTTTTCATCCTCGGCATTTTCCTGACGGCGGCCTTGTTCGGGGTCTTCCGCTATCTGCCAGCCTGGTTCCATGCAGCATTGCTCGCCGCCGCCTTGCTCGCTTTGATCGGTGCCCTGTGGTTCCAGTTGCGCCGCTTCGATTGGCCGGGCCGCGAGACCGCCATCCGGCGCCTGGAGCGTGACAGCAATCTGCAACATCGGCCGCTGACCCATTTGAACGACGCCCTGTCAATGGGCAATGACGATCCCGGCCTCGCGGCACTTTGGACGCAGCATCGCGCACGCCTTCTGGCGGCGATCGGCCGGCTGCATGTGGCGCCGCCGCGGGGTGACTGGTCGTTGCGCGATCCCTATGCCTTGCGCGGACTGCTGTTGCTCCTCTTGGTGATCGCCGTCATCGGGGCCGGCGATCTCTGGCCGCGCCGCTTGCTGCAAGCCTTGACTCCGAATTTCGCCGGCTATGCCAGCAGTGAGAAGGTGACCGTCGAAGCCTGGATCACGCCGCCGGAATATACCGGCCTGCCGCCCATCAGCCTGACGACCGGCGCGGCGGCCGGCAACGCCGTCCTGTCCGTACCGACCGGCAGCAAGTTACTGGTGCAGGCGGAAGGGGTCGGCGCCAAGGCCGTCCTGAGCGCCAATAATCAATCCAGCGATTTCCGCATGCTCGATCCGCTCACCCAGCGAATCGAGACCAAGCTGACCGAAGGCGATGCGATCGGCATCCGCGCCGCCGGTAGTACATTGGCCGACTGGCGCATCCGCATCGTCGCCGATCATTCGCCCACAGCCGAATTCGCCGGCAATCCCAACGCCACCGATCGCGGCGTGCTGCACCTGGAATACCGGGCATCCGACGATTACGGGGTCAAGGATTTGCGCGCTTTCATTCAGCGCGACGGGCAAACGATCGAAACCGGCCTTCCCCTGCAATCCAGGGATTCCAAGAAGGCCACGGGATCCAGCTATCTCGACCTGACCTCGCATCCCTGGGCCGGTTTGCCGGTTGAGATGCGGCTCGTTGCGCGCGATGCACTGGGCCAGGTCGGTGCCACGGCCCCGATCGCCCTGACCTTGCCGGAACGGCAATTCTTCCATCCGGTCGCGCGGGCCTTGATCGCCGCCCGCAAGCAATTGACCGAAGCGAAATTGGATGATCGCAAGGGCCTGCTCGCCATTGCGCGCGAGCTCTTCACGGTCGGCGAGCAGCCCGAAGCCTATGACCACAATATGGCGGCCTATCTCGCCATCAATCTCGCCTGGCGGCGCTTGACCGACAGCCTGGGCGTCGACCAGGCCGGACGCGAGAATCTGCAGCAACTGCTATGGGATACCGCGCTCGCCATCGAGGATGGCGGTACCAGCCTTGCCATGCGCGACCTACGGCGCTTGCAGCGCGAGCTGGAGGATGCCTTGGCGCGCAATGCCTCGCCGGAAGAAATCGAGGCCCTGATGAACAAGCTGCAGCAGGCGATGAATCAATATCTGCAAAATCTGCAGCAGCAATTGCAACGCGCCGTCGAGAAGGGCCTGAAGCTTGGTCCCGTCAATCCCAACAGCACCCGGCTGACGCAGCAGGATTTGAACGACATGCTGAACAATGCGCGGCGCATGGCGCAGAACGGTTCCAAGGAATCGGCCCAGCAGATGTTGAACCGGCTGCAGCAGATGCTGGAAAACCTGCAAGCCGGCATTCCAAGCATGTCGGCCGGCAACGGACAGAACCAGCAGATGATGAATGATCTTGGCCGCATCATGCAGCAGCAGCAGAAGCTGCTGGAGCAGACCTTCCGGATGCAGCGCGATCAGAACGGCCAAGGCGGGCAAGGTCAGGAAGGCGATGCCGGGATGAGCGCCGCCGAGCAGGAAGCCCTGCGCCACCAGCTCGGCAAGCTGATGCAGGATGCCGGTAACGCGACCGGCAATTTGCCCCGGGGCCTCGGCCAGGCCGAACAGGCGATGCGCGGCGCCGGCGAGGCGCTGCGACAAGGCGATCTCGACAGTGCGGCAAATGCCCAGAACGAGGCACTCAGCCATCTGCAACAGGGGCTCGGCCAGCTCGGCCAGATGCTAAGCCAGAAATCGGGCGGCCAGCGGTCCGGTCCCGGGCAACGGGACCGCATGGATCCCTTCGGCCGCGCTTCGCCCGGCTCGGAAGACTCCGGTTCGAATGCCACGGAAACGAATGGCGTCAAGGTGCCGGACCAGGATGCCATGCAGCGCAGCCGGCAGATTTTCGAGGAATTGCGCCAGCGCAGGAACGACCCGTCGCGTCCCAAGCTGGAACGCGACTATATCGATCGCCTGCTGCGGCAGTTCTAGGGCCTTTCCGCGTTCCTTGAATCACGGGAAGGCTCTATCTCTGGATGAGGTCGCATTTTCTTCACGCGAACCGGTACCCACTTCGCTTGAAAATGCTCCAGCGGTTTTTCAGGAAAGGTTGAGCCGAAGGCCGGCACGACGTTCGGTCGAATGCCTTAAGCGGGCATCCTCCGGCGGCTCGCCAGCGCATCATCGACGGCGGCGCAGATTTCCTTCAGGGAAAACGGCTTGGCGACGACCCGGTCGATCAAGGCGTCCAGATTATGGGCCCGCTGTCGTTCCGAGGCGAAACCCGTCATCATCACCACCGGCATCGCCGGCCGCACCTTGGTTGCCTTCAACGCCAGGGCAATACCGTCGAGCCCCGGCATGACGATATCGGTCAGCATGAGGTCAAAGGGCGATTTCTCCAACGCTTCGAGCGCGGCGCCGCCATCCGGCACTGCCGTCACCTGATGCCCGTAATAAGACAAAGCGCGCGAGACGAACTCACGCACCGCTTCATCATCTTCCGCCAATAAAATCTCAGCCACGTGATCACCATCTTGGGCATGCACGCCACTTTGCGACCGCCTGGACCGGCCACCGGTCGCACCGACAACGCTCGAAGATGCCATTCCGGTCAAGCCAGCACCTTCACATCCTCGTGAGTTCGCCGGGCTTTGGACGACCCACGACCGGCGGCTCGAAAACTATATGGCGCATGGTGACTACCACCACAAGACGCCCAGCCGACCTGCTTGGTAAACAAAACGTTGAAAAAGCGGTTGCAGCTATTCCAATTCCGCACTGTGCCTGTGTCCTTTATCAGACTCGGCCTCGTGATGGGCCGATTCGCCTGGGCCCAGTATGCGGTGAGGCTATTAATAAAACGTGGATCAGTTCGCTGCGGTTATTCCGCGAAGTTCACGGTCACGCTGCTGGTGTCGTCCGGCAGGCCTTCATAGACCGTGCGGAAAGATGCGGTCTCTCCCGGTTCGAGCGTTTGTTGCTCCAGACGGAAGCTGTGCGACGGCGACAATATCTTGCCCTGCTTATCTTTGGGCGTCGCCCGCAGCATCGGGGCGTGAACCGGATATTTCGAGATGTTGAAGATATCGCCGGAGATCTCCAGCGCCGGCTTATCGTTCACGTCACGCTTGACGATCTTGATATTGGAAATTTCCAGATCCTCGGCTGGATTGCCGGTCTGAATCCCGATCAGGCTGTAGAGCTCCTCGGCGCCGGGGATCGACCGCGCAATCATATCGCGCAAGAAGAAGGCAACCGCCAGCAAGCCGATGACGATCCCCAGCAGCAGAAGCAGGCCGCGATAGCCGCCCCGCTTCGACCGCTCCATCGGCGGCATTTTGGGCGGTACCGTAATCGGGCCGGTCGGTCTTGCTTCCCGGGGCCTGATGATGCCGGAGGGAATCTCCGGCATGGCCGGGCCCGCCGGTATCGGCTCCATCACCGGGACATCGCCGGCGGGAAGATCGCTGGCAGGGATATTACCGGCAGGAACATCGCTCGCAGGAGTGCCGCTGGCAGGGATGTCACTGGCAGAAGCATCCTCGTCCCCCAGCTCCGCCGCCGGTTCGGCCGGGCCTGGCTCGGCCGCCGCCTCGGCGAAGGGGTCGGCGGCGGGATCGGACGCCTGTTCGGCGGCATCGCCGCCGGCCCACAGGTCATCCTGCGCGTCGGCCTCGGCCACAACCGGCATTTGCCGCCAGCGATGATCGCATTTCGCGCAACGGACCTTGCGCCCCGCCGGTCCGATCAGCGAATCGTCGACCGTGAAGCTCGTTCCACATGCGGGGCAACTGACAATCACGACTCGACAAAGCTCCTTTGGGATCCGGCACTTTTATAAGTCTGAGGCGGCGGCCCCGCAAGCAGAGCGCTCGGTTTCCAGCAAAATGCCCGAGTCGTCGCCCGTCCTGGCCCTCTGCAAGTTAGGGGCGAATCGGCCAGGTTGTAAGCTCCCGTGCCTGGACGAGGCGCTACCGCCTATGCCATCTTAACGGCCGATTGGAATTCCTGCGGACGGATTGCCCCCTTGGTGCTGTTTGAAGACGTCGCGGTGCGCTATGGCGCCGGGCCGAACATCCTGCAAAACATCTCTTTTTCCTTGGCGCCGGGCTCCTTCCATTTCCTGGTGGGCGCCAGCGGCGCCGGCAAATCCTCCCTGCTGAAATTGATGTACCTGGCGATGACGCCGGCCAGCGGCCTGGTCGATCTTTTCGGCCGCAACATCGCCACCCTGCGGCGCCAGGACCTGCCGGCCCTGCGGCGGCGAATCGGCGTTGTTTTCCAGGATTTCCGCGTGATCGGCCACCTCTCGGCGCTCGATAACGTCGCCTTGCCGCTGCGGATCGCCGGCCTGCGCGAAAGCGAGATCCGCAAGCATGTCACCGAGTTGCTGGGCTGGGTGGGCCTGGCCGACCACCTGAACGACCTGCCGGCGACCCTGTCCGGCGGCCAGCAGCAACGCCTGGCCATCGCCCGGGCGGTGATTTCCCGCCCCAGCCTGCTGCTGGCCGACGAACCGACCGGCAATGTCGATGACGTCATCGGCGTCCGCCTGATGTATCTGTTCGAAGAACTGAACAAGATGGGAACCACGGTCGTCATCGCCACGCATAACGATCGCCTGGTCAGCCGCTTCACCCATCGCCAGTTACGCATCGAGAACGGCACCGTCAGGGCCTTCGATCCGATGCCGCCCCATTCATCCCAATCGCGGCCCGCGATTGCGCCGGCCGGCAGCCACGCCAATGACTGATATCCGGATCAATTAGATGGCTTGGCGACGCTCAGACCTGCCATTGCACGGCGACCCGGCCGCCCGTTTCCTGCCCTGGATCCTCGGCTTCCTGGTTTATCTCTCCGCCCTCATCGTGGGATGCAGCCTGATGATCGATCAGCTTGCGGATAACTGGCGGACCAGCCTGGCCGGCAACCTGACGGTCGAATTGCCGATCGACCCGGCCCTCGGCACCAAGGCGCGCGCCGATCGCCTGGACGCCGTGATTGACTTGATTACCGCCACGCCCGGCGTGACGGGGGCGACGGTCCTGGAACAGGCCGAACTGGAACGGTTGCTGCGGCCTTGGCTGGGTGACGCGGTCGGTGAATTGGATGTCGCCTTGCCGACCATGATCGCCGTCACCTTGCGGCCCGATGCCGTCATCGACCGCGCCGATCTGCGGAACCGGCTGACCGCCGTCGTTCCCGACACGCGGATCGACGATCACGGCGATTGGGTCGACGACGCGCTGCATTTCCTGCGCTCGATGCAAGCCTTGGCGGTCTTCCTGGTCGCCCTGGTCCTGACCACGGCGGCGGCGACGGTCATCTTCGTCACCCGGACCGGCCTCGCGGTTCACCAGCCGGTGATCGAGATCCTGCATCTGGTCGGTGCCCAAGACAGCTATATCGCCCGACAATTCCAGACCCAGTCGCTGCGGGTCGGCCTGACGGGCGGCATCATCGGGACAGCCCTTGCCATCCTGACCCTGGTCGCCATGAAGCCGGTCCTCGGCAGCACCACCCTCGACATGGCCGATATGGGTGACGGGTCCGGGGTTACGGCCGGCCACGGCCTGATGCAGGGCCTGACCGGCGGACTCGGCCTGACGCCCTGGCATTTGGCGGCGCTCTGCATCCTGCCTTTGGCCATGGCGTTGCTGGCCATGCTGACCGCACGCTGGACCGTGCTGCGGTCGATTCACCGGAGTCTCTAGAGCGCGATCGTCTTTGATGGAAGCATTTCGCTTCCATCAAAGACGTGAATCGCCCTCTATCTTATTGAGGAGAGCCGGATTCACGTTTTAGACAAAATCGCAAAGCGATTCCGTCTAAAACGATCCGGCTCTAGCGCCGCCCGGCCATAACGCGTGAGCCACAACGCATGAACCACAACGCATGCGCCATAGCGACTCATGACATCGCAACCTCAACCTGCTAAAACCCAGCGCCATGATAAGAGGGGAACGACGGCTTAATTTCCGGGAACCGCATCACTACCGGCCATCGACGGCGCGGCGTTTCATGCATGCCGTCTTGCTGGTGGCAGCGGCATGGTTCTTCGGCCTGCTGATTTTTGCCGCCGCGATCCCGACCAAGGTGCGCGACCCGGAAACCAGGACCGACGCCATCGTCGTCCTGACCGGTGGCGGCGAGCGCCTCAGCGAAGCTTTCGACCTGCTGAGCCGGGGCCTGGCGCCCCGCCTTTACATCTCCGGCATCGCGGCAAATGTTGATCTCACCCAGGTTGCCGACAAGGTGGCGGAAGCCGGCGGCGCCGTGCCGGACGACACGATGATGAAATGCTGCGTGACCGTCGACCGGGCGCAGAACACAGTGGGCAATGCGGTGGAAAGCGCCCAATGGATCACCGAGCAGAAGATCGCCTCGATCCGCCTCGTCACCGCCAACTACCATATGAATCGCAGCCTGCTGGAATTCCGCCGCGCCATTCCCGGTTTGCAGGTGGTGCCCAATCCGGTCTTCCCACCGGAAATCCGTGATGCCTATTGGTTCGTCAAGCCGCGCATCCTGGCCTTGCTCGTCAACGAATATCATAAGTATCTGGTGGCGGCGGCGCGGGCCCAGATTTGGAGCGCCCAGATGGCGACGCATTCGGCGATGTCCTCGGTCCGGACCTCCATCGGTGATCTGATGACCTCGGTCCAGTCGCTGCTGGCCGCCCTGAAACGCTCCTAACCCAGACCATGACCCGCCAGACCATGACCCGATTGCGCGCCCTGCTATTCAACGTCACCTACCTCACCTGGACCACGGTCATGCATCTGGTCTGCCTGCCATTATTGCTGGGGCCGCGTCCCTGGGTCCTGGCGGCGGGCCGCCTCTGGATCAGGGGCAATTTCTGGCTGCTGCGGGTGCTGGTCGGCCTGCGCTATCGCGTCCTCGGCGCCGAACATTATCCGACCGGCCCGGCCATCGTCGCGGTCAAGCATCAATCGGCCTGGGAGACGCTCTATCTCTCGCTCGCCTTGCATCACCCTGCCTTCATCCTCAAGCGGGAGCTGATCTGGATCCCGGTCTTCGGCTGGTATCTGCGCAAGGTCGGGATGATCGCCGTCGACCGCAGCGGCAAGGCGGCTGCCCTGAAGCAGATGGTCCGCCAAGCACAAGAGGCCTTTGCCGCCGGCCGGTCCCTGGTGATCTTCCCCGAGGGCACCCGCGTCGCCCCGGGGCAGCGCAAGCCCTACCAGCCCGGCATCGCCGCCCTCTATACCCAATTGAAGGTCCCGGTCGTGCCGGTGGCATTGAATTCCGGCCTGTTCTGGGGCCGCAAAGCCTTCCTGAAGCGGGCCGGCACGATCACCGTGGAATATCTCCCCGCCATCCCGCCCGGCCTCGACCGCAAGACCTTCATGCGGGAATTGGAAAGCCGGATCGAAGATGCCACCAACCGCCTGGTGGCGCCGTCAAACTGACCAGTCGCGGGGCCGGCGGCGAGTCGCGGCCCGGTTCAGTCGTGGATTGAATTATCCACATATCCGACGGGCCTGTGGATATCCGTATTTACCTATATAATTCAATATATTGAATCAGAGCCGGCGGTGGATAAAGGCGTGATAAGACTGGCATAAAATTGAAAACAAAATAAGAACGAGCTGTGATAAAATCCGTCTTCGCGCTGTGGCCGGCCACGGCGCGCCTTCCTATATGACATAAAGACAAATTGGGTGACTGGAATGGCGCAGGTAGCGGCGATTTCGCAGCAGATCTGGGACATGAAATATCGTTTGAAGGCGTTGGATGGAACGCCGGTGGACAAGACGATCGAGGATAGCTGGCGCCGGGTCGCCGATGCGATCGCCGAGGCCGAGGCCCCGGATGCCCGTGCTGCCTGGAGCGACAAGTTCTACAGCGCCCTGGAAGGCTTCAAATTCCTCCCCGCCGGCCGGATCCTGGCGGGTGCCGGCGCCAAGCGGAACGTCACCCTGTTCAATTGCTTCGTCATGGGCACCGTGCCCGACGATATGAGCGGCATCTTCGAACATCTGCGCGAAGCCGCCCTCACCATGCAGCAGGGTGGCGGCATCGGGTATGACTTCTCCACCCTGCGGCCCAAAGGCGCGCCGGTGAAGGGCGTCGGCGCCGATGCATCCGGCCCGCTTTCCTTCATGGATGTCTGGGATGCCATGTGCCGCACCATCATGTCGGCCGGCCATCGCCGTGGCGCCATGATGGCGACGATGCGCTGCGACCATCCCGATGTCGAAACCTTCATCGAGGCCAAGCGTGAGGCCGGCCGGCTGCGCATGTTCAATCTCTCCGTCCTGGTGACGGATGCCTTCATGCGCGCCGTCAAGGAAGACGCGCCCTGGGAGCTGAAATTCGGCGGCACCACCTTCCGCGTCGTCCAGGCGCGCGAATTGTGGGACAAGATCATGCGCGCGACTTACGCCTATGCCGAACCGGGCGTGATCTTCATCGACCGCATCAACCAGCGCAACAACCTGCATTATTGCGAAACCATCAGCGCCACCAATCCCTGCGGCGAACAGCCCTTGCCGCCTTACGGCGCCTGCCTGCTGGGCTCGATCAACATGACGACTTTGATCCGCAATCCGTTCGAGGCGGAGGCGGAACTGGATGTCGCGGCGCTGGAAGAGCTGGTGCGCATCGCCGTCCGCATGATGGATAACGTTGTCGATACGTCGAACTTCCCGTTGCCGCAGCAGCATCATGAAGCCAAGGCGAAGCGCCGCATCGGCCTCGGCGTGACCGGCCTTGCCGATGCGCTGATCATGTGCGAGGCGCGTTATGGCAGCCGGCGGGCGATCGATCTCACCCGGCAATGGATGAAGACCCTGCAGCGCGCGGCCTATCTCGCCTCGGTCGAGCTCGCCCAGGAGAAAGGCGCCTTCCCGCTGTTCGAACGCGACGGCTATCTGCAGGGCGAAAGCATCCGCGAACTGGACCAGGACGTGCAGGAGGCGATCGCCGCGCATGGCATCCGCAATGCGCTGCTGACCTCGATCGCACCGACCGGCACGATCTCGCTTTTTGCCGACAATGTCTCGTCGGGCCTGGAGCCGGTCTTCAGCTTCAAATATACCCGCAACGTCTTGCTGCCGGACGGCACGCGCCAGGCCGAGGAAGTGACCGATTACGCTTATCGGCTGTTCCGGCGCCTGAAGGGCGAGAACGTTCCGCTGCCGGATTATTTCGTCGATGCGCAGACCCTGACGCCGGCCGATCACGTGGTGATGCAGGCGACGGTGCAGGCCTATATCGACAGCTCGATCTCCAAGACCATCAACTGCCCGGTCGACCTGCCCTTCGAAGCCTTCAAGGATGTTTACATCCAGGCCTATGAAACCGGCTGCAAGGGCTGCACCACCTACCGGCCGAACGACATCACCGGTGCCGTGCTGGAAGTGAAGCCGAAGGAAACGGCGCAGCCGGAATTGCCGCTGGAGGCAAAGCCGGAGCACAAGGCCAAGGACGTGTTCGAGGCCGGCGGCGTCATCTATATGACCCAGCCGCTCGACCGGCCCGAAGCCTTGCCGGGCCAGACCTATAAGGTGCGCTGGCCGGAAAGCGACCACGCGATCTACATCACCTTGAACGACATCATCCAGGACGGCCGCCGCCGCCCCTTCGAGGTCTTCATCAACTCGAAGAACATGGAGCACTATGCCTGGACGGTCGGCCTCACCCGCATGATCAGTGCGGTCTTCCGCCGCGGTGGCGATGTGTCCTTCGTGGTCGAAGAGTTGAAAGCCGTGTTCGATCCGCGCGGCGGTTCCTGGGTCGGCGGCCGTTATGTGCCGTCGCTGCTGGCAGCGATCGGCGAGGTGATCGAACGCCATATGATCGATATCGGCTTCATGCCGGATCCCGCCAAGGATCGCGAAGAGATCGAACACATGGCGGCGCGCAAAGTCGCCAACCTGGCCGATGGCCAAGGCAATGGCGATGCCGGCGGCCGGCGTCTGGCGCATTGCCCGAAATGCAATTCACCCTCGCTGATCCGCCAGGAAGGATGCGACCTCTGCACCTCCTGCGGCTACAGCAAATGCGGATGATGACGGCCCTGGTTTCAGCCGGCTTGCGTCCCGCCTGTTGACGGATCGACCTGTGTTAGAGGCTCAGCAGCCTGGGCCTCTAACGTCGCCGCCTGCCGCGCCCGTCGGCGATCGCGGAAATAGCGATAGAGAAAGAAACCGAAGGTCGCGATCAGTGGCGGCCCGAACATGATGACGAGCAGGCTGTTGTCGTAGCGCATGCGGTCCCAGCGATTGCCATCGAGCACCGCCACCATCAAGGCGCCCAAAGGCCACAAAAACCAGAAACCGAGCAGTGGCGGATAGGCCTTGTCGGTTTTTGCCATCGGCGACGTCGGCATTCCCGGATTGCCACGGATATCGCTGCCATGCGGATTATAAGCCCTGCCCGCATCGGCTTTCTTCAGCGACCGCTCCACCCGCATCAACCGGTCGATCAGCAGGAAGCCACAGCCCAGGACCATGGCGAGAATCGGCACAGCGCAGAGCACGGCAATGCCATCGCGCGTTGGCCGATAATCCGGCCACATCATGCGGTCCGATTCGAAAACGAAAGCAAAAATCACCAGCAGAAACGCCCAGAAGATAAGAGCGGTATATTCGCGGCCCGAGCGGAGCAACAGCATCGGCGCCAGATAGCCGAAACTGAAATAGCCGAGATAGATCGCGATCGGGCCGCCCTTGCCGCTGATGACGAAACCCAGCAGCAGCGTCGCGAAAAATAAACTCAAATGCTTGGTGATTTTAGACATCGGCATCACAACGGCCATCAAGCGCAGGAAGTCCTATCATGCCCTGGACATGACTGGCTATCGTCGACGCAACAAGCGTGCCATTGCCGCCCCTTATCGCGGCAATGGCACGTCACCGATTGCCGCGCCGAAATAGGCTTGCGGTTCCGACGGCTTCACGCCGAGGGCGACTTCCTTGTCATGCACACAGCGCGAAATGTCCTTGTGCAGCTGACCGAAGCTTTGCGCCTTTTGCCAATTATCGATCAGGCAGGCATCGTAATAGGTATACGTCTCCTCGGCACTGCAACCAAAAGACGGCCGGTCGCGCCGGGCAGCGGTCAGGATGATACGGTTCGGCGCCATCGTCATCTGATCGAGAAAGATGCCGCTGAAACACGCCGAGACGACAGCGACGGTCGGACGGCTGCCGCAACGCGCATCCAGCATGCGGCCGAAATCGCCCGGTGTCAGAAAGCGCTGACTGTCGAGATCGTTGGTCATGAGCAGGCCCTTGCGGCCGCCATGCGAGGTGACGAAGACGAAGCAGCCGGTATCGGCATCCTTCGGCAGGCTGTCCAACGCCGCATCCATCCGCGCCACGGTGGCGATCTGATCGACCGGCGTTTTGGTGAAATCCGATGACAGCGCCTGCATCGCCACGACATTGGTCTCCGTCAGCATTCCCTTGATACGGTTGACCGCGTTATCGAAAACCGGTGCCGAATCATCACCGGCAACCAGGAGGGCGCCCCAGTGCTTCGGCCCCTCATGAAGCGGGGCTGGCGCAGATTGGCCGGTCGATGCCTGAGATGTCGATGCCTGCGATAATGACGCTGTTTGCGCAGCGGCGGATTGCACCCGGGCCGAGTCGGAATTGCTGCTGCAACCGGCAGCGAGAAGCAGCAAGGCTGCAAGCAGCCGACCGGGAATATTCATCTGCGACATGCATTCCTCATTGTTTCAGTATTTTCGCGGCCAAGGCGATGGCCGGTTCGATCCGCATATCCGGTATCGCCGCATAGCCGAACATCAGCCCGCGGCGAAGCTGCGGGCCGACATCATAGCGGGAGAGCGGCGGAACCACCAAGCCGGCTTGCCGCAAGTGATGGGAAGCTGTCTCATCGTCGAAACGCTGCGCCGCCCGTCCGACAAGCTGCCCGACCAGATGCAGTCCCGCCTCGTCCGGCCGCAATTCGATCTGGCCATCGAGATGTTTCGCCGCCGCCTGCAACAGCAATTGCTGGCGGCGCGCATAGCGCTTGCGCATGCGCCGCACATGGGCCGCAAGCAGGCCGCTCTGGAATAGTGCCGCCAAAGCCGGCTGCGACGACATCGAAGGCTGATCGTCGATCACCGATCGCGCGTGGCGGAAAGCGGCCGTCAGGCGCGGCGGCGTCACCAGATAGCCGAGCCGCAGGCTGGGAAAGAGCAGCTTCGACAGCGATCCCATATAGATGACGCGGCCGTCTTCATCGAGGCTGCGCAAGGCCGCCAACGGCCGGCCGGTATAGCGGTATTCGCTGTCGTAATCGTCTTCCAGAATCCAGGCATTGGCCTCGCGCGCCCAGGCCAGCAAAGCCAGGCGGCGCTGCAGCGACATCACGACGCCGAGCGGATATTGATGCGAGGGTGCGACGCAAGCGAGCCTGGCTTTTGCCGCCTGGCGCAAGCCGTCGGCGACGTCCAACCCTTCCCCATCGACCGGCACATGAACCAGTTGCGCCCCCTGCGCGGCGATGGCAGCGCGCAGGCCGGGGAAGCCCGGACGTTCCACCCAGACCGGATCGCCGGGATCGATCAGCAGCCGGCAGGTGAGATCGACCGCCTGCCGGATGCCGCTGACGATCAGCACGTCTTCCGCCGCGCAATCGACGCCACGCACCTGTCGCAGATAATCCGCCACCGCTTCGCGCAACGGCAGATAGCCGCCGGGATCGCCACCCATCACGAGGGCCCGGCCGGGATCGCGCCAGGTTTTGGCCAGGAGGCGCGACCAGGCCGCGAAGGGAAAATCGCTGCAATCGGGCAAGCCCGGTATGAAGCAGGGCGTCCAGACCGAGCCGGGAATGCCATCGCGCGACTGCCGCGAATTGGCCTCCGGATCGACCAACGTCCCGGCGCGCCGAGCGAGATCGGCCAACGGTCCTTGTTGCGCCTTCTCTTTCGCCGACGGCTTTTTGCCGCGCTCGGGCAGCAGGTCCGGCAGATCGGCGGCAACATAGGTGCCGGAGCCCGGCCGCATTTCCAGATAGCCTTCGCTCAGCAACTGCTCATAGGCGCCAAGAACGGTATTCCTGGAAACCGAGAGCTCGTCGGCAAAGGCCCGGCTGGCCGGCATGCGGGCGCCGGGCGTCAGACGGCCGCCGAGAATGGCCTGGCGCAGCTCGCTATAAAGCTGGCGAAACAACGGTTCCGGCAAGGCGGGGTCGAGATGCGGCATCAGCAGGCTGCCGATACCGGCACGGCGCGGCATGGAAACTCCAACCCAAGATTAAACTGGTCCCAATATTTTTATCATTTCGGCGCTTTTGATGGAACCGGTATCTTGCCAGGATACCGGCGTCTCACCTGCGTTTAGGAACCGCCTAGCATGAACAGCTTTACCCCCACCGACCGCTCCCGTGTCAAACGCCTGCATGAGCGGGGCAAATATGACGAAGAGTCCGTCTTCGCCTTGCTCGATGCCGGATTCATCGCCCATATCGCTTATGTCATTGACGGCCATCCTTATGTGACCCCGACCTCCTATTGGCGGACCGGACGCACGCTTTATTGGCATGGATCTTCCGCCAGCCGCATGCTGCGCAAGCAATCGGCCGGCTTGCCGGTCTGCGTAACGGTCAGCCATATCGACGGCTTCGTCCTCGCCCGGTCCGGCTTCCATCATTCGCTGAACTATCGCTCGGTCATGGCTTTCGGCACGGCGCAGATCGTCGAGGATGCCGAGGAAAAGACGCGGGAGCTGGACCGCTTCATCGACCGGCTGTTTCCCGGCCGCCGCGCCAGCCTGCGCCCCAACCAAGCCCAGGAGATGAAAGCGACCACCCTGATCCGCATGGAGATCGAGGAAGCAGCCGCCAAGATCCGCACCGGCGATCCCAAGGATGACGATGAGGATTACGCGCTGGATTGCTGGGCTGGTGTCATTCCGATCCGGGAGGTGATCGGGCAGCCGATCGCCGATACCAAATTGCGCGACGGTATCGGTTATCCGCAGGAGCTCGCCAACTTCCATGACGGCGCCGATTTGTGCGATGTGCTGACCGGTAACGCGAAGAAACTGGGTTGATCCCGTCGCACCTCTCGCGGCAAAGCTATTGCTGAGCGAGAGGCGTCATCGGCGGCACGAGTAACGCCGCATCCAACGGAACGCCGAGCCAATTGAGCCCCCAGTGCAGATGCGGTCCGGTTGCCCGGCCGGTCTTGCCGACATGGCCGATGAGATCGCCCTGGGCGATATGTTGTCCCGGCTTCACCGCGATATCGTGGAGATGAATGAAGGTCGAATAGACCCCGAAACCGTGATCGAGCACGACGGCATTGCCCATCAGCACCATGCCCGGCGCCGAGAGCGTAACGACGCCCCCGGCCGGCGCAATGACCGGGCTGCCTTCAGGCGCGGCGATATCGACACCGAAATGCGGTGATTTCGGCGTGCCGTTGAGAATGCGCTGGCTGCCATAGACACCGCTGATCGGCCCCTTGGCCGGCCAGATGAACGGTGTCAAAAAATCGCGATCATCACTCGCCGCCACGCGAGCGCCCCTCACCTGATTGATGTCGGCAACAATCCGCGCCTGCGTCGCCGGATCGGGCGTCACCTGGTTCTGATCCAGATGATCGATGCGCTGGATGTCGAATTGCCGCGCCCGCACGGTCACGATCTGCTCGCTGGACTTGCCGTCCGGCTGGATGATCGTGAGCTTATGCTCCGCCGGCGCATCGCGTCCGAAGCCGACGACAAAGAGGCCGTCCGGCGCGACCTTGACCGCCTGCCCGTCGAGCTCGATGCGATCGCCCGCTTTCGCCTGGCCGATGGCAAGCCCGCCTTGCACCAGCTCGCCCTTGATATCGACCGCCAAAGCCAGTTGCGGCAGCAGACAGGCAAAGCCGGCGATGGCAAGAAAGCGGAGCGGCTTGACCACAGCACCGACCGCGGTCAAAGCAATGAACCTTGTGGTGAGGAATCGCCCGGTGTCGTCGCTTTCTTCGCCGGACGACGAGGTGATGAGGGCGTTGACGAGGATGGCGATTTGTCGAGCTCGCCATCGCCGCCGGCAACGACGTCGACCACACCGTCATGGAATTGCAGATGCAGGGCCTGTCCTTCCGCGACCTGGCTGGCGGCACCGACCGGCGTTCCGGCCGCATCACGCACCAGGACGAAGCCGCGTTTCAGGACCTCCGTATAAGAATAGCTGTCGAGCAGAGCCGCCGCATGGTCGAGCGCTGTCTGTCGGCGCTCGATGAGATTGGCGAGCAAAGCCGGCCTGAGGCCGTGGGCGACCTTGTCGAGCTGCCGTCCGTGCCGGTCCAGGCCATGGGCGAAACAAGCGCTCAGCCGTTCGCCCGCATGACGCAAGGCCGTACCGGCCACGTCGATCTGTTCGCGCGGCGTGCGCAGCCGCGCCGACAGATTGGCCAGCAAATCGCGCCGCCGCTCGAAATTCGTCAGCCTGGCATTGAGCCAGCGGTCGATCCATTGATCGAGCTGCTGCCCGCGCTCCTGGATGAGGCGCTGCGGATCCGGCAGGCCACGACCGAGGCCCTCAACCGCCAACCGCCCTTCGGTCAGCCGGCGATTGAGCGCCGAGGCCAAGCGCTGGCTGCACAGGCCCAGTTCGGTGAGGAGATCGGCCCGCACCGGAACGGCGATTTCCGCCGCCGCCGTCGGGGTCGGCGCGCGGCGATCGGCGGCATGATCGATCAGCGTCGTGTCGGTTTCATGGCCGACCGCGCTGATCAGCGGGATCCGGCTTTCGGCCGCCGCCCGCACCACGATTTCCTCGTTGAACGGCATCAGGTCTTCGAGCGAACCGCCGCCCCGCGCCACGATCAGCAGATCGGGCCTTGGGATAGAGCCGTTTTCCGGCAGGCCGTTGAAGCCGCGAATGGCCGCCGCCACTTGCGCCGCCGCTCCTTCGCCCTGGACCAGCACCGGCCACAGCAAGACATGGCGCGGGAAGCGGTCCTCCAGCCGATGCAGGATGTCGCGAATGACGGCACCCGTCGGCGAGGTCACCACGCCGATCACCTGGGGCAAGAGCGGCAGGCCGCGTTTGCGCTCGGCATCGAACAGGCCTTCGGCGGCCAGTTTGCGTCGCCGGTCTTCCAGCATCTTCAGCAGCGCACCAATGCCGGCCAGTTCCAGACGCTCGATAACCAGTTGATATTCCGAGCGTTCGGCATAGGAGGTGATCCGCCCTGTGGCGACGACTTCCATGCCGTCTTCCGGGCGGATGGCCAGGCGTCCGGCGACGCCTTTCCAGCAGACCGCTTTCAGGCCTGAATTTTCGTCCTTCAGCACCATATAAAGATGGCCTGAGGCGGCGCGCTTGAAGCCGGAAATCTCACCTTTGACCCGGACGCGGTCGAAGCCGGTTTCCAAGGTCCGCTTGATGGCAAAGGCCAATTCGCTGACCGAGTATTCGGCGAGATTGTGGCTGGGCGGGGTGGCCGGTTCCATCCCGGACTGGTCAGGTTGTCGAATCTCTGTCATGGCAAAATATTGTATGTTATCCGAGGCCTCCAGGTCACCTATCTGATTACCCGTCAGCTTCTTCAAAGGGACTTTTTATATGCGCATTCTGGTGGTTGGGTCCGGCGGTCGCGAACATGCCTTGTGCTGGAAGATTGCTGCCTCGCCGCTTTGCGACAAATTGTTCTGCGCCCCGGGCAATGCCGGCATCGCCGAGGAAGCAAGCTGCGTGCCGGTCAAGGCGGAGGATATCGACGGCCTGATCGACCTGGCGCGCAACGAGCATATCGATCTGGTCGTCGTGGGTCCCGAGGCGCCCCTGGTCGCCGGTCTGGTCGATCGGCTGGAGGAGAATGGCATCCCCGCTTTCGGCCCCACGGCGAAGGCGGCGGAGATCGAAGGCTCCAAGGGTTTCATGAAAGACCTCTGCGCCAAATACAATATCCCGACCGCGGCCTATCGCCGCTGCAGCAATCCGGCCGAGGCGAAAGACTTCGCCAGGACCCTTTCCACTCCTTTGGTCGTCAAGGCCGATGGCCTCGCCGCCGGCAAGGGCGTCATCATCTGCGCCGATCATGCGGAAGCGGATAAGGCGATCGATGACATTCTTGTTGCCGGACAATTCGGCGCGGCCGGCGCCGAAGTCGTCATCGAGGAATTTCTCGACGGTGAGGAACTGAGCTTCTTCGCGTTGGTCGATGGCATGCATGCCTTGCCGCTGGGATCGGCCCAGGACCACAAGCGCGTCGGCGATGGCGATACCGGCCTCAATACCGGCGGCATGGGCGCTTACGCGCCGGCCCCGGTCGCGACCGCCGAGCTTGAACGCGACATCATGAATCTGATCATCGCACCGACCGTCCAGGGCATGGCGGCGGAGGGCCGGCCGTTCAAAGGCGTGCTGTTCGCCGGCATCATGGCAACGGCCAATGGCCCGCGCCTGATCGAATTCAATGCGCGGTTCGGCGATCCGGAATGCGAGGTGCTGTGCCAGCGGTTGAAATCCGATCTGGTCCCGGCACTGATGGCAGCACGCGACGGCACGCTGAAGGATTTCGACCTGCGCTGGCACGACCAGGCAGCACTCTGCGTCGTCATGGCCAGCAAGGGCTATCCCGGCAAGACCACGCCGGGCAGTATCATCCGCAAGCTGGACGAGGCCGGGAAGCTGCCCGATGTCACGGTGTTCCATGCCGGCACCAAGGCCAATGACAAGGGTGAGATCGAAGCCCATGGCGGCCGCGTCCTTGCCGTGACGGCGCTGGGGAAGACGGTCAGGCAAGCGCAGGAAAAGGCCTATCGCGCCGTCGATGCGATCGACTGGCCGGAAGGTTTCTGCCGCCGCGACATCGGCTGGCGCGCCATCGCCCGGGAAAAGTGACGGGACGGCGCTGATTTCTGCGCCGCTAGTTTTTGAAGATCTTGCCCGGATTGAGCCGGTTTTCCGGATCGATCGTCTGTTTCAGGAGGCGCATGAGGCCGGTGGCTTCGGCGCCATGTTCCTGTTCCAGGAAAGCGATCTTGCCATAACCGATCCCATGCTCCCCGGTGCAGGTGCCGCCCATTTCCAGCGCCCGCGACACCAGCCGCTGATTGAAGGCTTCCGCCGCCGCGAGTTCCGCCGGATTGGCCGGGTCGACGATCATGTTGGTGTGGAAATTGCCGTCGCCGACATGGCCGACGATGGGCGCCAGCAGGCCGCTGGCGGCGATATCGGCTTTGGTCGCCAGGATGCAATCGGCCAGGCGCGAAATCGGCACGCAGACATCGGTGGGCCAGCCCTTGGCACCCGGCCGCAGATTGATGCCGGCATAATAGGCGTCATGCCGCGCCTGCCATAATTTGTTGCGTTCCTCCGCCCGCGTGCTCCAGCGGAAATCCGTGCCGCCGAAATCGGCGGCGATCATCTTCACCGCATCGGACTGCTCGGTCACGCCGGCTTCGCTGCCGTGGAACTCGAAGAACAAGGTCGGCGCCACGGGATAATCGAGCTGCGAATAACGATTGACCGCATCCATCTGCACTTCGTCCAGCAATTCGATCCGGGCGACCGGAATGCCGGACTGGATGATGCGGATGACCGTATTGACCGCCTCGCCGATAGTCGGGAATGGCGCGACTGCCGCGGCGATCGCTTCGGGAATGCCATAGAGCCGCAAACGGACGTCGGTGATGACGCCGAGCGTCCATTCCGAACCGATGAAGAGCCGCGTGAGATCATAGCCGGCGGCCGATTTCCGCGCCCGGCTGCCCGTCTTGATGACACGGCCATCGGCCAGCACCACGGTCAGGCCCAGCACATTCTCGCGCATCGTGCCGTAGCGGACGGCATTGGTGCCGCTGGCCCGGGTCGCGGCCATGCCGCCGATCGTCGCATCGGCACCGGGATCGATGGGGAAGAACAGGCCGGCATCGCGCAGATGCGCGTTGAGCTGCTTGCGCGTAACGCCGGCCTGGACCAGCACGTCGAGATCGTCGCCATTGACCTCGACCACCTGGTTCATGCCGCTGAGATCGACGCTGACGCCGCCTTCCAGGGCCGCGACATGCCCTTCCAGCGAGGTGCCGACACCGAACGGAATGACCGGCGCGCCATGACGCCGCGCGAGACGCATGATCTGCGCCACCTCCTCCGTCGATTGCGGAAAGACCACGACATCCGGCGCATGCGCCGGGTGATAGGATTCATCATGGCCATGACGGTTGAGGATACCGGGATTGGTACTGACCCGGTCATCGCCCAGCAATGCCGTCAGAGCGGCGATCAGCGCCGTTGGATCGGCGAGGCGGCGTGCTTCCTGTGCCATCGGCGTTTCCTCAGATCACACTTTTCCCTTACCGTAACCCCCACCGCCGGGGGTTTCCACCACGAAGCAGTCACCCGGCTGCATCTCGGTCCGATCCGTGCCCTTGAGCGTGTCGATACGGCCATCGGCGCGCTGAACGGTATTGCGTCCCAAGGCCCCGGCCTCCCCGCCTGCCATGCCATAGGGATGGATGACCCGGTGGCCGCTCAGGATCGCCGCCGTCATCGCCTCGCGGAACCGGATGCGCCGGATCACACCATCGCCGCCGTGATGCTTGCCCCGGCCGCCGCTGCCGCGCCGGATACGGAAATCCTCCACCAGAACGGGGAAGCGCCATTCCAGCACTTCCGGGTCGGTCAGGCGCGAATTCGTCATATGCGTCTGCACCGCATCGGTGCCGTCGAAATCCGCCCCGGCGCCGGAACCGCCGGCGATGGTTTCGTAATACTGGTAAGTGTCGTTGCCGAAGGTGAAATTGTTCATCGTGCCCTGGGCCGCCGCCATCACCCCCATGGCGCCGTAAAGCGCATCGGTCACGCATTGCGAGGTTTCGACATTGCCGCTGACCACCGCCGCCGGATAAGCCGGCTTCAGCATGCTGCCATCGGGAATGATGATCTCCAAAGGCTCCAGGCAGCCGGCATTCATCGGGATTTCATCGTCGATCAGCGTGCGGAAGACATAGAGGACCGCCGCCTTGGCCACCGCCGATGGCGCGTTGAAATTGCTCGAGAGCTGTGCCGAGGTGCCGGTGAAGTCGATGACCGCGCTGCGCTGGCCATGATCGACCGTGACGGTGACGGCGATCTTCGCACCGTCATCCATCTCATAGGTAAAGCCGCCATCCGTCAGGCGGTCGATCACCCGGCGCACCTGTTCCGCCGCATTGGCGCGCACATGTCCCATATAGGCATGCACGACCTCCAGCCCGAAATCCCGCACCATGCGGCGCAATTCCTGGACGCCCTTCTCATTGGCCGCCACCTGTGCCCCGAGATCGGCGACATTCTGGTCGGGATTGCGCGCGGGATAAGCACCGCTGCCGAGCAAAGAGCGCAGGTCGGCTTCCAGGAAACGGCCCTGATCGACCAGCTTGAAATTGTCGATCAGCACGCCTTCCTCTTCCACCGTCCGGCTGTCCGGCGGCATCGAGCCCGGCGTGATGCCGCCGATATCGGCATGATGGCCACGGCTGGCCACGTAAAAGAGAATGTTCCGCCCCGCTTCATCGAAGACCGGTGTCACCGCGGTGACATCGGGCAGATGGGTGCCGCCGTTATAGGGCGCGTTCAGCACATAGACATCGCCCGGCTTCATCTTTGTCTTGCCGGCTTTATCCTGATTGCCGCGAATGATGCTTTCGACGGATTCGCCCATCGAGCCCAGATGCACCGGCATATGCGGCGCATTGGCGATCAGCCGGCCCTGCTGGTCGAAGACGGCGCAGGAGAAATCCAGCCGCTCCTTGATGTTCACCGAATGGCTGGTCTTTTCCAGGGTCGAGCCCATCTGTTCGGCGATCGACATGAACAGGTTGTTGAAAATCTCCAGCATGACCGGATCGACGCTGGTGCCGATGGCGGCCTGCCGCTGCAGCGTCTCGTAGCGTTCGACCACGAGATGGCCGCGTTCGGTCAGATGCACGCGCCAGCCGGGTTCGATGACCGTCGTGCTGGTGGGATCGAGGACGATGGCCGGGCCGTTGACCAATTGTCCGGGCCGCAAGGCGATGCGGTCGAAGACCGGCGCCGACAATTCCTTGCCGTCGGCCCAGAAGGGCACGCGCGCTTTCGGTTCGGCATCGGCCTTGCTGGCCTCGGCGAGCGCGGGATCGCTGACGGTCTCGGTGGCGCCGATCGCCTCGACGCTCACCGAATCGACGATCAGCGCCTTGTTCGGCACGATGAAGCCGTAACGCTGCAGGTGCTGTTCCTCGAAGCTTGCTTTGATGGTCGCGAGATCGCCATGCGCCGCGACCAAGGCGGCATCGGTGCCGGCATATTTCACATGCACCTGGCGCAGCAGGGTGATGTGATCCGGTGCAATGTCTTGAGCCTTGACCTCTTCCACGGCTTCTTCGGCAAGTGAATCGAGATCGCTTTCAAGCCGCGACAGCAGGCTCGCATCCAAAGGCCCTTCCACCGTGCGGTGCCGCAAGGCGCGGATATCGGCGAGGCCCATGCCATAGGCAGATAGCACGCCGGCAAAGGGATGCAGGAAGATACGCGTCATGCCGAGCGCATCGGCAACCTGGCAGGCATGCTGGCCGCCGGCGCCGCCGAAACAGGCCAAGGTATAGTGACTGACGTCGTAGCCGCGCTGGATCGAAATCTCCTTGATCGCATTCGCCATATTGGCGACGGCGATTTTCAGGAAACCCTCCGCCACCTCTTCGGGCGACATCGTCTTGCCGGATTTGGCGGAAATCTCCGCCGCCATCGCCGTGAATTTCTGCCCCACGATGTCGCAGTCCAGCGGCAGGTTTCCATCCTTGCCGAAGACCTTGGGGAAGAAATCCGGGTTGAGGCGCCCCAGCATGACGTTGCAGTCGGTGACGGCCAGTGGTCCGCCCCGGCGATAGCTGGCCGGCCCCGGATTGGCGCCCGCCGATTCCGGGCCGACGCGGAAACGCGCCCCGTCGAAGAACAGGATCGAACCGCCGCCGGCAGCAACCGTATGAATCTGCATCATCGGCGCGCGGATGCGGATGCCGGCGACCTGGGCATCGAAGCTGCGCTCATAGGCGCCGTTGTAATGCGAGACATCGGTCGATGTGCCGCCCATATCGAAACCGATGATCTTGCTGAAACCGGCCATGGCGGCCGTCTGCACCGCGCCGACGATCCCGCCCGCCGGACCGGAGAGGATGCTGTCCTTGCCCTGGAAGCTGCGGGCATCGGTCAAGCCGCCATTCGACTGCATGAACATGAGGCGCGTCGCCTGGTTGCCGATCTCGCCAGCCACCTGATCGACATAGCGCCGCAGGATCGGCGAAAGATAGGCATCAACCACCGTGGTGTCGCCACGGCTGACCAGCTTCATCAGCGGCGAGACCTGGTGGCTGACGGAGATCTGGGTAAAGCCGATTTCGGCGGCGGCATCGGCAAGCTGCGCCTCGTGATCGATAAAGCGATAGCCATGCATCAGCAGGATGGCGACTGCGCGCAACCCGCGATCGTAAGCGGCCTGCATCTCGCGCCGGGCGGCGGCGAGATCGAGCTTGCGCATGACCTCGCCCTGGGCCGTCACCCGCTCATCGACCTCGATCACCTCGGCATAGAGCAGTTCGGGCAACAGAATGCGGCGGGCAAAAATCTTCGGCCGGTTCTGGTAGGCGATCCGCAAGGCATCATGGAAACCCTTGGTCGTTACCAGCAAAGTCGGCTCGCCCTTGCGCTCCAGCAGGGCGTTGGTGGCGACCGTGGTGCCCATCTTGATCGCCTGGACATCATCCGGCAGCGGATCGCCGGGCTGCAATCCAAGAAGGTCGCGAATGCCCTGGATCGCCGCGTCACGGTAGCGCTCGGGGTTTTCCGACAACAGCTTATGGGTCATCAGGCTGCCATCGGGGCGCTTGGCGACGACATCGGTGAACGTCCCGCCACGGTCGATCCAGAATTGCCACTTGCCCGATTGCTTATGCGGCACCTGCCGCTCCGATGACTTCGCCATGCTTTTCCTCAATAACGTCGCAAACTGATCATATCGGACTTATAGCCCGGTACCATGAAAATGCAGGCGATGAAAATTGGGCCTCGAGAATATTAGACCTCGATAATATGGGGCCTGGCATCCTTGCCCTGCATCCCTGCCGCGACAAAAGACATCGCTCCCCGGCTGGAAAAACCGGCGCCGAGCCGATATGTTCGCCGGGGCCTCTCTTATAGGCCGTTGTTTTTGGAGCATCATGAGCGTCTGGGGCAAAATCATCGGCGGCGCGGCCGGCTTCGCCATCGGCGGCCCGATCGGTGCGCTGATCGGCGCACTGGCGGGTCATGCCGTTGATGTGACGGTCGAACACGAGCAATTGCCGTCACCCGACCCGGAATCCGACGACCGGGCGGCGACCCGCGAGGTCGCCTTCACCGTGGCCGCCATCGCGCTGGGCGCCAAAATGGCCAAGGCCGACGGCGTGGTCAGCCGCGCCGAGGTGGATGCCTTCAAGGAAGTCTTCCATGTCCCGCCGGCCGAGCTCAAGAATGTGGCACGAATCTTCGACTTGGCGAAGCGCGACACTTTCGGCTTCGAAACCTATGCCCGCCAGGTGGCCCGGATGTTCCAGCCGAAGCATCCGGTACTGGAAGAAATGCTGGACGGCCTGTTCCATATCGCCCGCGCCGATGGCCATGTGCATGAAGCCGAGCTGAATTATCTGCAGCGCGTCGCCGAGATCTTCGGTTTCACGGAAGGCGATTTCGCCCGGATCCGGGAAGCCAATATCGGCCCTGACAAGGCCGATCCCTACACCATGCTCGGCGTCACCCGGGAAACCGCGAATGACGAGATCAAGCAAGCCTGGCGCAAACTGGTCCGTGACAACCACCCGGACAAGCTGATCGCCCAGGGCCTGCCGGCCGATTTCGTCGATCTGGCGACCGAGAAGCTCGCCCGCATCAATGCCGCCTATGACAAGATCGCCAAGGAACGCGGCATCAACTGAGAATCAATCCAATATGCCCGTAGCAACACCTCAACTCGCTTTGCGCAATGCCACCGTCACGTTCGGCGGCCGGCCGCTTTTCGCCGGTATCACCATGAGCCTCGGCAAAGGCGAACGGATCTGCCTGGTCGGCGCCAACGGCTCGGGCAAATCGACCATTCTGAAAGCCCTGGCCGGCGAGATGGAGCTGGATGGCGGCGAGCGCTTCCTGCAGCCCGGCATCACCGTCGGCTATCTACCGCAGAACCCCGATCTCTCGGTCGGCGGCACGGTCGCCGCCTATATCGGCGCCGGCCTGGCCGATCCCGAGGGCGAGGCCTATCGCATCGACACCGTCCTCGATCATCTGGATCTGGACGGCAGCCGGGATATTTCCACCTTGTCGGGCGGCGAAGGCCGCCGCGCGGCACTGGGGCGCGTGCTGATCACGAGGCCCGACCTGCTGCTGCTGGACGAGCCGACCAATCATCTCGATTTGCCCACCATCGAATGGCTGGAAGAAGAACTGGCCGCCTTTCCCGGCGGCATCCTGATGATCAGCCACGACCGCACCTTTCTGACCAAGTTGACGCGCCGGCTGCTGTGGCTCGATCGCGGCCGCATGTTCGAACTGGATGACGGCTTCGCCAAGTTCGAAGACTGGTCCAACGGCATCATCGATCAGGAAGCCGCCGAAAATTATCGCCTGCAGAAGCGCATCGAGCAGGAGGAATACTGGCTGGCGCGCGGCGTCACCGCCCGCCGCTCCCGCAATGAAGGGCGCCGCCGCAATCTCTTCGCCCTGCGCAAGCAGCGGGCCGAAGCGCTGAAGGCCCGCGGCAAGGCGAAACTGGCTTTGTCGGAAGCGGAAAGCGGTGGTCAACTGGTGATCGAGGCCATCGATATCAGCAAAAGCTTCACCCGGCCGGATGGCAGCGAGGTGACGATTGTCGATGGTTTCTCGACGCGGATCCAGCGCGGCGACCGGGTCGGCCTGATCGGCCCCAATGGCGCCGGCAAGAGCACCATCCTGAAATTGCTGACGGGGCAGATGCAGCCGGATTCCGGCACCATCCGGCTCGGCACCAATCTCCTGCCGCTTTATCTCGACCAGCGCCGCATGGTCTTCGATCTCGACAAGACACTGTGGCAGACGCTGGCGCCGGGCGGGGGCGATTCGATCGATGTGCGCGGCCAGCAGCGCCATGTCGTCGCCTATCTGCGCGACTTCCTGTTCAACGACAAGCAGGCGACCATGCCGGTGCGCAGCTTGTCGGGTGGCGAGCTGGCGCGGCTGATGCTGGCGAAGCTTTTCGCCCAGCCCAGCAACCTGATCGTGCTCGACGAACCGACCAACGATCTGGACATGGATACGCTCGATTTGCTGCAGGAAGTGCTGTCCGATTACGACGGCACCTTGCTGCTGGTCAGCCATGACCGCGATTTCCTCGATCGCCTGGTCACCAGCGTCATTGCCGTCGAAGGCGATGGCGAGGTGGCCGAATATCCCGGCGGCTATAGCGATTACCTGATCCAGCGACCCGAGCCGAAAGCGGTCGCGCCTGGCAAGACAGCGAAGAAGCCGGCCGCCGAAAAAGCAGCACCGGCGGCGCGCGCACCGCAACGGCTGAGCTCGAAGGAACAGCGCGAGCTTGACGATCTGCCGGGCCGGATCGCCACGTTGGAAAAGGAGATCCAGGTGATCGAAACCGCCTTGGCCGATCCCGATCTCTATAGCCGCGATCCGCAGAAATTCGCCAAGGCCGGCGATTTGCTGGCCGGCAAGAAGACGACGCTTGCCGAGGCGGAAACCCGCTGGCTGGAACTGGAAGAAAAACGCGCTGAACTGGCGGCCGGCTGATCATGCGCCCCAGTCATGTGCTGCTGATGGTTCTGGCGCAGGCTTTGTGGGGCGCCAATTTCGCCGTCACCAAGATGGGCCTCGATCATTGGCCGCCGCTGTTCTTTGTCTGCATCCGGCTGGCGCTGGTCGCCCTGTTGCTGGTGCCGATTGTCGGTTTGCCCAAGCGCGCCCACCTGCCGGCCTTGTTGAAGCTGTGCTTCCTGCTCGGCGTGGTTCACTGGGGTACGCTGTTCACCGGTCTCACGCTGACCGACGCCGCCACCACATCGATCATCGTCCAGATCCAGGTGCCGATCTCGGCCCTGCTGGCGATTTTCTTCCAGGGCGACCGGATGGGCTGGCGGCGCTGGTGCGGCATGGCAATCGCCTTTGCCGGCATCGCCCTCATCGTCGGCACGCCGCAATTCAGCGGCGGCCTGCGCGGCGCCGGCCTGATTCTCGTTGCCGCCATCGCCTGGGCGGTTTCCAATATGGAGATCAAGAAACTCAGCGATCACATGGATGGCTGGCGGCTCAATGCCTGGACCGGCTTGCTGGCAGCGCCCATGACCTTCGTCATGTCGCTGCTGCTCGAACACGGACAATGGCAGGCGATCAGCACCTCCGATTGGCGCGGCTGGTCGGCCATGGTCTATCAGGTTCTGATCGTCACCACATTATGCTATGGCATCTGGTACGGCATGATGCGCCGTTACCCGATGTCGCTGGTCATGCCGTTCACCTTGATGGAGCCGGTCTTCGGCGCGGCCACCGCCGTCGTGCTCCTGGGCGAGCCGGTCGGCTGGCGCCTGGTGGTCGGCACCGCGATCACCTTGGCCGGCCTCGCCATCCTGGTCTTGCGCCGGCCGCAGGCGGTGGCGCAGCCGGTCGGGCCCGGTACATAATCGCCCCCGTACCTGGTGCAAGCGGAAATCTCAGTCGGGCAAGGCCATGCAATTGATCGATTTGCCGTCACTCAATTTCGATGACCGCCCGGTCGGCGGGCCGATCGATATTCTCCTGCTCCATTACACTGGCATGCAGAGCGGCGATGAAGCGATCGCCCGATTGCGCGATCCCGCCGCCCGGGTCAGCAGCCACTATGTGGTCGATGAGGACGGATCGATCATCTGCCTGGTGCCGGAGGCAAAACGTGCCTGGCATGCCGGCGTCAGTTCCTGGGCCGGCGCCCGCGACATCAATGCCCGCTCGATCGGTATCGAGATCGTCAATCCCGGCCATGACTGGGGCTATCGGCCATTTCCCGAGGTGCAGATGCAGGCGGTGATCGCCCTCTCGCAGCAGATCATCGCCCAGCACCGCATTCCGGCAAGCCGCGTCCTCGGCCATTCCGATGTGGCACCCATGCGCAAACAGGATCCCGGCGAGTTGTTCAACTGGGCGCTCCTGGCATCGCGCGGCATCGGCCTCTGGCCAAAGCCCGTCATTGCGGATTGGGATGAGGCGACCTTCCTCGCCGCCCTCGCTTGCTATGGCTACGATGTCGACGGCCCGGCCGGCGCGATGCCGGAAACCGCCCGTCATGCGGCGATCCTCGCTTTCGAGCGGCATTTCCGGCCGCAGCATCTCACCGGCCGGTTCGATCAGGCCTCCGCCTCGATCCTCAACGGTCTGTTGCAAGCAGCCGGCATTGACACGGCCAGCATTGACACGGCTGGCATTGACAGGACCGGTCTCAAGGCCTAGCTAGACGATGCCAGATGGCCGGATGACTGCGCTCCCCGCTTTCGGCGCGGGAGGGAGGAAAGTCCGGGCTCCACGGAAGGACGGTGCCGGGTAACGCCCGGCGGGAGCGATCCCAGGGAAAGTGCCACAGAGACCATACCGCCGGCGGCGGCCAGCAATGGGTGCAGGCCGGTAAGGGTGAAAAGGTGCGGTAAGAGCGCACCGCGCTGACGGCAACGCCAGCGGCAGGGCAAACCCCACCGGGAGCAAGACCAGATAGGAGGACAGGAGCCGGGCAACCGGTTCAGGCGCCTTTCCGCGCCGATCCTCGGGTAGGTCGCGCGAGGCGTCCGGCAACGGGCGCCCCAGATGAATAGTCATCCACGGGTCGCGGTCGGGCGGAAATGATGACCGGTGAAAGCCGGGCATATCGTTCGTCCAGCGGCCCCGGACAGAACCCGGCTTACAGGCCATCTGGCATAATTTAAACTTGCTTTTCTCCAAGATGTACAACCTTTACGAGGAATAATGGGAACAGATCAAGTACAAAAAGAAAGTTTAAAATCAGCGAGCTACGCCATATCCCGTTACGCTTCACTTTCTTCCTCAGAGAGTCCACGTAACTTATTGAAAAAGCGCAACTTCAACGAGTCCTGTTTTCTAACGTAAACGGAAATTTCCAAGTTATTCCAGAGATTTACGGGCTCTTCCCATTGACGCCCATACTGTCCCATGATATCCCATTAACGATCGAGATTTACCGGACGGCAGCGGCGGGCCGTGTCCGGTGCTTAAGACAATGTGGCGACGCCAGCCATCTATGGGACGGCAGCGGGAAACTCGATGGCTTTGTTCATCGACACCTTCATCAACAAGATCGATAAGAAGGGCCGTGTCTCCGTCCCCGCGACGTTCCGTGCTGCCTTGGCGAACCAGGCTTTTCAGGGCATCGTCGCCTTCCCCTCTTTCAAGCACGCCGCCATTCAATGCGCCGGCATGGACTGGATGCAGGCTTTGACCGACCGCATGACCCAGGTCGACCTGTTTTCCGACGAGCATGACGACCTGACCGCCACGCTGTTCGCCGACGCCAAGCAACTGCCGTTCGATGGTGAAGGCCGCATCATGCTGCCGGAAAGCCTGGCCGCCCATGCCGGCATCACCGAAGCGGCGGCCTTTGTCGGCCGCGGCAGCGGCTTCGAAATCTGGGAACCTGCCAAGCTTGACGCCTACAAGGCCGAGGCGCGCCGCCGTGCCTTGGAAAAGGGCCGAACCTTGCGGCAGGCACCTGGCGGGCCGGGTGGAGGTGCGTAATGGCCGACATGATGTCGTCTCCCGCCAGCCCGCATCAGCCCGTCCTGCTGTCGGAGGTGGTCTCCGCCCTATCGCCGCGTGACGGCGCCATCTATGTCGATGGCACCTTCGGCGCCGGCGGCTACAGCCGCGCCATTCTGGAAGCGGCCAATTGCACCGTCTTCGCCATCGACCGGGATCCCGACGCGGTGCGCGATGCGCAGCCGCTGCTGGATCGCTTCAAAGGCCGCCTGCACATTTTGCAGGGACGCTTCGGCGATATGGCGAAGCTGCTGGCGACGCAAGGCATCGACCAGGTCCAGGGCGTGACCCTCGATCTCGGCGTCTCTTCCATGCAGCTCGATCAAGCCGAGCGCGGTTTCTCCTTCCGTTTCCATGGACCGCTCGACATGCGCATGGAACAGGAGGGTGAAACGGCCGCCGACCTCGTCAATAAGATGGCGGAACAGCCGCTGGCCGATCTGATCTTCACCTTCGGCGAGGAAAAGAAGGCGCGGCGGGTGGCCAAAGCGATCATCGCCGCGCGTGCTTTGGCGCCGATCACCACGACCCAGCAACTGGCCGAAATCGTGCGCCGCGCCATCGGCCCGACGCCGGCCAACCGCATCGATCCCGCGACCCGCACCTTCCAGGCGCTACGTATCGCCGTGAATGACGAGATGGGCGAGATCGATCGTGGCCTCGACGCCGCCGATGCCATTCTGGCGCCGGGCGGCCGTCTTGCCATCGTCTCCTTCCATTCGCTGGAAGACCGCCGCGTCAAAGCCTTCCTGCGCAGCCGCAGCACCAGCGCGCCGCGCGGATCGCGTCATTTGCCGGAAATGCCGCGTGCGGAAGCACCGCGCTACCGGTTGATCTCGCCGGGCGGCATCAAGGCAGGCGAAGCCGAAATCGCCGGCAATCCCCGCGCCCGCTCCGCGCGCCTGCGGGTCGCCGAACGGTTATCGGATGCCTATCCGGCGGGAGGTGTCGCATGATCCGGATCGGTGTCGTCATCTGGATTCTCGTGCTCGCCTTGCTCGGCGTCGGCCTTTTCCAGGTCAAGTACAACGTGCAGGCCAAGGAAGCCGAATTGCGGCACCTGAAGCGGCAGATCGATAGCAATCTCTCCACCATCCATGTGCTGGATGCGGAATGGAGCTATCTCAACGATCCGGTGCGGCTGGCCGATCTGGCCCGCCGCCACACCGACCTGCTGCCCACGCAAGCCAGCCAGATCAAGAATTTTGCCGATCTGCCGCCGCGGCCGGGCGATGCGCCATCCACGCCGGTGCCGGAAACAGCGCCGCAACTGTCACAGCCTGAACAGGCGCCTACACCTCCCATGGTTTCGGCGGCCACGCCCCGTCAGCAACAAACCGCGGCCAGCGCGGCACCGACGCAGAAACCAGCACTCCCGGTATCCGTGCCGGCCGCGCCAACCACCGCGCCGACCGTCCTGCCGGTGAATGCACAAATCAGCAAACCGCAGGATCGACCGGCGGCGATCAAGGTCAGCGCCAAGCCGGCAGCTACACCCGCAGCCAAACCAATGGCCAAGCAGCCGCCAGCCACGGCTAAGAAACCAGGTTCGGATGAAGTGATCGACGCCATTTTGGCTGACATGCAGCGAGCCCAAGATGCGCCCGACACATCCGCTGCGGGTGACCAATGAAGCGGCGTAACGATCATATGCGCGCGGACAAATTCGCGGCGCAACGGTCGCAGCCGGTGATCAATCCCATGGCTTTGGAAGCGGAACCGGAAGGCCGGCAGAAGCGCGCCCTGGAAATGGGCCATACCCGGCTGATGCTGGGTGCCGGCCTGTTTTGCGTCGCCTTCCTGGTCATCACCGCCCGTTTGGCGGCCGTCACCCTCCTGCCGGGCGAGGATGATGCCGGTGTCGCGCGTCAGAAGATCGCTTCGACCGGCCGCGCCGATGTCATCGATCGGAACGGCGTCGTCCTGGCCACCAGCCTGACCACGGCATCGCTTTATGCCAATCCCCGGCAGATCACCGATCCGGACAGCGTCGCCAAGCGATTGGCCCCCATCCTGCCCGAGCTCAACCCGACGGCGACCGCGACGAAACTGTCGAGTGACCGCGCCTTCACCTGGCTGTGGCGCAATCTCACCCCGAAGCAGCAGCAAGCGGTCAATAATCTCGGCATTCCCGGCCTCTACTTCCAATACGAAACCAAGCGCATCTATCCGCAGGGAAACCTGACCGCGCATCTGGTCGGCTTCACCGATATCGACGGCAAGGGCATCGCCGGCGTCGAGCGGTCTTTCGACGATGCCTTGAATGGCGGCACGCGCCCGCTGCAATTGTCGATCGATATTCGCGTCCAGCACATCATGCATGAAGAGCTGAGCAACGCGATCCGCGACTTCCACGCCATCGGCGGCGCCGGCATGGTGATGGATGTGAGGACCGGCGAAGTCCTGTCGCTCGTTTCGCTGCCGGATTTCGATCCGGCGCAGCCCGGCGCCGCGCCCGCGGATGCCCGCTTCAATCGCGCCACGCTCGGCGTGTTCGAAATGGGCTCGACCTTCAAGACCTTCAATACGGCAATCGGCCTGGACAGCGGCACGGTCTCGATGACCGGCGGCTATGACGCCTCCAAGCCGATCAGGATCGGCGGCTTCACCATCAGCGATTACCACGGCAAGAATCGCTTCCTGACCGTGCCGGAGATCTACGCATATTCATCCAATATCGGCTCCGCTAAGATGGCGGATGATTTCGGCACGGAAACCCAGCAAACCTATCTGCGGCGTTTCGGCATGCTGGAGAAATCGTCGATCGAATTGCCGGAAGTCGGCGCGCCGATGTATCCCGGCCTCAAGAACTGGAAGCGCATCAACACCATGACCATCGCCTATGGTCATGGCATCGCCGTCAGCCTGGCACAGTTGATCAGCGGCATTTCCGCCGTCGTCAATGGCGGCGACATGCGGGCGCCAACCATTCTGAAACGGCAGCCCGATCAGATTCCGGCCGGCCAGCCGGTCATCTCCGAACAGACCTCGATCAATATGCGCGCCCTGATGCGGACGGTCGTGCAGGAAGGCACCGCCAAGAAAGCGGATGCGCCCGGTTATCTCGTCGGTTGCAAGACCGGTACGGCGGATAAACTGCAAGGCCACACCTATGCGAAGAATGCGCGCATGGCGGTGATCGTCTGCTCTTTCCCGTCTAACAATCCGCGCTACGCCGTCGCTGCCTTGGTCGATGAACCCGTTCCCAACGAACATAGCTACGGTTATGCGACTGCCGGTTGGGTGGCGGCGCCGGTTGCCGGTGCTCTGGTGCAGCGGATGGCGCCGCTTTACGGCATGGCGCCGATTCCCGATAGCGATCCGGCGGCGCAGAACCCGCTGGCGGCGCTCGTCGCCGACTACGATTCACCAAACTCGAAAAAGCCACATTCGATGGTTACGCAGGTCAAAGCGACGGCCAACGGCGCCACGCCCGCGACTCAATCGAAGATTCCAGTCGACGATCAGGAGGATGTGACCGGACCGCCGCAAAACACGGATCCAGGAGCGTCCATTGCAGATGAATGACTTGATCGGCGGCATCGACAAGGTTGTGACATGGCGCAGCCCATCAGCGGCGATCGACATCGCCGGCCTGACGGCCGATTCGCGCCATGTCCGGCCGGGTTTCCTGTTCGCCGCTTTGCCCGGCAGCAAAGCGGATGGCCGCGATTTCATTCCCGCAGCGCTTGCCCAGGGCGCCAGCGCCATTCTGTCGTCGGCGGCCCAACCGGTTCCCGATCTGCCGCCCCATATCGCTCATGTGACGGCGGCGAATCCGCGCCGTGCTCTTGCTTTGCTCGCCGCCCGTTTCAACGGTGCGCAGCCGAAGACGATTGCGGCGGTCACCGGAACCAGCGGCAAGACCTCGACGACGGTTTTCACCCGCCAGCTCTGGTCGCTACTCGGTCAGCGCGCGGCCAGCCTCGGCACGATCGGGCTGACGGCACCCGGTTATGATCTGCCCGATTCGCTGACCACGCCGGATCCGGTCGAGCTGCATCGCATCCTGGCGGAACTTGCCTTCAAGAATATCGATCACCTGGCCATGGAAGCGTCCAGCCACGGGCTTGACCAGTATCGGCTCGACGGCGTGCAGGTAACGGCGGCGGCCTTTACAAACCTGTCGCGCGATCATCTCGATTATCATGGCAATATGCACGACTATCTCGCGGCGAAGCTGCGCCTGTTCGCCGAGCTGCTGCCGGCCGGTGGCACCGCCGTGGTGAATGCCGATATGGAGGTTGCCGAAGATGTCTTCGCCGTCAGCCGCCGCGTCCATCATCGCCTGATCGCTGTCGGCACCAAGGGCACCGATATCAGGTTGATCGAACAGACGCCGA
>SSEL01000086.1 GCA_008012315.1 Rhodospirillaceae bacterium
CTGCAAGGCCGCCCGCCCGGGCGGCCTTGCAGGAAGCCCAGAGCAAGCAACGGGAAGCGGTGGCCACCTTCCGGGCCGATGCGGCCCAGGAACTGGCCAAGCATCGGGCCGACCTGGCTTCTGTTACGCAGTTGTTGAAAGGCGGCACCACGAAACTCGGTCATCAGGTACTGCGCTCGCCGGTGCATGGGACGGTCAAGGAAATCAAGATGAAGACCGTCGGTGGTGTTGCACAGCCAGCACAGGAGATCATGGAAATCGTGCCGATCGAGGACACGTTGCTGATCGAGGCGCAGATTCGCCCTCAGGATCGTGGCTTCATCGCTCCGGATCAGCATGCCAAGGTCAAAATTACGGCATATGATTTCTCAATTTACGGTGGACTCGACGCGAAAGTGGAACAGATCAGTGCCGACGCCATCGAGAATGAAAAGAAGGAGATGTTCTTCCGAGTCAGGCTGCGAACTGACAAAAATTTCCTCATCGGCAAAGAGGGTCAGCAGCTTCCTATTATTCCGGGTATGACCGCTACGGTAGATATTCTGACAGGTAAGAAAACGGTCCTAGGCTACCTGCTGAAGCCCATTCTGAAAGCCCGGCAGACGGCTTTTACAGAACGCTAAAAATTTGATGCAAGTTATGGATGAAACTGATACAACGTCGTCGGGACGCGTAAACTTAACGCTTTATTAACGCTTCTGGCCGGACCATCGAGGCTGGCAAAGAAGGATCCGCGTTAGGCTTTTCGACTGTTGTTACTTGGGGGATTAACCAAATGAATCGGACTATGACGCCGCGCGGCCACAAAGCTGTTCTGATGAGCGCTGTCTTGGCGGGTGTCTGCGCTGTTTTGATCGCACCGCAGGGCGCTTCTGCGATGTCGCTGAAGGACGCTGTTTCCCTGGTGGTCCAGACCAATCCGGACATCAATGGCGCACAGCGTAACCGCCGGGCGATCGATTACGAATTGCGCCAGGCACGCGGCCTCTACTATCCCCAGATCGACGTGCAGCTTCAGGGCGGCCCGGAATGGACCGAGAGCAGCACGGTCGATGCCGGCGATGAATCCCTCGACCAGAGCCCCGATGACAACGGTCGCTGGCTGATGCGCGGCGATGCCAACATCACGCTGCAGGAAACGATTTTCGACGGCTTCAATCGCGAAAGCGAGGTCGAGCGTCAGAAGTCCCGCATCGGCTCGGCTGCCAATGTCGTGCAGGACAAGAGCGAGATCCAGGGCCTCGACGCGATCCGCTTCTATCTCGACGTGCTGCGCAATCAGGAACGTGTCCTCAATGCCGAGGACAACGTGAAGGCGCATGAAGACACGCTGGCTCTGGTGCAGAAGCGCGCCGAGTTGGGGGGCGGCAATATCGCCGACGTCCGTCAGGCCGAAGCGCGCCTGGCGACGGCGCGGACCCGCCTGAAGGAAATCCAGGGGGCGCTGCGTGAATCGCAGGCGAATTTCCAGAAGGTCGTTGGTGCCGTGCCGACCGATCTCGAGCCGGCCACCTTCAGCTATGACTCGATGATCCCCGAGGATGTCGAGAAGTCGGTTGCCCATGCGATCGATGTCAGCCCGAAGGTGCAGGGCGCCAAATACGACGTCCAGGTTGCCGAACATGAAATCGGCCTTCAGGAAGCCTCGATGTATCCCAAGCTGAGCCTGCAGGCTTCGGCGGCGGTCAACCACCACGACAACGGCATCGAGCAGACCGGCCACAGCGCCAATGCGCTGCTGGTCCTCGACTATAATCTCTATCGCGGCGGCGCCGACCTGGCCCGGATCCGCGAATTCAAGTGGCGCAAGCAGGAAGCGCTGGATGCCGTGCGTGCGCAGGAACGCGCCGTGGCCGAAGATGTCCGCGTGTCCTGGAGCCAGCGTCAGACCGCCCAAGAGACGGTCGAGACCCAGACCGAGGAATACGACAAGAACGTCGAAACCCAGCAGCTCTACGAACAGCAATTCGATATCGGTCAGCGCAGCCTGCTCGATCTGCTGAACTCGCGGAACGAAGTCTTCAATTCGAAGGACAACCTGATCACGGCGCAGTCCGACGAAGTGCTGGCGAATTTCAAGATCCTCGCGGCCCAGGGTGAACTGATCCAGGCCCTGGGTATCACGATGCCGAAGGAAGCGACGCCGAAGGAAGTCGAGTACGACAATCCCTGATCGTCGCGGCCAAGCTATTGGCCTACGAATCAACCCCGGCAGCGATGCCGGGGTTTTTCTTTGTCCTTTTCCCGACGGAAGATTCCTGAATCGCGCGACTGAATGACGGGCGGCTGAATCAACGGGCGCCGCGCGATGCGGCGAGGATCGCGTGGCGCGACAATCAGGCGCGAAAGACGATGATCTGCGAAGGAGAGTGTGATCCAGCGAGGGATGGAGGCCCGGGCCGGAATCGAACCGACGTACGAGGATTTGCAGTCCTCTGCATGGCCACTCTGCCACCGGGCCAAAAGCCGCGCATGGCGGCTTGTTCTTGGCGCTGGGACGTATAGAGCCATCATGCTGTCGGGTCAAGCGGCCGGCGTGCCGGTCGCCATATATCGTGTTTCTATGATCTTTGGATGAATCATCGCGACCGGACTCGCGTTGATCGGGCAAGGATCTTCATCGATGGGACCGATCGGGACATACCGCCGCAAGGCGCGCATCGGGCAAGAAGGCACGCCTCGGGCAAGCGGGATGCAACCCGGGTCCCTGAAAATCGAATGGCTATAAACCGGATCCCTGAAAACCCTGAACGGCGACTCTTGAGCGGCGCGTCGGCGGGCCACGGTGCCGGCAGGAGAGGGTGATCTGCCGGGCGGGAGCGGCTTCCGGACCTGCGAAAAGAAACGCAGGGAATGTTGTCTTGCGGCGTGTAATGGAAGTTTCACGGCTGTCCCGGCAGGGTGTCGTCAGGCAGGGCATGGCAATTGAAGATGCGGTGGGTATCCCGCCCGGCGGTAACCGTAGGTTAAGCAACTTACAGCTATGCAATGGCGCAAGCGAGGCAGGCATTGGCCGAATGCCAACCAAGCGTGCCCTCCCATTGTCACCGGCGGGCGGACGCACTATAACGACCGCTCAAAGATTAATGCCTTGGGATCAATACCCTGGGAGGTGATGCCTTGGGATTAATGCCCGGATCAATGTCCGGGCCGCGGCGTTGCGGCCTGGACGAAGCAATCGGACGGTGTAACGACCGTTGCTGTTGCGGTTCATTGCCGGTCAGGTAAGGTCTTTAAGAGGTCGGCCGGCGCCGATGAGGATGAGAAATGCAGATGTCGTTTGCCGCTGCGCGTCAGCACATGATCGACAGCCAGATTCGAACCAATAAGGTCATCGATGATCGCTTGCTGGACGCCTTGCGCCACGTGCCGCGCGAAGCTTTCGTGCCGGACAATGTCAAGGTGCGGGCCTATGTGGATGACGACCTGCCGCTGGGGAATGGTCGCTACCTGACCGAACCGATGGTCGTCGCCCGCCTGCTGCAAGTAGCTGACGTGAAGCCGACCGACATGGCGCTCGTTGCCGCCGCCGGCTCCGGCTATGCGGCGGCCCTGCTCTCCAAGCTGGCCAATACGGTTATCGCCGTTGAAGCCGATCATGCCTTGAGCGAGCGGGCGGCGGTGGCTCTGCAGCAGCAGGCGGCGGATAACGTCGTTTGGCAGGAAGGTGATCCGGCAGCGGGCTTTGCCAAGCATGCGCCCTATGACGTCATCCTGATCGATGGCGGCGCCGAGACCGTGCCGGCTGCCCTGCTGGAACAACTGGCCGAAGGCGGCCGTCTGGTCACCGTCCTCTTGGAAGGCCGCGTCGGCCGCGCTGTCCTGATGATGAAGGAACGCGGATCGATTTCGCGGCGCGTGCTGTTCGACGCCAACGTTCCTCTTCTCTCCGCTTTTGCCAAACCCGCCGAATTCTCGTTCTAGGTGCTTGATGCCGTCCAGCGATAGCCTGCAGATCGAGCCGATTGCCGTAAAGCAGATGCTCGATCGTGGCGAAGCCGTCCGGCTTGTCGATATCCGTCAGGGCTGGGAACATAAGATTTGCCACATTGGCGGAAGCATGCTGCTGCCGATGGATGAGCTGCCGGCGCGAGTCGCGGAATTGCCGACCGATCAGCCGCTGATTATCGTCTGTCATCATGGGATGCGCAGCTTCCATGCCACGATGTGGCTGCGGCAACATGGCTTTCCCCAGGCAACCAATCTGGCCGGCGGTGTCGATGCCTGGGCTGAACAAATCGATCCGGCGATGGCACGGTATTAAGGCCCATGAGCAGGCCGGGACCGGCGTATCGCGCTCGTTGAGGCGATGCCGCCGTGATCCGGGTGGGGGTTTAGGAAAGGGACCAAGGATGCAAACGGGACGCAGACTCTTGTTGGCCGGCGTGGCGGTGCTTTCGCTCGGTTCCGTTTGGGCGAGGCCGGCCGCCGCGACCGATCTGGAAGAGGCCCTGGCCCTGGCCTATGGCACCAACCCCACCCTCGATGCCGAGCGGGCCCAATTGCGGTCAACGGATGAAAACGTGCCCCAGGCGCTGTCCGGCTGGCGCCCCACCGTCAGTGCCCAGGCCAATGCCTCGCATGAATGGCTGGACCGGACCAAGCCCGATACCAGCACGACGGATTTCTCGCCGCGCACCTATGGCGTGACGGTGACCCAGCCGATCTTTCGCGGCTTTCGCACGGTAAAGGGAACTTCCGAGGCGGAAAACCAGGTCCGGGCAGAGCGTCAGCGCCTGTCGAGCACCGAACAGGATGTGCTGTTTGCCGGCGTCCAGGCCTATATGGGCGTGGTGAGGGACGAGGCCATCCTCGAACTGAACGAAAACAACGTCAAAGTCCTGCAGGCCCAGCTCGAATCGACCGAAGACCAGTTCCAGGTCGGTGAGCTGACCCGCACCGACGTGGCGCAGGCGAAATCGAGCTTGCAGGGCGCCATCGCCGACCGCATAGCCGCCGAAGGTGACCTCAAGACCTCGCGCGCGACCTATCGCCAAGTCATCGGCGCCGAGCCGGTTGATCTCAAGATGCCAGTGCCGAAGCTCGCTTTGCCGGTGACCAAGGACGAGGCTGTGGTCGAGGCCCGGAACGTCCCTGATGTCAATGCGGCGCAGTTCGATCAGAAGGCCGCCAAGGACCAGGTCGATGTCAGCTTCGGCCAGATGCTGCCCGAGGTTTCGGTCCAGGGCAGCTTCCAGCGCAACGAGGACGATAATTTTGGCACCTCGAATGCCAATGCCGGCGTGGTGATGGGGGTCGTGACCATTCCCCTCTATCAGGCCGGCAATGTCGAATCCCAGGTGCGACAGTCCAAACAGCAATATTATCGCAGCCGCCGTCTGGTCGATGAGGCGCTGCGCAATGCCGAGCAGCAGGCGATTGCCGCTTGGCAGGCGCTCGACACCGCCAATGCGCAAATCTCCGCTTTCCAGGAACAGGTGACGGCAGCCAAGATCGCCCTCGATGGCATCCGCCAGGAACAGCAGGTTGGCGCGCGTACCATCATCGACGTCCTGGACCAGGAACAGGCCTATCTGAATTCGGAAGTGTCGCTGGTCAGCGCCCGCACCAACCAGGTCGTGGCGCAGTATCAGCTGCTCAGCGCGATTGGCCGCTTGACCGCCAGGGATCTGGCGCTGAAGGTCGATCACTACGATCCGACCAAGCACTACAACGAAGTCCGTGATAAGTTCATCGGCATCGGTCCATCCGTCGAATAAGCGTAAATATCTATATATAGTGGTCGTAATTGTTGTGCTTCCAATTCCTTGAGTAAGGATCGTGAAGCGGATAGGATGGGATTCGGAATTGTCGGTCGTCAGGGGCGCACAGTCTCGGCCAGGCGGTCATTGCAAGGGTGCGATGTTTTCCTGGTGAAATTCGATTGGCCGTTTTTCCGGATGAGTTGACTAGTCGTACCACCGTTGTTTCCGCGAGGGGTCCCGGGAAATGAGCGAAGCGAAAGCGAACCAGGAACCGTCCATGGAGGAAATTCTCGCCTCCATCCGGCGAATCATTTCCGAAGACGGACCTGAGCCTTCCGTTGCCGATATCGGCGATGTGATTGCGTCCGAAACGCCGAAACCGGTCAATGCAGCGCCCGCCAATGCAGCGCCCGCCGCCGCAGCGAAGCCGGCCGCCGACAAGCCGGCGCCGACCATTGCTCCGGTCGAAAAGCCCGCTGCGCCGAAACCGGCGCCCGCGCCGGCGCCCGCCCCGGTATCCGTGTCGCTTGACGATGATGACGACGATGACGAAGAATTGGTCCTGACCGATGTCGTCACCGCCTCGGCCGATCTCGACAGCAATGTCGTCCAGCTGAAAAAAGCCGAACCGGAATCGCAGCCGCAACTTGACGCAGACGATTTCGGCAAGGAGGATGATTTCGGTAACGACGATGCCTTCGGCAGCGACGTAGAACTCGATCTCGACAAGCCAGCCTTTTCGGAGCCGCCCATGCCCGCCGCCCTTGCCCCTGATCTCGACGCACCGAAATTCAACGAGCCCAAGTTCGAGGAGCCGAAGGTTTCGCGTCCCGCGGCGGCAGCGTCCCGACCGCAGCAGCCGGCGGCTGCCGCGGCCCCCCGTCCGACCGAAGCCAAGCCGGCCGCCCCGGCGATCGATCCGTCGGCCATTGCCGCCCAATTGTCGTCGGAAGTACCCGATCTGGTCGCTCCGGCCGTGGCCGATGCGGCGACGGCGAGTTTCGCCCAGTTGCTGCAGCAGCAGCGCCCGGCCCCGGTGGAAAAGCCGACCGGTGATGGTCTGATGGTGGAAACCCTGGTGCGCCAGGCGGTTGAGCCCATGCTCAAATCCTGGCTGGACACCCATCTCGAGGCGATCGTCGAACGGATGGTCCGTCGCGAGGTCGAGCGCCTCGCCCGGAAGGCCGAGCTGAGCTGATCGTCAGCGCAATCTAGGGTTCCAGAGAATTTTCGGGCCCGTGCCGGCGATCCACCGGCACGGGCCCGTCCGTTTTCGCCCGGATCGGCCGGCAAGCCGGATCAGTAGCCGACCGACCGGTTGACGCTGTCTTCCTGGCCGCTATAACTCGGGCCAGATTTCACGCCCAGATTTTATGCCTTTGAAGGAAACCAGCGATGCTGGACAAGACTTTCCGGCCCGATGAGGTCGAGAAGAAACATTACGCAGCTTGGGAGCAGTCGGGGGCCTTCGCCGCCCATGTCGGCTCCGACAAGGCGCCTTATGCGATCATGATGCCGCCGCCGAACGTCACCGGCAGCCTGCATATGGGCCACGCTTTGACCTTCACCTTGCAGGATGTGCTGATCCGCTATCAGCGCATGCACGGCCGTGACGCGCTATGGCAACCCGGCACCGACCATGCCGGCATCGCCACCCAGATGGTGGTCGAACGCCAGTTGGACAGCCAAGGCATCAAGCGCACCGATCTCGGCCGCGCGAAGTTCCTGGAAAAGGTCTGGGCCTGGAAGGCGGAATCCGGCGGCACCATCACCAAGCAGCTGCGCCGCCTGGGCGCCTCGCCGGACTGGCCGCGCGAACGCTTCACGATGGATGATGGGCTGAGCCTCGCCGTCCGCAAGGTCTTCGTCGATCTCTACCGGCAGAAGCTGATCTATCGCGACAAGCGCCTGGTCAATTGGGATCCCAAGCTGCACACCGCGATCTCCGATCTCGAAGTTGCGCAGAAGGAGCACAAGGGCCATCTCTGGCATTTCAAATATCCGGTCGAAGGGCAGGAGGGCCGCTTCCTCACCGTGGCGACCACGCGGCCGGAGACCATGCTGGGCGATACTGCAGTTGCAGTGAATCCGGAAGACGAACGCTACAAGGACCTGATCGGCAAGCATCTCATCCTGCCACTGGTCGGCCGGCGCATTCCGGTGGTGGGCGACGAGCATGCCGATCCGGAAACCGGCAGCGGCGCGGTGAAGATCACTCCCGCCCATGACTTCAACGATTTCGAGGTCGGCCGCCGGCACAACCTGCCGATGATCAATATCCTCGATCGCGACGCGCGCCTGAACGAGAACGTGCCCGAAGCCTATCGCGGCCTTGATCGTTACGAGGCGCGCAAGAAGGTGGTGGTGGATCTCGAAGCCCTCGGCCTGGTCGAGAAGATCGACGATCACACGCTGATGCTGCCCTATGGCGACCGCTCCAATGTCGTCATCGAGCCCTGGCTGACCGATCAATGGTATTGCGACGCCCATACGCTGGCGCAACCGGCGATCAAGGCGGTGGAAGAGGGCCGCACGGCCTTCGTGCCGAAGCAGTGGGAGAACACCTATTTCGACTGGATGCGCAACATCCAGCCCTGGTGCATCTCGCGCCAGCTCTGGTGGGGCCATCAGATCCCGGCCTGGTACGGCCCGGATGGCGAAGTCTTCGTGGCGATGGACGAGGCCGAGGCGCAGAGCCTGGCATCCACCCATTACGGCAAGGCTGTCGAGCTGAAGCGCGACGAGGATGTGCTCGATACCTGGTTCTCCTCGGCGCTCTGGCCGTTCTCGACCCTGGGCTGGCCGAACCAGACACCGGAACTGGCGCGCTATTATCCCGGCGATGTGCTGGTGACGGGCTTCGACATCATCTTCTTCTGGGTCGCGCGGATGATGATGATGGGCCTGCACTTCATGGGCGACGTGCCGTTCCGCACGGTCTACATCCATGCCCTGGTGCGGGATGAGCACGGCCAGAAGATGTCGAAATCCAAGGGCAATGTGATCGATCCCCTGGACCTCATCGACAAGTTCGGTTGCGACGCCTTGCGCTTCACGCTGACCGCGCTGGCGGCGCAGGGACGCGACATCAAGATGTCGGAGAACCGCGTCGAAGGCTATCGCAACTTCGCGACCAAGCTGTGGAACGCGACGCGCTTCTGCCAGATGAACGACTGCAAGGCGGTCGAAGGTTTCGATCCGGCGGCCTCGAAGAACGGCGTCAATCGCTGGATGATTGGCCGCCTCGCGGCGACGATCAAGGCGGTGGACCAGGCGATGTCGGCCTACCGTTTCAACGATGCCGCCAATGCGCTCTATCACTGCGTCTGGGGTGAGTTCTGCGACTGGTATCTGGAATTCACCAAGCCGATCCTGCAGGGCAATGACGAGGCCGCGAAGGCCGAGACGCGGGCGACCACGGCCTGGGTTCTCGGTCAGCTCCTGCATCTGCTGCACCCCTTCATGCCCTTCCTGACGGAGGAACTGTGGGAACAGGTCGGGCTTGCCGGATCTGGTCGTTTGATCAGTGCCGACTGGCCCTCGATCGGCGAAGCGGCGATCGATACCGAGGCGACGGCGGATCTCGATTGGGTGATCCGCGTGGTCAGCGAGGTTCGCGCCCTGCGGATCGAAATGAATGTGCCGCCCGCGGCCCAGGTGGAATTGATCATCCGCGATGCCGCACCGAAGACGGCGGCCCGCCTGGAGAAGTACAACGATCTGATCTGCCGTCTGGCGCGTGCGTCCAGCGCGGCCCTGCTCTCGGGCGAAGCGCCGAAGGGGGCCGCGCAGATCGTGATCGACGAAGCGACGGTGCTGCTGCCCTTGGGCGGCGTCATCGATGTGAAGCAGGAAACCGCGCGCCTGAAGAAGGAATTCGACAAAGCGGATGCGGAGGTGGAGAAGCTCTCCAAGAAACTCGGCAACGAGCAGTTCCTTGCCAAGGCGAAGCCCGAAGTGGTTGAGGAACAACGGCAACGCCTGGCCGATATGGAACAGGCGAAAGGCAAACTTGCCCAGGCCATGGAGCGCCTCGCATCGATCTAGCCGATGACGATCAAGACGCGATCGGTTTCGCAAGCCGGAAGTTGACGCCAGCGCCGGCTTCCGGCTTGACCTTTAGGAGCATTGAGGTTCCAGTAATAAAACTGACAATTCTTCTGGAAGCGCATGCAGGATCAGGTCGAGTTCTTCGCGCCATCGGAAGCCAGGGATGCGCGGCTGTTGCGGCTCTACCGCTATTGGCTGGAGAAAAGCGGCGCGCGTGCCTTTCCCCAGCGTGCCGATCTCGATCCCGTGGACTTCAAATATATCCTCGGCTATGTGACTATGGTGGACATCATCGAGCCGGAAAACGGCAGCGGCGCGCGGCGCTACTACTTTCGACTCGATGGCTCCTATCTCGTGGCCCTGTCGGGTATCGATTATACACGCCGTTATCTCGACGAATTACCGTGGCCTGACTACAGGTCCTTCATTGCCTGGACCTATGAACGTGTCCTGCAAAACCAGTCGCCTCTCGGCTATCGGCGGCGCGGCAATATCGATGACCACCTGTTCGACGAGGAGACGATCATCCTGCCCCTGGGGGCGGGCGGCGAGCGGATTGGCAAGCTGATGGTGGCGGTCATTCCCGGCGATTTCGGTCCGGGCGAGCATGCCATTGTTCTATGAGTGTTTGTCCTGCCAAATAAGGTGATCACCGAGTTGTAACCGCCCTGGAGACGGCGGCGACATTGTCAATCCATCCTATTCGCACCATCTTATCGGCAACTGACCGCAATCCGGGGAATGAGATGAAAATCGGCAATTTGATGAAACGCACCGTCATGCTGGTCATGCTGCTGTCGCTGACGGCCTGTGGCGTCAACAATATTCCGACCTATCAGGAACAGGCGAAGGCGGCCTGGTCCAATGTCCTGAACCAGTATCAGCGCCGCGCCGATCTCATTCCCAACCTGGTGGCGACGGTGAAAGGCGCCGCCGATTTCGAGAAATCGACCCTGGAAGCGGTGGTCAATGCCCGCGCCAAGGTCGGCACCATGCAGATACCGGCGGATATCCTGACCAATCCCCAGGCGATGCAGCAGTTCCAGGCCAACCAGGCCGGGCTGACATCGGCGCTGTCGCGCCTGCTGGTGGTGGCGGAGCAATATCCCAACCTCAAGGCCAATGAAAATTTCCAGACCTTGCAGGCGCAGCTTGAAGGCACCGAAAATCGCATCGCGGTGTCGCGGCGCGATTTCATCGATGCAGTACGGCAATACAATACCGAGTTGCGGACGATCCCCGGCCGCTGGTGGAAGTCGCTGTTCTATCCCGATGCCAAGGAAATGGCGCAGTTCCAGGTCGAGGAATCCGTGCAGTCGGTTCCCAAGGTCGATTTCGGTACGTCGGGACAACAGCAGGGACAGCAGCCGGCCCAGCAGCAGCCGGGCACGGGTCAGTAATGCCGGCCATGGCCTTGCGTCGCTGGCTCCTTCTGCTGGCTGTTCTGTGTGGTGCCGTGCTGTGGCAACCGCTGCTTGCCATGGCCGATCCGCCGATTCCGCGGTTGACGGGGCCGGTGGTGGATGCGGCGGGCATTCTCGATGCAGGCACCGCGCAGCGCCTGACGCAGGAATTGGAATCCTATGAAGCCAGTACCAGCACGCAGATCGTGGTGGTGACGATCCCCGATCTCAAAGGCTATCCGATCGAGGATTGGGGGCTTGCTTTGCTGCGCGGCTGGGAGATCGGCCAGAAGGGCAGGAATAACGGCGTGGTCCTGGTGATCGCGCCCAACGAGCGGCAACTCCGCATCGAGACGGGCTATGGCGCCGAAGGGCCGCTGCCCGATGCCACCGCCGATGCCATCATTCGCCGCGTCATCGTGCCGGACTTCAAGCAGGGTAATTTCGCGGCAGGCATCGACGCCGGCGTGAAGGCGATCATGGCGGCGCTGGAGGGTTCCTTCAAAGCCGAACCCAAGGAACCCGAACCGGCCTGGCCGGCTTTCGCCATCGTCGCCGCCTGGTTCGTCATCGTCGGCATCATGATGTATCTGCGCCGCCGCAATGGCGGAGACGGTCGGCTCTATCGCGGCCAGCGCGGTGCCGTC
>SSEL01000012.1 GCA_008012315.1 Rhodospirillaceae bacterium
GGCGGTGGTAGCGGCGGAAGTGGTGGGGGCGGTGCCGGTGGTGGTGCCGGTGCCGGTGGCGCTAGCGGCAATGGCAACGGCGGCAACCACGGTGCCGCTGGTCCAGGCAAGGACAACAATCCAGGGGCAGAAAAAAGCGCTCAAGCTAAGGAAAAGGAGGACAAATCGACCAAAGCTGTACATGCAGAAAACAACAATGCGAATGCTGCGTCTCCGGCAAAGGCGGCAGCGTCGATCGTGTCGGCAAGAACGATTACCCCGGAATCTCGGAGGAATAGTTTGACGCCGACTGACCGTGCTTTGGCAAGGGAAGTGGTTGCCGCGAATGCATCGCCCGGTTTTCTTGCCGAGGCTCAGCATCTCGGCTTCGCCGTCATTGAATCGAAGCAACTGGCCAGCCTTGGCTTTGCGGTTGCCCGGTTGGAAGCGCCGGCGACCACTGATGTGCAAAGCAGCATCGCATCACTTCAGGCGCGGTTCCCCGACGTTGCGATCGATGTCAATCATGTCTATGCGCCGCAAGGCAGTTTCACGCTGGCGATGACCGATTTCCCCAAACAGGCCATACACTGGCCGAGTGTCGCTGGGGCCTGCAAGGTTTCGGAGAAGATCGGCATGATCGATGGGCCGGTTGATTCTGACAGCGGGGGACTCACCGGCACCGATATCCATATCCGAGACTTTTCCAACCAGCTCTCATCGCCCCTTGCCGACAGCCATCACGGAACGGCGATTGCGACCCTTCTCGCCGGGCATAGTGCAGCCAGCCTGCTGCCGGGCACGCCCCTCTATGCAGCGAATATCTTTCGCCAGGATGCTGTGGGTGCCCCGGTGGCGACAGCGGTGGGATTCATTGAGGCCTTGAACTGGATGGGGCAGCAAGGCGTGACGGTGGTGAATGTTTCCCTGGCTGGCCCGCCGAACAATCTCATGCGGCAAGCCGTCCGGCGGGCGCTCGATCATGGCATGCAGATTGTCGCGGCGGTGGGCAATGACGAGCTTGACGGGGTTGAAAGATATCCCGCCGCCTATCCGGACGTCATCGGTGTCACGGCAGTCGATGAACGGCGAGCGGTTCTGCCGGAGGCCAATCGCGGCACCTATGTATCCTTTGCCGCGCCGGGTGTTGATATCTGGGTGCCGGAAGGCGGGGTGTCCGCCGCGGGCGATCAGGCGGCGATTTCCGGCGATTACTTTACTGGCACTTCCTTCGCCACCACCTACGTCACAGCGACGCTGGCCATCGTGCAACGCGATGTCAAACGCTTGCGGGATACGGCGGAAGATCTCGGAGCGCCCGGCCGAGATCGCATTTACGGCTGGGGGCTGGTGCAAGCCGGCCCCGCCTGCCTGATGACGATCGGCCAAAAATAAGCTTTGCGGGAAGCAAGCTTGGCCTGCGAGGCCGCTTCCCGATGCTTCGACATCGTCTTGCTTATTGATACTCAGATGCGACATGTTCCGCATCGGATCACCGAGACCTCCGGCCCGGCGGATTTCATGCTGGCACAAGAACGGACCTGTCCGCGGGAACGGTCGGCCGCAATCCGAGCAGCATCACAGTTGCGCCTCGCCAACACGGATTCGCGCGAGAAGACGGGTCATGCTAAAATTATCAACGATTGTTCGCCGGCAAGTCGAAAGATTGGTCCGGCTGCTGTTTGCTTACGCAACCGCCTAATGTTGCTCGGAAAGGCGGGCCATGCAACCCGACCCTTCTCGAATTGGTGACGGTGTAGGCCATTCATTCAAGATCTGGCGCATCATCATCGTGTCGATCGGCAGCGCCCTTGCTGCGCTGGCGTTGTCGATGGCCGTGTCGATGGCCGGTGCGTCGCCGCGCCAGGCAGTCGTTCTCGATGTCGATGGCGTTATCGGTCCCGCAGCCGCGGATTACCTGGTCCGCGGCTTCGAGACCGTCAGGCCGGAAGAGACCGGCATCGTCATCTTACGGATGGATACGCCCGGCGGCCTCGACACATCGATGCGGAAAATCATTCGTGCCATCCTCGCATCGCCGGTGCCGGTCGCGACTTATGTTGCACCAGGTGGCGCCAGAGCCGCGAGCGCCGGCACCTATATCACTTATGCAAGCACCATTGCCGCCATGGCACCCGGCACCAATCTTGGCGCCGCGACCCCAATACAATTGGGTGGTCCGCCAATGCTTCCAGGCAGCCAGCCGGAACAGCCGGGCGAAAAAGAGAAAGGCAGCGGAAGCGAGGATAAGCCGGCCGGCAAACCGGCCACCCAGCCAAGCCGGTTCGAGCCGACAGACGTCGAATCGCGCAAGATCATCAACGATGCCGAGGCCTATATCCGTGGTCTTGCCGATCTCCATGGCCGCAACGCGGATTGGGCTGCCGAGGCGGTGCGGGCAGCAGTGAGCCTGCCGGCATCGGAGGCACTCAGGCTGCATGTAATCGACGTCGTCGCCGACGATATTCCCGACCTGCTTCGCAAGATTGACGGCAGGACCGTGACCCTTGCCGGCAAAACCCTGCGCCTGGCAACAGCCGATCTCGATATCGTGCATGTCGCGCCCGATTGGCGGACGCAACTGCTCACCATCCTCACCAATCCGAATATCGCCTATATCCTCCTGCTGCTGGGCGCTTACGGATTGTTTTTCGAATTCGCCAATCCGGGGATGGTGCTGCCGGGCATCATCGGCGCGATCGCACTCCTCCTCGCACTCTTTGCCTTCGGCCTGCTGCCGGTCAACTATGCCGGCGCCGGACTGGTGCTGCTCGGCATTGCCCTCATGGTTGCAGAGGCCTTTATCGGTTCCTTCGGGTTAATCGGCATCGGCGGCATCATCGCTTTCGCGATGGGCTCGATCATGATGTTCCGCTCCAATGTGCCCGGCTTCGGCCTGTCGCTCTCCATCGTCTTCGCGGCGACGGCGGTGACAAGCGGGTTCTTTCTTCTGGTCCTCTCCATGCTTTGGCGGTCGCGGCGGCGGCCCGTCATTACCGGCAAAGAGGCATTGATCGGCGTCGAAGGGGAGGTCGTGACATGGCAGGGCGCGGCGGGGCTAGTCCGGGTACAGGGTGAGATATGGCAAGCTTCCGCACATCAGGCCTTGCAGGCCGGGATGCGGATCAGGGTCATCAGCCGGGAGGGGCTCGTTCTCACCGTCGGGCCCGTCTGACCGGCGAGGACAAAGGAACTGCGCAAGGCAAAAGAACGGTAGGGAGATGACACCATGCTCACCGCTGTTGTAACCTTCGGCATCATCATCGTTGCCAGCCTGGTCATCCTCAGTTCGGCCATCCGGATTTTGCGCGAATATGAGCGCGGCGTCATGTTCACGCTCGGCCGCTATACCGGCACCAAGGGGCCGGGACTCATTTTGATGGTGCCGATTGTGCAGCAAATGGTTCGTGTCGATCTGCGGATCGTGGTGGATGATGTGCCGCCGCAGGACGTGATCTCGCGGGACAATGTCTCGGTCAAGGTGAACGCCGTCATCTATTTCCGCGTCGTCGATGCGGAGCGGGCGATCATCCAGGTGAGAAACTACATGGAGGCAACCAGCCAGCTGTCGCAAACGACCTTGCGCTCCGTTCTCGGCAAGCACGATCTCGACGAAATGCTCGCCGAACGAGACCGGCTCAATGTCGATATCCAGGATGTGCTGGACAAGCAAACGGACGCCTGGGGCATCAAGGTTTCCAACGTCGAAATCAAGCGCATTGACCTCGATGACAGCATGATCCGGGCGATCGCCCGCCAGGCCGAGGCGGAGCGCACCCGCCGGGCCAAGATCATCAATGCCGAAGGCGAGCAGCAGGCGGCGCAGAAACTGCTCGATGCGGCGCGCATCCTGGCCCCCCTCCCACAGGCAATGCAGCTTCGTTATCTGGCGACGCTTTTCGATATTGCCGGCGAACGCAGCTCCACCATCGTGTTCCCATTCCCGATCGATTTGCTGCAGGCATGGGCGGCACAGAAACCGACAGCGGACACCGAGGGTGGCTAAGGGGACAGGCAAGCGCGGTCCTGCTATGCTTGGCGGACTGCCGAAAGAGCGGGCCGCGACATCGGCCAATACCGACCGGGACAACGAGAGCGAGGGAACGCATTATGTCCATCAAATTCGATGCCATTGTCATCGGCACGGGCCAATCGGGTCCATCCCTGGCGCAGCGCTTTTCGAAGGAAGGCCTGCGCACCGCCATCATCGAGCGCAAGGATTTCGGCGGCACCTGTGTCAATACCGGATGCATTCCCACGAAGACGCTCGTTGCGAGCGCCTATGTCGCCCATATGGCGCGGCGGGCAAGGGAATATGGCGTGGATATAGGCGGGCCGGTCAATGTCGACATGAAGGCGGTCAAAAGCCGTAAGGACGAGATCGTCGCGGCGTCACGCAACGGTGTCACACATTGGATGGAAGGTTTGGCGCATGCCACGGTCTATCGCGGCCACGCCCGTTTCACCGGGCCGCGGCGTGTGACCGTCAATGGCGAGGAACTCGAAGCCGACAAGGTCATCATCAATACGGGCGGGCGTGCCTTCATTCCCGGCATGCCGGGGCTTGATCGCGTCCCCTATTGGACCAACAGCACGATGATGGAAGTGGATTTCCTGCCTGAACACCTTCTAATCGTGGGCGGCAGTTATGTCGGCCTGGAATTCGCGCAGATCTATCGCCGCTTCGGTGCCCGCGTGACGGTGGTGGAGATGGCCAGCCGCCTGATCGCCCGGGAGGATCCGGATGTTTCCGAGGCCATTCGTGAGATCCTTGAAGTTGAAGGCATCGACGTGCGCATGAATGCCAAGTGCCTGTCGGTCGACAGGAGCGGGGAGCGGATCGTGATGCAGCTCGATTGCTATGACGGTGCACCCCGTATCGAGGGCAGCCATCTCCTGCTCGCCGTCGGCCGTCGGCCGAACACGGACGATCTCGGGCTCGACCAAGCCGGGGTGAAAACCGATGCGAAAGGCTTCATCATTGTCGATGATCAGTGCCGCACGAATGTCGCGGGCGTCTGGGCGATCGGTGACGTGAATGGCCGCGGGGCCTTTACGCATACCTCCTACAATGACTTCGAGATCGTCGCGGCAAACATCTTTGACAATGATCCACGCCGTATCTCCGATCGCATCCCGTGTTACGCCCTTTTCACGGATCCGCCGCTCGGTCGCGCGGGGATGACGGAACAAGACGTGCGGGCAAAGGGCATCAAAGCGCTCGCCGCGAAACGGATGATGACATCCGTCGGGCGGGCCCGCGAGCGCGGGGAGACGCAGGGGTTCATGAAGATTGTGGTGGATGCGGCGACGAAGCGGGTGCTGGGTGCCGCGATCCTCGGTGTCGGCGGCGACGAGGTGGTGCATGCCTGCCTCGACGTGATGGCTGCCGGCGCGCCCTATACGGCGATCTCGCGCAGCGTGCATATCCACCCGACTGTCGCCGAGTATCTTCCGACATTGCTGGGCGATCTCAAGCCTCTCGCCTAACGCGTGTCACGACCCGACTGTGCCGTCGCTGCGTCACCGCGGGAAGTGTCGAAGCTTTCCATATGCCCGGTAAGTTGCCAGGTGCTGTTGCCTTCGAAAATCACGCGATAAGCTGCTGCCGGACAGATCAGCAGGGAGCCGGCGCGTGCCATCCGCGATTCCGCGCCTCGCCGGTGTCAATGGCCCCTATACCGTCGTGCTGGGTGCCGCCGCCTATACGGCGGTCGGTGGCGGCAGCGACGAAGGCTATCCGGTCCTGCGGCATATCCGGAGCCTGATCGATGGCGAGATCATCTGGGCGCCGGCCATCGAAGGCGGGGTCGTGCTGTCGACCCGTGGCGGCGATTTCCAACTGGATATCGGCCAGGACATCTCGATCGGCTACCTGGACCATTCCAAGACCACCGTCGAATTGTACCTGCAGGAGACCTTTACCTTCCGCGTGCTGACAACCGAGGCCGCGGTGGTGCTGGCGCCCGGTGAGAAGTCCGGGGAGAAATAGGGGCGCGGGAAGCGGGCTCTGATCCGCTATGTCCGATGAGCCTCAGCGAACGGCTCGTTCATTGTCCTGTAGAAATGAGTCGGCTGGTCGTCGCTGGGGCGGCGGTTGAACTGCCGCCGGTAGCAGCGCGAGAAATGCGAGGGTGAGGCGAAGCCGATGGCGCTGGCGACTTCGTTGATCGCCAGATGGGTGGATTGCAGCAGCCGGCGGGCATGCCAGAGGCGCTGCACGGCGTGGAATTCCAGCGGCGTCATGTCGACATGACGGCGGAACAGGCGTTGAAGCTGCCGCGTGGTGATGCCGACATGGCTGGCGATATCGAGCGAGGTGATTTTCTCCTCGATACGGGTCTGCATGAACTCGATGGCGCGGCGCAAGGTGCCGTTATCGATCTCGAGACCGCTTTGCTGCTGTTCGAAACCTTCGCGGATACGTTCACAATTCAACTGGTCGGCCAGGCGCCGGCAGACGGCAGCGCCGCAGATCCGCTGGATGATGGCAAGGGCGAGGTCCAGCGAGCTCCTGTTGCCGCTGCAGGTGAGGATGCGCTCATCGAAGGCGAAGAGGCGGTCCTGGAAGTCCACCGCCGGATAGCGCCGCTTGAGCACACCGATATCGGTCCAGGGTGCGGCGCATCTGTGGCGATCGAGCAGGCCCGACCGGGCCAAAGCGTGGCAGGCCATGCCGCCGGCGATCACCATGGCGCCGGTGAAGAATTGCTGCCGGAGCCAGTGCAGCAGCGATTTATCCGCCTGCCTTGCGGCAGCCTCACCGCCGAGCAGGATCAGGTTGCGGCTCCATTGCATGTCGTGGGTGTCATGCGTCGGCGTGACGGCCATGCCATTTGAGGCGATGACCGTCCGGCCCCCGGGGGTGGAGAGCCGGCAGGTAAAGGAGACTGTGCTTTGCAGCAGATTGGCGAGATCGAAGGTCTCGGTGAAGCTGGAGAGGTCGAAGAGATCGAAACCATCGAGCACCACGAGGTCGATGGCGACGCGGCCGCTGGTATCCCGGATCAGCGGCAGCATCTCGTCGTCGGGCGACCGGTTCGCCAGCTCGCCATAGGTGATGGTCGGAAAATAGGTCATGCCAGGATCGCTTAGATGCTGTTGCCGCAAGCGGTGCCGATCGATCAGGTCATCGTCGGCATGATGAATTCGGCGCCGGCGCGGATGCCGGTCGGCCAGCGCGAGGTGACGGTCTTCAGCTTGGTGTAGAAGCGCACCCCTTCCGGGCCATGCATGTGGTGATCGCCGAACAGCGAGCGCTTCCAGCCGCCGAAGCTGTTGAAGGCCATCGGCACCGGGATCGGCACATTGATGCCGACCATGCCGACCTTGATCTTGGCGGCGAAATCGCGGGCGGCATCGCCATCACGGGTGAAGATCGCCGTGCCGTTGCCGTATTCGTGGTCGTTCACCAGCTTGATCGCGGTGGCGTAATCCGGCACCCGCAGCACCGAGAGGACCGGACCGAAGATCTCTTCCTGGTAGATCCGCATGCCCGAGGTCACGTTGTCGAACAGGCAGCCGCCGAGGAAATAGCCGTTCTCATAGCCTTGCAGCTTCAGGTCGCGGCCATCGACCACCAGCTTGGCGCCTTCCTGGACGCCGAGATCGACATAGCCCTTCACCTTGTCATAATGTTGCCTGGTGACCAGCGGGCCCATTTCGGCTTCCGGATCGGTGCCCGGCGCCACCTTGAGGCCGCGCACCCGCGGGGTCAGCTTCTCGATCAGCGTGTCGCCGACCTTGTCGCCGACCGCCACCGCCACCGAGATCGCCATGCAGCGCTCGCCGGCCGAGCCGTAGCCGGCCCCCATCAGCGCGTCGGTCGCCTGGTCCATATCGGCATCCGGCATGACGATCATGTGGTTCTTGGCACCGCCCAGAGCCTGGACGCGCTTATTATGCGCCGTGCCGGTGTGATAGATGTATTCGGCGATCGGGGTCGAGCCGACGAAGCTGACCGCCTGGATCTCCGGATGGGCGAGGATCGCATCCACCGCTTCCTTGTCGCCATTGACGACGTTGAACACGCCATCCGGCAGGCCGGCTTTCTTCAGCAGTTCGGCCATGAACAGCGAGGCGCTGGGCACGCGTTCCGAGGGCTTCAGGATGAAGGTGTTGCCGCAGGCCAGGGCGACCGGGAACATCCACATCGGCACCATGGCGGGGAAGTTGAACGGCGTGATGCCGGCAACGACGCCGAGCGGTTGGCGGATCGCCCAGCTATCGACATTGGTGCCGACATTCTCGCTGAACTCGCCCTTCAGCAGTTGCGGGATGCCGCAGGCGAATTCGACGACTTCGAGGCCGCGCATGGACGAGCCCCGGGCATCGCTCAGTACCTTGCCGTGTTCGGCGGTGACGAGCGCGGCCATCTTGTCGAGATTCTGCTCCAGCAGGTCCTTGAAGCGGAACAGGACGCGCGAGCGTTGCAGCGGCGTCACGGCCGACCAGGTCTTGAAGGCTTCGGCGGCCACCTTCACCGCGGCATCGAGCTCCGACTTGCTGGCCAGCGCCACCTTGGCCTGGACCTCGCCCGTCGCCGGGTTGAACACATCGCTGAAACGGTTGCTGGTGCCGGCGACTTCCTTGCCGCCGATGAAATGGGGAATGGTACGCATGGGGAGCCTCGCGCGCTTAAATGATCTGACCAGATTGACCCGCCCGGCGTCAGCCCGGGCAATCGCCTTGAATACTAAAGGTTAAGCCGCCTCGGTCAAGATATTAATCTAAGTGATCGATATTTTTAACAGTCGGATTTGCCATGATGTAGGGGGTGTAGGGCGCCCCATAACGTGAGATTCCGGGGCCATAACGTGAGATTCGTCATAGTTGTTAATGAACTAGTTGGTGCTCAGGAGCCCGTTCATGAGAATAAAATCATAAAAAGTCATTAATATGCGATTGGGCATATCTTTCGGTAACGGAAAGGCAGCCCCTTACGAAGCTGACATTTAGGACGGGGTTAAGACACTAGGTGTTTAGTCTCGGCATTTGATGAATCTGATTCATGTCCGAAGCTGAACCAAATTTTTCATTCAGTTGCGACTAAAGCATAACCACTTTTGCGTGCGGCTGAATCTTCGGACAACAAGGGATGAGAGTTACTAGAGGCCATGTCGACCGGTTTTCGAACGGCCAACTTCGCCCGTTCCGTCTGCGCTTTGCCTCGTAGGGCACGCATGTCTTCGGTACTACTTGTTCCCCAGTTAGGTTGCAGGGCCAATACAAGACATTTAACGAACCGTTGTCGGGCCGCACAGGGATTTGCCGTCAATTTGGACCGCTTTCCATCGCAGTTGGCGCAATTGAGTCACCGGTCTGAATATTGCTAACACGAGCGGCGGAAATAGATGGGAAACACTGACCTCGAGCTTCGACGTCGTATGCGCGGATGGTTATTCGGCGCACAAAACTTGACGCAGGCAGTGCGTGTAAAGCAAGACGTCCCCCGAACTCTCGTGAGCGGGTTGGCCAGGTATTTACGTGCAGCTTCATCGGTAAGTGTGGGATCGGCGTGGGGTCCCATGTTGTACGGCGATGGACCAGCCTCTGGTCAACAAACCACCTAATTTCACAAGAACTCCATTCGATCATGTAGTGATGTGGAGCCTTCGACGCATCAAACCCCAATTTGATGACGGCCGGAGTTCCACGGTAGCCGTAATCGAATTTCGCACCGTCGCTGCCGGGGTTGTAGAACACATTAACAAGAAGTTCGTCCGGCTTGTTTCCTAGTATCTCCACATCGATTTCCTGTCGGGGCGAGTTACGGTGGAGAAAAAATCCTGTTACTAAGCCAGGAACATTAGTTGCCTGCAGCGTCGCCTCGAAACGCCCGAACAGGAAACTCGCACGGCTCGATATTGCGGCCGCACTAAAATTTCGAACACCAAGAGACTCCCGGGCGACGGCAAGGGATAGACCGCCGCTCGCTGCGAAAGTCACGTTGTCAGGGCGAAAAAGGCCGAGATTTCCGGGGAACGTATCATTTCTTAACAACCATCGCGCTGAGTGGATTTGATTGAGGTCGTCCTGAAGAGTTTTTAGGAAGGACTCTGATAAATCCTCTCCATTGTCCACGACCGCGCTAATTCCCGCCCAACCCGGGCGTGGCTTCGCGATCCATGGCGACGGGTCGCACCGGAGCCGCTTGGCAGGAGGGGCGGCTCCCCTGTCCGACACGCTCTGGCGACTTCGCAATCCGATTTCATCGACGGCTGGATAACGCGCATCGGGTGGAGCCATCTTTAAGTGCTCGCAGAGCTTCCGCCAGCTGCTCGTGTGCTTCTGCTGCAAATGAAGGACATCCGCCCCTTCTAAGGCGTCTGTTATAATGCCGATATCGCTAACTGTGGGCCTCACCGCTTCATCGGTCATTACTATGTATTTGGCGCTTGGATAGCGTTGCCGAAGTGCTCGAATTTGTTGCCCTAAAGAACCAATGTTAACGTAAGCATCGAAGATGCGATCCCGATGGCCAGAAAGCAGGTTTTTGAGTTCGATATCTGGGATGCTATCGAAGTCGCTGCAACAGCGATAGCCGAGCATCGAAAGTGCGGCTGCAAGCGAGGATAGCCCGGTCCCGGGATCTCCAAAGGCAAAAACTGGCGAATGGATTGGGCGCTGATGAAAAAGAGAAGCATCGCCACTGTTGAGAATACCAATCCGGGCTAGTGCCGGTAGGACCGAGTACGAATTCGTTGAATCGAGATCTCGACGCTGATTGATTACCGAGCGGCGCAACGCCCTGACTTCGAGCTCTCGGAACTTATGATTGACCCAGAGGTCGATGGGGCCACGGCACGGAAGCAGATCCAGCAGTGCCTGAGCTCCCCTCTTCGACAGGACGTAGCCGGACATGTACCAGAGGCCGCGGTCCGGGCGAAATACGTTTTTTGACAATAGTTCTTTTGGCGCTCCGTGGCGCACCTCCTTATATGACAAGTAGAGAATATCGAAACCTAATTGAGCTTGACTAGCGCCCTCTATCTCGCGCCAAGCTTGTTCGAGGACCCGCCCGAAGCGGCGCTCGAACCAAACATCGTCCTCAAGCACCAGCGTATGAGAAGCACTGGACCGCGCAATATCTCGCCATACGCCGATATGCGAGCATGCAACTGCGACTTCTGCCTGACTCATTCGGATCGGATGATCGAGGTCAAATGTATCCATATGCGCATCTGGTTGCGGTTCTACGTACAATTGGTCGCTGAGACTATAATGAGGATCAATGATGGCATCGTCGAAGAACGTGGGGGACCCAAGTCGCGCGTCAAACGCGGAGTATCGAACAACCCGATCTGAAAGAGGCGTTCCGACGGCGTCGGTAATGTGATTGAGCTCGCGTACGATATCTGTCCAGCGGCTCTTTTGCCTGTCCAGGTTGATGACAACAATCGGACCGATGCCCGTTATCGTGGACTCAGAATTAGTCACGAAGGTGAGGCATCGTTGCCGAGGTAACCAATGTCGGCATCGCAGGCACAGGACGTGCACCAGCCGGGATATCGAACGCAGTGGTTGCGAAAGATTCATTCGAGATTATCCACCCCTATGTTCAAATCTCTTTTGATTCGATAATCGCCAATTTCTAGCGTCCTCACGGTGGCTCAATGGCCAGCGCGAAACGGCCAGTGCGTCCCAATTTCGCAAGACAAGCAGCCTGTGATTGATGTCGCTCACCGACGTCGCACCGAGGTCGAAGATCGATTTCGAAAGATTGCCTGGTCCGGTCGTTGTCTGAATCTCGGGCAATTCATCCACGCCGGCGAGTTCAATCGCGCTTGTCGCCTGGCTGAGCGCGTATTTGATGACCGGGTGCCTCCGACAGGTGATAATCGGATTGTTGTTAAAGTAGAAGATCCAGTTCGGCTCGTACGCATCAGCACTGAGGAACATAGAAGGAGGCACCATGCCTCCAGAATCGATGTCGTAGCAGAGAGGCTGGAGCTTGAGCCGGCGGTCCTCGAACAACCAAGAGATGTCAGTACCAACACAGACATCGTCGGCGTCAACGTAGAAGCCGCCCTCCTTTAGCAGATAGCAAAGGCGAAAGTAGTCAGCCTGCATTGCTGGGTGATAACATCGATCAAATGCAGACTCGTACCGTGCCCCGAGAGAGCCGGCGATAAAAGCCTTAGCCGTTGGCGCGTCGAACAATCGATGAACGAAACCGCTTTTCTCCCAACGTGCCCACGAGGCCACGCACTCTGCGATGTCATGCGGCAACTGTCTGAGATCATGCCAAAATTGCACGATCATCTTGGGTATCGATTGCACAGAATTAGCGGTGACTGGGTATTGAACTGATGGTTGTTGAACCAGTCGCCGAATGAATTCCGAGCGTTCCCGATGTTGGTCGAGACTGATGGACTCTTGCTGCATCCCACCCCACCGCCGCCAAACTAAGCCATAAAAATAGAGATACAATTCTTAGTAATATTTTGTAATATGTCACTATACCGTTGCCTGTTTTTCGCGACAAGGGTGCACAGACTGTACCTCGTCGACGAAAATGGGATGAAACCGATTGCATAATTGTCGTTTAGGGCGGAGGTCGGTAGTCTCGTGAAGATTCTCTCGTACAACCCGGGTCACGATGGCGCTGTCGCCTATCTGCAGGATGGTCGCTTGATGGTCTCGATCGAGGCGGAAAAAAACTCGAATTTCCGATACTCACCGATATTTCCGCACGACCTTTTCGCCGCACTTGGTGAAATCGAAGAATTCCCGGACGTGCTATCTATAGGCGGCTGGTGGCCCGGCGACAGGGCGATCGCTGGGCCGGCAGCGCAAGCGGGATATCGTGGTGTGTCCAAGGACCATACCTTGGTGGGCCAGCAACGGTTGCTAGGAAAGCAAGTGCGGCATTTCTCATCCTCGCACGAGAGATCACATCTCCTTTGCGCCTATGGAATGTCTAACCTACCCGCTGGCACACCATGCTACGCGCTGGTCTGGGAAGGATCGATCGGCGCTTTCTATGAGATCGACGATCAGATGAACATAACGCTGCTTGCCGATATCATGAATGAGCCCGGACATCGGTATGCTCTGCTGTATGGCTTTGCCGATCCAACTTTCAACAAGTCTGGAGATTTTTCGCGTCACTCTGATGCGGGAAAGCTCATGGCGTTAGCCTCTTACTCGCTTCGAAAAGTAGCTTCAAATGCAGACCAGCAGTTGATCGACTTCTTGCTGCAAAAGTGCGTACATCTCGAGCCGCGTGCGTGCAACGAACTGCGCCATTCCCAGTACTACAACTGCGGGACAGATAACCCGGAGTTTCGTAACTTGGTCGGCCTTTTTAGCGACAAGATCTTCGATACCTTCTATCAGTTTGCAAAGTCGAACATGAAGAGAGGTATGCCGATGATCATTGCGGGTGGCTGCGGGTTGAACTGCGATTGGAATACCAAGTGGAAGGAGACTGGACTATTCAGTGATATTTTCGTTCCACCCGTTGCTAATGATTCTGGTTCGGCAATCGGAACGGCGATCGATGCGCAGTTTCACTTTACGGGAAACCCGAAAGTAGACTGGAGCGTCTACGCTGGCGCTGGTTTTGTAACCAATATCTCATTCGATGCGTCGCTATACGATCTATATGAAGCAAATTATGAATTGATCGCCGACATGTTGGCTAATGATCTCATCATTGGATGGGTCAGCGGCAAGTATGAAATCGGACCACGAGCGTTAGGTAACCGGTCAATTCTCGCGGCGCCATTTCGAGAAAGCACCAAAGTTCGGCTGAATGAGATTAAGCAGCGAGAGCAATTTCGCCCTATCGCGCCTGTGTGTTTAGAGGATGACGCTTCCAAATGGTTCGGTTGCAATCATGCTAGTCCGTTCATGCTCTTTACACATCGCGTAGAAACAAATGCGCTGGCGGCTGTCACTCATGTGAACGGGACGGCCCGCATTCAAACGGTATCGTTTGAGAGCAACCGAAACCTTCATGACCTACTCATCGCATTTCGGAAGCGAACTGGATATGGAGTTTTGTGCAATACATCACTCAACTTTAACAACCGCGGGTTCATAAACAATATAGGTGATCTGTCGAAATACACTATAGAACACAATTTGGATGGATTCGTAGTTGAGGGATGTGCCTATCTTCTGAAGGCTTCGAACGCCTATCGAACATATTTAGACCGGCCCAAATGCGTCGGAATTGATGAATCCCCAAAGCATTCTGTATCTTCGTCTGAGCACACTCTAACAAAGCGTCTGATAGAAAGTGTTGAAAGTAAATGACCGGTAGGTCTACGCACGACCGCAGAGATCATCAGCTCCGATCGCAACCAAAGGGTTGATTCTACAAATTTCCTAACCAGTGATCCTGTTATCGTGACCTGAGCCCCGAAGCTCATCCATTAGGAAGTAGAGTCAGTTCTTCATTTGAGCCCATTATGGGTTGTTGGGCAACGGGGCGGGGCGCCCTCCGTTAGTGCAGTCGCCTCGGCCCGTTGCATCACCGAGGTGCTGATGGCAGCGTGGATGGCTGGCGGTCTGTTGCCGATCGCGCTGTGCTGCCTGACCGTGTTGTAGTGCTCTTTCCAGGCCCGTAGGGCCTGTTTGGTTGAACCGAGCGAAGTGAACAACCTGATGAGCCAAAGCCTCCGTTAAGCCACAGCCTCGCCTGTCTCAAATAGTCTGATGACGGACATTGGCCACTGAATACAGCGCTCTACAAGGACTTCAAAGGCAATTCAGCCATATTCATCAGCTATTTTCTCAAGCATGCCCTTCTCGGCCTTCAGAGCGATAAGGCCGCAGTTCCAGGTCTGGACCGGAACGTAGCGCACACCCTGCCTGTTCTCTGGCCATCGAAGGCATTGCGCGATCATTTTGCTGATTTTGCTCAGACCGTGAAGCGGCAGAGCAGCGTCCTAAACGCAGCCAGTGAAAAGCTACAAGCAGCGCGCAATCTACTTCTTCCTCGCCTGATGAACGGGGAGAAGTGTTCATCCTCGATGAGGTGTTTTCTGCACTGCCGACGCCTCCATTTACGCCCGACGAAAAGAAGGCAGTCGCTCGCGACGTTTACGCTCACGTGTGGCAACAAGCAATGAGAGGTGACTTTGCTGGCATACGCGTGTGGCGCTGACAGCGACGGAGTTTTCAATTGGCCTAAGAGCTTAGGCCAGGCGTCGCGTCCTGTCCCGATCAGAAATTGATTGAGAATCTGCGTGATCTAGCTCCCTCCTCGTTTGCTCGAGCAAGTTTTGTCTAAACAGCGACCCAGAAACAATCGGGTTCGGCATTGTTGACCATTTTTCATCGTGTAATCACACGGCTAGGCAGCGATGGACTTTTGACAGGGCGGATGATAATCCTGGCATCTCGTTCTCTATTTGTTTCTCTCAGCCGCTGAAAATCTACTAGCGTCGGAGAGATCGATATCGACAATATGTTGTAAACCTAGGACAAGAACGGCTGAAAGTTGTACTATCGAGGGGACAGATGAAAGGATTTCTCGTTCGTGGGCTGGCTACAACTAACTCCGACAAATACTTGTCAATAGGCGTGCAACCATGACATCGCCCGTAACCGCTGCGATGCTTTACGGCTTGGTAGCGTGTCCCCATCGCATCACGATGGACCTTCATACTGATCCTGCGGAACGAGATGAGCCAAATGCGTTCGTCGAGCTTCTCTGGGAAAGGGGATCGCTTTACGAAAAAGAGGTAATCGAACAACTTAAAGGTCCCATCGTTGATCTCTCCCTCTTCGGCGGAGATGAAAAGGAACTGCGCACCGCCGAGGCCATGCAGCGGGGTGACCCGTTAATCTATGGCGGGCGCATTCAGGTCGAAGGGCTATTGGGCGAACCCGATTTACTCCGCAGACATGAGTCAGGATATATCGCTGGCGATATCAAATCCGGCTCCGGTGAAGAAGGACCGGAGGACAATTCCAAACCAAAGATCCACTACGCCGTGCAGCTTGGCCTGTACATTGACATTCTGGAACGCAAAGGTCTTTCGCCGGGCCGCCAAGCTTTTGTCTGGGACATACATGGGCGGGAAGTCTCCTACGATTTTCAGACACCCTATGGCAAGCGCAGTCCCCGGACGCTCTGGCAGGACTACGAGGACGCCCTTCACGAAGCGCAAGCAATCATCAGCAAAAGTATGGCGACGCTTCCGGCCTTCGGCGCTGTATGCAAGCTCTGTCACTGGTACACCGCCTGCGTCGAACGCCTGAAGGAAACCAACGACCTGACGATGATTCCCGAACTTGGCCGGTCGAAACGTGATGTCATGTATGGCAGCGTACGAACCGTAGCCCAACTCGCGAGCACCGATCCGGAAAGTTTCGTCAGCGGTAGTAAGAGTGTGTTCCCCGGTATCGGACCCGATACGCTCCGTAAATTCCATGCGCGCGCGAAACTCTTGTCGGAGAAGGACGGAAAAGCGTATACGCGCGCGCCCATCATATTTCCCCGTCACGACTGTGAACTGTTTTTCGATATCGAAGTCGATCCCATGCGCGACATCTGCTACCTGCATGGATTTGTCGAGCGACTCGACTGCGACAACGCGACGGAAAAGTTCGTTTCTACATTTGCCGAGACACCCACGCCGGAGGCGGAAAAGGCGGCATTCGCTGACGCATGGCATTACATCCAAGAGCGCCAACCTTGCACGATCTATTACTATTCAAAGTACGAGCGCACGATATATCGCGCGCTTCAGGAGAAATATCCCGACGTTTGTAGTCCCGACGACATCGAACAGCTTTTCGATCCTGCAAACGCGATTGATCTCTATAATGATGTTGTGAAAAAGACGACGGAGTGGCCCACTTGGGATTTCTCCATTAAGACGCTGGCCAAGTATCTCGGGTTCTCGTGGCGCGACACGCATCCATCGGGTGCCGCTTCCATTGAATGGTTTCATCGCTGGATCGAATCGGCCGATCCCGCGATCCGGCAAAGGATTCTTGACTACAACGAGGACGATTGCCGCGCGACGCGCGTCCTGCGGGATGCCCTCGAAGACTTGCCGGTCATAATGGGGGGCACAGCATGAGCGGAGAACACCAGTCGCACGATGCACAAAAGACGCTCGCCGACTTAAGAGATCATCTGGCGCGACACGACAAGCCAATAGCCTTCTTTTTTGGCGCGGGCACTTCGTGCTCAGTCGCCGTGCCGACTGCCGAAGCCGGGAAGACACAGCCGCTGATACCCGCTGTTCCCGGTCTGACGGCAGCTTGCAAGAAGGATGGCGCTGCTCTGGGAGACAAGTACGTAAAGGCTTGGGCTTCGATCGAAGCTCATTGCAGGGACGCTAAGCAAGACCCTCATGTCGAGAACATCCTTTCGCGCTTGAGGATGATGCTCAATGCCATCGGCAAGGATGACGTTCTTTCAGGCCTAAAGACTGATGAGCTGAAAAAGCTTGAGGAAAGTGTGCGAAAGACGATTGCACGGCTCGTTACCCCCGATCTGAAAGAACTTCCCGCAGACTATCCGCACCGCAAATTTGCGCGCTGGCTTGCTAAATCATCGCGGAAGGCCTGCGTGGAGATTTTTACCGTCAATTACGATGTGCTCATTGAACACGCTCTTGAGTCCGAACGCGTCCCTGTCTTCGACGGTTTCGTCGGGAGTTATCAGCCTTTCTTCCATCCGGATAGCTTGCGCCGGGCCGAAGCGGCGCCGGGCATGAATTGGACCCGCATGTGGAAGATGCACGGGTCGGTCACGTGGCGGCGCATTGAGCAGGGTGGACGCGCTCGCGTCGTTCGAGACGAGCCAGATCCGGCCGGAGAAATGATTTTGCCATCATTCCAGAAATACGACGAATCGCGCCAGCAGCCTTATGCGTCGTTCACAGACCGTTTGACCCGTTTTCTGGAACAGGATGATGCGCTGTTGATTGTGGCGGGATTCAGCTTTGGGGACGAACACATCAACAACCTGATTTTCGGCGCATTGGAAAACAGACCCCGGACTCACGTCTACGCGTTGCAGTTCGACGAGCTTGCGGAAGATAGCATCCTTATTAAGCGCGCCTATCAGCGATCAAATTTGATTGTCGTCGGCCCGAAGACCGGGGTTATCGGCGGACGTCGTGGCAAATGGGCACCGTCTGAAACCCCGTCGTTCATGGATGGCGTTTTCGAATTGAAAGACGTGGCGGGCGTTGCCGCAGGAGCTTCTGCCACCAAGTTAGGCCAAATGAAAATTGGCGATTTCGCCTGTTTCTGTCATTTCCTCGAATCCATGGCGAGCTGACCCGTCATGCCACTCGCCGACCCCACATACATCGGCCAGGTTGCCTCAGTTTCGGGGGCTGTGATCCGTGTACGCCTGCGTGAGGACATGCCGTCCACGCTTGTCATGATCGGCGGCGAGTCGTACCGCGTCGGACAAATCGGCGGATTTTTTCGGGTGCCTTTAGGCTATACCAATCTTTACGCCGTATGCACGCAGATCGGCGCTGATGCCGCGCCTCCCGGCAGCGCCGATGGAAGTTTCGGCGCCGCGCTCGAAGATGACATGCAGCTTCATCTCTCCGGTTATCGCTGGATGACGATTGTGCTTTTCGGCGAAACGCTCGGCGGGGAATTTGAGCGTGGTGTCGGTCAGTATCCTACCGTCGGAGATGAAGTGCATTTGGTCACCAATGATGACCTCAAGATCATTTATGGCTGGGCGAAGGGCAAGAAGGGAACGATTTCGGTCGGGCGGATCGCGGCGGCGTCAGGCATATCGGCCGATATCAGCGTAGCCGGTCTTGTCAGCCGCCATAGCGCCGTCGTTGGTTCAACCGGGTCCGGCAAATCCAATCTCGTTACAGTTCTTCTGGAGACAGTTTCGGACGGCAGCCTGCCCAATGCACGCGCCATCGTAATTGATCCTCACGGTGAATACGCCTGTGCCCTCGGCGACCGTGCGCGCGTATTCCGAATCCGGCCGAATGAAGCGGCCGGTGAAAGGCCCCTATGGGTGCCGTTCTGGGCGCTTCCGTTCATTGAACTTCAGCAACTCACGCTAGGAGGGCTTCAGCCCAATCACGAGGCGTCAATCCGCGACGAGGTACTGGATATGAAGGTAGCCGCGGCGGCGCATCTTGCCGTACCGCCGCCACCCGAAACGCTGACGGCGGATTCGCCCGTGCCGTTCAGCATCAAGAAGCTATGGTACGATCTCGATAAATTCGAGAGGGTGACGTTTCCCGTTAATGCACCTCAAACTGATACCAACGCCAATCCTTCTGAACAGGTGGGAGACGCAGCTCTCCTTCGATCCGATCGATATCCGGCGGCAAGCCCGTATAATCAGGCGCCTTATAAGAATCAGAAAAAACGTAATCTTGACAGGCAGCTCGACCTTATGCGCAGCCGCCTGAAGGACGCACGATTCTCTTTCCTTTTCTCGCCCGGCGGTGGCTACGAGCCTAATTTAAACGGCGAGGTTGAGAATGATCTCAATACTCTTGTCCGGGATTGGGTCGGTCACGACAAGCCCATCACAATATTTGATGTTTCGGGTCTGCCATCCGAGGTGCTTCCTACCATCGTCGGCACGATGTTACGGATCGTCTACGATATGCTGTTCTGGGCGCAGGACCTGCCAATCGGTGGACGACAACAGCCGTTGCTTGTCGTGCTCGACGAAGCCCACCGTTTTGTCCCTGAAGGTATCGATACCCCAGCGCATCGCACGTTGTCGATGATAGCAAAGGAGGGCCGGAAATACGGGACCGGCCTGATGCTGGTTACGCAGCGCCCCTCTGAAATCGACAGCACGATTCTAAGCCAATGCGGTTCCATGATCGCGCTTCGACTTACCAATTCTGCGGACCGCGCGAAGGTCTCAGCCGCCGTTCCCGATGACCTCGGCGGTCTCGTGGATCAGTTGCCTTCTCTGCGGACAGGTGAGGGTGTCTTCCTCGGCGAGGTTATGCCGATTCCGTCGCGCGTTCGGGTGCGCAAAGCGAAACAGAAACCTGTCGGTGACAATCCGAAGCTTCCGGATGTATGGCAAGTTGCGGAACGCCCCGACGGCAACCTTTATACGCGGGCGCTTGCAAATTGGCGTGCTCAATCAACGTCGGTGGAGATCGAAGATAATCAGAACGAAGAAGGGGGGAGCGACGATGCCTGAAATGAATTTTGTGACCTCATCGAACATTGAAGCGATTGGGTACGATACCGAGACGCTGGAGCTTCATGTACGATTTTTGAAGTCGGGAGAAACCTACGTGTATTACGCGGTTGAAGAATGGCGATATCAGGAATTCATGCAGGCGGATTCAAAGGGTATATACCTAAACGCCGATATCAAGCCCCACTATCAATGCGCGAAACTATGATACCATGAAATGCGATGATTCAGTATGAGCAATCTGAGAAGACTTGGGAATAGTATTAGTGTCCCTATTCAACCCGACGAAGAGGGCTACATCGGTAGGGAATGCCCGGTCGATTCATGTCTCGGGTATTTCAAAATCACACCCGGAACCGGCCTTAAGGGGCCGGCTCCTTGCCATTGCCCCTATTGTGGTCATAGCGGCGAACAGAATACGTTTTTCACACAAGAGCAAATCGAGTACGCAAAATCGGTCGCAATACGCAAGCTCACGGATGCCATTCACCAAGACTTTAAGTCACTTGAGTTCGATCACAAGCCAAGGGGCGCTTTCGGGATCGGCATCAGTATGAAAGTAACAAGTTCCGGACAGCAGCCCATCCGTTACTATCGAGAAAAGAACCTCGAAACTAAAGTCACGTGTGACAAATGCACACTGTGCTTCGCAATTTATGGCGTGTTCGGATGGTGCCCTGACTGCGGGGCGCATAACTCCCTTCAGATCTTGAGCAAAAATCTTGAGCTGGCCAATAAAGAGCTGTCCCTTGCGAAATCGGTAGAGACAGAGCTGGCTGACCATCTCGTCGGTGACGCATTGGAGAATGTTGTTTCCGCGTTCGATGGGTTTGGCCGGGAAATATGCTCACAAAAAGCAGCCGAGATTCACTTTCAAAATATGAATGGCGCTAGACGGCGGGTCAGGGAGACGTTCGGATTTGATTTTGCTGAGGAGCTAAGCGTTGACTCATGGGTTACCATCTGTCGCATCTTCCAAAAACGGCATCTTCTGTCTCACAAGATGGGCGTCATCGATGACGAGTATGTCCAAAAGGCCAACGATCCGGTGGCAGTTGTGGGGCGCCGCATCCGCATAACGCATGAGGAGATTTCTCTGGCGATAAGCCTTGTTGAGACGCTTGGGCGGCGTCTTTTCAAAGGAATCCTTATGACAGAAAATCGGGCAAGGCCGTGAGCCAACCCGACTTGTAATATGTATAGCCTTTGCGAGAGGCCCATTTACCGGTGAGCATGTCGTTTCCATCGAGCTTGGAATCGACGATAAGGCTGACCCCTGGAAGTCTCCGACGCTTGGGGGCGGTCCCACCATGAATGTTAGTAATGAAGAAATCATCCCGACAAAGAGATTGGCTGGCTCCTCCCAGACAAGGTCATAGAGCTCTTGGCGGGTGAGTTTGTGGGTTTGTCCATCCGTGGCGGACTTCAGTCGGCGATGAGTTAGAGCCTATCTGACTCAACACCGATCAGTTTTACTGCGAGGTGCGCAGGATCCCGGTACTTTCTTCATCAAGACGGTCAAACGTACCTCAACGGATGCTGCCTATGACCAGACGACTTTCTACGAGGCCTGGCGTCTCGTGATCCAGCGATACGGCATCTACAATCCCTATACTAAACGGGGGCAATCGTGGGTCTGTTGCCACGCGGGCCGCACAACATCCGCTACGTCGTCGCGACTCATATCCTGAAGAAGACGGGATCTTACGAGCAGGCGAGTTACGCTATTCAGGATACTCCCGAGATGGTCGCGAAGCATTACGGACGCTTTCTCCCGCGGGACAAGGCTGCCCTCGCGGCTCAAATCCTTAATCGGGTCTGGGATGCCGCTTGATGGCTGAGCTGCAACGAACTGAACCCGTGACCCAATAGGCATTCCTCATGGCGCTCTCTATGCTATCGGTCCAGTTCCCAATATTTTAGACACAAAAAGAATCTCACCACGCTTGTGCCGTTCAATTGCTCGCGGCTTGAAGCGCTCGAGTTCGATGATAGTAGGCGTAAGACGATGCAGGCGTCGGATACAGCCCCTATGATCGATAAATTCGACAATAACGAAGTCACCCGGCGCCGCCGGACGTCCCGGATGGGCATAGAGCAGCTCGCCGCGAAAATATCGCGGCTCCATTTCGTCCGTTGCGGTGATGACGGCAAAAGCGTCGGGGGCGCCTATCAGATAGGGTGGTCGATCATGTCGCTCGACCGGATGCGACAGATCGAGATCAACAGCTGCATCTGAGTGCGGATTACTACTGTAAACCGGCAAGTCGCGCCTAAGGCGTTCGAGCTGGAGACCACGCGGTCCACGTCTCTTCGAAGTGTCTGTCGCGACAATAGTCCCCTCATCGGCATGCGATCTTTTCTGACGGTCGCTCGCCTTGCCCGAAGAAACGTCTTCAGAGGTTTTAGTGCGGCTCTGAAGTGCGCTGACCAGGAAGCCACCGGTGCCACACGTAGGGTCAAATATGATATCGGTAATTCCTTTCGTCTCTAAGGCCAGCGCCTCGCATAGAGCCTTTATATGTTTCCTCGCCGGCAGATTTTTGTCTAATTCCCAATTGTTTACCGCCGCGCGGCTAAGGCCCAGGGCGCGCGCCAGCTCCTCCTGGGTCAGGTCGGCACTCACACGCGCCTCTTCAATCACTTGACCTAACGAACGCATCTTCGGGGGCACGGAAATCTCCTCTATCTCCAAGAGTTAAATCAGCTTTTCCTGCCGGAAAAGAGGCATTTCGCGAATAAGGCTCTTTGTCCCATGCCGACAAGTTGAAGCGGCATCGGCAAAAAATGGATAGAAATACTTGATTCATAATTCATTGATAGTTTTTCTATCATAACAGAAATCATTATGCGACGCAGGGCGGGTTTCCTGGTCCGATCTGAGCGAAGGAGCCAGCATGTCAGCTATCAAACCAAGAGTTCCTTACGAGCGCAAGTTTTCTCTGGTCCATGGAACGGCCCGACGAAGCAGGGCGAGCTTACAGAAATCGACACGCATCATTGACCATTTTCAAAGTATGAGCGCGCGCCAGTTCGGCTGGGAGTTGGATCTCGATCTAACTGTAAAGGTCATCGAGGTCGAACCGCCGCGGATAATTTATGATCGAAACGGGCAGCCGCAAACTTATTTCCCCGATTTCCGGATCACCTACAATAATGGTGACGTCGAGATTGCGGAGGTCAAATCTGCAAAGCGGCGCGGGGACCCCGAAACAATGGCGAAGTACCGTCGCATCGGCGAAGTGTGCCGCGAGCGCGGCCTGAAGTTCCGCTTGGTATTTTCCGACAGGATCCTGCGAGAGCCAAAGCGACGCAACGTCGCATTGTTGCACTACTACTTGGATTGGCCCCTGTTGGAAAGCGACCTTCAGGCGGCAACCGATTATTTCGATGTAAACTCGGAAGCCTCTATCGGCGATATGCTAACCGCCTTGCCGGATCTTTCGCGACCGAAAATCCTCGCTTTAGTAGGGCGCGGCTACCTATGGCTTAATCGCTTCAAAAAATTTGATGACAACGCACTGATCCGACTTCCGCGAAACTACGAGGAAAACGAGACGAAGGTTCTCGCGGTTGACGCGTTGGGTTTCGGGAGGCAGTCATGACCTTGGATCGGATGCCCCGAATCCAATTAAACGTTGGCACAGTGGCCGTATTTCTGAATGACGGCAAACCAAAGGCGGCGACTGTCGCGAAGATCACCCGCACGCACATTTTGTTCACTGACGTCGAGACGGGTGAAGATCGATTTTACAGGAACATCAATGTTCGAAAGCTCTTCGCGAAGAACAAACTTGATATCCTGCCTGATTACAATCTTGAGGCACCGGTTGCGGCCCAGATCGAGAAGCACCTGCAAACAAGCTTCTTGGAACTGCCGGAACACCAACAGCTCGATGGAATGCGCATGGCTTGGGCGATGCGCTTTCTCGATCGTGAGACCAGGGTGCCAGGAGGCTTGACGCCTGATGTTTTGCAAAAGCTGCATCAAGCAGCGAAGAGGGAATTTGGTACAATAACAGGTCTCTCCCGCGCCAACGTCTTTAAGAGCCGAATGAAGTGGCTGGCGAGTGGAGGACGAATTGAGGCAATAACACCTTACTTTCAAGGCAGGGGAAACCGGCAAGCTCGCTTGCATGCGCGCGTCATTGAAATAATCGATCAATGCATAAAGAAGTTATACCTCTGTCGCACGCCCGCTGACCGCAAGACCGTACTCACAAATATCAGGGCCCGTATCGACGACGAAAACCAAGGTCGGGATCATTTTGATCGGTTGATCGTCCCAAGTGACTCCGCCGTTCGCCGTCGAATCAAGCTACTTGACCCCTACCATGTCACCAAGGCGCAATATGGCGAGAACGTCGCCCGGCAGCGGCATGGAGGCTTCGGCGCAGGAGAACGCCCGACTAGGCCGTTGGAACTCGTTGAGATCGACCACACGCCCCTAGATATTGTAGCTATCGACGGCAAGCTACAGGTTGTCATTGGTCGAGTCTATCTGACGATCGCGATTGACAAGTATAGTCGATGCATCATCGGGTTCCACATTGGCGTCGATAAACCAAGCTATTTATCTGTCGCTAAATGCTTAGCTAATGCAATTGAATTCAAAGACTACGTTACGGAGACGTATCCGGAGATACGGAATATCTGGCCTTGCTGGGGTATCCCGCAGCGCATCCTGGTAGATAACGGGCCGGAATTTCACTCGCTCGCCCTCGAGATGGCCTGTGCCGCACTTGGAGTCGCCCTTGAATATGCGAAAGTGCGCCATCCGCACCTGAATGGAACAGTGGAGCGTGCCTTTCGCAAAGTAAATAAAAGCCACTTCCAGGCCGTGCAGGGTTCAACCTTCTCAAACTATCTGCAGCTGAATGGATATAACCCCGAACGCTATACTCTGGCGACGGTCGAAAGCATCACCGAGGCGATGCATATCCTCGTCATCGATGTACTGAACCAGGAGATACATCGCGAACTGCTTGCTGTGCCGGCGGAAGTTCACGCTGAAGGACTGGAGACGTACCCACCTAGGCTTCCGAAGAGCCAGGCGGAGCTCCGCATTTCGCTTGGTCGAGAGGAGGAGCCTCGCGCAGTTTGGCACTACGGTGTCACCCTTAATTATATTTGCTACGCTGGTGAAGGCTTGGCTCGCATTCGCAACAGCCATGACTATAAGAATGGCAAAAAGTGCCGCCTCAAAAGCGACCCAGACGATCTCACGCACATTCAGGTGCAGGCTGATGACGGAAAATGGATCGAACTTGTCGCGACGAACAAATCGGAAATCAACGGTCTGACGACCACGCACTGGAAAACACTCCGTCGCTTCTGCCTGAAAGTTCTCAAACAGCGGATTGACCAGGTGGGAATCGCCCGGGCGATCGTGCGCTTCCGCGAGATATTGACGGAAGGAACACGGAAAAGATGGCCGCGCATGAAGCGTGAAGACTACCGCAACCATCGACTGGACCAAGCGCTCGATCGCCCGGAAACCGCTACCGAGACCCGTGCTGGTTCCGAGCCTACCAGCCAGAAGGGGGCAGCGGAAAGTTCTCGATGGCCTGCGGTTGCCCCTCATCCCCCGGATCAGATGGATGACGACATTGCACTAGAGGACGATGATGATTGGGAACTTGAATATGACGAATAAAACCCTGGATAAGTTCAAGTCAGCCTATGTCCCCATGCCGGATCTGGAAGAGATCACGGCGAGAATTTCGAAGTTGGTGCGTGAACATCCGCCGGTTAAAGATGGCATTGGCATATTACTTATCGGGCAATCCGGTGCCGGGAAGACGGCGTTTTTACGATCGTTGGCGCGGCGGATCGCGCAAGAATACCTATCCGAGCAGGTGCAGCGCCCCGTGATCTTGGCCTCGATGCCTAGCCCTTGTACGCCTTTGGCGATGTCTCTGGTGTTGCGACGTAGCGCGGGAGACTGGGCGAAAGGCGGCACCGCCACCGCCAATCTCGACGTGCTGGAGCAGCTGTATGTGAGTCTCGGCGTCAAACTGACCTGTTGGGACGAAGTCCATAACATCGGGTCTGATCGCGTCGACCTCTCCATAAGTAAGCGTTTCTTTCTGAAACGCATCATTAACAACCTTAAGGGCGTCTGGGTGTTCTGTGGGCTGCCTGAGGCTGAGGTCATCCTCCGGCAAGATCGGGAGCTGGACCGGCGAATCCGTGCTCGCTTCGAGATCCCTCAGTTTCACTGGGAGATCAGTCCCGAGCGGCACCAATTCTCCCTCTACCTCAACCGGCTCGATCAGATTACCGGATTGGAGCGCAGCGGCCTCGGCGAAGCCGACCTCGCCGCGAGAATTTGTTCGGCTTCGCGTGGATTACGCGGCATCGCCTATGATCTCGTAGACGAGGCTCGCGATATCGCCCTTCAAGAGGGGACTCAAAAGATTCTCCTGGAGCACTTGTCTCGGGCCTTTTTGAGCTACGTAGCGAAGGGCGATCACAGGGTAATTAATCCCTTCAGTAGCGATCGCTTCTTGTAATCGGATATCCCCAAACTATGGCTCATCTAAAAAATGTGTCTGATGTCGAAAATGACCCATTGGCGCCAGTACCTCACGGCGTGCTCGCCTTAAAGGTTCCGCCATGCGATGACGAGCCGCTTTATGGCTGGCTTTGTCGGGCAGCGCGAATGCTTGGCTACCCCTCGGTCGACCGGCTTGGGTCAATTCTGGGCGGACGGGTGGAGGATCTCGTAAGAGATCCAAGCTGTGCGACGCGCCTTGCGAGGGCATTGTCGGTTGAGCAGAAACTTATCGAGCATCATGGATGTTGGCCGAATGTCGAGCGCACAAGTATTGCGGGCCAGAAACATCACGTTGTGGCATTTTTCGGGACGCGGCTGGCTTCCGCACATTTCCGCGTCGCCAAGGTCCGTATCTGCCCCCGTTGCCTGATGGAATCGGCCCATCAACGAAACATCTGGGATCTGGCGCTATGTGTCTCTTGCCCGAAACATGGATGTCTGCTGCTAGATGTATGCCCGGGATGTAAAGACATTCTGACCGATGGTTATCACCGACTTGGCCTCTGCAAATGTGGCTTTCCCCTGAAGCAAGCTGCAACAGAGGCGGCGCCACGGGTACTCACCGATATTTCAAGTTACCTGGATTTCCACCTAAACGGGGCAAGGACGAACCAGGCAGACCCATTGTTGATTTATCCCTTTGACCAACTCTCGCTCGATCACTTCCTAGATCTCCTAATCATTCTTTCAACCTTCACCGAGAATGCGTTGCGCGGGAGGACGTTGCTTGACGCCCAGCGGGCATACCGTATTAGGTCGGTACAGGAGTTAGTTCCAATTTTACTGCAGACTGGAGAGCTTCTTGTCCGCTGGCCATCGAAATTCGAGGAGCGGTTGCTGACGAGCATGGATGCGTTGCCACGTGGTGGCGCACACCTGGAACAATCTGTGTCCGTTTCATCGCTATTCTCCTGGACGGTGCCGTCTTCATTGACGTTCCTTTACGACATAGTTGCCAGATGTTCTCAGACGAGAATGCGCAAATTCCTTGAGCAGCGCCATGAATCATCGGAAGTCGCGACGCGTACCTCGGGGATTGATCATGAACAGCCCAAGATGCGTCTGGTCAACGAGCCACTGCGGCAGCCGGATGTAATACCTATTCGAGATGATGCGTTTAATTTAGGAACGAATGTCCGCAATGCTCTGGCGATCCTGCAAAATTGGAATACATCAAGCCGAACAGGCTTCCACGGTAGACCTGTCTCACCCCGCGTTACATACCGCGCCGAAGTTGTCGAGCTTTGGGACAATCTGAACGCGGCTCAAAACCCATGGGTTGCGACACCATCTGATCAGTACAAGAGCTTCGATGAAGCGCGCATGATCAGCTGGAATCTGGGCTTATCCTGTTCAACTCTTGTTTTGGCCATTCTCGAAGGTCGGCTGCGTATCTGCACCGCGCGCGGGCAACGCTTCGCCCTCGACAGCGCTATGCTCAATGAATCCGATCTCACTGCCTGGTGGTGCGAGACGATGCCGAGGAATCACGAGGTTTCGATAGAGTTCGCTCGTCGCATGTTAAACGTTAATCGAGCGACCTTTGAGCTGCTGCAGGCGCGGAACTCAATCCAGCTTGAGTTCAAAACTGGAAGCCGAAGCCTGCCGATCGTCTCAACCAGATCGGTTATCGAGGCAATGAATGATATCCGCTTGCTCAAACGGATTGAAGACTTCGTCGGCATCAGCCGCAAGGAAATGACTGCGCTGCTGGAGCAGCATCAGGCAACGCTACTTACCAGCGGGGAAATGAAGGCCTCGGGGACACGAGTTATGCGCACGATTAATGCTTCCGCGCTTCAGCGAGACAAAATCAGCCAAATCCTCAGAGTACATGCCGTAGCTTTTTGGCGTAGCTCTGAGAACTCCACTGGCGCGGCGTTTCCGCAAACGGAACGTGGCCTCGTGGGCAGGGAGCAGGAGCGAAAGGAAGTTTGCGCCTTCGCAGGAGGGTGGAATGACTGAGCAGTTGTTCACGATCGAATTCGAGGGGCGGGCTACCTGCATAGTGTGCGCGGAAGACGCGGCTACGGCTATCATCATCGCTAGGGGATTGCTGGTAAATATCTCTATCAGCTCAAGTTGGAAAGGATCACATCCGCAGACGGATGTCATTCTTTCTGCCCGGCAATCCACGGAACGCGAGATGAAGTATTTTGCGCAGCAGAGCCAAAGATGGCGCGGTGAAACGCATCTGGCCGCGCTTTTGATAGGCGATGAGGATTTATGAGAGCTGAGCGATGAAACAGCTTTCTGATTTACAGGGCGATCAATGCGAATTCACCTTTTCTCCGACTTGCACCTTGAGTTTGCGCCCCTCGAACTCCCGGAAAGCGTTAGGTCCGGCCAGTTGGCGGAGTTGGTCTTGCTGGCCGGAGATATTCATACAAAAAGGCGTGCGCCAAACTGGGCCGCGCAGACATTCACTCAACCAGTAGCATTGGTCGGCGGAAACCATGAAGCGTATCAGGACAGCCTCTTTGCCTCTATAGCAGCTCATCGACGCGCTGCGGCTGATGCCGCAAGGAACCGATCGGAGCCCATACGCTATCTTGAGCGAGAAATTTGGACGTTCACAGCAAAGGGCGGAGTTCCAATCCGGATTCTCGGTGGAACACTATGGACGGACTCTGAGCTGATGGGCCTTGCTCGGCGGCCGGAGATGATGAGCAGGGCTCTATCTCATATGAACGATTATCACTATATCAAAGTACGTTATGGGTATGACCAGCCAGTGAAGCTATCATCTCACGATACAGCCGGATTCTTCGCATTGACAAAGAAGTTCCTAATTGAAGAGCTTACAAAGCCCTTTGATGGAGTAACGATTGTTATGACGCACCATGCACCTTCGGGGCGGAGTTTACCGGAAAAGGAGCGGTCTGATGATCTAGCCTCCTGTTATGCATCGAACCTCGATGAATTTATTGAAACTCATCAGCCAGACCTTTGGGTGCATGGGCATATTCATTCCTCGAGTGACTATTACATTGGGAGAACGCGCATTGTTTGTAACCCAAGAGGATACGCACCGAGTTATCTCAATAGAAACTTCGATACCGAATGCGTCATCGAACTTGGCTAACCATCCGTCGGCTTGCTGTTGCACATGCAAAAAGCCACCTGAAAGTTGGAGCGAGAGTTTTCGACAGCGACGTCTTCAAAGCAGAAACAGCTATCTTGATTTAGATCTCAAAAATTGGCACACCGCGCCATCCGGTCTGCTCTCGAGGATATCCAGTCTGTGCAGATAGCATGCGAACGCCTTGCAATTCGCGATCTATAGAAAAGTGGTTATGCCCAAAAATCCAAGCTTTGACGCCAGCTGTAGTGGCAATACTTAGCAGGTCGCTGCAGTCGGACTGAAATGCCGGTGCCAATGGATCGTAGGCTGGAATATTAGGATTTCGCAGGAGCGGGTGTGGCACATGATGTGTGACGATGACAGTGTGGCCGTTGTGAGGTTCCCTGAGTTTTGTGTCTAACCACAAACGAGAGATATGATGCTCTTTGGCCGCGTCCCATGGACTGAATAAGTTTCCGTTGCTCATCGCGATACGCCGATGGTCGTTGATCCGATCGGAGGCGATCGCCATTGCAATGGGCGGATTGCCGAAGAGCGCGTAGTCGGTCCATAGAGTTGCGCCAAGAATCCTGACCTTGTCTTTACCAATGCGATAGAAGTCTTCGCTTCTGTCGAGGACCGCGACGTTCTGTGGCTTTGTCGAAAGCAATTTTTCTCGGCAAATTTCGAATGCTGTTCCATAATATTCGTGATTGCCGGGGACGAAGACGACAGGTGCCTCGACGAATTCGGCTACCTGTGAAGCGTAGAGAGCGGCGGACTCATCACTTGTCAGATCGCCAACACCGATGTCACCCGCGAGAATGACCAAATCCACATTTCCCACTAAACTCGACAGGTCAGGGCCAAGCTCCAACGGGTAAGCGGTGGTCCAAGGCGGGAACCGAATGGGCCTCGTTTCATGACGCACGATCTCAATATGAATGTCGCTAAAGTAGGCTATTCGCACCGAGCTGTGACTCCTTTCAGACACTTCTCAAAGAAATCTCGCCGATCTCATTGATGCGCGGCATGAGAGCCATCAACGGAGTGTCTGGTCGTCGAATACTGAGCAAACCACCAAGGCGTAAATCATTGAGGCAAGAGGAGGGATTTCGGTCGAACGTTCGCTCGTGGAACATAGGGAGAACATACAGCTTTCCAGCCGAGTTGGAAAGACCATGTTTTTAGTGAGCTCGGCTTCAGGTTGTTTATGTGTATCTTAAATAACTTATTGATTTTTAACCGTATTGTTGCCTGGACGTAAAATCACAATAATTAGAATTCAGGTTTATTCCAAACTTAGAAACCCCACCGGTGTTGAATCTCATCGAAATGGCATGGTTGGCGAAATAGTGGATTCGAGCGGCAGTAATACCACCGAGTTAGCAAATTTTTTCCCGACGCTATTTCATATGTCATCGGAGGAAAACGCGTGCTGAGAGGCAAAATCGCACTCGTGAACTGCTAAGAAATCAAATTTTTTACTCGGCCACGAACAGAGTGTCCTGTGCGCTACGAAGAGCGTCCTGCAGTGCCGTGTGATTATCCAGCCCCTCAAGGCAGTATGGGTTGAGAAATTGACGCCCGGCGAACAGCTTTCGGTCGACGGGGCTTAGTTCTGCTTCCTCGCAGACCGCTTGCCAGGTTTAGCGATGGTTGTCAGCTGTCTTTCGATTAACGTGACGGCGTCCGCCTCTTTCAGGTAATAGTCAGACGCAGCGGCCAAGCACGTTGCCAGCGTGCTGGCGCGATCGTCACCTTTGATCAGCATGGCCTGAGACGCTTCGTTGCCCGGGCGGTTCTGCGGGTAGATGTCATAGGCGGGCGTCGGGGTCAGCATCTTGCCGTCCCAAAACGCCGCATCATTGCGGGCATGGTCATCAGTATTGCCGCACAGCACGTTGAAGCAAATCCGTCCGTAGAGCTCTTTGAGTGTGTCTTGGGATTGGTGAAGCGGTGCCGGACCAACTCGACCAAGTCCTGGTAGGAAGCATAGCGTGCCATCATCTCATCGAGGCCGAGCATGGTCAGCGCTGACACCATCGCATGCCGCGTCCAGCCATTCTCCGTCAGTGTCCGGTCGAAACGCTCGATCAGAAGCACGTCTTTGCCCGCGGCACGTGTCATCGACACCGCTGCCGCGTTGAGCCCGCAAGCGGCCGCCAATTTCATCGCGACGGATTCTGCCTTCACGACGCTGTGCGTGTCGGTGCCCGTCGGGAATTTGGCGAAGTGATTGGCATTCCAGGAATCATATCTTATTTGCGAACGGCTCCAAGTCTTCAGCCATTCCAGATTCTCGCCGATACCCCAGTTCCTGCCGGACTCTTGGTTTGTAAAGAGGCAAAGAGGCTGGTGATCGCGCGGCTTCCGGATCTCGACCGGATGGTCGGCGTGTTGCCGACCAGGGCGATCTCCTGTGGGTTCGGTTGAGCTAAATTCTCTTATGAGCGACACGAGGATATGGCCTACTATTCAGGCCGTGGCTGGGCGCGAATCGTGCTCAGAGATTAGGCGAGTCGTGTTTGACGCAAGTAATTCAGCATGGCAGCGCTCAGGCCGAGCAGGTTTGGGTCGATCCGGGCAAGATTTGCTCGCACCCAACGATCTTGCCCGCTTGGGCACATCTGCGGACGAAACGAAAACATGAATCCGGGCCTGCTTTGAATCAATCAACCATAGGGGAGTTTTCTGATGTCTCGAGTATCGGTCATTCTCAAGCGCTCGCTCATCGGTCTGATGGCGGCGTCAACGGTCGCCGTGGTTGCCGCACGAGCCGATGACGCGCCGTTCAAGCACTTGCTGCCCGACGCGATCCAATCCCAGGGTTTTTTGAGTGTCGCCAGCGAGATTCAGTACCCGCCGTTTGAGACGTTCGCCGAGGACAACAAGACCGTGGTGGGCATCGACGCCGATATTGCGGCTGCGATCGGCAAGGAGCTCGGTGTCGAGCTTCGATTCGTGAGCACCAGTTTCGATGCCATCATCCCAGGGTTGGTCGCCAAGCGTTACGATATGGCCATGTCCGCTATGACGGACAATAAGACACGGCAGCAGCAGGTCGATTTTGTCGACTACTTCGGGTCGGGTGGCGGGATCATGGCGCGCACGGCTGACAAGGACAAGTACGTGACCTTGGACGATCTGTGCGGTGTTACCGTGGGACTCGCCAAAGGTACGACGGAGGTCAACGACGCAGAGCAGCAAAGCGCCAAGTGCCAGAAGCAAGGTAAACCGGCGATCGACAGTCAGGTCTTCGCGCGTCAAGATCAGATGGTCCTCGCGCTTCAGAGTGGCCGAGTCAACGTCGCGATGGCGGATGCTCCCAACGCAGCGGCCACCGCCCAGAATTCCAAGGGTCAGCTTGTATTGACCGGTCCAGCCTACACTAAGTCGGTGTTCGGCATTGTCATTCCCAAGGGCAGCGACCAGTTAGCGAAAGCGGTTCAGGCCGCCGTGCAGAAAATCATGGATGACGGCACCTATCTGGAAATTTTGAAAAAGTACGGGCAGGAAAACAACGCGATTACCACGGCGACCATCAACGGTGGCGTGACCGATTGATCATGCCGGCTGATCCATCCACATCCCGCTCGGGGAGTGCAACCTCCCCGGGCCGGCTCGTTCGCAAGACAGTCCCGCTGCGACACCCCGGGCGATGGGCGGCCGTGGCAATTATCGCGTTGGTATTTGCGAGCCTTGTCGCCTCGGCCAGCGCCAATCCGAACTATCAGTGGAACGTTGTCTGGCACTATCTGTTCTCGGCGCCAATACTCACCGGGTTGTCACATACGGTGGAACTCACCGTGGGGTCGATGGCGATCGGGATTGCGCTGGGGATTGTCCTTGCTGTCATGCGCCTGTCGCCAAATCCGGTAATCTCGACGGCGGCCAGTGTCTACATCTGGGTGTTTCGCGGGATTCCGGTCCTGGTACAGTTGCTGTTCTGGTACTTTTTGTCCGCGCTCTTCCCGCGCTTATCGATCGGCATTCCATTTGGCCCAAGCTTACTGTCGGTGGACACCAATCATGTCATCACTCAACTGACCGCAGCCATTCTCGGACTTGGCCTGAGCGAGGGAGCCTACATGGCCGAGATCGTTCGCTCGGGGATCCTATCGGTGTCACCGGGGCAGAACGACGCGGCAAAATCGCTCGGCATGAAAGGCTTGCTGACGATGCGTCGGATCGTACTTCCGCAAGCGCTTCGGATCATCATCCCGCCGACCGGGAACGAGACAATCGGGATGTTGAAGAACACCTCGATGGTGATCGTCATCGCCTACACCGATCTTCTGACCTCGGTATCGCTGATCTACGCCCGCACCTACGAGACGATTCCGTTGCTCATTGTCGCGTGTATCTGGTACCTCGCTGTTACCACCGTGCTCATGTTCGTTCAGTCCGGCATTGAGCGTCGATTCGGCCGCGGGTTTATGCCACGCCGGGAGCCGGGTCGGCTGGCTCGAACCCGCGCGCGATTGTTCAATCGCTCTGCGACCGCCGGCGCCACGCATGTGGCGGGAGGAGGCGATGCCTGATATTCCAATGGTCCAGGCGATTGGCGTCTCGAAACGGTTCGGCCATATCGAGGTCCTCAAGGCCGTTGATCTGACGATCCCAAAAGGTGAGGTTGCGTGTCTGCTCGGGCCGTCCGGGGCCGGCAAATCCACATTCCTTCGCTGCATCAACCATCTGGAGAAGATCAACGAGGGAGAATTGTTGGTCGATGGCGAGTTTGTCGGGTACCGCGAGCACGGCGGCAAGCTCTACGAGCTGCATGAGCGGCACATCGCCCGTAAAAGGCGGGAGATCGGCATGGTGTTCCAACACTTCAATCTCTTTCCCCACATGACGGCCTTGCAGAATACCATCGAAGCTCCGATCCGCGTGAACGGCGAGACGAAAGCGGAGGCTAAGAAGCGGGCCCTAGAATTGCTGCATCGGGTCGGCTTGAGCGACAAAGTGGACTCCTACCCGGCCGAACTTTCCGGCGGCCAGCAACAGCGAGTGGCTATAGCCCGGGCGCTTGCTATGCAGCCCAAGCTCATGTTGTTCGATGAGCCAACCAGCGCATTGGACCCGGAATTGGTGGGTGAGGTGCTCGACGTGATGCGCGGTCTTGCCAAATCCGGCATGACGATGATTGTCGTCACCCATGAGATGGGGTTCGCGCGTGAAGTGGCTGACAGTGTCGTCTTCATGGCCGACGGGATGGTGGTCGAGACGGGTTCGCCGGCGGCGCTATTTGACAATCCGCAACACGAACGAACCCGGAGTTTCCTCTCCAAGGTTTTGTAGGAGAAGGTTTCGTGGCTTATCGGCGATGGTGATATCGCAGAGGAGTTTTCGGAATCCTGGCTGGCAGCGACTGAAGGCCGGCGACATATTTGATCGCTGACGGTATCGATCGGGAAATACATCATGTTTGAAGATTGCGTTTCAGCTCTACAAGCATCATTGGGCGCTGCCGTTTTGAGCGGCGATGCAGTACCCGAACGCCACTACAGCGATGCGACCGGGCATGCGCCGTGCCGACCGCTGGCCGTGATCCGGCCTATCTCCACCGAACAGGTGTCAACAGCCATGCGTCTGTGTCACGCCCATCGCTGCCCGGTGATCCCGCAGGGCGGAATGACGGGGCTCGCTGGCGGCGCGGTGCCGACGAGCAACTCCATCGCGCTCTCCCTTGAGCGTTTAATTGGTGCCACGAAAGTGGACACGGCTGCCGGTACGCTCACGGCCTGGGCCGGGATGACGCTGGAGGCGACCCAACATGCGGCCGAAAGTGCGGGATTGTGTTATCCGGTAGACCTCGGGGCCCGCGGGAGCTGTCAGATCGGCGGCAATATTGCGACCAATGCCGGTGGGCATGCGGTGGTTCGTCATGGTATGACGCGAGACCAGGTGCTTGGTCTGGAAGTCGTTCTGGCCGATGGGCGTGTGCTAAATTTGATGAATTCGATGATCAAGAACAATGCAGGCTATGATCTGAAGCAGCATTTCATCGGTTCCGAGGGCACGCTCGGCATTATCACCCGCGCCGTATTGCGGCTGGAGCCGGCCTTGGGTGATACACATACCGTGCTCTGCGCGGCCGTTGACTATCCGGGCGTGGTGAAGCTGCTGCGTCGCCTGCGCGGCTCCGGCCTGTCGCTGGAGGCGTTCGAGGTGATGTGGCAGGATTTTTACGCCATGAGCTGCAACTGGTTGGCGATGGCGCCGCCGTTGGATGCAGGGCTCCCCCTCTATGTTTTGTGCGAGCTGGAGGGCGACGAAAGCCGGCTCCAGGGCATTCTGGAACTCTCCATGGCGGAGCGAGAAATATCCGATGCGGTCGTCGCGGGCTCGAAAGCCCAAGCGCGGCAGCTCTGGAAGATCCGCGAGGCCACGGCCGAGTTTCCGTCCAGGCTGGCCCCTATCAATTTCGACATCAGCCTGCCCATCGGGATCATCGGCGAATTCGCGGCGGCGATATGCGAAAGCTTGAATGAGCGCTGGCCGGGATGCCGCAGCGCCTTCTTCGGTCATATCGGCGATAGCAACCTGCACTTGACCGTCGATGGCAATTCGCTGCCGGTCAACGACGCGGCCGCCCATCATGCGATAGAGTCACTGGTTTATGATCTCGTCGGCAAGCGAGGCGGCTCGATTTCGGCCGAGCACGGGATTGGCTTGCTGAAGCGGGAATTCTTGCGCCACAGCGTGACAGATGAGAGCTTGACTGTGATGCGCGCCATTAAGCATGCATTGGACCCGCGTGGAATTCTTAACCCCGGCAAGATTTTTACGAGCGAGCCGATCACGATGTCGGCACTTGCATGATCAATTTAGGCAATGGGCAGGGGTGATCGATGGGCGCACTGACTGAACTTGACGACCGGGCGATTGATGCACTGCATGAACAAGCCGCCATCTCTTACGGGACATTCAAAAAGCGCGAAGTGCGATTGAACATGGCGCGCGGGAAGCCCGCTCTGGAGCAGCTTGATCTGGTCGAACGCCTGCTCGATTTACCCGGTCGTGGCAACCACATGGCGCATGACGCCACCGATTGCCGCAACTACGGCGGCATAGAGGGGTTGGCCGAAGCTCGTGCGCTGTACGCTAGGCTTATCGGTGCGCGACCGGAGAATACCATGGTGGGCGGCAATTCCAGCCTCGCATTGATGCATGACAACATCGTCTACAGTATGCTCAAGGGCAATCCCAGCAGTCCATTGCCGTGGAACCGCGCGGGCCGGATCCGCTTTCTCTGTCCGACGCCCGGCTATGACTACCACTTCAACATGACCGAGGAATACGGCATCCAGATGATTTCGGTGCCGCTCGGCGAAGACGGCCCGGACATGGATCGGGTCGAGGCGCTCGTGGCCGAGGACGCCGCCATCAAAGGCATGTGGTGCGTTCCGAAATACAGCAACCCCACCGGTGCGGTGTATTCCGACGCCGTGATCGAGCGCCTCGCGCGCATGCCGGCCGCGGCGCCGGATTTCCGCATTTTCTGGGATAATGCCTATATCATGCATCATCTCACTGACGAGCGCATCGAGACGGCGAATCTGCTCACCGCATGCGAACGCGCTGGCAATCCTGATCGGGCGTTGATGTTCATGTCTACTTCCAAGATCACGTTCCCGGGCGCCGGGCTTGCGGTCTTCGCCAGTTCCGAGACCAACATGCGATGGTTTCTTGCCAGCGCGAGCAGGCGCTCCATTGGTCCAGATAAAGTCAACCAGCTTCGGCATATGTGCGCGCTGCCTGACGAAAGCGCGCTGTATGCCCTGATGGATCAATACCGCGCCATCATTGCACCCAAATTTGATGCCGTGTACGGTACATTTGACCGTTTACTTGGCGACCCGCGGGTGGCCACCTGGACACGTCCAAAGGGCGGCTATTTCATCAGTCTGTACGCTGATGGCTGTGCCCGCCGGACGGTCGAACTCGCGGGCGAGGCGGGCATCGCACTCACCCCTACAGGTGCGGCGTTTCCCTACCGCAATGATCCGGACGATCGCCACATTCGCGTGGCACCGACCACGTTGTCAGCGGATGAAGTCGGGCTGGCGGCCGAAGGCATAGCTCTTGCGGTGAGGCTTGCCGCCAGCGAACGCGAAAAAGCCCGTCGAAGTTTGCGTGTCACTTGAACGCAGTGATGCGTTGAGGCGAACTGCTACCTACTTCAACGAGTGCTTTTTGTAAAGTCGATCCGCTGCTAGGCGATGCACTGTGTTATTAGGCATGCAATAAGGACCCCGTTTAAGGGGTGATCGGCATCCAAAAGGGACCACTTTGACGGTGGGGTTCAGACTGTCACCCGGCGAGATCGGAGGGGTACAGGGGATGCTGGCTGTGGAGACAACTGCAAAGATCCGCAGGCCCTATTTTGGCCAGGGCAAGCCGATCAAGAAGATCTGTCGGGAACTTGGCATTTCCCCGAGGGTGCACCTGCATGAAGTAGCCGGTGGCGGCAATTGGAAGCGTTGTTGCTGGATGGTGTCATGTCTGATCCTTTCTCGTTTTATCAGGATGATCTGTCCTCGCCCGAACTATCTCTGCGGCCGTAGCGTTCGGTGCGATGGGTGGACGAAGTCGGGAGCTTCACGTCTCGCAGTTCTTTGGTAGCGTTGGCGATCGCGCTGATTTGCACCAGCTTCTTCAGATTGTCTAAAGCGTGCGATGATGCTTGTCGCTTTGGCCCTGGTTATGGCTCGCGGCGTCTCGCCAGTCTATTCGTCGAGTATTTGGCGACATAGCCCAGATTGCCAAACTGAGGAGGACACCATGCGCAAGGATATCGAGTTCAAGACCGAAGACGGCGTGATGCTGCGCGGCTGGCTGTATCTGCCGGACCTGCCGGCTGGGCCGGTGGCGATGATCGTGATGGCACATGGGTTTTCGGCGGTGAAGGAGAATTACCTCGACAATTATGCCGAGGTCTTTGCCGAGGCCGGTTTGGGCGCGCTGGTCTTCGACAATCGCTGCTTCGGGGCCAGCGACGGCGAGCCGCGCCAACATATCGATCCGTGGCGCCAGATCGGCGATTATCGCGATGCCGTCACCTATGCCGGGTCGCTGCCGGAGGTGGACGAGAGGCGCATCGGCATCTGGGGATCAAGCTATAGCGGCGCCCATGTGCTGGTGGTCGGCGCGATCGACCGCCGCGTCAAATGCATCGTGTCGCAGGTGCCGCTGATCAGCGGTCACCGCAATGCGCGCCGCCTGATCCGGGCCGATGTGATCCGCGTGGTGCAGGGGATGTTCGCCGAGGACCGCAAGTCACGCTATGCCGGCAAGCCTCACGCCATGATCGCGGTGGTGTCCGACGACCCCTCGGTGCCCTGCGCCTTGCCGACCCCGGATTCCCATGCTTGGTTCACCGAGACCGCGAAGTTGAGGGCGCCGGCCTGGCGCAACGAGGTGACGCTGCACTCGGTCGAGCTCTTCACCGAATACGAACCGGGCGCCTATATCGATTACATCAGCCCGACGCCGCTGCTGATGGTGGTGGCGCAAGGCGACCATCTGACGGTAGCGGATGAGGCCATTGCCGCCTACGGCCGAGCACTCGAGCCAAAGAAGCTGAAGCTGCTGCGCGGCGGCCATTTCGATGCCTATGTGAAGGACTTCGCCGCCTCCAGCGCCGCCGCGCGAGATTGGTTTGCCGATCATCTTCTCGGCGGTTAGGCCGGCGCGAGCTCGCCCGACGCCGCGGTCTCTAACCAATTGAACTAGCTAAATTATTTCTCGAGCTTAGGATAATCTCGCTATATGGGTTTTACGGTGTCGTTTAATCTCAGGTTATGGGGTGTGCCGATCTCGTTTTATGGGAGACGTACCTATTGAAAATCAATGGCTTGGGGGAGAAGGAATCTCACGTTATGGGTCGCCCTATAGGGGACCCATAACGCGAGATTCATCTAGTCGTTGATGAGAAAGTTTATAAAACTCGGTTATGACGTGTAACAGAGGCAAGCAAGATCACGGACCAGTTGATCCGTGCGATTGTCGCTAAAGACTAACCGCGAGGTCCGAAGGCGGTTTGTGGGTCGCGCGTCGACCATCCCATCCCCGATAGCAATGCTCGTTGTGCCAATCCAAGGCGGCTCGATCGGGCTGTTGATCCGTCTGCGCTGGCGCGATGATCAGCTGTCCATCGCGCTCTATCCTATTGAAGAGAGAGACGGATTCACGTCTGACATGAAATCGCCAAGCGATTCCGTGTGAAAGGATCCGGCTCTAGGCGCCGGCTTCGGCCCCGAGATAAGCCGCGCGCACGGATTCGTCGTTGGAGAGCTCCTGCGCGGTGCCGGTCTGGACGATGCGCCCCGTCTCCATCACATAGCCCCGGTCGGCGACGCTGAAGGCAGCGAAGACATCCTGCTCGACAAGGAAAATGGCAACCGATTGCTTGCGGATGGTATCGAGGATGGCGAGCAACTGGTCGACGATGATGGGTGCGAGGCCGAGGCTCATCTCGTCGATCATCAGCAGGCGCGGCTCGGCCATCAGGGCGCGGGCTATGGCGCACATCTGCTGTTCGCCGCCGGACATGTTGCCGGCAAGCTGGCGGCGACGTTCCGCCAGTTTAGGCAATAACCCATAGACCCAGTCAAAGCTGCGGGCGATGGCGGCGCGGTTCCCGCGGCGATTGGCGCCCATCAGCAGGTTTTCCTCGACCGTCATGCGACCGAAAAGCTGACGGCCCTCTGGTACCTGGACGAGGCGCCGGGCGAAGACCTGTTCCGGGGTCAAAGGCAGCAGATCCTCGCCGTCGAATTTCATGCCGCCGCTGGCGGTGATGACCCGCGAGATGGCGCGGAGCAAGGTGGTCTTACCGGCGCCGTTATTGCCGACCAGGGCCACGATCTCGCCGGGATGGATGACGAGATCGACGCCGAACAGCACCGGCACCGCGCCATAGCCGCCGTTGAGACGGGAAATCTCGAGAAGAGGTGTCACTTGCGCGTTCATCTCACTCATCGTCAAGCGCGCCGCTTGCCGAGATAGGCTTCGACCACGCGCGGGTCCTGGAAGACCGTCTCGGCATTGCCCTGGGCAATCAGCTCGCCGTGATGCAGCACCACCACGCGGTCAGCCAGGCTGCGCACCGCCTTCATCACATGTTCGACGATCAGGATGGTGACGCCGCTGTCGCGGATCTGCTTGATCACCTCGACGACCTCGTCGATCTCCACGGCATTGAGGCCGGCCATCACCTCGTCGAGCAACAGCAGCTTCGGCCGCTGCGCCAGAGCCTTGGCGAGTTCCAGTCGCTTGAGGTCGGGCCCGCCGAGCGCATCGGCGCGCTGGTCGGCGCGGTGCCCGAGGCCGGTGAAATCAAGCCATTTGCGTGCATCCTCGCGGGCCGCCTGGCGCGTCGTGGCGCCGCCGCGCTGGCCGAACAGGGCCGCCGTCGCAACGTTGTCGAGCGCCGTCAGGTCGCGGAAGGGCTTCATCACCTGGAAGGTGCGGGCGATACCAAGCCGGGCACGGCGATAGGTCGGCAGCGTGTCGATGCGCGTCCCCTGGAAGCGCAATTCACCCTCGCTCGGCGGCAATGTGCCGCTGATGAGATTGACGAGTGTCGTCTTGCCGGCGCCGTTGGGGCCGATCAAGGCGAGGATCTCGCCGTCATTCAGATCAAAGGAGACGTGATTGACTGAGACGAGGCCCTGGAACCTCTTGGTGATATCCTGGGTTTGCAGCAGCGGCGCCATGCCCGTCGCGGGGCTTGTGATCGATGACGCGTTCACAGCCGGTACCGCCTGATATTCTGTAAAAGGTAACTGATGCCCTGTCGCCGGATACCGGCGGCGAGATCGGCGATGCCGCGGGGCATGAAGATCACCGCGACCACGATGACCACGCCGAACAGTAAAGCGGCTGCCGTCGAGATCCAGTTGGCGAGCAGTTCATAGACGGCCGAGAGCACGAAGGCGCCGACGACCGGGCCCAGCACCGTGCCGGGGCCGCCGAACACCGTCATGATCACCATGCGCACATTCAAGGTGGAATCGAAGGCGCTGGCGGGATCCACGAAAGTGATGAAATAAGCGTGGATGCCGCCGGCGATGCTGGTGAAGAGCGCCGAGAGCACCAGAGCCATGGTCTTGTAGAGCGTGGTGTTGACGCCCATCGAGGCGGCGGCATGCTCGTCCTCGCGGATGGCAATGAGGCCCATGCCAAAGCGGCTGCGCGAGATCCAGAAGACGCAGAGCACACAGGCGACCAAGAGGCCAAGCGACAGCTCGTAGAACATGCCGTCGGCGCGGGTCAGCGGCAGGATAAGGCCGATATTGGCGCCGGCGATCTCGATATTGGAGAAGACCGCCGCCATGGCGACGGAGAGGCCCAAGGTGGCGATGGCGAAATACTGGCCTCGCAGGCGCAGCACCGGCAGGCCAATCAGCAGGGCGCAAAGCATGGCGAGGATGGCGCCGCAGACGAGGCCGACGCCGAAGGGCAGGCTGAACTTGGCCATGGCGATCGCGGTGCCATAGACGCCGAGCCCGTAGAACACCGAATTGCCGAAGCTGGGATAGCCGGTGAAGCCGCCGATGATGTTCCATGATTGCGCGAGCACGGCGAAGAGCAGGGTGCTGATGCCAAATTGCACCATGACCGGGCTGCCGACGATGGGCACGATCGCCAGCAAAGCGGTGACGGCGACGAGGAGGATGACGAACCGGGGTCGCATCAGGCAGCCCTCAAGGCGCGGCTCGGCCGCAGGACCAGGATCAGCACCAGCAAGCCGAAGCTGATGACATTCGCATAGGTCGGGCCGACATAGAGCGCCGCCAGCGATTCCGCGATGCCGATGATGAGACCCGAGGCGACCACCGCAAAGGGATTGTGCAGTCCGCCGATCACAGCGATGACGAAAGCCTTGGCGGTCAGCGGCGCGCCGACATAAGGCGAGAGATGCGAAATCATGCCGTAGAGCCCGCCCGAGGCACCGGCCAAAGCCGCGCCGATGCCGAAGGTGACGGCATAAAGCCGGCGGGGATTAACCCCGTAGAGGCGGGCGGCGACGAGGTTCTGCGCCGTGGCGCGGATGGCGCGGCCGAGCGGCAGGCGGTTCAGCAGCAGCCAGGTGAGGCCGGCCAGCAGCCAGGCGATGGCAAAGGCGGCGAGCGGCGCCACCGGCACGGTGATACCGAGGAGGCCGAAATTGGCGCCCGCATAGCTCGGCGCGATGGTGCGGAAATCTGCCGAGAAGCCGAGCTGAGCGAGATAGGTCAGTACCACGTCGAGGCCGAAGGTGATCAGCAGCGTATTGAGCATCGCTGAGCGGATGATCTGGTTCAACACGACATACTGCAGCAGATAGCCGAAGGCGAACATCAACGCCATCGCGATCGGCAATGCCGCCAACGGATCGATGCCGAGCGTTGTGAAGAGATAATAGACAATATAGCCGCCCAGCATGACGAAGGCGCCATGGGCGAGATTGACGATATTGAGCACGCCCCAGACCAGCGCCATGCCGAGCGCCATCAACCCGTAGAGGCCGCCGAGAAGCACGCCATTGACGATGATCTGCGCGAGCAGCATCTGCCAGAATCCTAAGCTGAACCCCTAACCCAAGCCCTTCAGGCAAATCCTTGAGGCCGCATCCCTGTCTGGAACCGACTTGCCGCACGGCGCCGATTCTCATTCTGTCGAGTCATTCTCTCAACCGATCTAACCGCGTTTGTCCTTCGGTTCAATCAAATTGCGCAACCCTCGTCCCGATATACGGCCATCTGGATGCGGGATATCACGCGCTTATTTACGCTCACCCCAGGCCGGAACCGGATATTGCGGCTTGTTGAGGAAGTCGGTGCTGTAGACCGGCATCAGCTCATTGTTCTGGATCTGGACGACCACCTGAGGCAATACGATCTGGCCGTTCTCGCCGTATTTGATATGGGCATAGAGGCTGTCAAACTCGATCGCAGCGATCGCATCGCGCACTTTCGGCGGCTCGAGCGAGCCGGCCTTGGCCAGGGAGACGGCATAGGTCTCGACATCGGCCACCGCCGAGGCGGCGTGGTAATCCGGATCGTAGCCGAACTTCTCCTTGTATACCTTGGCAAAATCAGCGGCGTTGCCGAACCACTGGTCGGGGAGCTTGTCGGTCGGCAGCCAGGTGGTCATGCCGAAGGCATAATTCGCGTCATTGCCGAGCGCCTTGCGGAAATCCGCTGTCGGCACGCCGACGGTGAAGGCATAGAAGCCCTTCGGATTGACATCGAGGCTCTTCATCTGACGAATGAAATTGAGAGCCTCGGTCTCATGGCCGCTCCATAGGATCACATCCGGCGTCTTCGACTTCACGAGACTGAGGATGGAGGCAAAGTCGGCGTTGTTCTCGGCGAATTTCTCGTCGACGACGATATTGAGCCCGGCCGATTTCAGATGCTCGCGGGTGCCCTTGGCGACGGAGACATCGAAGCTGTCATCGGCGGAGATCAGCGCCACATTGGCGGGCTTGGGATCGAGCTTGCCCATCATGTCGATGGTGCTGGCGTAATAGTCTTCTGCCGGCGGCAGGGTGCCGAAGACGTATTTGTAGCCGCGGGCATAGATCTGGCCCGAGGCGCCGCCGCCCTGGACCATGGGGATCTGGTACTTCTCGGCGACTGAACTGTCATCCAGCGCATAGTTCGAGGCGAAGGGGCCGAGCAGGTAATTGACCTTGTCGGCGGTGATCAATTGAACATATTGCCGGACGCTGAGATTGACATCCGACTGGTTGTCATAAAGCTTCAACGCCAGCTTGTAGCTCTTGTCGCCGACCTTGACGCCACCTTTGGCATTGATCGTGTCGATCGCCAGCTTATAGGCATCGGCATAATAGCGGCCGGTATTGGCCTGCTGGCCGGTCTGCTGCACTGACGCGCCTAGGGTGATGACGTCGTCATCGGCCTGGGCAAGGGTCGCTGCCGACAATATCAGGGCCGGCAGCGCTGCGAGAAGTGTCAAAGTGTATCTCATCCTGCTTCCTCTTGCTTGATTTCTGATGGGCTTAAGTTCGAATGAGTGAGCCTGCGGCTGGATCCGCGGTACTTGCGCGGGCCCCTTTCCTCGTGCCGCATTTTCGTATGCGTTGACGTTACCGACAATGCGGCCAGGGGGCACAGACCAGGGCCGGCGGGCACAGGCAAGCCACCCGGCGGCGGTGCACCGTCGGCACGCGTCTCACGCGACGCTGGGGCGTTTTTATGATGACATCCTCCCAAAATGTCCGCTTTGAGGAACCGTCCGCATTGTTTCGCAGACCCTAATAGCGCGATCGTTGACCCTTATGTTCCTTCTTTGAGCGTCGATGTGCAACCTTTTAGGTGTGCAGCAGCTTATGTGTGCAGCCGCAAAGTCATACGAACCCTTGGCGGATGGAGCGATATTACCCTCATCACGCCGTTAAGCGACTGATGCACCGTCCGTCTCGGGCATGCACGACCAAGAAGGCCTTGCCTGTCCGGCGTCAGCACGCATGGATACGTCTTGTGGAAGCCCTGAAGACGAAGAGAACCCAGAAGAGAAACCTCCGAGGCCGCAGAGAAGACAACCGCATTCGATCACGGCATGAGCTACCTTACCGTGGCACCGGCCCTAATCGCCACCGGTGCATAGTTTAGTGAGAGGACAAAATCGCACGGCGATTCCCTCTAACACGATCCCCTCTCGCGACCGAAGATAATCTCGTTATATGGGTGCCATAGAGCTGTGTAATCTCAGGTTATGGGATGTGCCGATCTCATTTTATGGGAATCGTGCTTCTTCGGAATCAATGGCTTAGACAACCGGGAATCTCACCTTTTGGGGCGCCCTATAACCGGGGGGACCCTGGGCAAGCGGATGCGAGGTATGGCGAGAAGATACTGACAATTTCCGGGTAAAATTTCACTCAGGTGAAATCTTCATTGAAGCGGCTCCCTGTTTCATTACTATCACCCGCAATAAGGCCGGCCGAAAACAAGAATCCGGGACCGGGCGTCATTCCCCGGTCATCGCCGGGCGGGGAAGCCTGATTGGCGCGAGGTCGATTACCGGTGGCTGAGGGGGAGACAATGCCGTCACGAAGCGACGACCGGCAGATGGTCGAATTCCATTGGAATGGTCATCCGCTCTTGGGCCGGCTGGGCGAGCCGATTGCGGTGGCCTTGCGGCGCCAGGGGATCGGCGTCATTGCCAGGTCGCGGAAATTGCATCGTCCGCTGGGTCAGTCGGGGAGTTATATCGCCGGCGTGCTGGCGCGGGTCGATGGTCGGCCGAATGTCAGGCTCGATCTGGAGCCGGTCGGGCAGGGGATGCGTGTCGAGGCGCAGAATGTCTGGCCCTCCGCCCGGTTCGATCTGCTGAAAGCGGCGCAATTGCTGCCGGCGAAGGCGATCTATGGCGGTTTCGAACATGCCGATTGGACGCCGCAAGGCGGGCGCGGCTATCACCTCTGGGAAAGACTGATGGCGCATTTGGCAGGCATGTCGCCGCCGCCGCTGCCGAGCCTGCCGTCGGAAATCCGGCCGGGCCGGCGCGTTCAATATGACACGGTTGTTGTCGGCGGCGGTCCGGCCGGACGACATGCGGCAAACGAGGCTGCGGCTCACGGCCGGAAAGTGGCTGTCGTGACGCGCGGGCATATCTGCGGCCGCTATGCGGCGGCCTGCGGCGTTGAGCAGGAAGCCATCGATGATCGCGTCGCGGTTTTCACCGGCATGGAGCTGTTCGGTAGTTACCGGCAGGGCGCGTTGCTGGTCGGCGCGCCGCATCGATACGACCAGGGCGCGGTTGCTTTCGATACGCAGGAGATCGTGCTTGCCACCGGGCGGCGCTCGATCCCGCCGCTGGTGCCCGGCAGCCATGTGCCCGGCGTGATGGAGGCGCAGGCGGCGCTCGTGATGGCCCATGAACACGGTGTTGCGCCGGGCACGGCCGTTGCCGTGGTGGGCAGCGGCGCGCAGGCCGCTATCGCAACGCGCTTGACGGCGTTCGGCGCCAATATCGTGCATGTCGGCGATGTCGCCGACCTGACGCGCATCAATGGCCGGGTTCATGTGAACTCCATCGATGTAGGTGCGACCGTGATTTGCGATGCGGTGGTGCATGCGGGACCCTGGCACCGGGACCCCAACCTCATTTTCCAGACGCAATCGGACGGCCTGCTGCAACTGGTCTCGACAGGGGCTTCGGGAAATCTGCGCGTGGCCGGCGCGGCCGAAGAGGCGGATGAAGACGTCGTGGTTCCTGCGAACCTGTCCGATGATGTGCTCATCTGTCCGTGCATGGATGTGACCGCCGGCGAGCTGCTGATGCATATCGATGCCGGCGAGACCGATCCCGAGGTCCTGAAGCGCCTGACCTCCTGCGGCATGGGGCCGTGCCAGGGCTTTCCCTGCTGGGACAGCATGATCGCAGTGCTGGCCAGCCGTACCGGACAGCATCCGGCCGAATTCGCCCGGCCGAGCCATCGCGCGCCGCGCCGTGCGATCACGGTCGCCCAGGCCGCCGGATTGCATGACGTGGTGGGACCGGACAGATGAGTGCGATATCGATGAATGCTCGCCCGGTGAACGTGTCCCTGCCGAAAAAAGCTTCCGTCGTCATCGTCGGCGGTGGCATCCAGGGCCTGTGTTGCGCCTTCTATCTGACGACATTCGGCCTGCGCGATGTCGTCGTTCTCGATGCCGGATATTGGCAAGGTGGGGCCTCCGGCCGCAACGGCACGCTCATTCGCCCCGGCTTCGGCGGTCCCGAATGGACCGAGCTGTTCAAGCTGTCCTGCGATGAATGGAGCCAGCTTTCCAGGAAGCTCGGCGAGAACGTCATGTTCACCAAACGCGGCTACAGCATGATCGCGGAACGGGCGGAGACGGCGGCCATGCTGGGGCGCGCCGCCGGGGTGCATCGCGATCTCGGCGTCCATTCCTACTTCGTTCCCCAGGCGGATCTGCCGCACCATTTGCCGGCGATCAACCATCGCCGCGTTGCCGCGACCCTGCATCTGCCGGATGGCGGCGTCGCGCCGCATCACGCCGCCATGAAAGGCCTGCGCGCGGCTTGTGAGCGGAACGGCGTGCAGGTCTTCTATCGCACCGCGGTGACAGCTTTCGAACGAACCGGGGGACGCGCTTCGGCCGTTTATGCCGGCGAGCATCGCATCGATGCCGGCTCGGTCGTCATTGCCGGTGGCGGACATAACCTGAAGCTTGCCGATCTGGCCGGCATCAGGCTCGACGGCTATTCCATGCGAATCGAAGCCATGGCGCTGGAACCGATCCGGCCCCTGATCAAGCCGGCTTTGGCGCTGATCGACAGCCTGGCTTATTTCCATCAGACCTCGCGCGGCGAGGTCGTCGGCGGCACCGAGGTGCCGGAGCGGCCGCGCATGTCGCTCTCGACCGATCTGCCGGTCATGGCGGCGACGGCAAAGGTCTATCTTGAGATGTTCCCCCAGCTTGCGGAAGTGCGCGTGCTGCGACACTGGGCCGGGATGATTCATGTCTCGTCGGATTTCGGCCCACTGCTGGGCGAGCATCCGGACCTCAAGGATCTATGGGTCAGCGCCGGCTGGTCCTACGGTTTTGCCGGTGCGCCGGGTGCGGGATTATTGCTGGCGAAAGCGATAGCGACGGGCGAGGTCGACCGCCGGATGCAGCCTTTCGCGGTCGATCGTTTCGATCGCGGCAAGCCGGTCGCCGAAGCCGGCATCGTCCTGGCAAAGAATTAAAACACGCACCAGGCGGTGCTGATCGCCGCCTTGTTCATCGGCGCCCTGTTGGTTGGCCATGCGAATGATTGGCCATGCCGGGTTGACTGACCGTGCCGGCCAAGTATCGGTCCTCCTGGCGTGAGCATCATCTCTGCGATTGGTTCGATACAATTTCGGATGCGGCATCGCTGTGGCGGTTGCGAGGTGATTGGGATCACAGTCGCGTTGTTCCCCGATTTGTGGCTGCATCTTTTCACTGTTGATCCCGCGATTCTTGCGGCAGGATCGAATTACCTGCCGAAACGCGTCGACCGCTGATTGCTAAAGCCGCGTGATGGTCATCTAAGGGCCGGACGTCATCAGTACCGGCTTCCGGTTGCCGTCAATCATGGTGCTTTTCGAAAGTCATAAAACGGACATGAAGGACTTATGATGAAAGGGCGTATTGCGAAACAGATTTTCGTCTTGGCCGGTGTTGCATTTGGCGTCACCACGGCGACCTATGCCGCAAGTGACCAGGAGGCGGCGGGAAAGGTCGTGGTGCAGCCGCTGCTTTCGACCAATGTCACCTCCAGCGGCCAGCCGATCGTCCTTCCCAGGGACGCAACGGTGGTTTTTTCCATGTATGAAATACCCGCCGGCGCCAAGCTGCCTGAACACAAGCATCTTTATCCGCGATATGGCTACATGCTGTCAGGAGAGCTGCGGGTCACAAATACGGTGACCGGGAAAAGCGCAACTTACAAAAGCGGCCAGGTGATCATTGAAGCGATCGACCAGTGGCATCATGCGGAAAACACCGGGACGGAGCCGGTCAAGCTGCTCGTCATCGACCAGCTCGCGAAACCGGGCGGCAACGTCGTCCTGCAGAAATAGACTTCCAGCCGCTGGCCGGATCCCACCGGCCGGCCCGCAGATCAGAATGCCCCCTCGCACCGGCCTATTGCATCGCGCCGCATCCGGCGCGACGCCTGTCTCGTGAATTCCGGAACACCATGGAGGAGTAGCGATAATGACCGATTACGTCCTGGTTCACGGCGCCTGGCATGGCGGCTGGTGCTGGTCGCGTATTCGCCGGAAGCTGACTGACAAAGGCCACGGTGTTTACACACCGACACTGACGGGTCTTGGCGACCGCATGCATCTCTTAAGTCGCGACGTCGATCTCGAAACGCATATCAACGATGTGGCCAATCTGCTGATCTGGGAAGATCTGCGCGACATCGTCCTCGTCGGCCATTCCTATGGCGGATGTGTGGTTCGCCATGTTGCGGATCGGTTTCCGGACAGGATTCGAAGTCTCATCTATCTTGATGCGTTCATCCCGGAAGATGGCGAACCCGCTTTGAACTACATGCCCGGTTCCGGTCAGGACCATCGCGAGCTTGCTTTGCTTCACGGAGATGGCTGGAAAGTACCGCCGATTCCCGCATCGGTTTTCGCAGTCAATGCCGCCGATGCTGCGTGGGTGGACAGCCGATGCACGATGCATCCTTTATCCAGCTTTGAGACGCCGGCCAGTCTCACCGGCGCATGCGACCGTGTGCCGGATATCGGCTTCGTCTTTGCCACCGGTTGGGACGGCCCCTTCGAACAGTTCCGTAGCGTGGCGAAAAACCGTCGCTGGTGGTGCGAGGACTTCGCCTGCGGGCATGACGTGATGCTTGATAAGCCCAATGAACTTACAGATCTCCTGCTGGCACGCGGTCATTAAGGCAGGGATCATCGAGGCGGAATAAACACGCTCAACGGGAGGTCTCCATATCCGGCAAGAAACGTCAGGAAAGTGAGAAAGCACTCGAATGATGGATAGCGTGAACACATCAAAGTCTTCTGCCAACAAGCTTGCAATCGAACGCGTGGAACGGAATGCCTGGTTGGATCTGTTCGCCGCCGTTCCTGCCGACTATATGGCGCTAGCTTCCGTCCGATCGGCGAAACTGGACGGATGTGCCTTGCTGGCCCATGGCGGCATTCCAATTGCCGAGTTCAACCGGGCCTTCGGTTTCAATATCGATGAAGCCGCGACGGCGGCGGAGCTCGATTGGGCGTTCGACTGGCTCGATGCCAATGCGGATCCGGCCTGGGTTTTTCAACTGGCGCCCGGCAAGAAGGCAAGCGGCGTTGAACGCTGGCTCAAGAAGCGCGCCTTCGAACGCACCGGCGCCGGCTGGGCGAAACTTGACTATATGCCGGCCGCGGCGCCTGCGTTTCCCGAGTCATCCAGCTTCGACGTGCGCGAAATCGACGTCAATGAAGCCGGCGGCTTCGGTTTCGCGGTCGCCTTCGGCTTCGGCCTGCCATATTCGGTCGTGCCGTGGTTCGCCGCGTTGGTCGGGCGCCCGCGCTGGCGCTGCTATCTGGCCTATGATGGAACGCATCCGGTGGCTTGCGGCGCGATGTACCAGGAAGCGCAATGGGCGTGGATGGGGATTGATGCCACCCTGGCGCCGCATCGCGGTCGCGGTGCGCAAACGGCGCTGATCCATTGCCGGATTGCCGACGGCATGAATGCCGGCATCAAAGGCTTCACGGCCGAGACGTCCGAGCCTTTACCGGCGGATATGCAAAACGCTCAGTCCTATCGGAATTATATACGCGCGAATTTCAGGAGGGCTTATACGCGACCCAATTATAGCCGCGCCTATATACGATGAGACGGGGCGCCGATCGGCGCCTGGAAAATCAATTCACGACAATCGATCCACAAGCTTCGCGCTGCCTTGAATCTGGGGACGCCGCTGTTGATGACACCGCTGTTGCTCCACTGTCATGGGCTTCGCCGTCGACGGAAGCAAGGCAACGGGAAGCGCCATAGATGGAGAGATGACATGATCGACAACAGCGATCGGCTGCACCACTACCTGGCGGGCTTGCGCTCTGGGACGGATCGGCTCGGCCTCCCGGTGGTGACGGTGCCCGATGTCAGGCAGATCGAAGCTGTTATCATGTTCTGCGACCTGCGTGGGTACACGCATCTTGCGAACAGCTTGCCGCAGGAAGATCTCCTGGAGGTTCTCTGTCGTTACCTAGACGTTGTCGTGCCGATGATCGAGGACTTTGGCGGCGAAGTCGTACAGCTGATCGGTGATGGCATCCTTGCCGTGTTTCATCGCTGTGCCGAGGTCAATAGCTGCAAGAACGCCTTGGAGGCGGCGCTGCTGATTCAATACCGCCTGGATCTTGAGCCGGTCGCCGGCCGGATGCTGCGGGTCGGCATCGCCCTGCATGCCGGAAAAGTCTCCTATGGAGCCATCAGTGCCGGCAAAAGCTGCACAATCACGGTCATCGGCTCTGCCGTCAATCTCACCAGCCGGCTGGAAAAGCTCTGTCACCTGACCAAGCAGTCGATCCTGGTTTCGAAGATTTTCGCCCGCCGGCTTGGCCTGGGCAATACGCGCTTCATCGGCCGTTTCTGCCTCAAGGGCTTCGATGAGCCCCAGGATGTCTATGCCCCGACAGGGGAGTGATTGGTTATCCATGATCCGGATCGCCGGCTATAGCGTTCCGTTGCCGATGTGACGGGGGATACGCTCGACGATGGAGCTTGTCATCGCCGCCGGCCTGACGATGTTATTTCCCCGTTGCCGTCACCCGCCAAACCGTGTTGCCGACATCATCGGCCACCAGCAGTCCGCCGGTCTTGTCCACGGCAAGGCCGACCGGCCGGCCGCGGGCTTCGCTATCGGCATTGAGGAAGCCGGTGACGAAATCTTCGGCCGCACCACTTGGCTTGCCGTCCTTGAAGGGGACGAAGACCACCTTATAGCCATTGAGGTCGGGACGGTCCCAACTGCCATGCTCGCCGACAAAAGCCCCGCCGCGATAGCTCTCCGGCAGGTTGTCGGCGGTATAGAAGGCAAGGCCCAGAGGGGCGACATGGGAGCTGAGGGCATAATCGGGCGGGATCGCTTTCGCCACCAGGTCCGGCCGCTGCGGATGGACACGCGGATCGACATGCTGCCCGTAATAGCTATAAGGCCAGCCATAGAAGGCGCCGTCCTTCACCGAGGTCATGTAATCCGGCACCAAATCGGGCCCCAATTCGTCACGTTCATTGACGACGGTCCAGAGTGCGCCGGTCTGCGGTTCCCAGGTCAGGCCGTTCGGGTTGCGCAGGCCGCTGGCGAAGATCCGCCACCGGCCGCTGGCCCGGTCGACTTCCAGGATATCGGCGCGGTTCTTTTCCGCCTCGATGCCGTTCTCGGTGATATTGCTGTTCGATCCCACGCCGACATAGAGCAGCGAACCGTCCTTGTTGGCCGTCAGGCTCTTGGTCCAATGATGATCGATCGGCCCGCCAGGCAATTCGGTCAGCACCGTGCCGGGCGAGGTGATCTTGGTGTCGCCTGGATTGTAGGTGTAATGCATGATCGCATCGGTATTGGCGACATAAAGATCATTGCCGACCAAAGCGACGCCGAAGGGCGAGTTCAGGTGATCGAGGAAGACGCTTTGCTGGTCCGGCATGCCGTCGCCATTGGTATCGCGCAACAGCGTGATGCGGTTGCTTTCCTGGTCGCCGTCATCGCCGCCCGAGGTGACCAGGTTTTCGACCCAGCCCATCACCAAGTCCTTCGGCCGCTTGATCGGCTCGCCCTCGGGCTTTTTCGATTCCACCACCAGGATATCGCCATTCGGCAGGACATAGAGCGAGCGCGGATGAGCAAGACCAGTGGCGATCGCCTTGATCTGCAGACCCTGCGGCACGGTCGGCGTCTCGCCATTCTTCCAGCCCACGATGGATGCCAGATGCATCGGGGGGAAGAGATATTGCTGTTGCTCGGGCAGTTTGGGATTGGCGCCGATCTGCTCCCTGGGGTCGCCGCCTTCATCCCAGCAGCCGGTCAAGGCGACGAGGCAGAAGAAAGCTAGCGCGGCCGTGCAGAGCGTGGTTGGGCGAAAGTTGCGTTTGCCGGAGAGATCGCTCGTCATCATTCAACCACTCCCACGCCATGTCGGTAGACCAGCGACCAGCCGGCCCAGCCGGTGACCAGCAGGATCAGCACAACCACGGCCGACAGAATGAGACCGGTCGGGACCACGGAGGTCCAGGCATCGTGTGTGTGGACGAAAGCGTTGATGACCGAGAGGATCCAGGCGATGCCGTTGCCGACCATATGTATCCAGGCGACTCCCTGGCCACGGATCATCCGGTCGCCGAGAAAATCGATGAAGCCGGCAATGGCGGCCAGCACGCCCAGCGCGACACCGATTGTCAGCAGCCAGGCGGAAAAATTCGACCATATCATCTCGGCCGTTTGCCAATAAGCGATATCGGTCAGCAAGGCGCCGATGAAACAGACGATGGGGAAGGGAACCAGCATCGGATGAATCGGCCGCTTGGCGAGCCTTGCCGTCGAATGGGGATGATCTGCGGGAGGATAGGTCGAAGGACGATTGCGAGCCTGCATCAGAGAACCTGCCTTGAGCTTGCGAACGTTAAGCCAACAACAGGTGCTGCGAAATGTTCCAGGAAATATAACGGTGGCGTGATCGCCTGCCCGAAATCATTGAGGATGAGCGGTCGCCATTGTCAGTTTCCTGGCGAGTGCCTGCCATCAATCCTTTAGCGGGCCGAGACGCTCGTCATGTGCGAGGGCCAAAAGCGTTGCGCGCAAGCGCGCCGCGTCGGGCCGGCCAAAGATCGCATCGAGACGGCTTTGCGCCTTCTGCCGTATTGCAGCCCGGACAAAGCCAGGTGGTCTCGGGGCCGGCAGCCCTGGGCGAAGAGTCGCCGACCTTGCGCATCCGGCGCGCGGCAGAGGGCATCGAGGTAACCCGTCCGCCGGAATAGGTGCCGTAAAAAATCCCTGGGCCGGCGTGATCTGCTATAGTTCCTATTGAGGCGTCTTGCGGCCATACTGCATTTTGGAGCAGCAGCCGTCACAAGTGGGGAAGTCATGAGCGAGCCTCCGGTCGCGCGATTGCCCGATATCCGCCAAGACCCGCCGACCGCATCGGATGAGGCTTGGAAGGTTGAGGATGAAGCTTTGCTGAAGATCGCGGCGGCCCATGCCTTGGCATTCCGTCGCGTGCAGCATGAGCGCCGGCAATGGCCGGCAAAAAGTTTCGCCGACATGCGGGCGGTCTTCGCCCGGGACCTGCCGGAAAAAGGACAGGACGGCGCCGCCGTCATCGAGGAATTGGTGCGGCTCTCGGCGGGTGGGCTGAGTGCGATGACCGGTCCGCGTTTTTTCGGCTGGGTGATCGGTGCCTCGCACCCGGTCGGTGTCGCCGCCGATTGGTTGACCAGTGCCTGGGGACAGAATACCGGCTCGCATACAGCGACGCCTTCCGCTGCCGCCTGTGAGGAGGTCGCGGCCGGTTGGCTGCTGGACCTGCTGCATTTGCCGCCCGAATGTTCGGTCGGTTTCGTCACCGGCGCGACCATTGCCAATTTCACCTGCCTGGCGGCGGCGCGCAGCGAGGTCTTGCGGCGGGCCGGATGGGATGTCGAAGCGCAGGGCCTGTTTGGCGCACCGCCGATCAATGTCCTGATCGGCGAGGACGCGCATATATCGGTCTTTTCCGCTTTGCAGTTCCTGGGGCTTGGCAATGACCGCGTCATCCGCATCGCCGCCGATCGGATGGGGCGGATGCAGGTCGCGGCGTTCAAATCCGCCATCGCCGGATGCAACGGACCAATCATCGCGATCGCACAGGCCGGACAGATCAATACCGGCGCCTGCGATCCGATGACCGAGATCGCCGACATTGCCCATCGTCACGGGGCCTGGCTGCATATCGACGGCGCCTTCGGTCTCTGGGCGCGCGCCTGTCCGGAAACAGCCAATCCGGCCACCGGCTGCGAGCGGGCGGATTCCTGGGCGACGGATGGCCATAAATGGCTGCAAACGCCTTACGATTGCGGGTATGCCATCGTGCGCGATGCCGAGGCGCATCGCCGCGCCATGACCATCACCGCCAGCTATCTGCCGGCGGTTGCGGAGGGCGAGCGCAACCCATCCTATTTCGTTCCGGAACTTTCCCGCCGCGCCCGAGGCTTCGCCACCTGGGCGATGATCCGTGCGCTGGGCCGCGAGGGGATCGCGGAGATGGTGGCCCGACATTGCCGGATCGCCCGCCATATGGGGAAGCTTTTGTCGGCCGAGCCGGGGATTGCCATCATGAATGAGATCGTGCTCAATCAGGTGGCCGTTCGTTTCGGCGCGGACCACTCGGTCAGGCGCGGCGATGAGCTGACGGCGAAGGTCATCGATCGTCTGCAGGCCGACGGCACCTGTCTTGCCGGCGGCGCAACGTGGAAAGGGTGCTCGATCATGCGTCTCTCGGTGATTTCCTGGCCAACCACGAAGGCGGATGCCGATCGCTCGGTCGAAGCCATCATCCGGGTTTGGCGCGCGGTTCGAGACGCCCGCCCTGAAGGCGACGCATAAGAGGGCATCGGAACGGATGTCGCTCGGCCTAAGGCTGCCAATTCTCGCGACGGGCTTTTGCCTGATGGTGGGTGTCTCGCTTGCCGATGCGGATATCGGCATGGATATCCGCGCGACAAGAGCGCAAAGTTCGCTGCTATCGGGGACTGAGGCCAAGAAGATCTTGCCGGTGGAATGGCAAAAGTACCGGCCTGACACCCTTGCGCGCCGGGATGAGGCTTTACGGCGCCTTCGGGTGCTCGGGCTTCGGCTGGCGGCGGACCAGAAGGCCGGCCGCAATCGCGAATGCAGCAACCAGATTTTCCTCGAAGCCAAATGGCGGGCGCTCTACACCGGCGATTTCAATGCTTTGGATAAGCGGATACGCGATCTGGAGAAAAGCCTGCAAACCGACGATCAGAGCTATGCCACCCAGCAATCCGCCGCGGATGGCAGTTGGGGCGCTTGCTATCAACAGGCCTTCATGAAGGTGGAAGCCAGCATGCTGGCCCTTCAGGCCATGTTCGACCGGCAGGTCTCGCCGAAATATGCGATCAACGTCATGCCTCAACTGCGCAATGGCAACGACGCCATCGCTATGCTGAAAGCCCTTCTTGTATCCGATGTCGCCAATGAGGGCATCGATCACCGCTCGGAATTGAACGCGCTGACCACCTATGCCGCGCAGTTCGGTTTCAAGTCATATTGGCAGCCATATTTGGAAGATCGAGTACAAGGGTTGTTGCGCGATCGAGATCCCGGCGGTATCGACAAAATCCGCGCGGAAATGCGCGCGTTTCTGAATAGCTGGCAGGATCCGGAAACCGGCTATTGGGGGGCGTGGTATCGGATCAATGGGCGGCTCTATCGAACCATCGATCTCAGCATCACCTTTCATCTGATTTCCTATCTGAAGGGCGACGTCCATTACTGGCCGCAGATCATCGACACGACCTTGAAAATCGAGGGCGAACCCTATCCATATGGCTGGCGATATAAGGGCGGGTTGAACAACCACAACAACTACGATGTCGTGAAGATCTTCCGTTATGGCTGGCCGCATATGGCGCCGGACCAGCGAAACCGCGTGCGCAAGGTCATGGCCGGGATGCTGGATTGGACGCTCACGCATTCGCTGCAGTCCGACGGTTCTTTCAAGGGCGACCAGGATTTCTTCAGCTCGGTCGCATCGGATTACTATTTCGGCGTCTCGTTTCTTGACGAGATCGGCTATTGGCGCGCGGATAATCGTTTCTGGACCAATGACGACTGGAGAGGGAGCAGGGCCACCTGCCTGCGCATCCGCCAACATCTCGCCAGCCTTCAGCTCGACGATTCACTCATCCTGGCCGCCCGGCGGAAGCTGGACGCGGGTTGCGGATCGCCTGTCGGACGCGATTAGCGGCAAGATAATTCATAACCCGCGAGTTATCTAATGCTTGACCGACTTATAACCTGTCGGTTATGAATTGGCCATGAGCAGTACCAGCGACACCGTTTTTCAAGCCCTTTGCGATCCGACCCGTCGCGCCATCTTCGAACAATTAGTCGAAGGCGGCGAACAGACGGTGCGGGTCCTGACCGGTCATGCCGGAATTTCCCAGCCTGCCGTCTCCAAGCACCTCGCGGTGTTGAAACAGGCCGGATTGGTGATCGACCGGCGCGACGGCCGGCAAACCCATTACAGCGTCGAACCGAAGGGGCTGGGGCCGCTGGTCGATTGGATGGGGCATTACGGCGCGTTCTGGGCGGAACGCTTCGACAGGCTCGAAAGCGTGCTCAACCGAATGGATCAATAGGAAGAGCCTTGCGCTCGTCATCAGCATCAGCAGGACGAGCCTTGCGCTCGTCATCGGCATCAGCTTCGACTTCGGAAGGAAAGACAAATGAACCGTTCCGTCATCATCGAGCGTGAATTCAAGCACCGGCCCGAAAAGGTCTGGCGTGCCTTGACGCAAGGCGCGTTGATCGAGGATTGGCTGATGAAGAATGATTTCCGGCCGGTCGAGGGGCATCGGTTTCGTTTCCGCGCCGAGCCGATGCCGCAATGGGATGGCATTGTCGAGGGCGAGGTGCTGACGGTGGAACCGCTCAAGCGGCTTTCCTATCGCTGGGATGCCAGTGAAAATCTGCGCACCGTCGTCACCTGGACACTGACCGAAACCCCGGCCGGGACGCATCTGCGCATGGAACAATCGGGGTTCCGGCCCGAAGACGAATTCAATTATCGCGGCGCCGGCTATGGCTGGCAGAAATTCATCGCGGCCCTGGATGATGTTCTCGGCCGGCTGGAATAGCCGGCCTCAGAACAGCTTCTTCCAATAAAGCAGGATGAGCGAGCAGACCGCGGTGATCGCCATCCCCAGCATCACCCACCAAAAGCCTTCGATATTCTGCAGGCCCGGCAGGCCGCCGACATTCATGCCGAAGACGCCGGTGATCAAGGTCAGCGGCAGGAAGATCGTGGTCACGATCGACAGGACATAGAGGTTGTGGTTGGTGCGCTCGGCCTGCTTGTTGGCGATCTCGTCCTGCAGCAGCCTTGCGCGGTCCTGCAGCAGATCGAGGTCATGGCCGAGCATGTCCAGCCGCTCGACCGCCTGGCGCAGGCCGGCGGCTTCCAGTTCGGTCAGCCAGTCCGGCAGGGGGCCGAGAAGGCCGAAGAGCGCCTGGCGCTGCGGCACCATATGGCGGCGCAGGCGGATGATGAGCTGCCGGGCGCGGCCGAGATGGGTGCCTTCATCGGTGAGATAACCGGCCAGGATGCGATCCTCGATGCGGTCCAGGATCTGGCCAGTATCGGTGATGGTCAGGCCCATGGTCTCCGCCAGGTGATGCAGGAAACGGGTGACGAGACCGACCGGGCGGCAGGCGGAGCCGGTCTCATCCAGGGAACGCCTCAGGCTGTCGATCGCTTTCAGCGGATGTCGCCGCGCGCTGATCAGGCAGCGGTCATCGAGATAGAGGCGCAGGACGCCAAGTTTCGACGAGTCGTCCTGAAAATCGTGATGAAGATCGCCGAGAATGCCGACCAGGCCGCTGCCGGCCGGTTCCAGCAGCATCTGCTCGCGATTGCCGAGCAGCGCATCGCGGGCCGCGCGCGGGATCGTGCAATGCTCCAGCCAGCGCCGGGCCCGCATATCCGCGAGATTGAAATGCAGCCAGATATGATGATCCGGCGACGCCATCGCGTCATCGATATCGGCATCGGGCAAGGGCTCCAACGCCCTGTCCGGATGCAGGACATAGCCGCAGATAAGGCCCCGGCTGTTATCGATCGGCGTGAAGTGATTGGGCATCGGAGGATGTTCGATTGGCTCGCGCCGAAAACGGCTGTTGCCGGAAAGGCCGGTTGAGGGCCGATCCGGCGATAGCGCGGTCTCACGGGGCTGGTGATCAGAAAACGTGACGGAGCACCCAGAACAAGGCGCCGGCCAGCGCGATCGAGAGATCCTCGATGAGATGCGCCGCCGAATAGGCAACGCCGATGGCGATGATCGCCGCAACGGCACCGGCCGCGACAAGGCTTGATCGGCCTGGCCGCAGATCGGCCGTATCAGCTGAAGCTTGTGTCATCCAATTCCCCCAGTGGTCGCTACGATAAACGCCGGCAAAGCGGGATAGGCAGGTTGCCGATAGCTCTGGACTCAACAAGGAGTCGAGAGCGATGCCGAGGATGGGCGGTTTACGGTTTCGTTAAAAATTAAGCGAAAGTTAACGAAGAGCAGTGGCTTACCGAGCGAGCTATGGGACGGCGATTCCGATAATTTTAGATGCCCCTCGATGCAGTTTGACGATCGACCGGCCATCACGCCGGACACCAAAACGCAACGCAATGGTCATGTCGCTGCAACCGCCTGCTCGCTAGGCTGCGGCTCCTATCTTTCGTGCCGGAAGAAAAAGGAGTCCGCGATGTCCCGCCATGTGCCGAAACATACCCCGCCGAAACATACCTTGCCGAAACATCCCCAATTGCTGCTGCCGCGATCGCGGCGACAGCTCCTGCGCACCGGATTGCTGGGCGGTGGTGTCGCTGCCCTCGGTTTCGGCGGGTTGCTTTTGCCCAGACCGAGCCTGGCGGCGCTGGACCGGCCGGTCATCGGTCATGGCGTGCAAAGCGGCGACATCGGCGCCGATGGCGGCGTGGTTTGGGCGCGAGTCGACCGGCCGGCCCGCATGATCGTCAACTACGCCACCACGGAAAGCTTCAAGGATGCGCGCCGCGTCGTGGGGCCGGCCGCCTTGGATATCACCGATTTCACCGCGCGGGCCATCCTGCAGGGCCTGCCGGCGGGACAGGATGTGTTCTACCGCGTGCAGTTCGAGGACCTAGCCGATCTCAAAATCCTCAGTGAACCGGTGAGCGGCCGCTTCCGCACCGCGCCGGCCGGCAAGCGGGATATCACCTTCGTCTGGAGCGGCGATGTCGTCGGCCAGGGCTGGGGCATCAATCCGGAAGTCGGCGGCATGACGATCTGGAAGGAGATGGCCTCGCTCAATCCGGATTTCTTCATTCATTCCGGCGACAGCATCTATGCCGATGGTGTCGTGCAGCCGAAAGTGACGCTGCCGAATGGCAAGGTCTGGACCAATATCGTCACCGAGGAAAAGTCAAAAGTCGCGGAGACGCTGTCCGACTATCGCGGCAATTACCGATACAATCTGATGGACGAAAACCTGCGCAGCTTCAATGCAAGCGTCCCGATCCTGGCGCAATGGGACGATCATGAGACCCGCAACAATTGGTATCCGCAGCAGATTCTCGACGACGACCGCTACAAGATCAAAAGCCTGGCGCTGCTATCGGCCAATGCCAGCCGCGCCTGGCATGAATACATGCCGATCCGGCTCGATGCCAATCGGCCGGAACAGGTCTATCGCGTGATTCATTACGGTCCGTCGCTCGATGTCTTCATGCTGGATCAACGCAGCTATCGCGGCGACAACAGCAAGGATCTCCAGGACAAGCCAGGCGCCGACACCGCCTTCATGGGGCCGGCGCAGATCCGCTGGCTGAAACAGGCGTTGCTGGCAAGCAATGCGACCTGGAAGGTATTGGCCTCCGACATGCCGCTCGGCCTCGGGGTGCCGGACAAGCAGAAGGATGGCACGCTCAATTTTGAGGCCATCGCCAACCAGGATGACGGCCCGGCCAAGGGACGCGAACTGGAACTGGCCGATCTGCTGCGTTTCATCAAGCAGAACGGCATCGTCAACACCGTGTGGCTCACTGCCGATGTGCATTACACGGCGGCGCATTACTACAATCCCGACAAGGCGAAATTCCAGGATTTCGCGCCGTTCTGGGAATTCGTCTCCGGCCCGCTCAATGCCGGCACTTACGGCCCCAATAAGCTGGACGGCACGTTCGGGCCGGAGCTGAAATTCGTCAAGGCGCCGGCGGCAGGCCAGGAAAATCTCTCACCGATGGACGAGATGCAGTTCTTCGGCCATGTCAGGATCGACGGCGCCACCGAAGTGATGACCGTGACGTTGAAAGACCTGAAGAACCGCGATCTTTACAAGATCGACCTGACGCCGGCGGCGTAAGCCTCAGTGATCCAGGTTTTGACGACGGCGGGTCATACCGCTACCGGCTCGCCGTCCGTTTCCGTCTTGTCGTCGCCGGATTTCGTTTCCGTGGTGTCGCTTGGGGTCAGGGCCAAGGGCATTTCCGGTGGGCCGAATTCGACCAATTGCCCGCCGAAGGTAACTTCCTGGCCGCCAAAGGTGATGATCACAGTCTGTCCTCCCTATTGTCGGATTTCCCAATCGAAAATGGCATCGCTGCCGGCTACGGCTGCCGCCATGGTGATGATGAATTGTCCGTCGGCCAGCGTCACACGGAAAGGCTGGGGCGTACCCGCACGTTGGCAGACTGAGAGGCGGGAGCCTTGTTGCACCTGGCTGTTGTTCATGGTGACGGCGGTTGCTCCTATGGCGATCTTGGCGCGACCGCGTGAGCAATTCGCCGAAAAAGCGCCGGTCTGGTCGAATTGCAGCGGGTCACCGTTATAGGTCGCCAGACTGGGATTGTATTCGAGCGTGTTGTTCCCGATCGTCACTTCGGTCGAGCTTTGATCGAATTGAAGGGCCCGGATTTCGGTGCCGGCATGTTTGAAGCGATTATCGGCAATATGCGCATAATCGGCACTGGTGAGGGTGATGGCATTGAAGCTGCCGGTGCCTTCCGTATAGTAATTCGCAAAGCGGTTACCGATCACCGAACAGCGCTGCACCCCCCGGACCAGAACGACGCCGCGCGGGCAGTTATCGACGATATTGCCAATCAATTGCGTGCCTTCCGCGATGGCTGACCCATCACCATGAATCAGGAAAGCCGCGTCGCTACCAGCGCCGATATTCCGGCATTGATTATTGGCGACGATGATGCCCTGGCCATAGCGGATCTGGAACGGCGCAACCGATGGCTCCCCGGCGGTATTGAGGGCCTTGCCGCCCAGGCATTGATTGTCGGTGATCCTGATATTTTGAACCTGGGCATTCCCGCTCTTGTCCTGCATGTCGTATTGGATGGTGAAGGGGTTGTTGGTCAGGACATCGGCATTGATCTGGTTATCCGTCACCGCGATGTTCCGCAGAACGACGGAATTCGCCGGCGCGCCTGCCGTGGCATAACGGATCAGGACATGGCCGCGATGACATGAATTGATTTGGTTGGACGAAACACGGATGTTTTCGGAGTAGTTCAATCCGCCAACCGCATCCCAGGTGGCATTGATGTAAACGCCGATCTCGCAACCGCGGACGACGTTATGCGACGCCGTAACATTTTTGTTGAAATAGCCGGCGACGCCCGGGGAGATGCCGAGATAAATGCCGTTCGCGCCGATATTGCTGACGCGATTGAAAGCGACCATGACATTCTCGCCGCCATAGACCTCGATGCCTTCCTGGGCGGAGCTGGCGTCATAGGTGACGACGCCGCCATCGACGTCGTTGAACAGGATGCGCACATTCTTCGCGCCATGCGACCAGATCATATATTGATGGCTATTGAAGCCGGTGATGCGGCAATTCAAGACATCGCAAGTATCGCAGAAGGGGCCGGATTCCGCCGCGGGATTGGTGCGTAGCAGGGCGATACCGTTAACCAACGCGCCATTCGTCGCGTGATCGACCCAGAGATTCTCGACCGATGCATTGGTGGCGCCCAGCATGGCCACGGTCGCATAGGCGCCGACCCCGCCGCCGCCTGTCGATCCCGCCGTCTTGACCAGTTTGCTAAGGTCTTTGCCGGCGCCTTTCAAATGCACCTTGGAGGGGATCTTGATGACATCGGATATCTTGTAGTTTCCCGGCGGCACGAAGACCGTGCCGCCACCGGCGGCGACGGCGGCGGCGATGGCCGCATTGAAGGCAGCGAGCGCATCCACGACGCCGGTACGGTCCGCGCCGAAATTGACGACATTGAAGACACCGTTTTCCTCGCCGCTATCGCCGGTGAAAGTACGCAGCCTCAGCGCAGCGGCGGAACCGTCAGAGACTTTCTCGGTGGCGAACTTTTCATTACCCGTCGTGGCGGCCAGCAGGGGAAGGGTGTCAATATCGACGCTCATATCGGCTTCCTTTCGCACTTGCTCGATAGCAATTGGCAATTACGGAGGTACTTTGCCGGGGCGGAATCATCCGGCGGCTCGCGCGACTGTGGTTGCGCGGGTATCATCGACGTGCACGCGGCTGCATGACGCCATCACGCTGTCGGTGTCGTTTTCCGGATCCGAAAAATAGCGGCTTGCTATACCTGCGGTGAAAACGGCGGGAGTATCTTGCGCTAAGTCGCACCGGTTCCGAATCGAAACTGACGATGCCGTCGCCATGTCACGGATTAGTTTCAGCTATTAATAGAGTGGGCCGTTCATGCGGTTATTAACACGTGTTACCGCTAGGAATTGCAGCGGCAATTTCTGATAAATCGACACTAAAGTCCGAGCTTGGGACGTGTTTCTGACGGCTGACCATGCCGGCCGCATGATGTGCTTTATCAAGCAGAACGGCATCGTCGACGCCTTCTGGTTCATCGCCGATATGCATTACGACAATCCCGGCAAGGCGAAGTTCCAGGGGCGACGGCGCCTCCCTCATGAAGCGGAAATGCGAGATAAAAAATAGAGCATTTCCGCGAGTCAAGGAAACGCGGAAATGCTCCAGGCATTACTGCATGCTGTGATGGCGGCGGGTGGTTATGACTCCGGCTGGTTGCCGCCAGTCGTTTCCTCCGTCTCGCCGGATACCGGCATTTCCGATGGGCCGAATTCGATCGATTGCTCGCCGAAGGTAACTTCCTGGCTGCCGAAGGTGATGATCATGGCCAGTCCTCCCTATTGCCGGATTTCCCAGTCGAAAATGGCATCGCTGCCGGCTACGGCCGCCGCCATGGTGATGGTGAACTGGCCGTCGGCAAGCGTCACGCGGAAAGGCTGTGGCGTGCCGGAGCGTTGATAGACTGAGAGGCGCGACCCTTGCTGCACTTGGCTGTTGTTCAGGGTCGCGGCTGTGGCGCCGATGGCGATCTTGGCGCGGCCGCGTGAGCAATTTGCGGAAAAAGCGCCGGTCTGGTCGAATTGCAGCGGGTCGCCGTTATAGGTTGCCAGGCTGGGATTGTATTCGAGTATGTTCTCGCCGATGGTCACTTCGGTCGAGGCCTGGTCGAATTGAATGGCGCGGATTTCGGTGCCGGCATGTTTGAAGCGATTATCGGCAATATGGGCGTAATCGGCGCTGGTCAGGGTGACGGCATTGAAGCTGCCGGTGCCTTCCGTATAGTAATTCGCAAAGCGGTTACCGATGACCGAACAGCGTTGCACGCCCCGTACCAATACCGCGCCGCGCGGGCAGTTATCGACGATATTGCCGGTCAGTTGCACGCCATCGGCGATGGCTGACCCGTCGCCATGAATCAGGAAAGCAGCGTCGCTACCGGCGCCGATATTCCGGCATTGATTATTGGCGACGATGATGCCCTGGCCATAGCGGATCTGGAACGGTGCCACGGCCGGCTCGCTGGCGGTGTTGAGGGCCTTGCCGCCCAGGCATTGGTTATCGGTGATGCGGATATTTTGGACCTGGGCGTTCCCGCTCTTATCCTGCATGTCGTATTGGATGGTGAAGGGGTTGTTGGTCAGGACATCGGCATTGATCTGGTTGTCCGTTATCGCGATGTTGCGGAGCACGACGGAATTCGCCGGCGCGCCTGGTGTGGCATAACGGATCAGGACATGGCCGCGATGGCAGGAATAGATCTGGTTTGTTGAAAGGTGGATATTTTCGGAGTAGTTCAATCCGCCGACCGCATCCCAGGCGGCATTGATGTGGACGCCGGTTTCGCAACCGTGGACGATGTTGTGCGACGCCGTGACATTCTTATTGAAATAGCCGGTGACACCGGCGGATATGCCCATATAGATGCCGTTGGCACCGATATTGACGATGCGGTTGAAGGCGACCAGGACGTTTTCCCCGCCGAAGACCTCGATACCTTCCTGCTCCGAGTTGGCGTCATAGGTGACGATCCCGCCATCGACGTCGTTGAACAGGATGCGTGCATTCTTGGCGCCATGGGACCAGATGAGATATTGATGGCTGTTGAAGCCGGTGACCCGGCAGTTCAGGACATCGCAGCCATCACAGAAAGGCCCGGTTTCCGTCGAAAGGTTGGTCCGCAGCATGGCGATGCCGTTGACCAGGGCACCATTGGTGGCATGATCGACCCATAGGTTTTCAACCGATGCATTGGTGGCGCCCACCATGGCGACCGTAGCATAGGCACCGACCCCGCCACCTGCTGTCGCTCCCGCCGTCTTGACCAGCTTGCTAAGGTCTTTGCCGGCGCCCTTCAAGTGCACCTTGGAGGGGATCTTGATGACGTCGGAAATCTTGTAGTTTCCCGGCGGCACAAAGACCGTGCCGCCACCGGCGGCGACGGCGGCGGCGACGGCCGCATTGAAGGCAGGCAGGGCATCCACGACGCCGGTACGGTCCGCGCCGAAATTGACGACGTTGAAGACGCCGTTTTCCTCGCCGCTATCGCCGGTGAAGCTGCGCAATGTGAGCGCAGCGGCGGAACCGTCAGAGACTTTCTCGGTGGCGAGCTTTTCGTTGCCCGTCGTGGCCGTCAAAAGGGGAAGGGTGTCAATATCGACGCTCATATCGGCTTCCTTTCGCACTTGGTGGACATCAATTGGCAATCATGGAAGTACTTTGCGCAGTCGTGGTCGTCCGGCACGTCATCGTCCGGCACGCAACCGTGCGGCGCTTGCGCGGTCGTCGCTGCGCAGGCTTGATCAAGGCGCGTGCTGATGCATCACGCCATCACGCTGTCGATGTCGTTGCCCAGAGCCCGAAATAGTGGGTGGGATATGCTTGTGGTGAAACGGTGGCGGTATCTTGCGCCATGTCGAGGCGGTTCCGAACTGAAACCGTTGAAGCCGCTCGCCATGTCACGGATTAGTTTCAGCTGTTAACAGAGCCATGCGCTCATACGGTTGTTAACGCGTGTTCCATCCAGGAATGTCTGTGATTAATTATAGCGCAAGTGGATGCCAAAATTCTAGCTCGGAATGACTGTCGGATATGCAACGCATCTCGCCATTGGTATCGACCGCCTCCATCTTGTGGGCCTTGCCTTGGTGGAAGGTTGCAGGGCCGGGTGGTGCAACAACACTTTCGTTCGCTTTGCGATCGCTTTATGCTGCCGGCGATTCCTGACCAATGCCGATTTACCGTTGTCGATTTGAGTGCCATGCAATCCGATCTTTTCGCCGATCAACTCAATGCCTTCTGTCGCCATTCCCGTGTCCTGATCGATGGGGCGGCAACCGGACCGCTGAAAGGTCTGACTTTCGCCGCCAAGGATATTTTCGATATCGCCGGCGAGACATGCTGCTGCGGCAATCCCGACTGGCTGGCGAGCCATGATCCCGCCAGGCAAACGGCGTCGGTGGTCGATGCTTTGCTGCGCGCCGGGGCCGATTTGCGCGGCAAGACGCTGACCGATGAAATCGCCTTCAGCCTCAACGGGCAGAACTTCCATTACGGCACGCCGCGCAACGGCGCCGATTCCGACCGCATTCCGGGCGGCTCGTCTTCCGGCTCGGCGGCCGCCGTGGCGGGCAAGGCGGTGGATTTCGCTCTCGGCAGCGACACGGCCGGTTCGGTCCGCATTCCCGCTGCCTTCAACGGGATTTTCGGCATCCGCGCCAGCCATGACGCCTTGTCGCTGGACGGCGTGATGCCGCTGGCGCCGAGCTTCGACGTTGCCGGCTGGTTCGCCCGTTCAGCCGACATCCTCAGCCGTGTGGGTGATGTCCTGCTGCCGCCGGATCGTGGTGATTTGACACCGATGTCGACACTGCTGATCGCCGAGGATGCTTTTGCCTTCGCCAGCGATGCCGTAGCGGCAAAAGTGCGGCAGGCGATCGGCAAGGTCACCGATCTTTTCACGGCGCAGAACAGCATCACGCTGGCGCCGGGCGATGATGACGATCTTTCGCCGACCGGCCAGGGATTGAAGGACTGGATCCAATGGTTCCGTGGTCATCAGCCGCGTGAGGTCTGGGCAAGCCATGGCGCCTGGATCGAGCGCGTGGAACCGCGCTTCTCGCCGGACATCGATGCGCGGCTGAAGTTGGCGAAGCAGCTTGCCGCCATTCCCATGACCGGCGAAGACGGATTGCGCGAGCGCGTGACGGCGGCGCTGGATCGCTTGCTGGACGGCGCTGTCATCGTCATCCCGACCGCGCCTTGTCCGGCGCCGCTGAAGGATGCGCCGGCGGAGGTCTTCGTTGATCTGCGTGACCGTATTCTTGGCCTGACCAGCATTTCCGGCCTCGCCCGGCTGCCGCAGGTGCAGATTCCGGTGGGCCTTGCCGCCGATGATCACGGCAAGGCGCCGGTCGGTTTGTCGCTGATCGGGCGGCGCGGCAGTGACCGTGCCTTGCTGCAGCTGGCGGCGCGGCTGGCGGGCCGGATCGCGGCCTGATCCGCTGCGTCAGCGTCCCATCGCCTCGGCGGTGAGGGGAACGAGTTTGAGAATGAGCAGGCCCGCCGCTGCGATCAAGGCGGCGCCCAGCAGCAAGCCGGCCCAGACATGCCATGTGGCGATGAGGGCGCCGGACGCTGCACCCGCCATCAGGGCGATGATCACGCCGAACCGGCGCAGGTAGCGTTCGGCCTGGCCGCCGGCGACCGGGCTGTCATAGGCGAGGCCGTGAATGACCATGGTGGCGGCCGGCATCGTCATATCGGGGATCGCGCGGTGCCGGGTGGCGGCCACCTGGATGCCCATGCCCGTTGCCAGCAGGACGATCGCCGCATAGCGTGTCATTGCATCGGCGCTATTGCCGAACGCGATGACGAGCGATGCCAGGAAGACCAGCACCGCCACGACGATCAGCGATTCCGCTAGCAGCCGGTTGCGCGGCTTGGCGCGGCGGGCGAGGCGGCCGCCGAGGATGGCGCCCAGCGCGAAACAGGCGAGGGCGATCAAACCGCCGCCCGGTGCGGTCTTGCCGGTGCCGACGAATTGCAGGCCGACCAGGATGATCGTGCCGGTCATATAGGCAGCGAAGACACCGAGATGCAGCACGCAGATCGCGTCGATCACACCGGTCGAGGCGGTAACCAGCAACAGGATGGGAATGAGCGGGCGTTCGTCTGCCGTCAGGGGAACCAATTGCATGCCACCGCATTACCGAAGACACGGCAATTGGACATGCTTCACAATCGTTTGGCAAGATCGCCCGGTCGTGCTCTCTTTCAAAGGAGCAATCCAGCTTCGATGGAGCAATTCCGCTTCAAGGAAGCCATTCGGCGAGACCGTCCACGGAGGCTGACATGAACGAAGATGTCTTTAATATGAGCGTTCGCAAGTTCCTGAAGAAGGTCGGCGTCACGTCGCAACGCGATATCGAACAAGCGGTGCGCGAAGCGATCGCTCAGGGCAGCCTGAAAGGTAACGAAACACTTCCCGCCAAAATGACCCTGACGCTCGGCCGCACGTCGCTGGATATCTCCATCGACGGCGACATCGCGCTCGAATAAACGGATCAGGAATCGTAAGCGACGAGCGTCTTGACCGGGATATCGAAGCGGTTGCGGCCGCCGAGGAAAGTCAGCTCGACGATGCAGGCGGCGCCGACGACATTTGCGCCGACCTTGCGCAGCAGATCGACGGCGGCATGCAAGGTGCCGCCGGTCGCCAGCAGATCGTCCAGCACCACGACGCGCTGGCCGGGGCGAATGGCGTCGGCCTGGATCTCCACCACATCCTGGCCGTATTCGAGATCGTAGACATGGTGGATGGTCTCGCCGGGCAGCTTGCCGCGCTTGCGTACCATGGTGAAGCCGGTCCCCATCAGATAGGCCAGCGGCGCAGCGACCAGGAAGCCGCGCGATTCGATCCCGACCAGCAGGTCCGGCTCCATCGGTGTGACGGCGGTCACCAGCCGGTTCACTGTCTCTTTCCAGGCGCCGCCATGGGCGATCAGGGTGGAAATGTCGTAGAACAGGATTCCCGGCTTGGGGAAATCCGGCACATGGCGGATATGCTGCTTCAGGTCCATTGGCTCAGGCTCGGTCAGGTGAAGGTCGGCGGGAAGACGCGCTCTTGGGCTGCGTCCGATGCCTGGTGTATAAGGCATTTGCCGTTCCCCGAAAAGAGCCAGGGCAAGGGGCGCGGAACAGGACGGGGCGGAAATTCTAAGGCCGAGAGGGGAAACGAAGCTCAATGGCACGCAAGTCGCAGAAGGTCGATCGGATCGATCTGAAGATTTTGTCGGCATTGCAGGATAAGGGGCGCAGCTCCAACCTGGAACTCGCGGCGAAGGTCGGCCTGTCGCCGAGCCCCTGCCATAATCGCCACCGCGCCTTGGAGAAAACCGGCATTATCCACGGCTACCGGGCGGATATCGATCTCGCCAAGCTGACGGATTATGTCGAGATCCTGAGTTTCGTGACCCTGCATAAGCATGGCCGGACCCAGCAGGGCGCTTTCGAGAAACTGATCGAAAGGACCACGCAGGCCATCGCCTGTTACCAGATATCGGGCAACTTCGACTATATCGTGCATTTCGTCTGCCGCAGCGTGTCGGATTATGTCGACCTGCATCACCGGCTGATTGAGGAGGAGCCGAATATCGCCTCGGTCACCACCAATGTGATCATGTCGGAAACCAAGAAATTCGCCGGCTATCCGCTGCGTGAGCTGATCGAACCGGCCGAGACGAAACCCGATTAGAACGATCGGTCCGCGATCATTACGCCTTGCGACTGTCAGGCTTTGCGGCTGCGGCGCGTGGCGGCGGGGCGGGCGGTGTTCTTGGCCGCCAGTTGATCGGCCAGTGCATCCATGAGCTTCAGGTTGCGGTTTTCCAGCGTCATGACATAGCGGATCTGGGGGACAGACATGCCGTGGAATTTCCGCCGCAGGGAATCGATCATCCTCAGATCGAGATGCTGACGTCGGCAGATATCCTGCAAAGCGAGGCCGCGCGCCAGACTGAGATCGATCTCGCGCAGGGTTGCGACAATCCAATCCGGTGACATCGGTACTGCCGAGATCATGGGGTTGATGCCGGTGTCGTCAGGTGCCTCCGCCGCCGCTTGCCGGTCATCCTCGGCTTTTTCGAAACTGTGTCCGGGGAAGGCATGGGCGAGATAGGCGATGCAGGAGGCGATCGCGGCGCGCAGATCAGCACGGTCCGGAACGGAGAAGAATTCCTGGCGGTAATGGCTGATGATGCCGATGAAGCCGGCGGTAATCGCGCGGGCCAGTTCCGTGTTTCCGTTGGGCGCCTGAAGTTCCATCACCAGGTTGTTGATGAGATCCTGCAGGAAATCCTTGGCCGAAGAGCAGATTTGCCGATAGCTGCCATGCGCCTGGATTTCACCCCAGAAGGCATACCAGAGCGTCAGTTTCTCGCACGTCATGAGCGGCGCGGATAGATGCTGTTCGGCGATGACGCGGAGCGACTCGGCCGGACCGGCAACATCCTCCAACGCGCCTGACAACTGCTCGACGTAATCGTTGACCAGGGATTCCAAGGTCGCCTTCAGCAACGCGTCCTTGCTTTTGAAATGGAAATTGACCATGCCTGCGGTGACATTCGCCGCTTCGGCTACACGCTGCAGTGTAACACCGGAGATACCGGCCTTGACGATGACCTGGCCGGTTGCCTCGATGAGTTGTTGCTGGCGGAAAGCAGGATCGAGCCTGTTATAGCTGGTTTCCTGCTGCTTGGAGGGATGCGAGCGCTTCTGTTTCATTGAACCGATCAATACTATTATTGAATGACTATTTGACTCTTGTAAAATATTTGTTTAATTACACGCCCATGTGCTGCTGCTGGTCGGTTGGTCGAAACGCTCTACAATTAGCCATACAGTGACACATCTTCGTTGCCGAAAACTAAAGACGAACGTCAACCAACCGATCACGTAACCGGCTGATACGGCTACCGACGGCAAGCAGACAGGCGAGGCGATGGAATCCAAATTGGCGCAGGCCAAGTTGGCGCAGGCTTTGGCCCAAGCGGCAAAGCTGTCGGAGCGCGCCGATCGCCAGGCTGCCGCTGATCAGCCCGCCTCCGGTCAAAGCGATTCGAACGACAATCATCCTGAGACAATCGATCCCGGTGTGTTCGATTCGCTGGGCTACGATCCGCGCGGTTTCGGTCCCAATGAATGGCTGGAAGCCAACCTCGCCACCGAGGCGCGCTATCTTTTCCTCAGCCGCGCCAGCATCCGCGATATGTGCCTCGATCTGAAGGTCACGCTGACCCGGCAGATTGAGACGGCTCTGGACGAGAAGCTCACCAATCAGGCGACGCTTCAGGCGACGGCGCCCGATCGTCGGGCGGCAGCGGCGGCCACGCTGGTGGCGGAACTTGCCAATGATATGTCCTGGATTTTGACCTGGGAGCAGGCGAAGGATCTGGTCGAGCCATATGCCAAGGGCAGTTGGCTGCTGGCGCAGATCCAGTCGCATGAGGAAGCCCGGCTGGTTACCGTCTACGCCTCTGAACTGACCCGGCAAGTTGCCCGTTATGTTCAAAGCTTGGTATTTCGCGCCTATGGCGTCAACCTCCCGATTCCGCCAGCCGACGGTAAAACGCTCCCTCAGCCGCTCTACTGGGTCGACGAAACCGCTCCATCCGAAGAATGAAGATTATTTCACGTGTCACCAACCCCATACTACCAACAGTTGAGGGTCGCTTGTCTATAGTCGGCAACGCTCGGCGGAAAATCAGCGCCAGATCAGGCAACGTCGCGCCCGGGAAGCACGGCCGGTGATTTCCTATGGCACGTCAATGGGGCGGATCACGCTGCGGTCGGATCGTGGCGTCTTGTGGATCAAGCTTGAGCGGGAACCACAACCCGCCGACATCGTCAATTGCCTGCGCGATGCCTTTACCGCCGGCCTGGTGCCGACGGCGGCGCCGACCGTGGTCGATCTGCTGGATTTCAGCGGCACGATCGACTGGCCGGCCGTGCGCACCATTCGCAGCATGCTGCCGGCGGAGACGGAAGGGGAAAACGGCGAGCGGGCCGCATCGCCCAGCCAGCGCATCGGCTATGTCACGCGCGATCCGCTGTTCGATACGGTGCTGAAGATCATCGGCGATCTGTTTGGCTTTGCCCGGCACCGCTATTTCCGCGATCCGGAACGCGCCTTGCTCTGGGCCTGCCAGAGCGATCCGGCCGGGCCGGAAGGCGACGAAGAAGAGGATTATTGATCCCGCCGTCCTTCAAAGCGACAGTTGCGAGATTCTGCGGTTGAGAATTATTCGCAATTATGATTAGAGTGCCGGCGTTTGTCGCGAGACCCGCTGGATGGCACCTCTGTCTGACCGTCAGTTCGGAAAAAACGTTTTAGCGGGGGCATATCGATCCGTTCGCGCCAGGCTGTTCAAACAGGCAATGGTCGACATCCCGTTGGCATGACCGATATTCGGCAGAAATTACTGGCGACATTCACCGAGCAGCAGGAAGCGCTGACCCGTTTCTTGCGGCGTCGGCTCGGTGACAAGGCGCTGGCCGAGGATCTGACGCAGGAGACCTGGATACGCGCCGCCAGCACAAACCGCGCGATGGCCATCGACAATCCGCGCAGCTATCTCTTTCGGATCGCCGGCAACCTCGCGCTGGATCACCAGCGCCATGTCGGCCTTGGCATTGAGGTCGAGGCGGGGGAAGCCGTGACGGATGCCGTGCCGGATACATTGCCGAGCCCGGAATCGGTCGTCCGGTATAAACGGGAATTCGCGCGCTTCCTGGGCGCGGTCGACCGGCTGCCGCCGCGTTGCCGCGACGTCTTCCTGCTGGTCAAGGTGCATGGCTTGAAATACAGCGAGGTGGCAGCGCGGCTGGGCATATCGAAGAACACCGTCATGGTGCATATGGTGAATGCCCTCAGTCAACTCGATGCGCATTTCGAGCCGGAATTCGACCGTGATCCGCCGTCGTAATGCGTTTTGTCGGCTGGGCCGTCATAGATTAGGGAACGAATGCCGCCAGGTGACTGACCGGGTGGAATGACCTGGCGTTTGGATGATGCGATGACAGGCCGAAACGAACGATCGGACATGCAATTGGCCGGAGAAGACACCGGAGAAGACGGAGTGATGCAGGAAGCGCATCGCTGGCTCGTGCTGTTGCAGGACGAGAGCGCAACGCCGGAGGATCGGGCGCGCTTCGAAACTTGGCGTGGCGGTCATCCGACGCATGGCATGGCGTGGCAACGTGCCACCGCCTTGTGGTCGGAACTCGACAATGTCGTTCCCGCCTTGCGGCAAGCCACGCCGCTCTCGGCCATCGGCGGAAATATCGCCCCGGCGCCGGCATCCACGGTTTTCCGCTCTGCCGTATCCAACCGGCCGCGGCCGGCCGCAATCGGCCGGCGCCGTTTGTTCCAGGTTGCCGCCGGAATCGCCGCGGTTGCCCTGGGTGGAAGCTACCTCGCGACCCATCCGGGTCTCTTTGCCGACTACCGGACGGCCCTGGCGGAGCGGCGGCTGATCACCTTGGCGGACGGATCCAATGTCGAGCTTGGCAGCAATACCTCGCTCTCCGTCACCTATGAGCCGGCGGTGCGCCGGCTGACGCTTCATGACGGCGAGGCTTTTTTCGCCGCGGCGTCCGATCCCGCCCGGCCTTTCATCGTCCGGGCCGGCGGCGGCGAGATACGCGCCTTGGGCACCGCCTTCAATGTGAAGTATCAACGTGATCGCGTGGTCGTGACGGTGATCGAACATGCAGTCGAGATCACCTTCGGCAACAGCAGTGTCCGCTTGGCGCCGGGGGAACAGCTCAGTTTCGGCAATGTCCGGCTGTCGGCACCGGAACCGGCCGATCTCGCGGCGGTCGAGGCCTGGCGGCGCTACCGTATGTTCTTCAATGAAACGCCGCTCGGCGAAGCGGTTGCCGAGATCGAGCGCTACCGGCCGGGCCGGATCCTGGTGACCGATGCCGCGGTCGCGGCTATTCCCGTGACTGGCATCTTCCGCACGGACCAGGCCGACGCGGCGCTGCAGACCATCGGCGACACCTTGCCGGTCGATATCGTCCGGATGACGGAGCTGCTCATCCTGATCCGGCCAAGATAGCCAAATCATCCTAAAAACCGGCCGGCAAAATTTTTCGCCGGCGACTAATTACCTTTCGATCGCTCATCCGTTCTACCAGTGACTCAATTGCGTCTCATTTGCAATTTAGGTGGCCGAGTAACCGGGGCTAAGAACGGGTATGCAAAGCGTGAGGATGAGGGCCGCGCCGGTCGTGGCGCGGGCGGGGGCCGTGGCCGCTGGGGGCGCAACAGGCAAGATCGAGGGCGATGGGCAAGCGAGCCGTAGCGGCACGTACCGGTTTTGGATGGCTTTGCGGCTCGGCGGCTCGCTTGCCGTGCTGCTCGGCTGCATGACCTCCGCTTTCGCGGCATCCCAGGATAGCCAGAGGCAAAACGATCTCGCCGGACAATCGCCGGTATTGCTCGCCCAGGCCGGTACGACAGCGCGGCAATTCGACATTCCGGCCCAGGCGCTGGCCTCCGCTTTGGTCGCTTATTCGGATGTGACGGGCATTCAGTTCTTCTTCGATTCGTCCCTGGCGCGCGGCCTTCAATCACCCGGGGTCTCCGGCAGCATGAAAGCGGAGGATGCCCTGCGGCAGCTTCTGGCGGGCACCGGCATGACCTATCGCTTCACCAATGCCGGCACGGTGACGCTGGAAAAGCTGCCCGCGCAACAGGGTGCGCTCAATCTTGCGCCGGTCCTCGTCGAAGGTGCGAGAACCGCGCCGTCCACGGCGATGCTCGACAGCCCGCCGCCTGCTTATGCCGGTGGCCAGGTGGCGACGGGCGGGCAGGTGGGGCTGCTCGGCAACCGCGATGTGATGGATACGCCCTTCAGCACCATCAACTACACCAAGAAGCTGATCCAGGACCAGCAGGCGCGCAGCCTTGCCGATATCATCGATAACGACCCATCGATCCGGAATATCTGGTCGAGCAGCAGCTACAGCAACCAGTTCATGATCCGCGGCTTTCCTGTCTATAACGACGATGTCGCCTTCAACGGTCTCTACGGCCTCATGCCGCGCCAGATCATCGCTGCCGAGATGGCCGAGCGGGTGGAGATTTTCAAAGGGCCGAATGCGCTGCTCAACGGCGTCAATCCCAGCGGCACGGTGGGCGGCGGCATCAATATCGTCTCGAAACATGCCGAGGATGATCCGCTGACGCAACTCACCGCCACCTATGCCTCGGATGCGCAATTCGGCGGCCAGGTCGATGTCGGCCGGCGTTTCGGGCCGAACAAGGAACTCGGCCTGCGCTTCAACGGCAGCTATCGCGACGGTGATACCGCCATCGATCATCAGGAACAGGAATTCGGCCTAGCCATGCTGGGCGCGGATTATCGCGGCGAGCGCCTGCGCCTTTCGCTCGATGTCGGCTATCAGGACCAGGACTTCACCGCCGGCCTGTCGCAGATCAATGTCGCGCCCGGCGTCGATATTCCCGATGCCCCGAAGGCCAGCCACAATTTCATGGATAAATGGGCCTATAGCGAAACCAAGGATCTGTTCGGCCTGGTCCGCGGCGAATATGACGTGACCGATGATGTCACGGTCTTCGCCGCCATCGGCGCGCGAGATTCCGATCAGGAATCGGTCGGCCGCTGGGTCACGATCAACAATGAGAACGGCGATTTCAGCGGCGCCACCAACTCCTTCCCCTTCTATCAGAAGGCGCTCTCGGCCCAGGTCGGCGGCCGGGCAGCGATCGATCTCGACGGCATGCGCCATGAGCTCAGCCTGACGGCCTCGACCCTGCGGATGACCCAGGGCTATGGCTTTGTCTACGGCACCGACAATCCGTCCAATATCTACGACCCGGTACCTGTCGATAATCCGCATTTCGGCCATGTGCCGACCGGAAAATCGGCTGATACGGTCTTGAACAGCATTGCGCTGGCCGATGTCATGAGCTTCGTCGACGACCGCATCCAATTGACGGTGGGCGGCCGCGTGCAACAGATCAAGGTTGACAATTTCGACGTCAATTCCGGCGACAAGACGGCGGCCTATAACGAGGCGGCAGTGACGCCGGCGGTCGGCCTGCTGGTCAAGCCGTGGGAAAACGTTTCGGTCTACGGCAATTATATCGAAGGGCTGGCGCAGGGGCCGACAGCACCGGCCGGAACCGTCAATAACGGCGAGATCTTCGCGCCGAGCCGGACGCATCAATATGAAGTCGGCGTGAAGGTCGATTTCGGTCGGCTGACCACGACACTGGCAGCGTTCCAGATCACCCAGCCGAGTTCTTATACCGATGCGGCCACCAATAAGTTCGTGGTCGATGGCGAGCAGCGCAATCGCGGCCTGGAACTGAGCGCCTTTGGCGAAGTGATCGACAGCGTCCGGTTGCTCGGCGGCGTCACGCTGATCGATGGCGATCTGACCAAGACGGCCGGCGGCGCCAATGACGGCAATACGGCAATCGGCGTGCCGAGCCTCCAGGCCAATGTCAGCGGCGAATGGGACACGCCCTTCATCCCCGGTTTCACCCTGACCGGCCGCATGATCTATACCAGCGGGCAATATCTCGATGCCGGCAATACCCAGAAGATCCCCGACTGGTTCCGGCTTGATCTCGGCGCCCGCTACAGCGTCGATGTGCGCGAAACCGTGGTGACGATCCGGGCCAATGTAGAGAATGTGCTGGATAACGATTACTGGTCCTCGACCGGCGGCGGTTATCTGGCGCTCGGTGCGCCGCGCACCTTCCTCGTCTCCACCTCGGTCAACTTCTAGAGATCGCCGAATGCGGACTCGCTCGATCTTCGTCCTGTTGCATCGCTGGTTCGGCCTCACCATGGCGGGTTTCCTGTTCGTGGCCGGCCTGACCGGCGCGGTGATCTCCTGGGATCACGAACTGGACGAGTGGTTGAATCCCGACCTCTCGCATGTGACGAGCCGCGGGCCGTACCTGCCGCCGCTCTCTTTGGTGACGCGGCTGGAACAGGATGATCCGCGCGCTTACGTCACCTTCGTGCCGCTGGTGGCGGAAAAAGGCGAGGCGGTATCCTTCTTCGTATATCCCAAGGTCGATCCGGCGACCGGCAAGCCGTATGAACTTGCCTATACGCAGGTCTTCGTCGACCCGGTGACGGGCGAGATCCTGGGGCGGCGGAAGTGGGGCAAGCCGGCGCTCGACCGTCGGCATCTGCTGCCTTTTCTCTACAAGCTGCATTACAGCCTGCATATTCCCATGATGTGGGGGATCGATCGCTGGGGCCTCTGGCTGATGGGCGGCATCGCACTCATCTGGATCGTCGATTGTTTCATCGGCTTCTACCTGACACTGCCGGGCCCCCAGGCGGGGCGCCAGGCGGCGCCGAAGCTGGCAGCCGCGCGCGGCTGGTGGCAACGCTGGCGGCCGGCCTGGCAGATCAAATGGCGCGGCAGTTCCTATCGCATCAATTTCGACATCCACCGCGCCTTCGGCCTGTGGTTCTGGATCTTCCTGCTGATCCTGGCGGTGAGTTCGGCCTCACTCAATCTCTATCGGGAGGTCGCCCAGCCGATCGTCAACACGGTTTCCACCATCACCCCGACGCCGTTCGATACGCGGAAACCGCGACCCTTCGACCAGCCGTCGGAACCGGCCGTCTCCTATGCCGCTGCGCTCAACCTGGCCGAGGCGGAAGCAGCGCGGCGTGGCTGGGCCGAGCCGCCCGGGTCGCTTTTCTATTCCGTGCTGCATGACGTCTATCAGATCGCCTTCTTTGCGCCCGGCGGCGATCATGGCGCCGCCGGCGTCGGTCCGGCTGAGCTCTATATCGATGGCCGGGACGGCAGGATACTGGGCGACCGCGTGCCTTGGGTCGGCACCGGCGGCGATCTCTTCTTGCAGATCCAATTCCCGCTGCATTCGGGCCGCATCGCCGGCCTGCCGGGCCGCATCCTGATTTCCTTCATGGGCCTCGCCGTTGCCGCCTTGTCCGTGACCGGCGTCGTCATCTGGTGGAGGAAGCGGGCGGCGCAGCGGATGCGTCGGCGCCCGGCGCGACAAGGGGCAGGAGCGGCTTCCGGCCGGCTGCGGCCAATGTGACAGGCATGCGATTCAAATTCGTCATGAGGGAGCCCCTGACTGCACAATTATTCTGCATGGCCGGGTAAGATCGAAAGCAAATCCTAACAAATCGACCTTATTTATTTTGCAAGCCAAGACGGCAATCGCCGCGCAGGCGCACCTTGAACTGGCCCGACAGTCTTCGGGAACGGTTGGGCTGCACCGGCGCGGCGATTTTTTCTTGGCCGCACCTGAATTGTGTTGGCCGACCGGGCCAGACCGTGCCCGGCAAGAAAAAGAGTGGAGGGTTTGCGATGTCAGATCGTGCCGTGAAATTCCTGGAAGAAACCCAGCCGGCCACGCCGTGCCTGGTGGTCGATCTCGATGTGGTCGAGACGAAGTATCTCGGCCTGACGCAAAACCTGCCGCTCTCCGAAGTCTTCTATGCAGTCAAAGCCAATCCGGCGCCGGAAATCCTCGGCCGCCTTGCCAAGCTCGGCGCCAGCTTCGATACCGCCTCAGCCGGCGAGATCCGGTCGGTCCTGGCCCATGGCGTGCCGGGCGCGCGGATTTCCTTCGGCAACACCATCAAGAAGGCGGCCGATATCGCCTGGGCCCATGCCCAGGGTGTCCGCCTCTATGCCTTCGACAGTGAGGCCGAGCTGGAAAAGATCGCCGCCCATGCGCCCGGCGCCCAGGTTTTCTGCCGCATCCTGGTAGAAGCCGAAGGTGCCTTGTGGCCGCTCAACCGCAAATTCGGCTGCGTGCCGGATATGGCGGCTGAACTGCTGGCCAAGGCCGCGACGCTGGGCCTGGAACCCCATGGCATTTCCTTCCATGTGGGTTCACAGCAGCTCGACACCAATCAGTGGGACCGGCCGATCGGCCATGCCAAGGCGGTCTTCGACAAGCTCGCGGCGAGCGGCATCGAGCTGAAGATGGTCGATCTCGGCGGCGGCTTCCCGGCCAGCTATACCACCGGCACGGTCGGCATCGAGGCCTATGGCCTGTCGATCATGGAAGCCATGACCAAGCATTTCGGCAACCGTCTGCCGCGCATCATCGTCGAGCCGGGCCGCTACATGGTGGGCGATGCCGGCGTGCTGGAATCCGAGGTGGTGCTAATCTCGCGGAAGTCCTACAGCGCCGAAGACCGCAGCTGGGTCTATCTCGATATCGGCCGTTTCGGTGGCTTGGCGGAGACGGAAGGCGAGGCGATCCGCTATCGCATCGAGCCCTCGCGCCAGATCGATGGCAAGTCGCAGCCGGTGGTGCTGGCCGGCCCGACCTGCGATTCCGCCGATATCATCTATGACAAGGCGAAATACGAAATGCCGGTCAATCTGCAGATCGGCGACCGGGTGCGTATCTTCTCGACCGGCGCCTATACCACCACCTATTCGGCGGTGAATTTCAACGGCTTCGAGCCGCTGAAAGCTTATTACATCTGACCTGTCGAGCCGGAGGAAAGGGCGGTGAACCGACCTTTCCCCCGGTGGTCGGGAACGCGCGCCGGCCCTAATAATCCGTATTTGTTCCCTGCATCATAAAAATGTGAGCCCGGCCACAACGCGAGCCGGGCTTTGGCTTGGCGCGGGCTGCCGCTATTGACATTGGCGGCGCCTCCGCATCTCCTGTTCGCATCAGTTGAAAATCGTTTCGTCGGGACCGACGAAACGATGGTTGTGGGGTTGCTGATTGCTGAAGGAAAGACGAGCGTAATGGCGACGGCGGAAAGCTGGATCACATCAGCCCGCCAGGGTGCCGAGACGGTCTGGTCGCTGCAGGGCGAATGGACCGTGCATCATGCCGAGCAGATCAGTCGTGCAATCTCCGCCCAGGTCGCCGCCGGCGCGCGCGGCGGCGATGTCGTCTTCAACCTGGCCGGTATCACCAGCCTGGATTCCGCCGGCGCCTGGCTGGTGATACGCAGTGCCAATGCCCTGCGAGCATCGGGCGCCGAGGTCAGCCTGCGCGGTCTCGACCCCAAGATGAATGATCTGATGCAGCGGGTGACCGAAGCCGCGCCATCGGACAAGCCGCCGGTGCCGCCGGCCCGCACCTTGCTGGACTGGATTGCCCAGATCGGCGAGGCGGTCTATGAGATCTGGGACCAGTTGCTGGACCTTCTCGCCTTCTTCGGCGAGTTCTGCCAGGTCTTCCTGCGCGCCATCGTCAATCCGCGGCGCCTGCGGATCAACTCCATCGTCAGCCATATCGAGCAGACCGGCCTTAACGCCATGCCGATCGTCGGCTTGATCTCCTTTCTGGTCGGTGTCGTCCTGGCCTATCAGGGGGCCGACCAGCTCGCCCGGTTCGGCGCCCAGGTCTTCACCGTCAACATGGTGGGGATCTCGGTGCTGCGCGAAATGGGCATCCTCCTGACCTCCATCGTCGTTGCCGGCCGTTCCGGTTCCGCCTTCACGGCGCAGATCGGCACTATGAAGGTCAATGAGGAGGTGGATGCGATGGAGACCATGGGCCTGACGCCGATGGAGGTCCTGGTGCTGCCGCGCGTTATTGCCTTGGTGATCTCGCTGCCGCTGCTGACCTTCTTCGCCGATATCCTGGGCCTTCTTGGCGGCGGCTTGATGTGCGTGCTGCTGGTCGATATGAGTTTCAAGCAATATCTGACCCTGCTCAACCAGGCGATCACCCTGTCGCAATTCTGGGTCGGCATGATCAAGGCACCGGTCTTCGCCTTGCTGATCGCGTTGATCGGCTGTTTCGAGGGCATGCGCGTCAGCGGCAGCGCGGAGAGCGTCGGCAAATTGACGACACGGTCGGTGGTGGAAGGCATCTTCCTGGTTATCGTCTTCGATGCTTTCTTCTCCATCCTGTTCTCGTTGCTGGGAGTGTGAGATGGCAATGGTTGACGAAGTGGTGTCTGGCGAAGCAGTGGCTGGCGAACAGGAGTTCAAGCTGGGGTCAACCTTGCCCGGCGATCGCAAGGACTTCGCCGTGTCGATCCGTGGCCTGGTCAACCGCTTCGGCAAGCAGGTGGTGCATGACGGGCTCGATCTCGATATCAAGCGCGGCGAGGTGCTTGGTATCGTCGGCGGCTCGGGCACCGGCAAGTCGGTCCTGCTGCGCACCATCCTGGGCCTGAACGTCCCGGCGGAAGGCGATATCATGCTGCTGGGCGAGAACCAGCGCGATCTTGACGAAGGCGACTGGCGGCGGGTGCAGGCGCGTTGCGGTGTTCTCTATCAAAGCGGTGCGCTGTTCAGTTCGCTCACCGTGGCGGAGAATATCGAAGCGCCGATGCGCGAGCACAGCGATCTCGATGACGATCTGATGGACCAGCTCGCCGCCTTGAAGATCCAGCTGGTCGGCCTGCCGCTCAATGCCGGCGACAAATATCCCTCGCAGCTTTCCGGCGGCATGAAGAAACGCGCCGGCCTCGCACGCGCTTTGTCGCTCGATCCGGAAGTCATCTTCCTCGACGAGCCGACCGCCGGCCTCGATCCGGTGGGCGCGACGGATTTCGACCAGCTCATTCTCAGCCTTCAGCGCAGCCTGGGTGTCACCGTCGTCATGGTGACCCATGACCTGGACAGCCTGGTGGCGATCTGCGACCGTATCGCCGTGCTGCTGGATAAGAAAATCCGTGTCGGCACGATGGATGAATTGATGCGCGACCCGCATCCCTGGATGCAGGCTTATTTCCACGGCCCGCGCGCGCGTGCCGCCGGCATGGGGAAAACGGAACGGCCATCTGGCGACGGCCACCCGGGCGACGGCCACCGGGGCGACGGCCATGGGGCTTGAGTGATGAGGATTGAGTGATGGAAACGCGCGCCAAACATATCACGGTCGGCATTTTCGTGCTGATCCTGCTGCTCGCGATCGCCGGCTTCTGTCTCTGGGCGGCCAATGTGCAGACCAAGAGCGATTATGCCCGCTATTTCACGCGGTTCAGCGGCTCGGTCGCGCAGTTGCGCGTGGATAGCGCCGTGCTGTTCGGCGGCATTCCTGTCGGCCGGGTGGTCGATGTGCGGATCGATCCGGAGAACAGCGAATTGGCGCGGGTCGATGTCGATGTCCGCAACGGCACGCCGATCCGCGAGGATTCGGACGCCTCCCTGGAAATGCAGGGATTGGCGGGCGGCGTGGCGCTGCAAATCTCGCGCGGCAGCCGCACCGCCAACCTTTTGTCGCCCGGCCAGGAGATCGCCTCCACACCATCCACGCTGGAAAGATTGCAGCGGCAGATGCCCAATCTGCTGGATAAGGCGAACCGGGTAGCGGACCGCTTGAACGGCATGCTCAGCGAGGAAAACCAGGCGGCTTTCACGGCCTCGGTCCAGAACCTGCAGCGCCTCACCGATAACCTGGTCAAGGCGACCGAGACCATTCCCCAGGTCACCCAGACGGCCGGGCAGGCGATGGAGAATATTTCCAAAGCCAGCCTGCAATTCCAGAAACTGGCGGCCGACCTGCAGGGCGCGGTTGGCAACGTCCAGGGCGATGTCCATCGCACGACGCAGGATGTCTCGAAGATGGCGCAGAATTTCGGCAAGGCAGCGGATGACCTGTCAAAGACGATCGACGAGAACCGCGCGCCACTGAAGCAATTCACCGGTTCCGCGCTCTATGAGACGACGGAACTGGTGACGCAGTTGCGGCAGCTTGTTTCGTCGATGTCGCGTATTGCCCAGCAGATCGAGCGCGATCCCGCGCGGTTCCTGCTGGGCGACCGTTCCAAAGGCGTGGAGGTGAAATGACCAAGCCGCGAAACATATCCCGCCGCGCCTTTTTTCGGGGCGCCGTATTGACGGGCGCCGGGACGGCGGGCGGCGTCGGATTGATGGGCTGTACGGTGCTGAGCAACGTGAACACCCCGGTGCCGCTCTATAATCTGCGGCCGCAGATCACCTTCGATACGCCCTTGCCGAAGGTCGACATGCAATTGGTGATCTCGGTTCCCAATGCGGATGCCGATCTCGATACCGCCCGGATCGCCTTGCGCCGCAGTACCGGCGTCACGGAGTATTTCGGCAATGCGGCCTGGACCGATAACGGTCCCAATCTCATCCAGAGCAAATTGCTCGAGGCCTTCGAGAAGACCGACAGCGTCGCGGTCGGCCGCGATGTGGCAGGGCTGATCCCGGATTTCGTCCTGCAATCTGAATTGCGCGATTTCCAGGCCGAATACCAGAATGACAGCTTCGTCGGCGCGCATATCCGCCTGACCGCCAAGCTGGTGCGTATGTCCGACCGCAAGATCGTCTCCATCATCAATGCAGAGCAGAAGGTGAAAGCCAGCGGCACCGATATTCTGCAGGTCGTTGCCGCCTTCGAGGCGGCCCTGGCACCTGTGCTGGAACAGGTGGTGACCGGAACGCTGAAAGCGATGCAAGCGGGCTGATGCCCGCGCCAACCACGTGAACCCTCGAGGCGACGAGCGACCATGAGCTATCTTTTTCCCCGGGATATGAAGACGACGCTGCCGACCGTTCTGCGCGGGGAGGGCAGTTATCTGATCGACGATCAGGGACGGCGCTATCTCGATGCCTCGGGCGGGCCCGCGGTTTCCTGCCTCGGCCATAATCATCCGGCGGTGGTGGCGGCGATCCAGCAGCAGGCGGCGGCGGTTTCCTATGCCTATTCGCTGTTCTTCACCACGCCGGCGATCGAGGAACTGGCTGAACGCCTGGTGACCCAGGCGCCGGCCGGCATCGAGAAGGCCTTTTTCGTCAGCGGCGGGTCGGAGGCGGTGGAAGCGGCGCTGAAACTTGCCCGGCAGTATTTCCTGGAGATCGGCCAGCCGAGCCGGCGCCACTTCATCGCCCGGCGGCGCAGCTATCACGGCAATACTTTGGGCGCCCTGGGTTTGGGCGGCGATACGGTCAGGCGCCAGCCTTACGAGTCTATGCTGCAACCGGTCACGCATGTCGCACCTTGCTACGAGTACCGCGACCGCCGCCCCGATGAGACGGCCGAGGCCTACGGCCTGCGCGTGGCCGATGATCTGGAAGCGGCGATCCTGGCCCAGGGTCCCGAGACAGTCGCCGCTTTCTTCTGCGAGCCGGTGGTGGGGGCGAGCCTCGGCTGTGCCCCGCCGGTGCCCGGCTATCTGAAACGCATCCGCGAAATCTGCGACCGTTATGGCGTGCTGCTGGTCTTCGACGAGGTGATGTGCGGCATGGGCCGTACCGGCCATATGTATGCCTGCCTGGAAGATGGCGTCACGCCGGACATCATCACCACGGCTAAGGGGCTGGGCGGTGGTTACATGCCAATCGGCGGCCTGCTGATCCACGGGCGGATCCATCGCGCCATCGCCGAAGGTTCCGGCGCGCTGAAACACGGCCATACCTATGCCGGCCATACCTTGGCCTGTGCCGGCGCCCTGGCGGTACAGAAAGTGATCGCCGAGGAAGGCCTGCTCGCCCGGGTGCGGGAGCAGGGGGCCAACCTGCGGGCGCGGTTGCAGGACAGGTTCGGCCAGCATCCGCATATCGGCGATATCCGCGGCCGGGGTTTGTTCCTGGGCCTGGAGCTGGTGGCGGACCGGGAGAGCAAGGCCTGCTTCGATCCGGCGGAACGCATCTGGCTGAAGATCCGGCAGACCGGGGTCGAGCAGGGCTTGATCTGCTATCCCTCCGGCGGCTGCATCGATGGCAAAAACGGCGACCACATCGTCCTGGCGCCGGCCTATAATATTACCGACAGCGAGCTCGACGAACTGGTCGACAAACTGTCCCTGACCATCGGCCGGGTCCTGGGTTAAGCGCGAGGGCAGGGGACGAGTCATGGTTAAGGCTCCCCGGGCCGCTATCGCCCTTGCCGGGCCAGCCTGAAACCCTTGAGAATTGTGACATTTTTCCGATCGCGAACGCCTCCCGGCGAGACCCTTGGAAGCTGCGTCCGGCGTGCTTGGTATCAGAATATTAACTTTCTCGATGTTTCATCTGATCAGATGGCATGAGCAGGCCGGCCGCTGGCCGGTCCTGTTCATAGTCCCGGATATCGGCCCCGGGAGGGCGACTTGGACGGAGATGGTTGGATGGGGGGAATCCTCACGCAGGCGGATGTGCAACGGCTGATCACCAGCCCATCCAGCGATGTGCGCGCGGCGACGGCGATCAAGGTGTCCCAGGCCTTCAACGCCACCGGTCTTTCCGATGCGGAACGCCAACTTGCCGAGCAGATCCTCCGCGTGATGGCGAAGGATGCCGAGGCGATCGTGCGCGGTGCCCTGGCCAGTCATCTCAAAGCCAGTTCAGAGCTGCCCCGCGACGTCGCCATTGCCTTGGCGCGGGATATCGAATCCGTTTCCCTGCCGGTGCTGGAATTCTCGGCCGTGCTCAGCGATGCCGATCTGATCGAGATCGTCCGAACCGCCAGCGCTGAAAAGCAGCAGGCCGTGGCGCAGCGCGAAAGCGTGTCCAGTGAGCTTGCCAATGCACTGATCGATCATAGCAAGAATGCCGCCGTGGTCGCTGCGCTGATGCGCAATCGCGGGGCCGATCTCGGCGAAGCGGAATACAAGAAGGCGCTCGACAAGCACGGCGAAGACATGGGCGTCACCAATGCCGTGCTGGGCCGCGGCCAATTGCCCATCACCATCGCCGAACGCCTGGTCAATATGGCCTCGGAGCGGCTGCGCGACTTCCTGATCGATAAGCGTGAGATGTCGTCGGAAATGGCGGCGGATATGGTGATCCAGGCGCGCGAAAGGGCGACGGTCAGCTTGCTGCCCAGCGGTATGAGCAGCACCGATGTGGTGGAGCTGGTGAAGCAGTTGCGCGACAATCGCCGGCTGACGCCATCGCTGATTCTCCGCACCCTTTGCACGGGCGATGTCGCCTTTTTTGAAGCCAGCCTGGCGGTTCTGTCGAACACGGCCATCGTCAATGCGCGGCTGCTCATTCACGATGAGGGACGGTTGGGCCTGAAAACGATCTATGCCCATACCAGCCTGCCGCAGAATCTCTATCCGGCCTTCCGCGTTGCTTTCGATGTGGCGCGGGAAGCGGATTACGACGGCGGTGAGGAAGACCGTCGGCGCTTCGCGGCCAAGGTCATCGAACGCATCCTGACGCAGTTCGAAGACCTCGCCGCCGAAGATCTCGATTACCTTCTGGCCAAGCTCAACCAGCTCGCCGCCTGATATCTGGCACGCGTCAACAGTTTCAACGAGTCAGCAACTTCAGGCCGAGAATGCCGCCGCCGATCGCGACGATGCAAAGCATCTGCGCGATGCTCAACCCTTCGCGCAGCCATAGCGCGCCAATCAGTACCACGCCGAGCGTGCCGATGCCGGTCCAGACCGCATAAGCAACGCCCATCGGCAGGTCGCGCACGGCAAGGCCCAGCAGGCCGAAGCTGCCGAGCATGGCGATGACGGTAACGAGGCTGGGGAGAAGGCGGGTAAAGCCGTGACTTTGCTTGAGGCCGATGGCCCAGACGATTTCCAGGCCACCGGCGGCAAGAAGAAGAACCCAAGGCATCATTTAATCCATAATCATGCTGCCAGGGTCGTCCCCGACTCATCGGTCGAAGCCCGCCGGGTCGTCCCGCCGGTATGCGCTGATATCTATGCCGTTCCCCGGGCTTTTCAAGTCATCGTCAATTTCGGTTGGGCAACGGGCTGCCTATTGAAGCATTTTCGAGCGAAGTGCCTACCGGTTCGCGTGAAGAAAATGCGACATATTCCGCGATTCAAGGAAACGCGGAACGATTCTAGTGCGATAAGGCGACCAAGGACAGGCCGGCGATGACCAGGGCCAAGCCTGCCAATTGCTTCCTGCTAATAGACTCGCCAAAGAGCAGGGCGCTGAATATCGACACGAAAACATATCCCAGGCTGGTGAAGGGATAGGCGATGCTGAGGGGAAGCTTTGTCATCGCCGCGATCCAGCAGAAGGCCCCCAGTATGCCGGCTGCGAAACCGCTGAGGATCCAGGGGTCCAGATACAGCCGGGCGAAGCGATAGATGGTCCCGCCGGGCCGCAAGTGCAGGACCCGCTTCTTGACGACGACCTGGCTATAGACGTTCAGGGCGATTGTAAGACCCACGGCCAGCCAGGCAGCCCATAAACTCATGACGTTTCCCCGGTCGCTATCGCTTTATCTTCTAATGGAGCGGCGCGTGAGCGCAAATGAAAACCATCCTTGCGATGACCCGTTTCCCGGTCATGCAGAGAATTGTGTATAGGGGGGAAAGCACGAGTTGAATGGTCGGAGTGAGAGGATTCGAACCTCCGGCCCCTACGTCCCGAACGTAGTGCTCTACCAGGCTGAGCTACACTCCGACACGCTTCAGTAGGGCGCCATTCGTGTAACAAGGCTTCAGGGCGCCCCCGTAGGGTGACGCGGGTTATAGCGACAAGCCGGTGACAGTGCAAGCCCTTCGATGGGGGAAATTAACCTAGGCCGACGGGGCCGGCGCCAGCCGTTCTCACACCCCTTAATGGCCGCGCCGGATGACGAATTCCACGACCTCGATCAGGGCCCGTTTCTCGGCGCTGTCGGGGAAAATCCCCAGGGCGTCGCGGGCGATGGCGCCGTAATGGGCGGCGCGCTGCACGGTGTCTTTCAGGGTGCCGTGACGTTCCATGAACTGAATCGCCTGGCGCAGATCGGCATCGGTCTGTTCCTGGCGCTCCAATGTCCGGCGCCAGAAATCGCGTTCCGATTCGTCGCCGCGCAGGAAGGCCAGGATCACCGGCAGGGTGATCTTGCCCTCGCGGAAATCGTCGCCGATGGTCTTGCCGAGATTTTCCTGCTTGGCGGAATAATCCAGCGCGTCGTCGATCAGCTGGAAGGCGATGCCGAGATTCATGCCATAGGAGCCGAGCGCTTCATGCTCCTTCTTCGGCCGGTCGGCAACGACGGCGCCAACTTCGCAGGCGGCGGCGAACAAGGCGGCGGTCTTGCCCTTGATCACTTCCAGATAGGCCTGTTCCGAGGTCGCCGTGTCGTTGCTGGTCATGAGCTGCAGCACTTCGCCTTCGGCGATGATGGCGGCGGCGGTTGAGAGAATTTCCAGGACCCGCAGATTGCCGTCGGCGACCATCAGCTGGAAGGCACGGCTGAACAGGAAATCGCCGACCAGGACGCTGGCCTTGTTGCCCCACAGCACATTGGCGGAAGCCTCGCCCCGGCGCAAACTGCTTTCATCGACCACGTCGTCATGCAGCAGCGTGGCGGTGTGAATGAATTCAACGCAAGCGGCGAGGGCGGCATGGCGCTGGCCGTGATAGCCGCACATTTGGGCAGCAGCGAGGGTCAATACCGGGCGCAGCCTTTTGCCGCCAGCGGCAATGATGTGGCCGGCAAGCTGCGGGATCAGCTCGACGGGGCTGTGCATGTTCTCGATGATCAGGCGATTGACGTTTTCCAGATCGTCCTGCACCAGGTCGCAGAGCCGGGTCAGGGCGTCCGGTTGTTCTTTCTCGCGTTCCTGGTCGAGGTTGATGATCACCGCCACGTCGTCATTCCTTTTACCGTTGCCAGCCCGCTGGACCATGCCCCGATTTTCTCACTAACCGTTTGATTTCGGGTCGTGTTCCGATATTCCCAGCCTTGCGGTAACTGGCTTTTATGGCCGCCGAGCATAGAAACATAATATGATAGGTCAAGGGCGGTGGCATGCCGCCTGCTTCTGCGACCAATGCGCGCATAAGAGCGCGATCGCCTTGATGGAAGCATTGGGCTTCCATCAAAGAGGTGAATCGCCCTCTATCTTATTGATGAGAGGCGGATTCAAGTTTTAGACAAAATCGCTAAGCTAAAACGATCCGGCTCTAACGGCAAAAGGTGAGGAATGCGGGAACTGACCCGGAGCAACGACCCGATCAGACTGTCCTTTCTGACGTCGCTGCTGTCGGATGCCGGTATAGACAGCGTCATCCTGGACAGCCATACCAGCATCGTTCAAGGCAGCCTCAATATGCTGGAGCAGCGGCTGATGGTGGCGGAGCAGGACCTGAACCGCGCGACGCGCCTGATGCGCGAGGCGGAGGCGGCGATTCTGCAGCCGGCATCCGCTGTTGAAGAGATGGGTGATGACGATTGAGGCGCGGGAACGACTTGATGGCGGAACAGGCTGAACTGACGGCCGATAAAGTCCTGGGCGGGCGAGTGAGCTTGTTTCAGCCGGCCGAGGGCTATCGCGCCGCCATCGATCCCGTGCTGCTCGCAGCCTCCGTGCCGGAGATGCCGAAATCGGGAGCAGGATGTGTCGTCGATCTCGGCTGCGGCGTCGGAACTGCCGGTCTGTGTCTCCTGGCACGCCTGCCGGGCGTTTCCTGCTTCGGCATCGATGTGCAGCCGGCTTTGGTCGATCTCGCCAACCGGAACGCGGCGGCCAGCGGTCTTGCCGACCGATATCGGGCAATTGCCGGCAATATCCTCGATGATGCATGCCTCCGGGCTGCCGGTCCGGCTGACCAGGTCATCGTCAATCCGCCTTATCTGCCGCGTGGGCAGGCTAGTGTCTCGGATCATCCGGTCAAGGCGCTGGCCAATGTGGAATCCGATACTGTCCTGGCCGATTGGGTCGCCGCCGCCATCGCCATCGCGGTGCCGCGTGGCCATGTCACCTTTATCCACCGGGCCGACCGGCTGCCGGAATTGCTGTCGCTGATGCAGGACCGGCTTGGCGATCTCGCCATTCTGCCGATCCTGCCGAAACCGCTCACGCCGGCGCGCCGGGTGCTGGTTCGCGGCCAGCGCGGCAACCGGGCGCCTGCCAGATTGCTGGCGCCGTTCGTGCTGCATGAGACGGATGGCCGCTTCACCCAGCAGGCCGAAGCGGTCTTGCGGGATGGCGGTCCCATTCTGCTGTAGTGCTGCAAGTCGTTCCCGCGCCGCGCTCATCGACTGTGACAATAATCTGAAGAGGAGGGCAGGGTTGCGGCTTGACCGCTTTATGACCCCGCCGCTAAATGGCGACATCATGTTCAGTTTACCCAGCTTTCCCAAACTCTTCCTCGTTGTCGCGGTGGTCGCCATTGTCTGGTGGTGGTTCCGTCGTCCAGCCGTGCAGTCCGACCGCAGCGAGTCGCAGGTCCGTAACGACAATCGGCGCGGCGCGGCGCCTCCGGGGGGAGCGGCCAAGCCGAAGGCGGTCGAAGATCTGGTGAAATGCCCGTCTTGCGGCACCTATATCGCCGCCGGCAGCGCCTGCGATTGTAAAAACGGCAAATAAGCTACCTGACAAAAGCCGGTTGCCGCGCGATCCGGTGGCCTGTTTGCGCTACCATGCCGGGCCCCAGATCTAGGGCGCAGTTTCCTTGATTCTTAGGGCTTGCCCCACTATTTTGCGGTGCACTATGAAGAGCCGGGCCGGGTGCCGTGGGGCTGTCCGGACGGAGTCAGAAGGGGTTCCCAATGGCGCGTATCGCCAATCCGGAAACATGCGTTCAGGCGCTTATCCTGAAACTTCAGAATTACTGGTCGAAGCAGGGCTGCGCCATCCTGCAGCCTTATGACATGGAAGTCGGCGCCGGCACTTTTCACTGGGCGACCACTTTGCGCTCGCTGGGCCCGAAGCCCTGGCGCGCCGCCTATGTCCAGCCGTCGCGCCGGCCGAAGGACGGCCGTTATGGCGAGAACCCCAACCGGCTGCAGCATTATTATCAATTCCAGGTGATCCTGAAGCCGTCCCCGGCGAACAGCCAGGAGCTCTATCTCGGCAGCCTGGCGGCGATTGGCATCGATCCCCTGAAGCACGATATCCGTTTCGTCGAGGATGACTGGGAAAGCCCCACTTTGGGTGCCTGGGGCCTCGGCTGGGAGGTCTGGCTGGACGGGATGGAAGTCAGCCAGTTTACGTATTTCCAACAGGTTGGCGGGCTGGAATGCAATCCAGTCTCAACCGAGCTGACCTATGGCCTCGAACGCCTGTTCATGTATGTGCAGGGCGTCGAGAATGTCTACGACCTCGACTTCAACGGCGTCGAGGGTCCGGCCGGCCTGTCCTATGGCGACATCTATCTCCAGGCTGAGCAGGAATATTCAGCTTTCAATTTCGAATATGCCGATACGGCTCTGTTATTTCAGCATTTTCAGGACGCGGAAAAGGAATGCGCGGCACTGCTGAACCTGCCCAAGGCGCTACCGTTGCCGGCCTATGACCAGTGCTTGAAGGCCAGCCATCTGTTCAATCTGCTGGATGCGCGGGGTGTGATTTCGGTGACCGAGCGCCAGGCTTATATCGGCCGTGTCCGGGTGCTGGCGAAATCCTGCTGCGAAGCCTGGGAAGCGACCCAGCGGCTGGAAAATAACATGAAGAAGGCCGGGTAAGGTCATGGCCGAATTGCTTTTAGAGATTTTCTCCGAAGAGATTCCCGCCCGCATGCAGGTTCGTGCGGCAGAGGACCTGAAACGCCTCGTCACCGAGAAGCTGAAAGCCGCCGGCCTCGCCTTCAAGCGGGCCGATGCCTATGTGACGCCGCGCCGCTTGGCGTTGGTCGTCGACGGCCTGCCGGTGACCCAAGCGGATGTGAAGGAAGAGAAGAAGGGCCCTCGGCTCGGCTCGCCGCAGCAGGCGGTGGACGGCTTCCTGAAATCCGCCGGCCTGACCTCGCTCGACCAGTGCGAGGAACGCGATACCGGCAAGGGCGTCTTCTATTTCGCCGTCATCGAAAAGAAGGGCGCCGCCACGGCCGCCGTCCTGCCCGGCATCATCCTGGAGTCCATGGCGGCCTTGCCCTGGCCGAAATCGATGCGCTGGGCGGATTACACCCAGCGCTGGGTGCGGCCGCTGCATGGCATCATCGCCTTGTTCGACGGCAAGGTGCTGGAAGGCAAATTCGATCTCGGCGGGAGTGCCGTCACTTTCGACCGTGTGACGCGCGGCCACCGCTTCCTGTCTGGGAACGAGATCACCGTCAGCAACTTCGCCGACTATCAGGCGAAATTGCGCGAGGCCAAGGTCATTCTGGACCAGGCCGAACGCCGGGCATCGATCAAGCGCCAGGCCGATGAGCTGGCGGCGAAACAGGGCCTGCAGGTGAAGCCGGATGACTGCTTGCTGGACGAGGTGACCGGGCTGGTGGAATGGCCGGTCGTGCTGATGGGCGGGATCGACCAGCAATTCATGTCGGTGCCGGCCGAGGTGCTGACCACCTCGATGCGGACCCATCAGAAATATTTCGCGGTCGAAAGCAAGGATGGGAAGCTGGCGCCGCATTTCCTCGTGGTCGCCAATATCGAGGCCAGCGACGGCGGCAAGCAGATCATCGCCGGCAATGAGCGGGTGCTGCGCGCGCGCCTCTCCGATGCGGAATTCTTCTGGACCCAGGACCAGAAGGTGAAGCTGGCCGATCGCGTGGGCGCGCTCGACAGCATCACCTATCACGCGAAACTCGGCTCCGTCGGCCAGAAGGTCGCGCGGAATGTCACTCTCGCCGGCGAACTGGCCAAGGATATCGGCGCCGATATCGCCCAGGCGAAACAGGCGGCGCAGCTCGCCAAGGCCGATCTGGTCAGCGGCATGGTCGGGGAGTTCCCGGAACTCCAGGGCATCATGGGGCGTTACTACGCGCAGTTGGAGAAACTGCCGGATGTCGTCGCCGATGCCATCGCCGATCACTACAAGCCCCTGGGGCCGACCGATAGCTGCCCCAATGCCCCGGTGAGCATCGCCGTGGCCCTGGCCGATAAGATCGATACCCTGACCGGCTTCTTCGCCATCGACGAGAAGCCGACCGGTTCAAAAGATCCGTTTGCCTTGCGCCGGGCCGCGCTCGGCATCATCCGGCTGATCATCGAGAACAAGCTGCGCCTGAAACTGCGCGACGTGTTGGGCCGCGCCTATAGCGGCTATTATGACAATAGCGGGAAGGGCACCGGCAACGGGAAAGATGGTGGCGGTTTCGAGAAGAACCAGCCGAAGGTGGTGATCACCGAGCTGATGGACTTCTTCGCTGACCGCCTGAAGGTCGCGCTGAAGGAGCAGGGCACGCGGCACGATTTGATCAGCGCCGTCTTCGCCCTCGGCAATGAAGACGATCTCGTGCGCCTGCTGGCCCGCGTCGAAGCACTGAAAGGCTTCGTCGAAAGCGAGGACGGCGCCAATCTGCTGACCGCTTATAAGCGCGCCAGCAATATCGTCCGCATCGAGGAAAAAAAGGATGGCGTCAGTCATGACGGCATGATCGATGCCGCCCTGCTGGAGCAGGTGGAGGAAAAGGAATTGCAGATCGCCCTGGCCGCGTCGGCGGGTGAAGCCGAGCAGGCGATCGTTAAGGAAGATTACGCTTCCGCGATGGCGGCGCTCGCGCATTTGCGGCGGCCGGTTGATGCTTTCTTCGACAAGGTCACGGTGAATTGTGATGACCCGCAGCGGCGGATCAATAGGCTTAGATTACTGTCGGCAATTCGTTCGACACTGAACAAGGTTGCTGACTTTTCCAAGATCGAAGGGTGAGAGAGATCATGGCGAAATGGGTGTACCGCTTTGGCGATGGCATGGCGGAAGGTCGTGCGGATATGCGCAATCTGCTGGGTGGCAAGGGCGCCAATCTGGCGGAGATGAGCAGCCTGGGCCTGCCGGTGCCGCCGGGCTTCTCCATCACGACCGAGGTCTGCACTTACTATTATGCCCATGACAAGGGCTTCCCGGACGACCTCAAGAAGCAAGTCGATGACGGCGTCGCCCATATTGAAAAGATCGTCGGCATGAAATTCGGCGATCCCCATGCGCCGCTGCTGGTTTCCGTCCGTTCGGGTGCGCGTGTCTCGATGCCGGGCATGATGGACACCGTCCTCAATCTCGGCCTCAACGATGAGACCGCCGCCGGCCTTGCCAAGCAATCGGGCGACGAACGCTTCGCCTATGATTCCTATCGCCGCTTCATCCAGATGTACGGCAATGTCGTGCTGGGCGTGGAGCATCATCATTTCGAGGAAATCCTCGATCTGCATAAGAGCGATCTCGGCCTTTCACTGGATACCGACCTGACCGCCGCCAACTGGAAGAAGGTGATCGCCGATTACAAGGCGAAGGTGGAGGAGGAGCTCGGCAAGCCGTTCCCGCAGGATCCGCGCACCCAGCTCTGGGGCGCGATCGGCGCGGTCTTCGCCAGCTGGAACATCCCGCGCGCCATCACCTATCGCAAGCTCAACAACATTCCCGAAGATTGGGGCACGGCGGTCAACGTCCAGGCCATGGTCTTCGGCAATATGGGCGATGATTGCGCCACCGGCGTTGCCTTCACCCGCAACCCGTCGACCGGCGACGCGGAATTCTACGGCGAATATCTCGTCAATGCGCAGGGCGAAGATGTCGTTGCCGGCATCCGTACCCCGCAGCATCTGACGCTCGCCGGCAAGAAGGCGAACAATTCCACGCTGCCGGCGATGGAAGAGGTGATGCCGGAGGTGTTCGGCGAGCTCAACGATGTGCGCCAGCAGCTGGAAACGCATTACCGCGACATGCAGGATATCGAGTTCACGGTCCAGAAGGGCAAGCTCTATATGCTGCAGACCCGCAACGGCAAGCGCACCGCCCAGGCCGCGCTGAAGATCGCCGTCGATCTCTGCAACGAAGGGCTGATCGACAGGAAGACGGCGGTGGCGCGGATCGATCCCGCCTCGCTCGATCAATTGCTGCATCCCACACTCGATCCGAAGGCGAAGCGCGACGTGGTCGCGCGCGGCCTGCCGGCCAGCCCCGGCGCCGCCTCGGGGAAGGTGGTCTTCACCGCCGATGATGCGGAAGACCGCGCCGCCAAGGGTGACAAGGTGATCCTGGTCCGCGTCGAGACCAGCCCCGAGGACATTCACGGCATGCATGCCGCGGTCGGCATTCTGACCACGCGCGGCGGCATGACCAGCCACGCTGCCGTCGTGGCGCGCGGCATGGGTCGGCCTTGTGTTTCCGGCGCCGGCGAATTGCGCATCGACGGCAAGGCCAAGGTGATGAATGTCAAGGGTCACAAGATCCAGGAAGGCGATCTGATCACCATCGATGGCGGGACCGGCGAGGTGATGGTGGGCGCCGTGCCGACCATCGAACCGCAGCTTTCCGGTGATTTCGCCACCCTGATGGGCTGGGCCGACGAGGCGCGGAAACTGAAGATCCGCACCAATGCCGAGACGCCGCTGGATGCCCGCACCGCGCGGAAATTCGGCGCCGAAGGCATCGGCCTCTGCCGCACCGAGCATATGTTCTTCGATGGCGACCGTATCGTCGCCATGCGCGAAATGATCATGGCCGAGGATGTCGACGGCCGGAAGAGGGCCCTGGCGAAGATCCTGCCGATGCAGCGCCAGGACTTTGTCGAACTCTTCGAGATCATGAAGGGCCTGCCGGTGACGATCCGCCTGTTGGATCCGCCGCTGCACGAATTCCTGCCGCATTCCAGCGCGGAAATCGCCGAAGTGGCTGCCGCGGCCGGCGTGTCGGCGGAAGCGGTGGAGGCCCGCGCGGCAGCCCTGCATGAAAGCAATCCGATGCTCGGCCATCGCGGCTGCCGCCTCGGCATCACCTATCCGGAAATCTACGAGATGCAGGCCCGGGCGATCTTCGAAGCGCTGGCCCATGTCAAGCAGAGCTCCGGCGACACGGCGGAAGCCGAGATCATGATCCCGCTGGTCGGCATCCCCAAGGAACTGACGCTGATGAAGGCGATCATCGATCGGGTCGCGGCGGAAGTGGAGGCTGAGGGCAAGGTGAAGCTGCCTTACTCCGTCGGCACCATGATCGAATTGCCGCGCGCCGCCTTGCTGGCGGGCGAGATCGCCAAGGATGCGGCCTTCTTCAGCTTCGGCACCAACGATCTGACGCAGACCACCTTTGGCCTCAGCCGCGATGACGCCGCGCGCTTCATCCAGGCCTATGAGCGCCAGGGCATCCTTGCCCGTGATCCCTTCATCACGCTCGACCCCGATGGCGTCGGCGAATTGGTGAAGCTGGCGGCGGAACGCGGCCGCAAGACGCGCGCCGATATCAAGCTCGGCATCTGCGGCGAACATGGCGGTGATCCGGCCTCTATCCATTTCTGCGCTCAGCAGGGTTTGAACTATGTCTCCTGCTCGCCATACCGCGTGCCGATCGCCAAGCTGGCGGCGGCCCAGGCGGCGCTGACCGACTCCGGCGACGGCCGCAAGGGCGAGGGCTGAGACGCGGATCAAAACCGGACATAAAAAAGGCCCCCATTTCGGGGGCCTTTGTTTTGCGATATCGAAGCTTTACAGAATGAGTGCGAATAGCTCTCGGTGACCTTATCGCAGGCGAAAGCGTTGATGGTCGTCAGAAGGCTCAAGGTATCAAATTCAATTTCTGCAGGGCCGGCTTCAGGGTGCGGTCGAGGCGCTGCTTCCAGGTATCGGCGATCTGTTGCTTCTGGCTTTCGCTGAGGGCAGCGAAACTGTCGGCCCAGTAACTGTCATCGACCGTGTGATCGGCCATCGTGTCGACATTGGCGATGGGTTGCAGCGTGTGGCCGTCCACAATGACGATGCGATAGACGATGCCGAGATTGGGCCCGCTTGCCAAGCGGATCAGGCTGGCGCCGTAAAGCGGCTTGTCGACATCCGTAAGCTTGGCCTTGCCCGGCAGCAGCACGACATAGATGTCCGCACCGAGAGCAGTCGCGCCGGGCGGTTGTGTACGCTGGCGAATGACCTGGCCGACCGGCACGCCGCCGATCAGAAAGCTCTGGATCACACGTTCCTTTTCGCTCTGATAAAAATCGCTCGGTTCATAGGTGACCGGAATCAGGCTGTAACGGTCGGCGAGCAGGTGATCAGCCTGATCGACCGCATATCGGTCGAGGCCGTATGCCGCCAGCGATCCCTGGCTGCCCGCCGGGTCCTGCGCGACGATATCCCGCACCGTCAGTTCATCGCCGATGGCGGAGATGACGCTCACCGTCTTGACATCGGCGGCCTGGTTCCGGGTCAGCACGGTCTCGCTGCAGCCGCCGAGCAAAACACCGCCAAAGACAACGAGAAGCAGACCGGTGATGAGGTGTTTCATCGTAAATCCCTATGTCGTCGCGCCAACGGCCGGTATTTCTCCGAAACCGGCCCTCCAGGTCTTTCTAGCGAAGTCGGCGCGACGATGGAAGCGCTTGACCGAACAGCACAATCTGGCTGACATGCAACTGCAATAGGCTGGAGCGCGGCAGGTTCGATGATGCGTGGACGCAAGCGGGAGATGCGGTGATGGCGCTGACCCTCGATGAGCTCAAATCGGGCGGCAAGGTGCAGATGGCGCGGGCGTTGGCGAGGATGGAGGCGGCGCCGGACGACCTTGCTACGGTGGCGCTGCTGGATGAAGCCTTTGCCCGGCCCTTCGGCCAGGTGATCGGCCTGACCGGGCCGCCGGGTGTCGGCAAATCCACGCTGATCGGTGCGCTCATTCGCGACTACCGGTCACGCGGCAAGACGATCGGCGTCATCGCGGTCGATCCGTCCTCGCGGCGCTCGGGCGGCGCCTTGCTGGGCGACCGCACGCGGCTGCGCACCGATCCGGAGGATAACGGCATCTTCGTCCGGTCCATGGCGGCGCGCGATCAATTGGGCGGGCTGGCGGAGATGACCTATGCCGCCATGATCCTGATGCGCTCGGTGTTCGATATCGTGCTGGTGGAGACGGTCGGCGTCGGCCAATCCGAAACCGATATCGCCATGGCCGCCGATACGGTGGTCTTTTGCGTCCAGCCGGGTTCCGGCGACAGCCTGCAATTCATGAAAGCCGGAATCGTCGAAATCCCCGATATCGTCGTCGTCACCAAGGGCGATATGGGGAAGGCGGCGACCCGGGCGAAAACCGATGTGAAGGGCGCCCTGTCCCTGGCGCTGGCCGATCCGCAAGCTTGGCCGATCGCCGTCCTGACCGCCAGCGCCAATAGCGGCGAGGGAATTGCCAGGCTGATCGACAAAGCGGCGGATCACTTCGCCTGGCTGCAGGCCAATGACCGGTTGGAAGGCCAGCGTCACAATCAGGCCGAGGCCTGGCTGAAACAGGCCATCAAGGAACGCTATGGCCGGGAGGGGCTGAAGCGGCTCGGCGCCTTGTCGCTCAGCCCCGGAACCTCGCCCTTCGGCAAGCTCGCCCCGCAGGACAGTTGATCCCCGAACGTTAATTCACCAGCCGGCTGCGTTTTCGAAATCCGCTCGGCACCGGGCAGCAGGCATGCTAGCCTGGGCTATCGGTTGCACCGGCTTCCGGGACACTTGGTCGTGGCGATGTCTGGTCGTGGCGATGTCTAGTGGTGGCAGGGAAGAAAAGGGTGCAGCGGAGAACGCGTGAATGAAAACACGCGTCTCGGGGAAAACTTGGGGGCTTCGTGACAGGCCAATTCGGCACAGGGGCAGTGATCCGCCGCGCGGTAGTGATATTCGTGCCGCTGGCTTTGATCGCCTGGTCGGTACTCTATTATCTCTATGCCCAGCAGGTGACTTCCAGCCGGAAGATCATCGCCAATGATCAGGCCACCTCGGTTGAAATCGCGCGTCAACGCGTGGCCGCAACGATCAACACCATCAAGTCGGATGTCGCCTATCTTGGCCACCAGGAAGTGCTGCGGCAATGGCAGGCTGCCCAGACGCCGGCGACGGTGCAGGCACTGGAACGGGAATATCTGAGCTTCGCCGAGAACCGGAGGCTTTACGACCAGGTCCGCCTGATCGACGCCCGGGGACGGGAAGTGGTACGGGTCGATGCGGCCGGCGGTGGTTATAAGCTGGTTCCGCCGGATCGGCTGCAGGATAAATCCGACCGCTATTATGTCACTGATACGCTGAAGCTCAGCCCCCAGGAAGTTTATGTCTCGCCTTTCGATTTGAATATCGAAGGCCAGAAGGTCGAAACGCCCTATAAGCCGATGATCCGCGTCGCGGTGCCGATCTTCGATGAAAACGGCGCGACCGGCGGTCTGGTCATTCTGAATTATCTGGGGCAGCGCCTGCTGGATCGCATTCGGCCGCTGAAAGGCAAGCTTGCCGGCGGCAACGATGTCTGGCTCGCCAACGACCAGGGCTATTGGCTGATCGGCCCGCATCCCGAGCAGGAATGGAGCTTCATGTTCCCCGGCCAGCCGCAATATACCTTCGGGCAGAATTATCCCGCTGCCTGGCAACAAGCCCGGGGAAAATCAGGGCAGGCGCATCAATTCTGGGCCGATGGCGACTTTTTCACCGTCATGGGCATTTCCCTGTCTTTGCTGCGGATGGATGAGACGGGTCCGGCAATCGATGCGAAGCCGACCTGGTACCTGATCAGCCATATGTCAAACTCGGCGATGATGGCGCAGACGGCGGAGAGCAGGAAGAACCATATCCTGGCAGCGATTGCCTTCACGCTGCTGCTGGCCGGCGGTGCGCTGGGCATCGCCTATTATCAGATGCAGCGCCGGCAGGCCGAGAAGCAGCTCTGGTCGCGCGAAACCCAGTTCCGTCATCTGGTGGAAGCGGCCCCCGATGCCATCGTGGTGACGGACAAGTCCGGCAAGATCACCCTGGTCAATGCCCGGGCCGAAACGATGTTCGGCTATGACCGGCAGGAACTGATCGGCCAGACGGTCGATATCCTGGTGCCGCCGCGTTATCACGCAGCGCATCAACGCCATCGCGACCATTACGTGGCCGCACCGGTGCCCCGTGCGATGGGAGCGGATCTGGAACTTTACGGCCAGCGCCGGGATGGTTCGGAATTTCCGGTCGCCGTCAGCCTGAGTCCGGCGGAGACCGATCAGGGCATGATGGTGTTTTGCGATATCCGGGATGTCACCAAGGAACGCCGGGCGGAGCAGGAGATTGCCGATCTGAATGCCAACCTGACCCGGGACAATACGGAACTCGCGGCCTTGAACAAGGAGTTGGAAACCTTCAGCTATTCGGTATCGCACGATCTCCGGGCGCCGCTGCGGGCAATCGACGGCTTCAGCCAGGCGCTGGAAGAAGATTATGGCGATGTGCTGGAGGATCGGGCCAAGCAGTATCTGTCCCGCGTCCGCCAGGCGACGCAGCGGATGGATCTGCTGATCGACGATATGCTGGAATTGTCGCGGGTGGCGCGGGCCGATGTGGTCAAGCGCAATGTCGATCTGAGCGAGATGGCGACCGACATCCTGAAGCAGCTGGCGGAAGACGGGCGCCAGGTGGATGTGCGGGTGCAAGCCGTTCGGCCGGCAAATGCAGATCCGCGCCTGATCCGCATCGCCCTGGAGAATCTGCTGAACAATGCCTGGAAATTCACCAGGAAAACGGATGCACCCAGGATTGAGTTCGGGCAGATCGAGGAAGACGGGCAGGTCGTCTATTTCGTGCGCGATAATGGTGCCGGCTTCGACATGGCCTATGCCCAGCGCCTGTTCGGCGCGTTCCAGCGTCTGCATGATGCCAAGGACTATCCCGGCACGGGCATCGGCCTGGCGACCGTGCAGCGCGTCATGGCCAAGCATGGCGGCCGGATCTGGGCCGAAGCGGCACCGGATCGAGGCGCCACATTCTATTTCATGTTGTAAGCGAGGGCTGAAAGATGACCACGAAGACAATTCTGCTGGTCGAGGACAACCCCGATGATGAAGAGCTGACGCTGCGGGCCTTTCGCAAGAACAACATGAAGAACGATGTCATGGTCGTCCGGGATGGCGTCGAAGCCCTGGATTATCTCTTTGCGACCGGCAAATATGAAGGCCGCGATGTCGTAGACCTGCCGCAGGTGACACTGCTCGATCTCAATCTGCCGAAGCTGAGCGGCCTGGAGGTCCTGCGCCGGATACGCGAGCATGAGCGCACGCGCGCTCTGCCGGTCGTCATCCTGACATCGTCGAGGGAGGAGCGCGACCTGGTCGAAGGCTATCGGCTGGGCTGTAACAGCTATGTCCGCAAGCCGGTCAATTTCGAATCGTTTGTCGAGGCATCGCGACAGCTCGGCCTGTATTGGCTGTTGCTCAATGAAGTACCGCCGAGCTCTGCCACCTGAAACGGTTGGAGAAGAGCCGGATAAGCGAAAAGATGTGAAGGAGGGCGTATCGGTATGAGATCCTTGCGCGTTCTGGTCATCGAAGATTCCGCGGATGATGCGGAACTTCTGCTGCTTGCCTTGACGCGCAGCGAATTCGGCTTCATTCATCACCGCCGTGTCGACAGCGCCAGGGATCTCGTCGCGGCGCTGGATGAGGATAGCTGGGATATCGTCATCGCCGATTACGCCATGCCCGGCTTCAGCGGCGCCGAGGCCCTGAAGGAGATCCGCCAGCGCGGCCTCGATATCCCCTTCATCTTCCTGTCCGGCAGCATGAGCGAGGATATCGCCGTCGCCGCCATGCGGGCCGGCGCGCAGGATTACGTGACCAAGGGCAATCTCAAGCGTCTGGTCCCGGCGATCGAGCGTGAATTGCTGGAGATGGAAACGCGGCGCGCCCATGCCCGGGCCGAAGCGGCGCAGAAATCCATCCAGGCGCGTTTTGAGCAGATCCTGACCCTGGCGCCGGATGCCATCATCGCGGCCGATGCCGATCGCCATATCACCTTGTTCAATCGCGCCGCGGCGATCTTGTTCGCTTACGGCAACGAGACGGTGCTGGGGCGCGATATTGGCGACCTGCTGCCCGATCTGAAGATCATCGCGAATGGCGAAGGCGACGAGGTCGAACGCCGGCGCTCCAATGTGCGGCGCAGCGACGGATCGGAATTTCCCGCCGAATTATCGATCTCCCGCAGCACGGAAAACAGTGAAACCACCTTCACCGTCATGGTTCGCGACGTGACGGAGCGGGAAGAGATGCTGCGATCGACGCGTCAGGCGAACCGGCGGCTGGAAGCCGTCCTGCAATCCTCGCCCTTGGCTATCGTCAGCCTGGCAGCCGATTTCAGGGTCCTGACCTGGAGCCGCAGCGCGGAGCGAACCTTCGGCCATGCGGCAAGTGACGTGATCGGCCAGCCATGCCCTTTCATCAAGGCATTCGGCGAGGCCACCTTTGGCGATTTTTTCGATCGTCTCAACCGCGGCGAGCTGTTGCAGAATATCGATCTGCTGTATCGCGGTCCGGCCGGTGACCAGGAAATCCGGTTATCCGCAGCGCCCCTGTATCGTGATGACCTATATCGCGACGGTGAAACCAGGGTGAGCAATTTCCTGGGCGCGGTCCTGGTTCTGGAGGACGTAACGGACAGCCGGTCGCTGCAGCGCCAGTTGAGCCATGCGCAGCGCATGGAAACGGTCGGCCAGTTGACCGGTGGCATCGCCCATGATTTCAACAACCTGCTGGCCGTGATCATCGGCAATCTGGATTTGCTGGAAGAAGAAATCCGCGGCAATGAGAAAGCCGTAGCTCTGTCGGGGCGGGTCTTGAAAGCCAGTTTGCGGGGCGCCGAGCTGACACGCAAATTGCTGGCTTTCGCGCGCAAGCAAACCCTGGAAGCGACCGCCTTCGATCTGAACACCTTGGTCAGCGATGTCGAGGAACTGATCACGCGAACCCTGGGCGAGGGGATCAAGGTACAGTCGAAGCTGGCGCCGGATTTGTGGCCGGTTTTCGCGGATGCCACCCAGGTCGAATCTGCTTTGACCAATCTTGCTGTCAATGCCCGTGACGCGATGCCGCGCGGCGGCCGGCTGGTGATCGAAACCGGCAACCGGGTGCTGGACGATGCCTATGCCGCCGAGAATCTCGATGTGAAGCCCGGCCCCTATGTGATGCTCGCCGTCTCCGATACTGGCGAAGGCATCCCACCGAAAATTCTCGGCCGTATTTTCGAGCCCTTTTTCACCACCAAGGAGGAGGGACGGGGAACCGGATTGGGCCTCAGCATGGTCTACGGTTTCGCCAAGCAATCGCATGGGCATGTGAAGGTCTATAGCGAAGTCGGGCATGGTACCACGGTCAGGCTCTATCTGCCGCGTGCCGTGAGCGATGAGGTCACAGCCCGCTCGGATCATGCCGATCATGTATCGACGCCCCAGGACAACAACATCACCATCCTGGCGGTCGAGGACAATGACGAGGTGCGCGCCGTCGTCACCCAGCAATTGACGGCCTTGGGCTATCGGGTCATCACCGCCACCAATGCCGCCGAGGCATTGGATGTGCTGGATCGCGGCGAGCCGGTCGGTCTGATTTTCAGCGACGTGGTCATGCCGGGAAAGATGAGCGGCATCGAACTGGTTGCCGAAGCGGCCCGCCGCCGTCCCGGCATCAAGACCCTTTTGACATCGGGCTTCACCGAGGCATCTTTGCAGGGAAACGAACCGCATCTGGAAACCGTCGGCCTGCTCAGCAAGCCTTACCGGTTGCAGGACCTGGCAAAGCGCTTGCGGGACGTTCTGGCGGATTAGACGGCGCACGATGAAGGCGAGCGGCCGGTTTTATGATCCCGCTCGCCCGATTTATTCCGGCTTGACGCCGCGATCGGCAAGTTCATCTCGTTTCTTTACCCCAGGCGGCGATATTCCTGCTTCTGGATGTGAACATCATCCGGAGATCATCTTGCGCCCCATGCCACTTATTTATCGGAACGTTGAGCCGCCGGCCGAATATTACTTGCTGCTTGATGCCGTGCCGGATGGCGATGTCGTATGCTTCTTCCGGGAAAGACCGGTGACGGATGTCGTGAAATACCGGCGGGGCTATCGCTATGTTTTCGCCGGCCTGGCGTCCCGGAAATGTGACGGCAGCTACGATCTCCGCCACATGCGCAATGGCGAGGTCATCGTTGAGCCCGGCCTTATATATCAATTGATTCCGGTCAAGCACGGCGCGTGATAGCAGTTTCATCCTCTGCTATTGCCGTGTGCCGTGGCAGCGGCGGCAGCCTCATCCCCTGCCGCCGCTGCCGGCAGCAGGGGATATCAAGCTGGATTACTTCGAACCGCTTTTCTTCTGCAGTTTTTTCAGCTTCTTCTTGAACTTCTTGGCATTGGCTTCCGCGGCCTCGCGCTTGTCCCGGCGTGGCGGCCGGTCTCCGCCTTCGGATTTGCCGCCTTCCGGCTTACTGCGGTCCGGCTTGGCACCCTCGGGTTTGGCGCCGTTGGCGGGACGCTTGCCTTTTTTCTTGTCCTTGCCATATCCCTTCCGCTCGCCGTGTTCCCTCCGCTCCGGCGCCGCGCCATCGGCATGCGTCGGGCGGGGCGGGCGGTCACCGCCTTTGCCGCGCGGTGAATCGGCCGGCTCGATGCGGACGTCATTGCCGCCGGTCTGACGGACCGCGTCGATGAAGCGGGCAGCGACATCTTGCGCGATATCGACGGTGCTCTCATGATCGAAGATGCGGATGGCGCCGATCTCCTTCTTCGAGATCTGGCCACGCCGGCACAGCATGGGAAGCAGCCATTTGGGATCGGCATTCTGCCGGCGGCCGGCGCTGATGCGGAACTGCACCATGTTCTCGCCGCCGTCGCGATATTCGCGCGGCACACGGCCCTCCGATGAACGCCCCTCCGGCTGGCGGCGTTCCCCGCGGCGGCCCCGGCCGTCGCCCTCGCCATCATCCTCACGGCGCGGACGCCGGCGTTCCTCCCGGAACGGTTCGATGAAAAGGTCTTCCGGTTCCGGCAGGCGGGCGCGGTAGAGGCGGATCAGCGCCGCCGCCACATCCTCCGCCGAACGGGTTTCAAGCAGTGCACGGGCCTGGACCAGGTCTTCTTCCATCACCGGCTCGGTCAGGACCGGATCCTGCAGCATGCGCTCCCGGTCAAGCGCCCGGATCGCGTCGGCCGTCGGCGGATCGCTCCAGACGGATTTGATATTGGCGCCGTTCAAAAGCTGCTCGACCCGGCGGCGTTTTGCATGCGGCACGATCAGCACGCAGATGCCCTTGCGCCCGGCGCGGCCGGTGCGGCCACTGCGATGCAGAAGGGTCGCCCGGTTGGTCGGGATATCGGCGTGAATGACCAGGCCGAGATCCGGCAGGTCGAGACCGCGCGCCGCGACATCGGTCGCCACGCAGACGCGGGCATGGCCGTCGCGCAAAGCCTGCAAGGCATGACTGCGTTCGTTCTGCGTCAGCTCGCCGGACAAGGCGACGACATCGAAACCGCGTTCCAGCAGGCTGCCATGCAGCCGCCGCACCGCCTCGCGCGTATGGCAGAAGATGATGCTGGCGCGCGGCTCGATATGGCGCAGCACATTGACCACGGCATGTTCGGTGTCGCGTGCGCCGACCCCGATGGCGCGGTATTCGATATCGCCATGCGGCTCGTTCTGCTGCAGCGTATCGATGCGCAGCGCGTCGCGCTGATATTCTCGTGCGAGTGCTGCGATGTCCTTGGCGATGGTGGCGGAGAAGAGCAGGGTGCGTCGCGTCGGCGGCGTCGCATCGAGCAGGAATTCCAGATCCTCACGGAAGCCGAGATCCAGCATCTCATCGGCTTCGTCCAGCACCACGACCCGCAAGTCGGAGGTATCGATCTGGCCGCGCTCCAGATGATCGCGCAGCCGGCCCGGCGTGCCGACGACGATATGGCAGCCATCGGCCAAGGCGCGGGCCTCGCGCCGGGCATCCATGCCACCGACGCAGGAAACGACGCGGGCACCCGCCGCCGCATAGAGCCAGCTCAATTCGCCATGCACCTGCATGGCCAGTTCGCGGGTCGGGGCGATGATCAGGGCCAGCGGTGCGCCAGGCCGGGGAAAACGCTCGGCCGTTCCCAGGATGGTCGGGGCGAAAGCCAGGCCGAAAGCCACCGTCTTGCCGGATCCGGTCTGCGCCGAGACCAGCAGATCGCGGCCGGCCGCCTCATCCTGCAGCACGGCAAGCTGAACCGGCGTCGGTTCAAGATAATTGCGCTCGGCAAGGGCGCGGTCGAGGGCCGGGTTGATCGCACGAAAAGGCATGGTCTTTCAATCGGTCAGGAATTGGGCCGCAAGATGACGCCCGGTCGATCAATCGGACCCGGCAGCAAGAGCATCGCGGAAGCGGCGAAACGCGCTTGATACAGGATAATGTTCGGCGGCGCCAATGATGTTTCTGCCCTGCGACCATGCGCAGCGCTGTGACGCAGTGCCGGACTGACTTGATGATGGGGCGTGGAAGGGCATCTGGTGGCTTCTCTAAAATAGAATACTTCAGAGAAATAATCGTAAAAAGAGAAAAATAATCTGTGTTCTGGAAATTAGCACGCAGTTTCGGTGGAGACATACCAGGCGAGTTCGATGAGCGAGCAGAAAGTCCCATTTGGCTCGCTGAGCAGCAGCGCCTTTTTGTCGTCGAGCCCACTTTCGTTTCGCTACTCCGGAAGCCTTAAAGGCATGTGCGGGACCTCTTGATTGCGAACTCGCGTTAACCGGGTATGCGCTCCCTGACGTTATGATGGTTCGAATAATCCCTATCGTACGAAGCCTGCACCGGACTGAAATCGCCTGAGCGATTAATTGTCAATAGTCTGCGAAAGCGTCGATGGTCTAACGCGATGATCTGTACGGCAAGCAACCTGCGTTTTTATAACCCGCCGCCATGCGACTTGGCGTAGCTGCCGGGTGACTGACCGAATTTGCGTCGGAAGATGCGAGCGAAATAGTTGTGGTCGCGATAGCCGCAGCGAAAAGAGATCTGGCTGAGGAATTCCTGGGTGTGGAGAAATTCCCGGCGCTGCAGAAGAGACACGGCATGTTCCAAGCGGACCGAATGAATGTAGGCGGTGCATGTCGTGCTACGGCTCGTGAAAAGTGACTGGAGCTTGCGTAGCGACATGCCGGCTTCGGCGGCGACCATTGAAGGCGTCAACTTTGGATCTGCATGGCCATCTCTGATGATGGCGCAGACACGCTTGAACGCTGCATCGGGAAGCGGCATGGCTTCGGTCTGTGGTTCGAAAAGCACGGCCACGAGATCATAGATGATCCGCTGCATCTGATTGCTGGCCCAGTCGGACAGCTTGCCCGCTTCATCCGCATCGACAAGAATCTGGCGAAGGGCGCGCTCTGCCGCCATTCCCCGGTGACCAGGCTGTCCGCCTTGCAGCTCGCGTCCGACATAGAACATGAAAGACGCGCGCGGGAGAACCAGATCGAATTGGATGCCGCCGTTATTGACGAGCAAAGACGGTCGGGCGGCATCCAAAAGAACGATATCGCCAGGTGCGAGTACCGTAACCTGATCGCTTTGTATCACGGTTGTGGAGCCGGCATCCTGAAACAGGACGTGGTAGTGGTCGGCCTTATCGGACCGGATGTCGTCGTATTCCCGGCTGACCGTATAGGCATAATGTGGTGCGTCATCATGCTTCGTGGCGCCCAACTCGAAGCCATATGTGCTCAGGTTCGACCGCAAGGTGGTGAAGGTTTTCGGTTCCGGAACCTTGGGCGTTCCCCAGGGGTAGGCGCGGAGTGCATCTCCCCAGGCTTCATATGTTCTTGGGTATGCCTTGGTGAAGTCGAAGCGCGATCGCATGCCAATTCACTCCATCATAAGCCCCGGATGAATCTCATTGGAATTCGGATTGAGTTTACGAAACTCGCGCGTCAACGCATCGACGTGCTGTTTCGAATAATCTGGAATGCGACGTACTAATCATTTGCGCGTTTGTCCTATCAATCCTGCTGGATGAACGCGCCATTACATCCAATTATACGTTATCGCTCCGCGCCAACATGGGCAACTCGGACTGGCCCATATGTAATCGCCGTCACGTGTAATGGTCGAGAGGCGAGTCATCATCATCGTCAGCAATCAGCAAGCTCCTGCTCATTCCTCCAGTTCATCCGATTAAGCACCGCGTTTCATTGCCGCCGTATGTCAGGTAGATCATCCAATGCACCACAATATTCTCATCGCCGCTTGGGGTGGGCCAGGTCATCTCGGCCCAATGTTGACTGCAGCGAGACAGTTATGTGAGCACGGTCACAGTGTCCGTTTCCTTTCGCGGGCTGATGCGCACAGGGAAGTGGAAACGGCAGGATTCGGGTTTTCTACCTGGCACCGTGAGCCAAAAATTTCTCCGATCTCTACGTGCCGCAGCGGTCTGCAATATGCCTGTGACCATCTGCTTTTTGGACCCGCGGCAGCACGCGCCGCGGATATGCGTGAGGAAATCGAGCGCGTACCAACGGAGGCCTTGCTTGGCGATAGCGCGCTGTTTGGTTCAGCAGTCGCTGTGGAAGCCGCAGGCATCCCATATGCGCTGCTCTCACCGACAATCAGCCTCCGTCCGCTACCCGGTGTGCCGCCCATAACCAGCCGCTTAACAGCCCCTGTGACGACAAGAGACCGTGTGAGAGTGGCGGAAGCGACCAAACAATATATCGCGCTGATGAACAGATGGCTGCCGATGCTGAATGAGGCCCGTGCAAGCCAGGATCTCGCACCGGTGGATAGCATTTTGGAGATATTCGATCGCGCCGATCGTTTTCTGATCGCGATGAGTGCGGCATTTGACTTTGCTGCAGATTATCTCCCGGAGAATGTCCGCTATATAGGGCCGCTCCTGGATCGTTCAGCCTGGGCGAAGCCATGGAACTCTTCTTGGCTCACCGGCCCGCGCGTCGAGCCGAGCCGCCTGCGTGTTTTGGTCTCTTTCAGCACCACCAACCAGAATCAGGCCGATGCACTGCAACGCACCGCGAGGGCTGTGGCGCAAGCGGGGCTGGAGGGCGTCGCGACATTGGGACCCGAAGTGAACGCTGCGGCACTCAGGGCGCCACCGAACGTCACATTGCTGGACAGTGCACCACATGACGCGGTGATGCCATGTGTCTCGATGGTTGTGACGCATGGCGGCCACGGAACCGTCAGCCGTGCCTTGTCGCATGGCCTGCCGCTCCTGGTCATGCCGATGGGGCGGGACCAGAACGACATCGCATTGCGAGTCAAAGCGCAGGGTGTCGGCCTGGTCTTGCCGTCGGATGCCCCAGAAGCCGACATCGCTGCTGCCTTGATCCGCCTTTCAACGGAGCCTCACTTCGGCATTGCTGCCCGCCGGCTCAAGGATGCGATGGCGATCGAGATTAAATCCCAACGTCTCGTGATCGAGATGGAAGAGATCGTGAGGGCAGCTCGCCCACGTCATACCTGTCAAGGAGGATGGAGATGATCCGTTTCTACTATCATGCGACGCCCAATGCCGCGAAGGTTGCGCTGTTCCTGGAGGAAACGCATATGCCTTACACGGTGGTACCCGTTGAAACCTTTAAAGGCGAGCAACATACCGCGGCGTTTCGCGCAATCAATCCGAATGGCAAGGTGCCGGCCATCATCGATACCGACGGGCCGGGTGGCAAAGAAGTGCGCGTTTTCGATTCCACGGCGATATTGATCTATCTGGCGGAGAAGATCGACCGCCTCATGGGGAAACCCGAGGACAGGCCGGAGCTGCTTTCATGGCTTCTCTTCATTGCCTCGGGCCTCGGCCCATTCTCCGGTCAGGCAATCTATTTCCACTTTGCGGCTCATCATTTCCAGTTTGCCGAGCGCGACATCCCCGCATTCGCCATTAACCGTTGTCGACGCGAAGCCGAGAGGCACTATCAGGTCCTCAACGACCACCTGGCCGATCGCGATTACATCCTCGGCGGCGAGTATACGATCGTCGATATCTCCGCCTGGGGCTGGCTTGATCGGGCGTCAAAGGTGTTGAAGCAGGAGGACGATCCGCTTGGGGGGGGGTCCTGAACTGAGGCGGTGGTTTTCGACCGTGGATTCACGACCGGCCGTGTTCCGCGCCAGGAAGATTGGCGAAAGGCATAATTTCAAGATGGAGTTCGACGAGGAAGCGCAGCATGCCTTGTTCCCGTCGAACTACTCTCCCGCTCGCAAGAAATAAATCGCGGCGCCCGATTGTAAGCACCGCCGCGTTTCTCAAAAATCCGCGAAAGCGTCGATGGCGGCGCGATCATAGCCTTTGCTGGCGACCAGCAATTGCTTGGAATATGGATGGGTGAGGCTGCTGGCGGCGAGTTGCGCTGCATCCGCCAACTCGACGATCTCGCCCTTGCGCATCAACGCGAGGCGGTTGCACATCTGGCCGACCACGGCGAGGTCGTGGCTGACCAGCAGGTAGGTGAGGCGGAGATCGCGCTGCAAGTCGCTCAGGAGGTTCAGGATTTCCGCCTGGATCGAGACGTCGAGGGCGGAGGTGGGTTCATCCAGCAGGATCACCTGCGGCCGCAGGATCAGGGCGCGGGCGATGGCGACGCGCTGGCGCTGGCCGCCGGAAAGCTGGTGCGGATAGCGGAAGCGGAAGGAGGCGCCGAGCTGGACCTGGTCGAGCGCCGCGCGGACCTTGCTTTCGGCATCCTTGATGCCGTGGACGGCAAGCGGCTCCGAGAGGATGCGGTCGATCGTGTGCTTGGGATGCAGCGACCCATAGGGGTCCTGGAACACCATCTGCACGGTCTTGAAGAAATCCTTTTGCCGCCGCGCGGCCAGATTATGGCCGGCGATAACGACCTTGCCCTGCCAGCTGGGATTGAGCCCCGCAAGCACGCGCAATACCGTCGATTTGCCCGAGCCGGATTCACCGACCAGGCCGAAGCTCTCGCCTCGATCGACCTGGAAGCTGACCTGCTTCACCGCCGCGACTTCCTGCTTGCCGGCGCCGAAGCTGACATTCAGGTCGCGGACGGCGATCATCGCATCGTCGTCGATCGGGCTGGAATCGTTGGCGGGGATCATCGCGTCACCGGATGTTGCGGCAGCGGATTTTTCCAGGCCGGATCGCGGACCAGGGTGCGCAAGGCTTGCGCCGGCTTGCCAAGCTCCGGCAGGCAGGCGAGCAGGCCTTTTGTATAAGGGTGCTGTGCGTCGTGGAGGTGCTTGGCATTCACCTCTTCCATGATCTGGCCGGCATACATGACAAGCACCCGGTCGCAGAACGAGGCCACCAGATTAAGATCGTGGCTGATGAAGATCAGACCCATGTCGCGCTTGCGCACCAGATCGTCGAGAATGGCCAGGACCTGCAGCCGCACGGTCACATCGAGGGCGGAGGTCGGCTCGTCGGCGATCAGCAATTCAGGCTCGGTGATCAGCATCATGGCGATCATCGCCCGCTGCCCCATGCCGCCGCTCAATTCATGCGGCCAGGCGCGATAAACCCGCTCCGGATCGCGGATGCGCACCGCTTCCAGCATTTCCATGGAGCGCGCCTTGGCTTGCTTGCCACGATAGCGGTCGCGGCAGGCTTCCAGCAACTGGTCGCCGATCCGCATCACTGGGTTGAGCGAGTATTTCGGGTCCTGCATCACCATGGCGATGCGCTTGCCGCGGATTGCCCGCCATTGCGCGGCATCGAGGCCGAGCAGCGACTGGCCGTCGAAATCGAGCCGGTCGGCGCTCACCTTGCCCGGCGTCAAGCCGAGGATGGCGCGGACACTCTGGGACTTGCCGGAGCCGGATTCACCGACGATAGCGAGCTTTTCCCGCCCCATGCTGAAACTCATATTGCGCACGACGTGGGAGATGCCGGTCGGCGTATCGAAACGGATATTGAGGCTCTCGACCTGAAGCAGCGATGTCGTCATCCGGCCTTCCTCACTGCTCGCGCGGATCGAAGACATCGCGCAACCCGTCGCCGATCAGGTTGAAGCCCAGGCTGACGATGAAAATGGCGATGCCGGGGAAGGTCGAGATCCACCACTGATCCAGCAAATGTTCCCGGCCGCTGGAAACCATGGCGCCCCATTCCGGCGAGGGCGGCTGCGCGCCGAGGCCGAGGAAGCCGAGTCCTGCGGCGGTCAGGATGATGCCGGCCATGTCGAGCGAGACGCGGACAATCAGCGAGGACATGCACATCGGCATGATCTGGCCGATGATAATGCGTAGGGGCGAGGCGCCGCTCATGCGCGCGGCGGCGACATAGTCGGAATTGCGCACCGCCAATGTCTCCGCACGAGCGAGACGGGCATAAGGCGGCCAGACGGTGAGGGCAATGGCGAGCACCGCGTTCTCGATGCCTGGGCCCAGGGCAGCGGCGAAAGCAAGCGCCAGGATCAGGCGGGGGAAAGCCAGGAAAACGTCCGTCACGCGCATCAGCACGGCTTCCACCCAGCCGCCGGCATAACCGGCGACCGTGCCGATGACGAGGCCGATCGGTGCTGCTGTCACCGCCACCAGGAAGACGATCATCAGCGTGATGCGCGAGCCATAGATGATGCGGCTCCACAAATCGCGGCCCTGCTGGTCGGTGCCGAGGATATTGACCTCGTTGGGTGGCAAGAGGCGATGGCCGAGATCGCCGGCCAGCGGATTGTGGCTGGTGAGCAGGGGGGCAAAGATCGCCGTAAGCACCAGGATGACGAAAATCAGCAGGCCGGCCATGGCCAGCGGATTGCGCAGGAAGCCGCGCCAGCCGAGATAGGCCCGGCCGAGCCTGGCCTGCATCCGCGAATGGGGCGTTTCCGTCAGCAGCCAGCCGCGCCAGCTCATCGATGGCGGCAGATTGTCGTTGGCGAGGCTCATCCTGCGTTACCCTTGGACCAATGCCTTATCGGGCTCTCGGATCGAGAACCCGATAGGCGAGGTCAGTCAGCATATTGATGAAGATGAAGGCGCAGCCCACGACCAAGGTTCCGCCCAGCACCGCCGTCATATCGAGGGCGAAGAGGGAGTCGGTGATATAGAGGCCGAGGCCGCGCCAGACGAAGACCGTTTCGGTCAGCACCGAGCCTTCCAGCAGGCTGGCATAAGACAGCACGATCACGGTCAGCAGCGGCACCAGGATATTGCCCATGGCATGACGCCAGATGATCTTGCGCTCGGAAACGCCTTTCACCCGTGCGGTCAAAATGTATTCCTGGCGCAACTGGCCCAGCATCAGCGAGCGGGTCATGCGGCTGATATAAGCGAGCGAGTAATAGCCGAGGATCGAGGCGGGCAGGATCAGGTGCATCAAGGCATTCTTGAACATTTCCATGTCACCGCTGATCAGCGTATCAATGGTCATGATACCGGTGACGGGCTCGATCATATCCTCGTAGCCGAAATCGAGCCGACCCGGACCGGGCAGCCATTCCAGCTTGGCGTAGAACAGCAGCAGACCCATCAGGCCCAGCCAGAAGACGGGCACGGAATAGCCGAACAGGCCAAGGAAGCGCACCAGATGATCGGGCCATCGGTCCTTGCGCACCGCCGCCCAGACGCCGGCCGGCACGCCGATGATGATGCCGATCAGCGTCCCGGCGGTCGCGAGTTCGAGCGTGGCGGGAAAGACCTGGACTATATCGTCCAGGATCGGCCGGCCGGTACGCGGCGAAACGCCGAGATCGCCCCGCGCCACATGGCTGATATAGGTGAAGAATTGCTGCCACAGCGGCTGGTCCAGGCCCATTTCCTGACGGGTCCGGGCATAGACCTCCGCCGAAGCATGGTCACCGACGACGGCGAGCACCGGGTCGGCCGGAAGAATCCGGCCGATGAAGAAGGTCACCAGCAACAGACCGAACAAGGTCGTGATGACCGATACAAGAACCCGGAAACTCGCCTTCATGCCGATCTACCTCAATCCCTGACCGACGTCAGTTCTTGACGACGTCGTGGTAGAGATTGAGGTCGAAGGTCGGACCGACGACGAAACCGTCGACGGACTTCTTCACGGCGGCTGTTTCGATCTGCTGGAACATGATCAGATAGGGGCCGTCATCCAGCACCTTCTTCTGGATGTCCTTGTACATCTCGACGCGCTTGGCGTTGTCCTTTTCGTCGCGCGCGGCATAGACCTCCTTGGTCAGTTCCGGCACGAACCAGGAATTGCGCCAGGCCAGCAGCTTGTTCTTGGCGTCGTCACTGTTATCGGCATTGGTGGCATAGCCTTCCGCATTGGAATGCGGATCCTGGTAGTCGGAGCCCCACTGGCCGATATAGATGTCATGCTGGCGGGCGCGATAGCGCGTCAGCGTCTGCTTGTTATCGGCCGGCTTGATCTCCAGCTTCACACCGGCCTTCGCCCAGGTCGACTGGATCGCCTGCGCCAGTTCCATCGTCTCGGTCTTGTTGGTGGTATCCATCGTCACGCTGAAACCGTTTTCCAGGCCGGCCTTCTTCAGCAGTTCCTTGGCCTTGGCGACATCCAGCGTATAGGGCATGTCGTCCGACGCGCCGAGCTGACCGTCCGGCAGGATGGTCTGGTGCGGCTTGCCGACGCCCTTGAACAGGGTCTTGGCGAGGCCGTCGTAGTCAACCAGGTATTTGAGCGCCTTTCGCACTTCCGGCTTCGCCAGATACTGGTTCTTCATGCTGAAGCCGAGATACCAGAGCGTCGCCTTGGAGGCCGATTCCATCTTGACGTTCTTGTCGCCTTCCAGCGCGGTGAGCTGATCGCCGGTCACGTTGCGGGCGATATCGACGTCACCCTTCTGCAGCAGCAATTGCTGGGTGGCGCTTTCCGTCACGTTCTTGATCAGGACGCGCTTGATCTTCGGCACGCCATTCCAATAGTGCTGGTTGGTGACCAGAATCAGCGACTGGTTCGGCTTCCAATCCTTCAGGAAGAAGGGGCCGGAACCGGCATAATGGGTCTTCAGCCAGCCATTGCCCAGGTCGCCATCTTTCTCATGCGACATGACCAGCTTCTTGTCGACGATCGAGCTGACATAGGTCAGGCAGTTCAGGAAGAAGCTGGGCGCATAGGCCTTATCCAGCTCGACTTCCAGTCGAGGGGTCCTTCGCGCGGATCTTCTCCTTGGCGTTTTCCTTGGTGATCCCGAACTGGCCCAGGATGAAGGCCGGGCTCTTGTCGAGCATCACGTAACGCTGCAGCGAGAAAGCGGCGTCCTCGGCGGTCAGGTCGTTGCCCGACTGGAACTTGATGCCGGAGCGGATCTTGAAGCTCCAGGTCTTGCCGTCGGGGCTGATGGTCCAGCTTTCGGCGACGCGGTTCAGGATCTTTGAGGTATCCTTGACGTCGAGCACGACGAGATGGTCGTAGACATTGGCCTGATATTCCGAACTGGAGAATTCGTAAATTTCGGCCGGATCGAGCGAGATCAGATCGTCGATCACATAGGCCATCACCAAAGTGTCTTTTGGCGTCGCAGCATGGGCCGCTTGGCCGGCAGCAAAGCTACCGGCAGCCAGCGTCACCATCAGCGCCGCCACGGCCGATTTCGTCAGCAGTCTCATCAAATGTCTCCCAGTTTGCCGTCCTGCGCCCTCGACGGTTTTCCACCGTCCATGCCCCGCGCGCCGCTACAAGCGTCTCGGCCGGGGAGGGCGTGAAACGCTATCACGGTTGTGTCATCCAGGTAAACGATATCTGCCCGATCGGTCAGAATGTGACCGGGTTGGCGCTGGAAAAGATCGGGGACGTGGCTATCCTGCAGCTTTCACGGTTAACCGGAATGCCGGCTCTTATCGAATTGACGGCGACTCGCCGTCGCTTTGATCGCAGTGCCGACAGATCGCCGGTGCGACATGCGGAGAGTTCGAGTGATGACGAGCGCGGCCAATCCCGACGGCGTAATTCAAACATCGCACTTGCTGTTACGTAGCTGGCGCGACAGCGACCTGCCGGCTTTCGCCGCGCTGAACAACGATCCCCGGGTCATGGAATTCATGCCGAAGCTTTTGAGCCGCGAGGAAAGCGATGCGATGGCGGCGCGCATCCGCATGCTGATGGCGATCCAGGGTTTCGGCTTCTGGGCGGTCGAGGTGCCCGGTATTGCCGATTTCATCGGTTTCGTCGGCTTGCACCGGCCGAGCTTCGAGGCGCCGTTCACGCCCTGCGTGGAAATCGGCTGGCGCCTCGCGCGGGCCTATTGGGGCAAGGGCTATGCGACCGAGGCGGCGCGGGCGGCGCTCGCGCATGGCTTCACCGCACTCGGCCTCAACGAGATCGTGTCTTTCACCGTGCCGGCCAACCGGCGGTCGCGCGCCGTGATGGAACGTCTCGACATGACACGCGACCCGGCCGAGGACTTCGACCATCCGGTCCTGGCGGTGGGCGATCCCTTGCGGCGGCATGTCCTCTATCGCCTGACACGGGAAAAATGGCGGGCCGGACAAGATTCTCTCGAAGCTGCCGCGACAGGAGCAATGGGCGAATGACCATCATCGAAACGCCCCGGCTGCGCTTGCGCCCGGGACATGACGGCGACATCGATGATCTGGTCGAGGGGCTGAACGACTGGTCGGTGGCGCAATGGCTGATCATGCCGCCTTATCCTTACGGCCGTGAAGATGCCGCTGCCTTCATCGGCTGGTCGCGGGAAGCCCGCTACGACGGCTTCGGCCACCGCATCATCGCCGATCGCCGGTCTGACCGGCTGCTTGGTTGCGTCGGGCTTTTCAATGAGGATGGCGCGCAATGGGAGCTGGGATATTGGATCGCCCGTCACAGCCGGCGCCAGGGTTTCGCCTCGGAAGCCTTGCGCCGGCTTTTGGCCCATGCCTTCGGCCATGCCCCGAAGCTCGCAGCGGTCTGTGCCTACCCGGATCCCGGCAACACGGCGTCTTGCGCCTTGCTCGAGCAAATCGGCTTCCAGCCAAGGGGAATCGGGGTGACCGGCAAGCCAAACAAATTGGGGCGGACGAAAGTCAGCGTTTATGAATTGCCGCGGGGGCCTCTTCTGCTGTGAGGCGATAGGTCCCACTCCTTCGCCTGGTTTTTCCCGATAATAACTTGCCGCTTTTTCGACTAGAGAAGCAGGCGTCAGGTAGCTGTACCTTGACTAGAAGTACGAGCTGGGGCGCTGTGAGTTGGGGGAGGGGGAATGTCAGCGGATGAAAAGAATGTGGCCTTCGAGCGCATCGTTACGGCCAATCTGACACGTGCGGTGGATATCCTGCGCTTTGCCGAAACCAAGAATGCAGCGCTGCTGACCTTCTGTTCCGCCTGGATCATTGCCAGCGTGAACATGCTGAAAGGCGGCAGCACGATGTCCAGGGAATATGGCCTCGCATTGACCATCGCCTTGATGCTGTTCGCCATCGCCGCCATGCTCAGCGTCTGGTCGATCGCGCCGCGCCTGATGCATCGGGCGAAAGGAAAGGCGCCCGAAAGGCCGCGCAATTGCTGTTCTTCGGCGATATCGCGCCATTGGAGATCGCCGAGCGCAAGATGCGCTTCTTCCACTGGTCGTCGCGGGTCGCTTTCGTAGCAATCGCGGTCCTGCTGTCGCCGCCGGCCTGGTGGGTTTTGCGTGGTCTGTTCAGCGCTGAATAGAATAATCCTGGTCAGGTCAAGCGCTTGATCCACTCGGCCGCGGTAGGATGGGTGGCCAGCAAGGCCGATGCGTCAGCCATCTCGAAATCGGCAAAATCGAAGCCCGGTGCCACCGTGCAGCCGACGAGGCTATAGGCCGAGCCGGGCGCGGGGCAGGCGCCGAACCAGCGGCCGGCCGGCACCACATGCTGCGGCACTTGGCCGGCGGCGAAATCGGTACCGAGCAGCGTCACCTGGGCCTCGCCGCTCTCGGTCAGCTCAATCACCTGCAGCGGATCGCCGAGATAGAAATGCCAGACTTCGTCCGAGCGGATGCGGTGCAAGCGTGACCGGTCGCCGGATGCCAGCATGTAATAGATCGCCGTCGATGCCTGGCGGTCGCCGGAAAAATGCTGCGCGAGACCGGCGGCGGGCAAGGTCAGCGCGGCGCGGTAGGTTTCGCGAAAGAAGCCGCCTTCGGGATGCGGCTGCAAGGCAAGGCGGCCGACCAGATCCCTGGCCGGGGCGGGCAATGAAGTATTGGCTGGCATGATATCCACCTGCGGAAATAGATGTCGAGGTCGTCAGGCATGCCGGCCAATAAGGGGATGGTTGCGGTTTTATTGGAACTTTCCGGCATCGCGCATGCGTTATGCAGGCTAGCATAACGGTCGATGGCCGGTCACGGGATTAGGCGGGGAGAGTGACGGCGATCACCGCCACTTCCATTTCCATTTCTTTTTGGCACGGCCGATCAGCAGGAAGTCTTCCGGCTTGTCATTGTCGGTGAAATCGACGAAACCGCCGAAGAATGCCGTAAAGGCGGCTTCCTGCCCGATATCTTTGATGAAGTCATCGGCAATCGCGATGTAATCGGGTCCATAGCCTGTGCTCGGCATCGTACCGCCGCTCTGTTTGGCAAACCATGCATCGATCACCAGGCCGGAGAGACGGCTCGTCATGCCTTCGTTCAGTTTGTCGGTTTCCTTCATGCCCCGCACTTGCATCAGATAGATGAAATCGCTCCAATTCGGATGGGCGTAAGCATGGGTCATTTCGTGGGCGATGACGCCGGCGGTTATCGAGGATTCGCGGAGCGAGATCGTTTTCGTGCTGGGCGAGTAAAAGCCGTCCACATCGGCGGCTTCCTTCTTGGCGAGAGCAATCGTCAGCATGCGCGCAATCGAGAAAACGGCGGCGTCTTCATCGGGCGTCAGGCGGGTTTTCTCATCGACAACCGACAAACGGCTGGGCAAGGATTCTCCCTGGGCCTTGTAGAAGGCGATCAGTTTCCGTTGCACAACATCGGGGGTGAATTTCAAGGCCTTCTTTTGCAACTGCGCGGCAAGGCGCTTTGCCTCGGCCTCACTGGCTTTCTCAAAATCGCCATCGGCGACGACCGCGAGGGTGACCTTGCCGCCGATCGCCGGGCCATAAGTGATCTTCGCGCCGCCGGTCTTGATCTGTCGCGACAAGACCTGCTTGAAAAACGGTTGAAGCTCCTTGGCAAGTTTCTGCGCCGCCGCGAGTTCCTTCGCCCGCGCGGCCTTGGCCTGGGCCGCTGCCTTTGCGGCGGCCGCTTTCGCTGCAGCGGCCTTCTTCGCATCCTGCGGATTGTCGAATTCCCGCAGCAGGATCTGGAACTCCCGTTCCATATGAAGTCGCTCTCGCATCGAAACCTCCGGGTCGAAGAAACGGTCTTCAGACTTGCTGTTCGATGGTCGGTGTTCCGGAGCCGCCGAGATCGACGCCAGTCAGGCTGCGATAGGCGGTCCGATAGGCTTCCACCTTGGTCTCGATTTGGTAGAGCCAGGTATCCAGTTCCTGGCCCGGGGCGTTCTGTTCGTGATCGATCACTTCAAGGTCGAGCAGCAGGTCGCGGCCGTGTTCGGCGCAGCGTTTGTGCTCCAGATAGGGATTGATCTCGCCATGGGTTACCGGCCGCTTGAGGACGAGGAGGTCATAGGCGGCGGGGATGAATTCATGGGCATCGCCATAGGCCGGCGGGATGCCCAGCGTCTCGCGCAACTCGCGGATCATCGCCATGCCGGCAATGGTCCAGACGATCCCGGCCAGGGTGTTGTAGTAGTTGCGGCCATAGGCGAAGGCCTCGAAACGCTTCTTCAGGACATCGATCGTGTTGCTGATGGTGATCAGCGTCGCGACCGACGGTGGCGCATCCGGCACGGCGGTGCCGCGAATGGCGACCGCCAGGCGCTTATCCTTGTAGTAATCCAGCGCATTGGCGATGAAGCGATGGAACAGGGTGCTGAAGCCGGTATTGACCTCTGTATCGAGATTGAGGCCGCGGCCGGGCTTCGAGGTCCAGCCGAGCGTGGTGCGGTAGAGGCAGGCGCGGTCGCGCACCGTCGGCGCCAGGCCCATCTTGGTCTGCCGCACCATGACTTCCAGGACCAGCGCCACGATATCGTCCTTGATCGCCATGCTGAGCGACCCGTTCGAGATGGGCAGGCGGCCGTTATAGGCAAAGGCGTCCAGGATGACGCCGAGGATCTGCTGGATGCCCATGCGCTCGAAATAGAACAGCCACAAAGCGTCAGCGACGAAAAGCCGGCGGATGCCGTTGGGGACGGTCGGCAGGGTCGGCTGCGGCGGCAGGTTGCGCTCGCCGTCCAGCGTGACGCAGGGGGAACAGAGGCAGCATTCGCTGGGCCATTCATGCTGGTGATAGTCATAGTGAGCGTTGGATTCATGCCGCTCGATGATAATGCCGTTGGGGCAGTCCAGCAGGGCCGGATCGAGCACGGCATGGAGATGATTTTCGATATCCTCCCACTGGCCCGAGCCGCCGATCTTCGTCTGGCCCAGGATATGGTGACGCCGGAACTTGAAATAATCCCTGAAGAATTTCGTCACGTCGTCGCTATCGCCGGTGCGGATCAGGGCCAGGAGCTCGTCCGTGCAGGGCGGGAAGGCGACGGTCAGCCGGCGCTTGCCGCGCAGCAGATCCGTCGTGTTGACGACAGGCGGCCGCTCCATCTTGATGATGAGGGAAGCCGGGACGGCTTGTGCAGCGGAAGCATTGCCTGCCGATGCGGCGTTCGGACTAGCTGAGAATTGATCCGATTGCTGGTTCTCTGTGTCCTTTGCCATCTTGATCGTCTCCTTGTCAGCCGTTTCAGCTATTTTTGTCTGCGATCGCCCTCAAAGCGCGTGCCGGTAGTTCCGGCCGAGCCGTATCAGCCAATCCGACATGAGGCGGTCGAGCGGCGCTTCGCCGATCGGGTACCATTCGCGGACCATGCGAAAGACCGCGAGCTGGACGCTGGGCGCCAGGCCGGTCAAATCGAGCCGGCCGCTGCGGATGCCGCTTGCCCGGCGCTTCAATTCATTGGGCGCCAGCGGTGCGAGATCGAAGAGATCGAGCAATCTGCGCCGCCCCAGCACGCGAAAGCGCGTGTCGAACAAGGCCTGGCCGACCACGGGGATGGCGCGCCTCGCCTGCAGCAGAACGCGCCGCGTCTCGGTAGGCGCGGCATCGAGCGGATAGGCGGCCAGCCATTGCCGCTCCCAGTCGTCCCAGGCGCCCTGGCCCCAGGCGCGGCGGCACCAGTCGAAGGTCAGCAGCGCCCGCAGGTAAGGCGGCGGATGCGGATCGTGATAGGAAACCCGCAGCGCATGACCCGAGGGCAAAGCGAAGAGATCGCGGATCGCCGCCGCTTCGGCAATGCCGGAAAGCGCGAAGGCCCAGAAATCGGGGCCGATCTCGAATGACCACTGCGCATAGAGATGGCGGATCTGCCGCGGCGCCCCGGCCCGTGCCAGCGCATCCTGCAAGGTTTCAGCCAAAGCGGATACCAGTTGCAGCCGCGCCAGACCCTGATGGCCGGATTCGTGCAGGATGGAGGTGAGGTTGTGCTTCTCCTTCAGCCGGCCGTAGGGGATCTGCAACAGCGGCATCGGGTTCGGCGAGGTGTCGGGAAAAGGCACGCTTTCACGCACGATGGAGGCGCCGAAGCCGCGATCGCAATAGACCAAAGGCGGCTCGATGATACTGAGCGCCGGATGGTCGCGGCGCATGGCATCCATTGCCAGCGCGTCGCAACCGCGCAGAATGGCGCCGAGTTCCGGCGAATTGCGCTGGGTCAGCACATCCATGTAGGTATCGAAGAAGAGAAAGGCCCGTGACAGGTCGAGTTCGATCTGACCCAGGGCGGCATTCAGCCGCCGCGTCGCCCGGCCATCATCGATATGCGGCAGCAACTGATCGGTGGCGCGTTTGACGTGGGACGACAGGCGGGCGGTCGCGGCGGCAAGCTGCGGCTCCAGCACGGCCCATTGACGTTCGGAAATATCCTGCTGTGGCGGAAGGTTCACGAGACGCCTCAAACTGCTCAGACTGCCGATGCGGAAAAGCAACGATTCCGCCCGCTGTTGCAGGTAGTTGCTTCGGTTGATCATGATTTTGTCGGGTCAGCGCCCGACGATGATCAGCTTGATCCGCTGTCCCGGTGCCACTTTCAGGCGGATGACGCGCGCCTGGCCATGCGGTCCATGCGGTCCATGCAGGCCATGCTGCCCATGATATCCGCGCCGCCGCATGCCTCTTCCCGGCGCGCGGTGCAGGCTCACGGCCCGCGACTGCGCCCGGCCGATCGCATGACGCATGGCATTGTTGGCCAACCGCGCGGCTTCGGCGGGTTTGTCGGCATGCTCGGTAACGTTGTCGGCGAGATATTCATAGGCTTCGCGCGCCAGGTTGACGTAATTCTCCCAGGCCTGCTGGTTGCGCTCGGGATATTCGCTGGCGGCGAGGCCGAGTGACTTCACCGCATCGAGCGTGGCCGTTCCGCCCGGCACCACGGTGCCGAGCGCCTGCTTGCCGATATTCAGCAGGGCGCCTTTGACATTGCCCTTGGCCAGTTGCATGGCGGCTTCGACGCCGGGGAAGAATTTACCGGCGGCGAATTTCAGGCCCTTCTTGGCGAGAGACCGCAGGATCTTGCTTTTGCCGAGCTTCTTGATGCCCCGCACCAGGCCCCCGAACAGGTATTCGCGCGACATGTCGTCCAGGACTTCGTTCATCGCCTGATCGACTTCGCTCTCGGATTCGAATTCGCGGGAGGCGATTTCCAGAAAGCGTTCGACATATTCCTGATCCTGTCCGGAAACATCGCCGCTTTCATCATCGGCTTCAAACTCCTCATCCTGCTCGAACTCTTCGTCGAGCTCGGAAGCCTCGTCATCGGCTTCGTCTTCCTCGAATTCCTCATCGCTTTCCATGTCTTCGAATTCCTGCTCGATGGAGCCATCCTCCATTTCGAGTTCGAATTCGCGTTCCAATTGCGAAAAATCCCTCAGATCGCGATTTCTTGCCATGGTGTACTCCTGTCATCGTCGGCAGTGCAGGCGTATAGGCGAGCAGACGTATAGGCAAAGTGACCCATGCCCGGTCGCAAAGCGACGAGCGGAACGGAAATAAAGATGATCAAAATCGTGACGCAATGCCGAAGCTCGGCATCGCCCCATCGATCGCTACATCAGGCGATCGGCAATCGTCATCACTGATACGTGCGCAATCGATCCTTGTTCACGCAAGGCCGTCACGCTTCATACAGCCAACGCAACGCAATTCTTACTGCGGTGGTCTGACGCGCGCCGCGAACAATCTATCAGACGTTCGTCGGTTGAGATTGATGCGCAGTGGATGATGAGAAGGATACATCGCTCAATGCGGCATCACAAGCATCATGCATGCAATCATATGTCGAAAGGAGCCGAATTCGCACTCCGTCACATGCGTCGATCACGATGAATATGACGGAGTACGTCCGCGCTTCATATCGCCTCATCCAAATGGATGAGAGATTTAATCTTGTCGACGATATCGCGCCATGGCTTGGCGCAGCAGATCATGCGGGATGGCATGCACGGTGCGACCCTTGAACCCGGTCATCGTCTCGGCGGCGACTATGGCATTCCAGATCGCTTCTTCTGTCGCTTCGGCGGCGGCCTGGAACAGCGGTGTGCATTGATCGAGGCCGAGCATGCGGATATCGGTCATCTTTGCACCGGCCTGCACCACATTGCCGGTGGAGAAGGCGAGGAAGATATCGCCGCTGGAATTGGCGCCGAAACCGCCGGCCCAGGCGAGACCTGTGGTCGCGCGGCGGGCGAGGCGCTGGCATTGGATTGGCAGCAGTGGCGCATCGGTCGCCAGGATGACGATGATCGACCCCTGATCCTTCGGCTCGTCGCGGGAACTGGGCACGATATCGTCGGTGATCTCCACGCCGACCGGTGCATGGCCACAGCGCAGCATCTCGCGCATGCCGTAATTCGCCTGCACCAGTGCGCCGACGGTCCAACCGCCTTGCTTCTCGCTCAGCTTGCGCGATGCCGTACCGGTGCCGCCCTTGAACTCATGGCAGATCATGCCGGTGCCGCCACCGACATTACCTTCGGCAATGGCCCCGCCTTGCGCCGTCTCGAAGGCCGCCAAGGCATGTTCCGTGGTGATGGGGAAGGTCTCGGCATCGGACAGCCAGCCGTCCCAGGTCTCGCCCGTCACCGGCAGATGCCAGGGGTTTTGCACGAAGCGTTCGGCGGCGAGACGGCAGATCGCATCGCGCACCACGCCGACCGCATGGGTGTTGGTGATGCCGATCGGCCCCGCCAGCGTTCCTTGTTCTTGCAGCCAGATGGTGCCGGTCATCTCGCCATTGCCGTTGAAGGAATGGTAACCGGCGAAGAGATGATCGGTGTAGATATCCTCCGACGGCCAGATGGCGGTGACGCCGCTGCGCACCACATGGGGCGTATCGCTGATGACTGTCGTATAGCCGACCTTGACGCCCGCGACATCGGTGATGGCATTGAGCGGCCCCGGCGCCATCTGCCCAAGATTGATGCCGAGATCGCGCAGGCGCGGTTTCGCAGAAGTCGTGCTCATGGTCACCTCGGGAACAAGTGAAACAGAAGCCTGCTCTATATCAGAGCGGTACCTGCTTGACCATGAGAGGGGATTGGCGGAAGCGGGAAGGTTATCCCGTCGCGCTTTCCGCTTCGGGCAGTTGCACCCAGTCGGGCAGGAGCGGGGTGAGGGTGGCCTCGCCGGCTTGCAAGGTCACGGTGCCGCCTTGGCGCAAGGCACCGAGCGCTTCGAGGCGCAGCATGGCGATGCCGATGCTGCCATCGGTGCTGTGGCTGCGGATCTCGCCGATATCCTTGTCACCGGCCATGACAGGGGTGCCGGCTTGCGGCGTGGCACCGTCGATCTTCACCGGCAGCAGGCGCTTGCGCACGAGGCCGCGATATTTCGTGCGGGCGGTCAGCTCCTGGCCCATATAGCAGCCCTTCTGCCAATCGATGGCGTTCAATTCATCGAAGCCGGATTCCAGCAGGATCGATTTATCGGGGATGAGATCGCGGCCGCTTTCCGGCACGCCGAGCTCCAGGCGCAGATGGTCATAGGCATCCAGCTCACCTTGCTTCAGCCCGGCATCCGACAGCCAGGCGGCCGCTTCGGCGCGCGGCAGGAAGGCGCGGGCGCCCAGCGCTGCCAGACGCGGATCGGTGAAGACAATGCCGTTGCCGAACACTTTGGTTGCACCCGGCTCGGCAGGCAGGCCGAGTGTGTCGAGCACAGTCGCGCCATAGAGGATGGCGACCACCCAATCGGCGCTGGCATCGGCGAGGGCGACCTTCGACCGCAACCGATACATCGACAGGCGCTTCAGCAGATCGGCCCGGCGGCTCGCCTCGACATCTAGCAGATAGCGTTCCTCGCCAGCCGCATTCAGGACGGCGATGGAGAAGTCATGCAGATATTTTCCCTGCGGTGTCAGGAAGGCGGCATAGAGCGCCCGCTCGGTGCTGAGCTTGGCCGTGTCGTTGGTGATCAGGCCCTGGAGATAGGCGGCCCGGTCTTCCCCGGTGAGGGACAGGACGCCGCGGGTTTCAGGGAGCAGGAAAAAGGCTTCGCTCATGCCGGGATGATCCAATGATGGTGATTCCATTCAGACCCGTTGGGCCGTTAACCCATAGTTGGGCATCGCCGGTCCGAAGACAAGCCCCAGCTTGACAGGGAAGGCCCCCTAAAGCCCTATGTTTCCTAGGGAATCTGGGCGTTTGGGGGCGAATCGCGATTCCGGCTAAGGTTGCTGCCGGCGAAGGTTGCTGGCAGGGTGCTGGGAAGCCTGTTCGGCTATCCAGGCTGAAGGGCCGGGCCGGATGGCGGGGCGCTGGGCGCAGGGCGTGATGCGCCGGTGATGGGGGCGAGGTTGGGCAGGTGATCAAACTCAATGCGGATGGCTTCTGGGAATTCAGCCTGGCCTTTTACTGCAAGCCGAATGTGGCCGCCGCTCTGCTGTCGCTACAGGATCGCCGCAGCGCTGATGTGAACATGCTGCTGGGGATCTGCTGGCTTGCGACCCTGGGCTATCGCCTGCCGCTCGATGGCGTGCAGTCGATCGATGCGGCTGTTTCATCCTGGCGCGAGAAGGTGGTGGTGCCGCTGCGTCAGGTGCGACGCCGCATCAAATCGGATTTCGCCGAAGAGATCGGCAAGATCGATCAGCAATCCCTGAAGCATACATTGCTCGGCGCCGAGCTGGACTGCGAACGCATCGCCCAGCGCCAGATCGCTGCGGCGGCGGAGCCGCATTGCCGGAAATTATCCGCCTTGCCGGCGCCGGAACTCGCTTTGCCGGTGCTGCGCGGCTATCTCGATTTCCTGCCACGCGTCAGCACGTCGAACGAACCCGACGCGCAGGACGAAACCGACATCGCGGCGATCCTGAAGGAACTGTGAGCGGCTTGCCGCCCAGGCATTCATTCACGGTTCTTCCGTCGCTTCTCCATCTTCTCCTCACCCCAGCGGTGCACGCGGTCGCTGGCAATGCCGAACAGATCGAGCACGCGGCCGAGGCTGTGATCGATCATCTGCTCAAGGCTTTGCGGCTTGGCATAGAGGGCAGGGACCGGCGGTGCGATGATCCCGCCCATCTCCGTCACCGCCAGCATGTTCTTCAGATGCCCGGCATGCAGCGGTGTTTCACGCACCATGAGGACGAGTCGGCGACGCTCTTTCAACACCACATCGGCGGCACGTGAGATCAGCGTGGTGGTGACACCAGTGGCGATCTCGGCCAGGCTTTTCACCGAACAGGGCGCGACCACCATGCCCATGGTGAGGAAGGAGCCGCTGGAGATCGGCGCCGCCATGTCTTCGGCATCGTGGCAGTAATCGGCGAGAGCTTTCACCGCCTTCACCTTGCGATCGGTTTCATAAGCCAGCGTCACCTCAGAGGTCCGTGACATCACAAGGTGCGTTTCGATCATGCTGTCCTGCAGCATTTCGAGCAGACGCAGCCCGTATACAACGCCCGATGCGCCTGAAATGCCGATAATCAAGCGAGGCGGAACATGCTGCGATGGAACAGTCGACGAGCGGGAAGACGGCGTGGTTGTAGGTGCGGCACTGCCCCGGGGCGCCATTAGGTCAATCCTATTGCTGCATTAACAAATCATTTACCGTCGAATCTTGATTCGACTGATCTTTCTCCAATTTACTCAATAAGGGAACAGGACTACCATCCGTTTTGCAGTTTCCTCCATATGAGCGCAACAAGCGTTCATTCGTCGTCGTGAGCGTTTCTTTGGGGGCTGCCATTTGCCGCCAGGCGGGAATGTCGGCCTCTGCCACTCCAACCGTCAGGGAGAATTGCCGATGGCTCTTGCGTCGCATTTGGAATCGCTGAAAGCAAAGCATTCCGACCTCGAAATCCGCATCGCGGACGAAGAAAGACGCCCCCATCCTGATGAGTCATTTCTGAGCGATCTAAAGAAGCAAAAACTCCGACTGAAAGATGCCATGGCAGCTAGTCCTGTCCGCCGCACTTAGCGGCATCTGAGTACCCAGCCGGACGGTTCTGGTCCGGCGGCCGCCACGCTGGCAAGTGGGATCGCATGATCCGTTACGGCCAGGAAGGACGGCCATAACCGGTCCGCCGGGCCGATCTTCGGATCGGCCCCCGGGCCGGGCAGAAAGCCACATCCACCTTCACCCATCACTTCGGCCGCGGATCGGTTAGTTCCGCATCGGGTTCGGTTTGTCCGGCGCGTAGATGATGGATCTTGTTGATCAGTGTCGTCGCAGCATTTTGCACTTCCAGGAATAAGGCGGCCTCCTGGTCCAGCGCCTGATGGCTGGTGGCATAGGGCTGGTAGTAGCCGATATACCGGCCGATCGAGGCGCTACCGGCTTCGATCAGATGCATATCGGACAGCCAATCGGCCAGGACGCGGCGCAATTCATTGGCGCCTTCAGTATCGGCATGCACCAACACGCTGAAGGCACGGCCGGCGAGATGGCGCGGATAGGGCCAGCCGGCCAGTTCCAACTGCTTCGCCCGGGCGGCATCCTTGCCATGGGTGCTGGTGGGATCGGGATTGCCGCCATCGGCGCAGACCAGCCTGTCCATCATCAGTTTCAGCACGCTGGGCGCCTGGTACCAATGAACCGGCGTCACGATCATCACGCCATGCGCCGCCATCCAGCGCGGATAGATCTCGTTCATCCAGTCATTGACCTGGCCGAGGCTGTGATTGGGATAGCAGGAGCAGGGCCAATGGCAGAGCGCCATGGAGGTGGAGACGCAGGCCTTGCAGGGATAGATGACGCGCCCATACTCTGCCGTGAGGCGGCTGAGATCCAGCAGATCGACCTCGCAGCCGGCATTGATCATGGTCTCCTGGCAATGCGAGACAAGACGGAAGCTCTTCGACATTTCGCCGGGGCAGGTATCGTCGGTGCGCGGCGAGCCGCAGATCAACAGGACGCGTGTGGGGGAGGCGGGATCGCGCTGCCGGCGCCCGGCATCGATGATCGCATCATGGGCCGCCAGCCAATCGACCGAGAGATCGTAATCGGGATCGGTGAAACCGGCACCGGCCTTGCGCGTCACCGGGGCCTTCCGGCCCTGGCGGTAGCCGTCCCAGGCAAGGTCGATCAGGCGGTCGATCTCCGCCTGGGCATGGTTGAAGATCGGGTCCTTGAAGCGTTGGCGATATCTTTCGGCAAAAGCCTCGCGGTCGAGTTTCGGTTGGCCTTGTCCGGTTCGCACATCGGCTTGTTCTGTCACGGCCTTCCTTCCATCCTGTCGCGCCATCTTGTCGCGGTTGAAGGGGTAACAGGCATTGCCAATCGCGGGTTCCGTCAATGAAAAACCCGGCGATGCCATGGCACCGCCGGGTTTGTCGCTGACTGACTGCGCTTGCTAATACTCAGGCGAGCGCCGGGTAGTCCGTGTAGCCCTTGGGACCCTGCGCATAGAAGGTGCTGGAATCCCAGTCGTTGAGGGGGGCATCCTGACGCAGCCGCTTCGGCAGGTCGGGATTGGAAATGAACGCCTTGCCGAACGCAACGGCATCGGCTTCGCCACTGGCCAGCAGCTTTTCGGCGGCTTCCTTGGTCAATTGTTCATTGGCCACATAGATGCCGCCGAATTCCTTCTTCAGCTTCGGGCCCAGGCTGTCGGTGCCGACATGTTCGCGGGCGCAGATGAAAGCGACCTTGCGCTTGCCGAGCTCGCGGGCCACATAGCCAAAGGTGGCCAGCGGATCGCTGTCGCCCATGGAGTGTGAATCGCGGCGCGGCGCCAGATGCATGCCGACGCGATCGGCGCCCCATACGGAGATGGCGGCATCCGCGGCTTCCAGCATCAGGCGGGCGCGGTTTTCGACCGGTCCTCCATATTCGTCGGTCCGCTTATTGGTGCTGTCTTGCAAGAACTGGTCCAGCAGATAGCCGTTGGCGCCGTGGATCTCGACGCCGTCGAAGCCGGCGCGCTGGGCATTCTCGGCGCCTTTGCGGAAGGCGGCGATGATGCCGGGGATTTCGCGCTGTTCCAATGCGCGCGGCGTCACATAGGGGCGCTGTGGCCGCAACAGGCTGACATGACCGCCGGCGGCGATGGCGCTGGGGGCGACGGGCAACTGGCCGTCGAGGAAATGCGGGTCGGAAATCCGGCCGACATGCCAGAGCTGGAGGAAAATATGGCCGCCGGCGTCATGCACGCCCTTGGTGACCAGTTTCCAGCCCTCGACCTGCTCGTCCGACCAGATGCCGGGGGTGTCGGCATAGCCGACGCCCATCGGCGTGACCGAGGTGGCCTCGGACAGGATCAGGCCGGCGGAGGCGCGCTGGGTGTAGTATTCGCGCATCAGCTCGTTCGGCACGCGGCCGTTACTGGCGCGCTGGCGGGTGAGAGGGGCCATGAAGACGCGGTTCGGCAGCTTCAAAGCGCCGACGGTAATCGGATCGAAGAGTTTTGACATAGCAGTATGCTTTTTGCTGTTAGATCAGTGAGTTGGGGTACACCGGATCCAGAATGGATCTTGAAAACATTCGATGTTCGACGAACATAGAATATAGTTGGATCCAAAGCCAAAACAAGGAGCGTTGAGCGTTTCCGAATGAAGCAATTGTGGCATCCATCACAGTCGGAGCTCACCCTGACGGGCATCCTGGGCGCCCTCAGCGATCCGGTGCGCCTGTCAGTTGTCTGTCGTCTGAGCCGGGGCGAGGAAATCGGCTGGGGCGAGTTCGACGTGGATGTTGCCAATTCGACGCTCAGCCATCACATCAAGATCCTGCGCGAAGCCGGTGTCATCACCTGCCGCAAGGAGGGAACGCGCTGCTTCGTCTCGCTGCGCGAAGATGTCGAGGAAACCTTCCCGGGACTGGTCGCATCGATCCTGGAAGCTGCCCGGCGTGATCTCGATAAAATTTAGCCGCTGCCTTCATTGGACGAAGGAGCAGTTGCCATCCGGGCGAGACGCCGCAAGGATGAAATTGCACGGCAGCCGCAACAAACACGCTCGTCGCCCCGGCCTTAAGCCGGGTCCATGGGTGAAGCCGGGGCTTGCTCTTGGATGATGACGATGACCTCTGCCAGGATCCGATTTTCGTCAATCGTTGCGATCGGGATGCTTTGTGCGCCGCTTGTTGCACGAGCCGGTGAGCCGCCGGCCCGGATCGCGCTGCTCGGCTTCGATCTGATCAACAGCTCCCTGCAACCGACCTCAGCGGAAGAGAAAGCGCGCTTGCGTAAGCTGGAGGATCAGCTCCGGGAGAAGCTGGCCGCGTCGGGCCGTTATGCGGTGGTTGCCATTGCGCCTGAGCTACAGCAAGAAATCGACACTGAGGCGGATATCCGCAATTGCAATGGCTGCGAGCGGGATTTCGCCCGGCAGGCCGGGGCCGATCTCGCTGCCTGGGGCACGGTGCAGAAGGTCAGCAACCTCATCCTAAACATCAATCTCTATATAGAAAATGTCGAAACCGGCGACATGGCCTTCGTGAAAAGCGTCGATATCCGCGGCAATACCGACGATTCCTGGCAGCACGGCCTTAGCTACATGCTGCGGCATTACCTGCTGAAGCCGGAGTGATCTCCTTCCATTGTCCCATTCCTATTTGGCCCGTCCCTATTTGACCTATCCCGGGGGAGGGGATATAAAACCGGCATGAGCCACGCCAACAATCCCCAGATCGTCAACCGCCTGCGCCGGGCCCAGGGGCATCTGGCGACGGTCCTCCGCATGGTCGAGGAGGGGAAGGACGGCCTTGCCATCGCCCAGCAGATGTCGGCCGTCATCCAGGCGCTGGAGAAAGCCAAGGGCGCGCTGGTTCTCGATCACATCGAGCATCACCTCGAAGAGACAGTCGGCCCGTTGCCGCGCGAGGCCCGGGCAAAACTGGTGAGGCTTGGCGAGTTGGCGAAATATCTCTGATTGCTGAGGGGCATTCCATGCACACCCATTCGCTCGATGCCTGGACCCATGAGCATGTCTTTCTGGGTGAGGACCATCACCGCAACGAAAAGCGCGTCTGGCTGGTCGTGGCGCTGACCGCCGCGATGATGGGCGTCGAAATCGCCGGCGGCACCATATTCGGTTCCCTGGCGCTGATCGCCGACGGCTGGCATATGTCGACCCATGCGGCTGCCTTGGCGATTTCCGCCTTGGCCTATCTCTATGCCCGCCGTCACCTGCATGACAGGCGCTTTTCCTTCGGCACCGGCAAGCTCGGCGATCTCGCGAGTTTCGCCAGCGCGGTCATCCTGGCGATGATTGCGCTGGCGATCGGCTGGGAAAGCATCCACCGGCTGCTTCATCCGGTGGACATCGCCTATGGCGAGGCGATCGGCATCGCCATGGTGGGCCTGGCGGTCAATCTGCTCAGTGCCTGGATCCTGCGCGACGACCACGGACATGATCATGCGCATCGTCATCATGGCCATCAGCATGACCACGAGAGTCATCATGCGCATGGGGCAGGGCGCGATCTCAAAGGGAACGATCTCAATCTGCGCGCCGCCTATATTCACGTTTTGGCCGATGCGGCGACATCGGTCCTGGCGATTGTCGGCCTGCTGGCGGCCTGGTTCTTCGGCTGGCGGTTCATCGATCCCCTGGTCGGGCTGGCCGGGACGGCGGTGATCCTGAGCTGGGCCTATGGGCTCATCCGGGCGGCGGGCGGTGCCTTGCTCGACACCGTGCCGGATGACCGGTTGGCCGAGACCATCCGCCGCCGCCTGGAAGTGGAGGGCGACCGGGTGGCGGATCAGCATCTGTGGCGGGTGGGACCCAGCCATTACGCCGCGGTCATCACCATTGTCTCCGACCATCCCGGCCGGCCTGGTCACTACAAGGCCCGGCTCGCCGGTTTGTCTGGGCTAAGCCATGTGACGGTCGAGGTGGAAGGCTGCGCCCACAGCCATTAATAGCGGCGGGGCGGCACCCAGGATAAGATTTCTGGCCCAGATTCGCCGCATTAAGCCTTGACCTCCCCGGAATCGGCTGGTTAATTAATAAACATGTCTACGAACCTGACCATTTGGGCGCAGCTACTGCGACTTACGACCCCGGCGTGCTGATCGCGCCGGGCATGGCCCTATGGGCCGGTCCCTGGAACTAATTCCGCTGGACCTTCCATCGTCGTCTTCCAAATGGGTTTAGGGGTTGATCGTGATCCCCGCTGCTTCCATAACACCTTCTGTGTCCGGTTTGGCTCTGGGTGGCCTGGTTTTGGGCGCGCTTGAACTGCGACTTCGACGCGGTCGTCGGGTCCAGGGGCGATCCTATAGGCAATCCTTTGTGGATTTCCGCCCCTCGACGACCGCCCGGCGGCTGTATTTCGCGTCGTCACCCAGCCAAGACCGAAACTGACTGACAGGAAAATTTTATCATGCGTGTCGATCCAGCCGTGAAATACCGTCCGTACCAACCGGTGAATTTGCCGAACCGGACCTGGCCGACCAAGACCATCACCCAGGCGCCGATCTGGTGCTCCGTCGATTTGCGCGACGGCAACCAGGCACTGATCGAGCCGATGGGGCCGGAACGCAAGCTCCGGATGTTCAAGACGCTCTGCCGCATCGGCTACAAGGAGATCGAGGTCGGTTTCCCTTCCGCCTCGCAGACCGATTTCGACTTCGTGCGCCAGTTGATCGAGGAAAACCTCATCCCCGACGACGTCACCATCCAGGTGCTGACCCAGGCGCGCGACCATCTCATCAAGCGGACCTATGAAAGCCTGATCGGCGCTCGCCGCGCCATCGTGCATGTCTATAACTCGACCTCCACGTTGCAGCGCCGCGTGGTCTTCGGCCAGGACATGGCGGGCATCAAGCAGATCGCCGTTCATGGCGCCCAGTTGGTGCGCGAATTCGCCGAGAAGCAATCGGGCAATACCGAATTCGTTTTCCAGTATTCGCCGGAAAGCTTCACCGGGACCGAGATCGATTACGCTATCGAGGTCTGCGAGGGCGTGATGGATGTCTGGGAACCGACGCCGAAGAACAAGTGCATCCTCAATCTGCCGGCGACGGTGGAAATGGCGACGCCGAATATCTATGCCGATCAGATCGAATATTTCTGCCGCCACATGACGCGGCGCGACAGTGTCATCATGTCGCTGCATCCGCATAACGACCGGGGCACCGGCGTCGCGGCGGCGGAATTGGGCGTCATGGCCGGCGCCGACCGCATCGAAGGCACGCTGTTCGGCAATGGCGAGCGGACCGGCAATGTCGATCTGGTGACCTTGGGTCTCAATCTCTTCACCCAGGGTGTCGATCCGAAGATCGATTTCTCCGACATCAACGACCTGATGCGGACCGCCGAATACTGCAACCAGTTGCCGGTGCATCCGCGCCATCCTTATGCCGGCGATCTCGTCTTCACGGCCTTCTCGGGCTCGCACCAGGATGCGATCAAGAAGGGCTTCGCGGCGATGAAGACGGCGAACGATCCGGAATGGGCGGTGCCCTATCTGCCGATCGATCCCAAGGATGTCGGCCGCGATTACGAAGCGGTCATCCGCATCAACAGCCAGTCCGGCAAAGGCGGCGTCGCCTATCTCCTGGAAAAGGACCACGGCCTGCAATTGCCGCGGCGCCTGCAGATGGAATTCAGCCAGGTGGTGCAGGACATTGCCGACGAGACCGGCAAGGAGATTTCCGGCGACGCCATCTGGGAGGCTTTCAACAGCGAATATCTCGGCCTGAAGACGCCCTATGAATTCGTCTCCTATCAAACCGCGACCGATGTCCATGCCAGCGAGATGCGCAATCTCACGGCCAAACTGAAGGAAAACGGCAAGGATATAACTATCGAGGGACGCGGCAACGGACCGATCGATGCCTATATGGATGCCCTCCGCAAGCATACCGGCATCGATTTGAAAGTGGTCGATTACCGCGAGCATTCGGTCGGCCTCGGCAACGATGCCTCGGCCGTCGCTTATCTGGAAACGCGCCTGCCGGACGGCCGCTCGGTCTATGGCGTCGGCATGAATTCCAATATCGTGAAGGCCTCGCTGATGGCCATCGTCAGCGCGGCCAACCGTGTCGCCACCAACCGGGTGCGCGATACGCAGGCCTGACCGAAGCCATTACTCCAACGAAACGCGGCGGAGTGAAAAACTCCGCCGCGTTTCTTTTTGGATCGAGCAGGGTCTTATTGACTGCAATCGCCGATGCGCGTCCCGGTAGACGTCATGTCGGTGATCATCTTGGCGCCGTCATGAGTCATTTCCATATGGGTGACGGACCTGTAGCTGTTATTCGCCAGGGTGATGGTGGATGTGCTGACGATCCCTTCGCAATTGGCGCGTACTTTCATCTGGCCGGCGCTGCGCGAGAGGATTTCTGCCTTGCAGCCTTGCATTTGTGGCAGCATCGTTTGTTCGGCGATCTTTTTCGCTTGCTCCGCCGTGATGCAGGTTTCCATCTGATTGGTCGGCAAGGTTGTCTTCTGACCGCCCAGTTCTGAAACACCCTCGATCGTGACCCGCCATTTGCCCGGAGTCATTTCCTGTGCGCTCGCAGAGCTCGCCGCGAGGAGAAAGCAGGCCGAAGCGGCGAGGGCGATGATGGGCGGATAGCGCATTTTTGTCTCCAACGTGCAAAGCAACTCAGCGTTTACTCTGGATAGCATAACTTGACTGTGACGGCGATCATCGGCCGCGGCGAATTCGGGCACACGGTCGCGTTGACATTGCCGGCGGCAGCGGGCAGATTTGCCTCTTCACCAGGGGTGTCCCGGCAAGGGGCTGAGATACTGCAGGCCGCAAGGCAGCGCAGGAACCCTATGAACCTGATCCAGTTCATACTGGCGTAGGGACGGTGCGGATGCCTGGCAGGTCGTATGCGACCACTCTATCTGGGCGTTCTTTCTCCTTCCCGTCAGAGCTGGGTCTCCATTGCTTGGAAAGCGAGGAGCCTCGATCATGACGTCCATTCAGGCCAGCAAGGCCAACACATCGACCAAACCTACCGTTACCACCGGGCCGCTGCCTGCCTCCTCCAAGGTCTTCAAGCCTGGCGTTCTTCATCCGGACATACGCGTTCCCATGCGCGAAATCGCTCTACACCCGACCGCCGGTGAGCCGCCGGTGACGGTCTACGATTCTTCCGGTCCCTACACCGACACGGGAATGGAGACGCAGATAGAGAAAGGGTTGCCGCGCCTTCGGGCCGCATGGGTCGAAGCACGCGGCGACGTAGCTGCCTATGAGGGACGCCATGTCAAACCGGAGGATAACGGCTTCGCCCCGGGGGACACTGGCTTCGTCGCCGGCGAACGATTGACGCCGGAATTTCCACTGCGCCATCGCCCCTTGAAGGCGCGGGACAGCAAGGCCGTGACCCAGCTTGCCTATGCAAAAGCGGGCATCATCACGCCGGAAATGGAATTCGTCGCCATTCGCGAAAACCTTGGCCGGGAGCAAATGCGCGAGGCGATGGCGCGTGACGGCGAAAGTTTCGGCGCGGCGATCCCCGATTTCGTCACGCCGGAATTCGTGCGCGACGAGGTTGCCCGCGGACGCGCGATTATCCCGGCCAATATCAATCATCCGGAGAGCGAGCCGATGGCGATCGGCCGCAACTTCCTCGTCAAGATCAATGCCAATATCGGCAATTCCGCCGTAACCTCCTCCATGGCCGAGGAGGTCGAGAAGATGGTCTGGGCGACGCGCTGGGGCGCGGATACGATCATGGACCTCTCGACCGGCCGCAACATCCACAACATCCGCGAATGGATCGTCCGCAACGCGCCGGTGCCGATCGGCACCGTGCCGCTTTACCAGGCGCTGGAAAAGGTCAACGGCATTGCCGAAGACCTGTCATGGGAGGTGTACCGCGACACGCTGATCGAGCAGGCCGAACAGGGCGTGGATTACTTCACCATCCATGCCGGCCTGCGGCTGCATTACATCCCGCTGACCGTCAACCGTGTCACCGGCATTGTCTCGCGTGGTGGCTCGATCATGGCCAAGTGGTGTCTGCATCACCACAAGGAGAGCTTTCTCTACCAGCATTTCGAGGAAATCTGCGACATTTGCCGCGCCTATGACGTCTCCTTCTCACTGGGCGACGGATTGCGGCCGGGCTCCATCGCCGACGCCAATGACGCCGCGCAATTCGCCGAGCTGGAGACATTGGGTGAACTGGCAAAGATCGCCTGGGCAAAGGACTGCCAGGTGATGATCGAAGGTCCCGGCCATGTGCCGATGCACAAGATCAAGGAGAACATGGACAAGCAACTCGATGTCTGTGGCGAGGCGCCGTTCTATACGCTCGGGCCGCTGACGACGGATATCGCGCCGGGCTACGACCACATCACCAGCGGCATTGGCGCCGCCATGATCGGCTGGTTCGGCACGGCCATGCTCTGCTACGTCACACCGAAGGAACATCTGGGCCTGCCTGACCGCGACGATGTGAAGACAGGCGTCATCACCTACAAGATCGCCGCTCATGCCGCCGATCTCGCCAAGGGCCATCCGGCAGCGAAGATCAGGGACGATGCGCTCAGCCGCGCCCGCTTCGAGTTCCGCTGGGAGGACCAGTTCAACCTTTCCCTGGATCCCGAGACGGCGCGGTTCCTGCACGACCAAACGCTGCCGAAGGAGGCACATAAGGTGGCGCATTTCTGCTCCATGTGCGGACCGAAATTCTGCTCGATGCGGATCTCGCACGACATCCGGGCGGAGACGCAGAAAGCGGGCATGGCCGCCATGGCGGAGAAGTTCCGCGAGGGTGGCGACCTCTACATGCCGCTCGAAGATACAAACGTCTCGACACGGCAGTGAACGTTCTCGTCAAGGGTGTCGGCGTGGCAGGCTTGGCCGTCGCCGTCGAACTGGCGTCACGCGGCATGGCGATTACCGTCACCGATCATCGCCCCTCGCTTGAGGGCAGTGCATCCTGGTTTGCCGGCGGGATGCTGGCGCCCTGGTGCGAGTGCGAGAGCGCCGAGCAGGCGGTGTTCGACCTCGGCCGCTCCGCTTCGGATTGGTGGGAGGCCGCATTGCCCGGCCATGTCCGGCGCCACGGCACGCTGGTGGTTGCCCCGCTGCGTGACGCCGGCGAGCTGGCCCGCTTCGCCGACCGTACCATGGATGGCGCCACATGGCTCGACGAAGAGGGCATCGCCCGGCTGGAACCGGCGCTTGCCGGCCGCTTCCGCCAGGGCTTGTTCTTCCCCGGCGAGGCGCATCTGGATCCCCGTGAGGCGTTGGTCGGCCTGCAACAGGATTTGGCCGGCCGGGGCGTCCGTTTCCTGCTGGGCAGGAGCGACGTTGTGCCGGCGGACAATGACTTCGACCGGGTGGTGGACTGCACGGGGAGCGGGGCGGTCGGCAAGATGCAGGGCTTGCGCGGTGTAAGGGGGGAGATGCTCTATCTGCACAGCACGGAGATCACCCTGTCGCGGCCCGTGCGGCTCCTGCATCCGCGCTATCCGCTCTATGTTGTCCCGCGTGCGGCCGGCCGCTTCATGGTCGGGGCGACCATGATCGAAAGCGAGGATAACGGACCCATGGCCGTCCGCTCGCTGATGGAATTGCTCAATGCCGCTTATGCGCTACATCCAGCCTTTGCCGAGGCGCGGCTCATGGAGACGGGAACCGGCATCCGCCCCGCCTTTGCAGACAACTTCCCCCGTGTCAGCGTCGATGCCGACGCGATCCGGGTCAACGGGCTTTATCGGCATGGCTTCCTGCTCGCGCCAGCCATGGCGGGCGAAGCCGCGGCTGTGCTGGCGAGGGAGGCTGGAAGACTCGATGCGCCGCCGCAGAATCAAAGGAGGGCCTTTCGATGAAGTTCATCGTCAATGGTGAGGAGCAGGATGTCGCCGCCACGACACTGCATGAATTGCTGTCGCTGCTCGACTATCAGGGCCGATGGCTGGCCACCGCCGTGAACGGCGAACTGGTGCGCAGCGCTGATCGAGTCAGGCATAGGCTCGCTGAGCAGGACCGCATCGAAATTCTCTCGCCGATGCAGGGAGGCTGACCATGCTGTCGCTTTACGGAACCGACTTCGCCTCACGGTTGCTGCTCGGCACGGCACGCTATCCGTCGCCTGCCGCGCTGGCGAAAGCGGTGCGGATCTCACGCACGAACATTGTGACTGTCTCGCTCCGCCGTGAAACGGCCGGCGGCGGGTCGGGCGGCGCATTCTTCGAAATGATCCAGGAACTTGGCGTAAGCGTCCTGCCCAACACCGCCGGCTGCCACAGTGTTTCCGAAGCGGTACTGACCGCCAAGATGGCACGTGAGGTCTTCCGTACCGACTGGATCAAGCTGGAAGTGATCGGCCATCACGACACCCTCCAGCCGGATGTTTTCGCGTTGGTCGAGACAGCGCGCATATTGTCTGGCGAGGGTTTTCAAGTCTTTCCCTATACGACCGATGACCTCGTCGTTGCCGAAAAGCTGCTGGAAGCCGGTTGCCGTGTATTGATGCCCTGGTGCGCCCCGATTGGGTCGGCAATGGGGCCGGCCAATCAGCACGCTTTGCGCGCCCTGCGTGCTCATTTTCCGGATATTCCATTAATCGTGGATGCCGGGATCGGCCGCCCGTCGCATGCAGCGGTTGTCATGGAGCTGGGTTTCGATGCCGTGCTGCTCAACACCGCCGTCGCCGCTGCCGCCGATCCCGCCGCCATGGCCAATGCTTTCGCTCTCGCCATCGAGGCGGGCCGCCAAGCGTTCCGCGCCGGCATGCTGGAGCCGCGCGACATGGCGGTCCCGTCCACGCCCGTCATTGGGAAGGGGGTGTTCCAGTGAAGGCGGTGTTCCAGTGAAGCTTGATCCCTTTTATCTCATCGTCGACAGCGCCGACTGGATCGCGCGGCTGGTGCCGCTCGGCGTGAAGCTCGTGCAGCTCCGCATCAAGGATATGGAGGAGGCTGCACTGCGCGCCGAGATCGGCAGGGCGAAATTGATTTGCGCCAGCGCCGGCTGCATGCTGGTCATTAACGATTATTGGCGACTGGCAATCGAAGAAGGATGCGATTTCGTGCATCTAGGGCAAGAGGATCTCGCTGACGCCGATCTTTCCGCTATCCGCCAGGCAGGTCTAAGGCTGGGCCTCAGCACCCATGACCATAGCGAACTGGCGGCCGCGCTGGACGCCAACCCGGATTATGTGGCGCTCGGTCCAGTCTATCAGACCATCCTGAAGAAAATGAAATGGGCGCCGCAAGGGCTTGAGCGCCTCGCCGAATGGAGGGAGCGCGTCGGGGAGCGGCCGTTGGTGGCGATCGGCGGCCTTAATCCGGAGCGGCTTGCCGGCGTGTTCGAGCATGGCGCCGATAGCGCGGCGGTCGTGACCGACATCATCCGCAATGCCGATCCGGAAGCGCGTACGCGCGATTGGCTGGAGGCGACGGCCCCCTGGCGATAGGTGCCGAACCGCACGTTCCCGCCATGTCGGAATTCCGTTCTTGTTCTTCTGTCGGCCCTTCCCCAGAATGAGCCAAAACAAGGCCAGACGTTCCGGGAGGGTGAGCATGACGAGTGGTCGGAGTTGGGCTGCGGCGCATCGGCAGTCGATCGAGCATCCTGCCGCTTTCTGGGGCGAGGCTGCCGAAGCGATCGATTGGACGAAAGGCTGGGACCGCGTCCTGGATGACAGCCGGCCGCCTTTCTATCGCTGGTTCCCCGGCGCTGAACTCAATACCTGCTTCAACTGCATCGACCGCCATGTCGAAGCGGGGCGGGGCAACCAGGCGGCGATCATCTATGACAGCCCGGTCACCCAGACCATCCGTCATATCAGCTACAGCGAATTGCGCGACCAGGTCGCCTTGTTCGCCGGCGTGTTGGCGGCGCAGGGCGTGACGAAAGGCGACCGGATCATCATCTATATGCCGATGATCCCCGAGACGCTCGTCGCCATGCTGGCCTGCGCACGTCTCGGCGCCGTGCATTCCGTGGTCTTCGGCGGATTCGCCGCACGCGAATTGACGAGCCGTATCGACGATGCCAAGCCCAAAGTGGTGATCAGCGCCTCCTGCGGTGTCGAGGTCACGAAAATCGTTCCCTATAAGCCGCTGCTCGATGAGGCCATCGAGCTGTCCAAATCAAAGCCCGCTTGCTGCATCATCCTGCAGCGGGAGATGGAGCCGGCCAGGATGATCGCCGGCCGCGACATCGACTGGCAGGTGGCGATGCAGACCGCCAAGCCGCATGATTGCGTGCCAGTGCAGGCGACCGACCCGCTTTATATCCTCTATACCTCCGGCACCACCGGCCAGCCGAAAGGCGTCGTACGCGATAATGGCGGCCATGCGGTCGCCTTGCGCTGGACGATGGCGAATCTCTACGGCGTCCGGCCGGGCGAGGTCTTCTGGTCGGCCTCCGATGTCGGCTGGGTCGTCGGCCATTCCTATATCGTCTATGCGCCGCTGCTGACCGGCTGCACCACCGTCGTCTATGAAGGCAAGCCGGTGGGCACACCCGATGCCGGTGCGTTCTGGCGGGTGATCGAACAGCACAAAGTCTCCGTGCTGTTCACCGCGCCGACCGCCTTTCGGGCCATCAAGCGTGACGATCCCGAGGCGAAGCTGCTGCATAAATACGATCTCGGCAGCCTGCGTGCGCTGTTCCTGGCCGGCGAGCGATCGGACCCGCCGACCCTGGAATGGGCCGAGCATCATCTGAAGGTGCCGGTGATCGATCACTGGTGGCAGACCGAAACCGGCTGGGGCATTGTCGGCAACTGTCTCGGCCTGGAGCATTTGCCGGTGAAGCATGGTTCGCCGACCAGGCCGCTGCCGGGCTGGGATGTGCGCGTGCTGGACGAAGGCGGGCATGAGGCCAAGGCCGGCGAGATCGGCAGCCTGGTCTGCCGGCTTCCTTTGCCGCCGGGGGCGCTCGCGACCTTGTGGCAGGCCGAGGACCGCTATTTCAAATCCTATCTCGAGCAGTTCCCCGGATATTATACGACGGCCGATGCCGGTTATATCGACGAGGACGGCTATGTCTTCGTCATGGCGCGGACCGACGACATCATCAATGTCGCCGGCCACCGTCTTTCGACCGGCGGCATGGAAGAAGTGCTGGCACGCCATCCCGATGTCGCCGAATGCGCCGTCATCGGCGTGCATGACGAGGTGAAAGGGCAGGTGCCCCTGGGCTTCCTGGTGCTGAAAGCCGGTTCCGGCAAGCCGCACGCAGACATCGTCGCCGAGGCGGTGAAACTGGTGCGCGACCGCATCGGCCCCGTCGCCAGTTTCAAGACCGCGACCGTGGTAAACCGCCTGCCGAAAACACGCTCCGGCAAAATCCTGCGCGGCACCATGCGAAAGATCGCCGACGGCACGCCCTACAAGACGCCGGCGACGATCGACGACCCGATGATCCTCGACGAGATCAAGGCGGCGTTGCAAAAGATCGGCTACGCCAGGGAAGCGTGACAGCGCGTCGGCATTGCCGAGCATCGCACAAATAAGCTTACCACCTTCGGACTTAATTCTCGTCGGCGGGATCCATGGTAGAAGCCGGTGCGGTTGTTGCCATGGATCCTCGGTAAGCCCGGTACCATCGCTTTATACAAGCGTTCCAAATACGTCGAATGCCGGACCCGAAAAGAGAAAACGGCTGGCCCAAGTTACGTCAAGGCCGCTAAACCCAAGCGCCACAAGAGCTTCAAACACCCATCAGTGTTCTTTCGACATCCTGGCCGGCTGCCGACATGGACTCCGGCCTTGAGCCGGGGCCCATCGTGGCGGCTGATGGATCTAGCCAAACGAAAACGGGCCCCCGAAGGGGCCCGCTGCCGAGAGGTTTTATCGGGCGTGATTGCTGTCGGTGCGCTTCAAACGCTGTCCGCCGCCTTGCGGTTTCGGCTTGTTGGCGCCGGCATTGCGGGGGCCGCGCTGCTGGCCGTCCTGGCGGTGGTTGCGGTTGCCGGGCTTGCCCTTGCCGGCATGGTGATGCTGGCGATCCTCGCGGTTGCGTCCTTCGCCATGGCGGTTTTCGGTGCCGCGGGTTTCCTGGCGGCGGCCTTCATGGCGGTTGCCATCACGGCGCCCGTCACCTGACTGGCCATCACGGGGCTGGCCGTGCGAACGGCGTTCTTCCCGGGCTTCCAACTCGCGGATCATGGCTGCCGGCTGGGACAGATGCCGGTCGGTCCGGTTACCGCCCTGCCGGTTGTCGCGACGAGCTTCATCACCGCGGCTGTTATCGCGGCGTGGTTCGCGCCGAACCTCGCTTTGATCGAGTTCGGCGGCAAAGGCCGTGCGGTCTTCGCGCGAGGCCTGGCGCTTGCGTTGTGCCTGGCCGGCACGCGGTGCGCGGTCCTGGCGGCCTTCGTTCCGGCCACCGTCCTGACGTCCACCACCGCCGCGCTTCGGCTTGGGGCCGATGATGTGAAGCGGCGGCAGATCGCCGGTAAAGGGATGATCTTCGATCACCGGAATCTGCTGGCGGGTGATCTTCTCGATATCCCGCAGGAAGGCGCGTTCCTCGGCATCGCAGAAGGAAAGGGCGATGCCCGAGGCGCCCGCCCGCGCGGTCCGGCCGATACGATGCACATAGCTTTCCGGCTCGTTCGGCAGGTCGACATTGATCACATGGGTGACGCCGTCGATATCGATGCCCCGTGCGGCGATGTCAGTTGCGATCAGCAGGTTGAGACGGCCGCTCTTCAGATCGCCGATCGCACGCTGGCGGGCGTTCTGCGACTTGTTGCCGTGAATGACGGCGGCTTCGAAACCGTCCTTCTCCAAATTCTGGGCGATGCGGTCGGCGCCGTGTTTGGTGCGGGCGAAGATCAAGGCGCGATCGACCTGATTGCTGCGCAGGACATGGGCGAGCAAGGCCCGCTTGTTGTTCTTGGCGACATGATACAGCCGCTGTTCGACCCGCTCGGCGGTCGATGACACCGGCGCCACTTCGACCCGTTCCGGATTGTTGAGCAGGCTATAGGCAAGATCGGTGATCTCGCGCGGCATGGTGGCGGAGAAGAGCAGCGTCTGGCGTTCCTTCGGCACGAGGGCGACCAGCTTGCGGATTTCCGGCAGGAAGCCCATGTCGAGCATGCGATCGGCTTCGTCGAGGATCAGCACTTCGACGCCCTTCAGATCGACATGGTTCTGATTGATGAGATCGCGCAGGCGGCCCGGCGTGGCGACCAGCAGGTCGACGCCGCGCTGCATGGCGCGCACCTGGGAGAACTGGGTAACGCCGCCGAAAATCATCGTGCTGCGCAGCGGCAGATGACGGCCGTAATTGCGGATCGATTCCTGGATCTGCACCGCCAGTTCGCGGGTCGGGCAGAGGATCAGCACCCGGGTGGATTTCGCCGCCGGCCGGGCCTTCTTTTCCATCAGGCGCTGCAGGATGGGGAGGGTGAAGGCAGCGGTCTTGCCGGTGCCGGTCTGCGCCAGGCCGAGGATATCGCGGCCGGCCAGCAGATGGGGGATCGACTGCGCCTGGATCGGCGTCGGCGTCGTGTAATTCTCCTCGGTCAGCGCCTGCATCAGCGGCGCGATGAGGCCGAGGTCGTTAAAGGTGGTCATAATCTGAATATGTCCTTTCGGACCGGCCGTGAGGCACCGCAGGCCGAAAGGCATCTTGGCGGATTGGCCGCGCGGGGATGCATCGACAGGCGGCCCAGGTTTAGGCCGGCTTCATGATCCTGCTGCGCGCAAGCGCGGGACCAATGGGTTTGTCGATGGATCTCAGGACGCGACGCCGGTCAAAAAGGCGCTGTTTATCAAGCGCTTGTCATACTAGGCGTCTGCGCGCGGTCGCGAGAAATGACAGCCTCTTTTACCTATGCTGCGCTGCAATGTCAAGGAAAACCATTTGTGGCCGATAATATCGCTATGCTGATCCTTCGGCTCGCCGTCTCTTGGGCCGAATCCGCCGATTTTCCAGCCTGACAACAGAGGGAGGCATCCCATGATGCTCGATTGGAACGCCTATCATAAGCAGCTTATGGGCACGATTGGCGATATCGCCAAATTGTCGCCGGATACAGTGAAGGGTTATCAGACCCTGTCCGGTGCGGGGAAGCAGACCGGGCATCTCGATGAAAAGACCCGCCAGTTGATCGCGCTCGCGGTCGCCATCACCACGCGCTGCGACGGCTGCATCACGGTGCATACCGATGCGGCGATCAAGGCCGGCGCCAGCAAGGAAGAAATCGCCGAGGCTCTGGGCGTGTCGGTCGCGCTCAATGCCGGTGCTGCCCTGGTCTATTCGGCGCGGGTGATGGATGCCTATGCCGCGAAGGCCGGCTGAGGCTTTCACCCCAACGAGGGCTTCACTGCCGAAAAGAACATAGCCTGCATTGGCATCCGGGCCGGATTGTTGCCGAAAGCGTCACTCAACGCTTGGGCCAATGCTTCGACAATCCGGTCCGGTGCAATGCCGCCCCGGGCCTGGATCTGGTCGATCAGTGGATTGCCGTGAACCATGCCACGCGCGAAGGCCGGTAAATCCGCGATTTCCTTGTGCCGCGTGACGACACCGATCTCGATGTCGCTGAAGCCCGCTTCGAGCAGTTCGTTCTTGATCGGGTCGACCTGATAGCAACTGAAGGGCACCAGGTAGAATTGCGGCGGGTCCTGCGGGAAGAAATGCAGCATCGCATTATGCGCGATCGCGCCGTACGGATTGAAGCGATGTGAATCCCAGGTTGAGAGAAAATAGCGGCCTTGCGGCGCAAGAACGCGATAAGCCTCGCGGTAGGATTGCGGCTTATCCGGAAAGAACATCAGGCCGAATTGACAAACCATCGCATCGAAAGAACCTTCGTCGAAGGGAAGGGTGGTCGCGTCGGCCTGCTGAAAGGCAACGCGGTCTTCCGTGCCGAACTTGCGGCGCGCCACGTCGAGCATCGGGGGATTGAAATCGGTTGAGGTCAAGGCGGCATCCGCGGCCAGCAGATCGCGCAGGCAGCGCGTGACGATACCGGTGCCGGCGGCGGTTTCCAGCACGCGCTTGGGATTGCCGCGCACAACGCGCCGGGCCATTTCCTCGGCGAAATCGGCAAAAATGACCGGACCGAGATCATGGTCGTAATGCTGGGGGATACTGCCGGTAAAGCCGGTGATTTCATTGCTCATGGCATGCCTCTCGCCTGATGGGTCGGGCATGGTAGGCCGCGCCGTGCAGACGGGCTTTAGGTTGTTGCTCCCATCATGCGAAAAGCCTCCGGTCCGGAGGCTTTTCCCTACCGCCGTTTCCCACCGCTTTCAGGCGCTGCGTCTCGGATGGCTTTCTTCCGGGATGATGCCGAAGGGGCCATAGGTCACGTAACTGATGGCTGCATAACGCTTGGCGTGATTCTGTTCGAGCGCGCCTTTGCTCCAGAAGGTGGCGCTCGCCATCTCCGCCTCGCGAAATTCGAATCCCTCATGTAAATGTATGGCGCTGAAATGCGGTTTCCCCGTCACGGGGTTCAGGATGGGTTCGATTTCTGCCGCAAGTACGTCTTCAACCACGAAACGTCCGCGCCGACCTCGAAGATCCCATTCGAAACCGATTGTGGCGCGTAGCGGTTCGGGCTCTGTCTCGATGGTCGAAGCGTAAATCGAAAAACCCGTCGTCGGTTCTTGCTCCTTACCGCCGAAGATCTTGAACAGCGCCTCGACCTGCTCATCCGTGGCGATCTTGTCGACGATGCTCCACCAGATGCCCTTTCCCTCATGAACCGGGCCAGGCCATCGGTAGACGCCGGCAATCCGCAAACCGTCCAGCCGGACCTTGTCAAAATAGCCTTCGGTGATTTCCATCGCCATGACGCCCTCGCAAGGTAACCGCGTGGGCGGCGCGTTGAACTCGCAAGGACAACCGTAATCGCAGCTGCAGGTGCCGATTTGCTTGGTGCTGATCTTCCAATCGACATAAGCCATAGCGTCTCTCCCGCGCAGATGGACCTAGGTTCCTGCTCCCATGCAAAAAGGCAATCGTCTGAAGACAGATACTGTACGCCTGCGGGGACGGGGCAGCAATCACGTCATCGGGACATCGGCATGCAGCAATTCAAGCGCGGCGGCGTCCTGGTCTATCCGGTCCCATGGTTGAAATGGGTAAAGCCGGGGCATCGGGGCGACCGATGGCGGTCGCCCCGATGCCCTTTGGCGTCCGAGGGCGACAAGCGGAGTTGGTGTCGGCGCGAGGCGATGTGGGTGCTATTCCGGCTTGAGGCGATAGATGGTCGAGGTCCAGCGCATCTCCTTGATGAAGTCCTTGTAGCCGATCTGGTATTGGCCGGTATCGAGCGCGGTGGCACCGGCATCGATATAAGGATCGGCGCCGACTTCGTAGGCTTCCGGCGTGTTGACGATGATCTGCAGATTATCCGCCGTGCCTTTATAGCCGACGATCAGCGCCACCTGCTTGGTGTTCTTCTCGGTATCGTTGACCCGTGGCGGCTCGATGGCGACGATGATCGGGCGTTCGAATTCGATCTCGTGAATCAGTTCGTCGGCCGGCAGCACCTTGGTCTGCTCATAGCGCATGACCACCGGATCTTCCTTGCTCGGCGTTTCCTTGAAGAATTTATATGCATAGGGCTCGTAGCTGGAGACGATCTTCAGCGTCGCCTGATAGGCGCCGATCTTTCCCGGTTGGGCGCAATCCTGGGCATCCTCCTTGCCGGCGAGAAAATTCGCCAGGCCGCATTGATAGTCATCCGTCGGGCTGGTATTGGGCACCCGGTAATAGCGCATCACCATCTCGCCCACCGCACCCCAGCTCCAGCCAGGTTGGCTTTGCTGGATCGGGTCGATATCGAGTACGCCATCGGCGCGGGCGGCGGCCGGCAGGGCCACCGATGCCATCAGCAGCGATACCGCCAGGAGGGAGCCGGAAGTCGGCGAGGCGAAATTTCTTGGAAAGGGAGCCTTGCCGTATCCGTTGTTCCGGGAAGTCTTGCCGCTCCGATGGCCGATCATGCACTTTCTCCGATACTGTTGACGGATCTTATCGCGTTCCGACGGCATGCTGCCCGAAGCCCCGGCGGGTCGCAAGGATTTCCGGCGTTCCGCCGGTTGACAGGTGGTCCAGCTTTCCCGCATGCATGAGATCATTTCCTGACGCGGTTTTTTCAAGAACGGAGCTCACATGTCGATTACCAAGGTCCTGAAGCAGCTTGGCCTGAATGCCAAGGATTTGAAAGGCGGCGATCTGGTCGCCCGATCGCCGATCGACGGCAGTGTCATGGCCAAGGTCAAGAGCGACAGCAAGGCGAGCGCCGAGAAAAAGATCGCGCGATCGGCCGAAGCCTTCGCAGCTTGGCGCGCCATGCCGGCGCCGCAGCGTGGCGAGTTGATCCGTCTGTTCGGGGAGGAATTACGCGCCCATAAGGAAGCGCTCGGCGCCTTGGTTTCCCATGAAGTCGGCAAGATCCTCCAGGAAGGCCTGGGCGAGGTGCAGGAGATGATCGATATCTGCGACTTCGCCGTCGGCCTGTCGCGCCAGCTTTACGGCCTGACCGTCGCCTCGGAACGGCCGGGCCATCGCATGATGGAAACCTGGCATCCGCTGGGCGTGGTTGGTGTCATCAGCGCCTTCAATTTCCCCGTCGCGGTCTGGTCGTGGAACACAGCCATCGCCATCGTCTGCGGCAACAGCGTCATCTGGAAGCCGTCCGACAAGAACCCGCTGACGGCCTTGGCCTGCCAGAAGATCTTCGAAAAGGCAGCCAAGCGTTTCGGCAATGCGCCGAAGGGCCTGCTGGAAGTTCTGATCGGCGGCCGAGAGATCGGCGAGGTCCTGGTCGACGATAAGCGCGTCGCTTTGATCAGCGCCACCGGCTCCACCCGGATGGGCCGGGAAGTCGGGCCGCGCGTCGCGGCGCGCTTCGGCCGCTCGCTGCTGGAACTGGGCGGCAACAATGCCATGATCGTCTGCCCCAGCGCGGATCTGGAACTGGCGGTGCGCGCCATCACCTTCTCGGCGGTGGGCACGGCGGGCCAGCGCTGCACCACGTTGCGGCGGGTCATCGTACATGAAAGCATTAAGGACAAGCTGCTGCCGCGCCTGAAGAAGATCTACGGCAATCTGCCGATCGGCAATCCGCTGAGCAGCAAGACGCTGGTCGGTCCGCTGATCGACGAAACCTCCTTCAACCGCATGCAGTCTTCGCTGAAGGCCGCGAAGGACCAAGGCGGCAAGGTGACCGGCGGCGAGCGGGTGAAGGTGAAGGATTGCGAGGGCGGCTTCTATGTCCAGCCGGCGATCGCCGAAATGCCGGGCCAGAGCGAGATCGTGCGGGAGGAAACCTTCGCGCCGATCCTCTATGTCGTCACCTATAAGACGTTCGAGGAGGCGCTCGCGCTGCAGAATGACGTGCCGCAGGGCCTGTCCTCCTGCATCTTCACCCAGGACTTGCGTGAGGCGGAAACCTTCCTCTCGGCCCAGGGCAGCGATTGCGGCATTGCCAATGTGAATATCGGTCCCTCGGGCGCCGAAATCGGCGGTGCCTTCGGTGGCGAGAAGGAAACCGGCGGCGGCCGTGAATCCGGTTCCGACGCCTGGCGCGCTTACATGCGCCGCGCCACCAATACCATCAATTATTCGGACAAGCTGCCGCTCGCCCAGGGCATCAAGTTCGACGTCGGTTGAGATTTCATCCGAGTTGACAACAGAAACGGCGGCCTCCACGGGCCGCCCTTTTTGTTTCAAGGAACATCTGTCGCCGCTTCATCACGAAGTTCCGCGACGAGGAAATCGAGGAAAGCGCCCAGCTTCGGCACGACATGGCGACGGGACGGATAGACGGCATAGATGGAGGTCTCGACCGACGACCAGTCATCGAGCGCAATCTGCAGTCTGCCTGCGGCGACATCGTCTTTCACATAGAGCCAGGGAATCAAGGTCAGTCCGAAGCCGGCCCGTAAGGCATCACACACCGCCAGGCTGGATGTGACGCGGTAGCGGCCATTGATCGGGACACGGACGGACCGACCCGCCTTGCGGAACAGCCACTCGTCGACATGGCCCGACAGGGTGAACTGGATGCAATTGTGCCTGGCGATTTCTGGCGGGCTTTGCGGCATGTCGTGGCGCTCGAAATAGCCGGGCGCCGCGCAGACCACATGCCGCAAGGTCATCAGCTTGCGGGCGATCAGACTGGAATCTTCGAGATTGTCGCTGCCGCGGATGGCGAGGTCATAGCCTTCCTTGACGATATCCACCCGCCGATCTTCCAACTGCAGATCGAGCGACAGATGCGGATGGCGGTCGAGGAAAGCGGGAAGGGCGGCGGACAGCCGCGTCAGCGTCAAGGTCATGGGCGCGCTGACACGCAGCAGGCCGCTCGGCTGATGCTGCAAGGGACCGAGCGACCGGTCGGCATCGTCGAGATCGTCCAGGATGCGCACGATCCGCTGGTAATAGAGCGTTCCCGCTTCGGTCAGGCTCATGCGCCGGGTGGTCCGGTTGATCAGCCGTATCGAGAGGCGCGTCTCCAGCTCATTGATGTTTTTGCTGATCGCCGCGGGCGAGAGCCGTAACTGCCGAGAGGCTTCGGCAAAACTGCCTAGTTCCACGGCCTGGCGGAAAACCTTCAATGCGGTCATATGATCCATTATTCATCACCATAGGTGAATGGTAATGCGACCAGGATGCATATTATAAACTCATTAGCAATGGTTTAGCTTTGTGGGCATAGCCCAGTAAAGCGGGCTCCAATGGAGATCATCATGGGAAGCCAGGGAAGCAGCCAGGGCGAAAGGTGCATCACGGCACGTTCCGCGGATCTGCTGCTGACCGCCGTTGCACCGTCGATCTGGGGCAGTACCTATATCGTCACCACCGAATTGCTGCCGCCCGGCTATCCGATGACGGCGGCCATGTTGCGCGCCTTGCCGGCGGGATTGTTGCTTCTGCTGCTGGTGCGGCAATTGCCGACGGGCCTGTGGTGGTGGCGCGTTTTCATTCTCGGCGCACTGAATTTTTCCTTTTTCTGGGCGATGCTGTTCATCGGCGCTTATCGCTTGCCCGGCGGTGTCGCGGCGACGCTCGGCGCGGTGCAGCCCTTGATCGTCATCTTTCTGGCGCGGGCGCTCTTCGGTACGGCGATCCGGCCGCTGGCGATTATCGCGGCGCTGACGGGATTGGGCGGCGTGGCTTTGCTGCTGCTGAAACCGGACGCGGCCCTGGACATGATCGGCATCATCGCCGCTTTCGCTGGCGCTGCGTCCATGGCGGCCGGAACGGTGCTCAGCCGTCACTGGCAGCCGCCGGTCTCGCCGCTGGCATTCACTGCCTGGCAGTTGACGGCAGGCGGGCTCCTGCTGGTGCCGGTGGCCTTCTTTCTGGAACCGCCCTTGCCACCACTGACGCCGGCCAATCTGTTCGGCCTGACCTATCTAGGCCTGATCGGCGCGGCCCTCACCTATATCATCTGGTTTCGCGGCGTTTCCAGGATCGAACCGTCGGTCGTCTCGTCGCTCGGATTCCTCAGCCCGGCCATGGCGGTCATCCTGGGATGGGCGATCCTCGGTCAGCAGCCCGGTCCGTTGCAGATCATCGGCATCCTGATCGTGATCGGCAGCGTGTGGCTGAGCCAGCGGGCCCAGCTCCCCGCGCATCATGTGATGCGCCCGACGCGATCATCACAACTCTCCTAGATGGCCATCTCAGCCAGCCGTTTCAATCGGCGTCCTTCACCCGCATATGAGTGAAGACCAGGATCATATTGACGAGGATGTCATCATCCGACAGCGGCAGGAAGATGATGTCGTCATGGGCCATCCTGCCATGCGGCGTCATATAGGGCGCATTGAAGAAATACGGCTTGCAGCTTTGTGCCACCGTCTCGTAGCAGGCCAGCGCCTCTTCCGCCGTTTCGGCAAAGAAGGCTTCGCTGACGGGACGGCCGGTCGGATCGCGGCGGCGCTGCGTGACCTCGCCCGTGCCGACCAGGCGATAGACATAGCGTGGTTCGCTTGGCGCGACATCGACCAGCATGACATGCGCGAGCCAGGACTTCATCTCCAACGGATCGACGTCGCGACGGCTGGGCATGAGCCGTCCGTTGCGCTTGCCATGCCAATAGCGATAGATCGCCCGAACCGACTCGTGGCAGACGGTCAGAAAGGGTGGTTCCGTAATCTCGGACTGGTCCGGTGTTCGGTGTTGCATTCGAGCCCCCAAGGCACGCAACAGCGGCGCGCTGATAACGCGGCGGTTGATATACCCAGGTTTCACATGAATGAAAAGGATTAGTTGAATTTGATTAGCAATTAGCGCGAATTTCTGATGTTTTTCTGACCAACAGATCAGGAAAACACAACATGATGTGGCCCTTCGTGTCGCTTTGCACGGAATCTTGCAGTTTAACGAAAGATCATGCGAGCGTGGCTTGCGCACTATGTTGCTCATCGCTGCGGACAACACGTCTCAAATAGCCGATATCGGCGACGCCGGCGGGTTCGGTCTCATCCGTTTCGTTCGCCAAATAGTTGTCTTGGAAGTCTTCAAGCTGAAGCGTGGTAAACGAAAGATTACTTGAGGGCCGAGCGATAAAGTCGGCTTTTTTTAACCCCTCTGAAACGAGCATCTGAGCATCATTATTCCTAGGCGCACCCCATAACGATGGGGAGAAGAGAAGGATGTTCGACGCGATGTTAGGCGGAAGCCGGGATATGAAGGCCAAGTTGAAAGCCCTGGATGCTTCGCAGGCCATTATCGAATTCAAGATGGATGGCACGATCATCACGGCCAACGAGCAATTCCTGAAAGCGATGGGCTATAGCCTGGCCGAGATCCAAGGCAAGCACCACAGCATGTTCGTGGATGCGGCGCTGAAAGCCAGCCCGGCCTATCAGCAATTATGGGAAGCCTTGGGTCGCGGTGAATTCCAGGCGGCGGAATATCTGCGCCATGGGAAGGGCGGCAGGCAGATCTGGCTCCAGGCGTCGTATAACCCGATCCTCGGCCGCAACGGCAAGCCCTACAAGGTGGTGAAGTTCGCCACCGACATCACCACCGCGAAGAAGCAGGCGGCGGATTACGAGGGCCAGATCGCGGCGATCGGCCGGTCCCAGGCCGTTATCCAGTTCGATCTCGACGGCACCATTCTCGATGCCAATGACAACTTCCTGCAGGCGGTGGGCTATAGCCTGGCTGAAGTCAAAGGCAAGCATCACAGCATGTTTGTCGACGCCGCCTACAAGAACAGCGCCGAATACCAGACCTTCTGGCAAAAGCTGCGGCACGGCGATTATCAGGCCGGTGAGTTCCGCCGCACCGGCAAGGGCGGCCGGGAGATCTGGATCCAGGCATCCTACAATCCGATCTTCGATTTCAGCGGCAAGCCTTACAAAGTTGTGAAATATGCCGCCGATATCACCGGGCAGGTCGCCGACCGCCAGCGCCGGAACGATATCGGCCGTCATGTCGATCAAGATCTCGGTGCCGTCAGCCTCGCCATCTCGACCGTGAACGAACAGGCGAGCAGCGCCGCCAGCGCCTCGATCGAGGCCTCGACCAATGTCCAGGCCGTCGCGGCCGGCGCCGAGCAGCTGGTCAGTTCGATCGACGAGATCGGCCGCCAGACTGCCAGCGCCTCCAGCGTTTCGGCCGAGGCCGTGAGCCAGGCCCGGCATACCAGCGATATCGTCGCCAGCCTGGTCGATGCGACGAGCCGGATCGGCGAAGTGGTCAAGCTGATCACCGACATCGCGGCGCAGACCAATCTGCTCGCCCTCAATGCCACGATCGAGGCGGCGCGAGCGGGGGATGCCGGCAAGGGTTTCTCGGTCGTCGCCAATGAGGTGAAGAACCTCGCCTCCCAGACGGCGCGCGCCACGGATGAAATCTCCGGCCAGATCGCCCAGGTGCAGAACGCCACCCATGAAGCGGTCTCGGCGATTAGCGCGATCTCGCAGACGATTTCCAGGATGAACGAGATTTCCGAGGCGATCGCCGCCGCATCGGAGGAACAGAATGCCGTCAGCCGCGAAATTTCCTCCAACCTGCATACGGCGGCGAGCGGCGTCAGCATCATCAGCGAAAGCATGAATGCCATCGCCGAGGCGGCCAGGTCGGCCGACGATTCCACCCGCCGGGTGAAGGAATCCTCGCGTGCCCTCAGTGCGTGATCGGCAGGGGCAAGCGAAGCCGGCCTACTGGTAATCAAGCAGACCTCCGTCTAAACTCCGGCGCCGACGTGCCGATGCCGGAGTTCCGAGTGACGCCTTCCTTCTGGTCAAACGCTTCGGCCCGTGGCTCGTCGATGATCCTGCTGGCCACGCTGGCCTGGAGTTTCGCGGGGTTGTTGACCCGCATGCTGTCGATCGAGGTCTCGACCGCAGTTGCCCTGCGGGCGCTGGCGGGCGGGGCCTTTCTTTTCATTTACCTGTTGATATGTCGCCGGCGCTCAGCTTTCCGGCAATTGTTTGCGATCGGCCGGGTTGGCTGGATCGTCGTGCTGCTCAGCATCATCGCTCAGGCCGCCACCACGGCCGGCCTCTTCCTGACGAGCGTCGCGCATGTTTCGGTTATCTACGCGACGTGTCCCTTCGTGGCCGCCCTCATTGCGCGGTTCTGGCTGGGCGAGGTCATCCCGCGCATGACGGCCATGGCCATCCTGGCATCGATCTGTGGCGTGGTCCTGGCGGTGGCCGGCGCGACGGGATCCAGCACGCTGCTGGGAGATGCCGTGGCATTCCTGATGACCGTGTCATTTGCCATCATCATCGTTCTGTCGAAAGCCTATCCCGGCCTCAAGATACTCGAAATAACTATCCTGGGTGCGTTCCTTACCTTCCTGCTTTTCCTGCCGTTTTCCAGCACGCAGGGGCTCGATGCCTGGAATGTCGGTGTCGTCATCGTCTACGGCTTCAGCAATATGGTTCTTGCCTATCTGCTTTTCCTCAGGGGTGCGCGCTATGTCAGCGCGGCGACGAGCGGCCTGATCGTCACCTTGGAGATCGCGCTATCGCCCTATTGGGTCTGGCTTTTCTTCGGCGAAAAAATCGATACGCTGACTTTCATCGGCGGCGTGATCGTCACGGCCGCCGTGGCGGGCCATCTGGTGCTGATGTCGTCGCGTTCCGCCAGGGCGGTCCGGTTGAGCGATTGATACACAGCGATGGATAAAATTAGGCAGCCGCGCGCCGGTTCGGGCGGCGCGCGACTCTCGCCGCTTTGCCTTCCAGTGCCGGTCGTTGTTCCTGGAACAAACGAATGACCGCATCCATCACCGCGCGGATGCGGGGCAGGGAGCGCAGGTCGCGATGCACCAGCAGGAACTGGTCGGCGGCGACATCCCCCAGGATGCTGCCGATCCGGCGCAAGGCAGGATCGGCATCGCCGAGATAGCAGGGAAGGATGGTGACGCCGGTTCCGGACCGCACGGCTTCCTGCAGCACCAGCCAGTTATTGACGCGGATGATCGGCTTCTTGCCGTCGAGCAGTTCGCGCATCCAGGCCTGGCCCGGCATGTAGGCGTGATCGTCATCGAAGCCGATCCAGCTCATCTCGCGCAGATGCTCGGCGCCGGCTTCCCCCGTCACGACGGGCAATGCCGTTGCGCCATAGATCGCATATGCCACCCGGCCCAGCCGGCGGCTGACGATGCTGCCGAGATCCGGTACCTGTTCGCGGATCAGCAGATCGGCCTCCCGGCGCGACAGGTTGGCCAGCATATGGCTGGCGTTCAGTTCGAATTCGATGCATTGCAGGTTATCGCGCAGGCGCGGCAGGCTGCGCGCCAGGAAGGCGGTCATTGCCTCGCCGGCGGAGAGGCGCACCACGCCATGCGCGGTATCGCCCAGATTGGCGCTGCGGCGATGAATCGATTCGGCCGCCCGTTCCATCGATTGTGCATCGGCCAGCAATTCCTCGCCGGCCGGGGTGATGACGAAGCGGTCCGGCAGCCGGTCGAACAGCCGCGCGCCGATGGCGGTTTCCAGGGCTTTGACCCGGCGGGCGATGGTGGGATGGCTGACCTCCAGTTTCCGGGCGGCCGCCGTCAGGCTGCCCTCCCGCACCAGGGTCAGGAAGACCCTGAGATCGTCCCAGTCGGCCTGCATGCCTTGCCTCCAGTCATTTTCACCTGAACGAAAATGTACGGCAGGTTTTCCAATTTGTCGAATGGCGAACGATATTGTTCAAGGTATCCTGTCCGCATAAGAAGCAGGAGAGTCTTGAAATGCATTTCGAACCGCGCCTCTGGATTTTCACCGCCGGCGTGCGGCTGCGCATCCTCTGGGCCGTGGGGGTCGGCCTCGTTTCGGTCGGGCTCGGCGTCGCCCGGCTGGGGCTGCTCGGCTGGCTGATCGGCCTGGTCTTTGCCGGTGCCGGATTGCAGGATCTCCTCTGGCCGATCCTCGGTATCGCCGCGCTGATGATCCTGCGCGGCGGTGCCGAGCATATCCGTGTCATGACAGCGCATGAGACCTCGGCGCGGGTGCAGAAGAAATTGCGCCGGGCCATCTATGATAAGATCGCCGCTCTGGGGCCCGGCACGGTCGCCAAGCAGCGCTCGGGCGCCCTGACCCTGTCGCTGATCGATGGCGTCGAACAGCTTGAGGTCTATTTCGGCCAGTTCCTGCCGCAATTCCTGATCGCATTGCTGACGCCGATCTTGATCTTTGTTGCGATCGCCTGGATCGATCTGCCGGTCGCCGCGGTGATGCTGGTCTTCGCGCTGATCGCTTTATTCGGGCCTTCGCTGTGGCATCATCACGACGCCGCCAATTCCATGAAGCGGCAGGATGCCTATGCCGATTTCGCCGCCGAATTCCTGGATTCCATCCAGGGTCTTGCGACACTGAAGGCTTTCGGCCAAAGCAAAACCCGCGCCGATAAATTGCAGGTCGAGGCGCAAAGCCTTTATAAGCGCACGCTCTGGGTGCTCGCGACCAATTCGCTGGCGCGCGGCATCACCGATTCCGCCATCGCCTGCGGTGCTGCGGCCGCGTTGGCGCTCGGCGCCTATCGGGTCGAAGGCGGCGCCATGTCGCTGGCCGCCTTGCTGGTAATCCTCATGCTGGGCGTCGAGATTTATCGGCCGATGCGGGAACTCCGCTCGGTCCTGCATCAGGGCATGGTCGGCATGGCGGCGGCCCAGGGTATTTACAAGATTTTCGATGCCGAGCCCCTGGTCCAGGATGCGGCGCCAGCAACTTCGGTGACGACTCTCGCGCCGAGCATCAGTTTCGAGCAGGTGCGCTTCCGCTATCCGGGCACCAGGCGCGTCATTCATGACGGGCTGGATTTCCGGGTCGCGCCGGGCGAGCGCATCGGGCTGGTCGGCACTTCGGGCGGCGGCAAGTCCTCGATCGTGCGCCTGCTGTTGCGTTTCTACGACCCCGAAGCGGGCGCGATCCGGCTGGGCGGTCAGGATATCCGCTCGCTCTCTTTCGACCAGATCCGCGGCATGATCGCCGTGGTCAACCAGGACACTTTCCTGTTCCACGGCACGATCGAAGACAATATCCGCATGGGGCGCCCGGATGCCAGCCATGAGGATGTCGTGGCTGCGGCCCGTGCCGCCAATATCGACGGCTTCGTTGCCGGCCTGGCGCAGGGCTACCGCACGGTGATCGGCGAGAAGGGGATCAAGCTCTCCGGCGGTCAGCGCCAGCGTGTCGCCATCGCCCGCGCGATCCTGCGCGATGCGCCGATCCTGGTCCTCGATGAAGCTTTGTCCGCCGTCGATGCCGAGAATGAGGCGGTGATCCAGGAGGCCCTGGACCGGCTGATGCAGGGACGCACCACGCTGATTCTCGCCCATCGCCTGTCCAGTATCATCAATTGCGACCGCATCCTGGTGCTCGATGGCGGCCGTGTAGTGGAAAACGGCCGGCATGAGGCGCTGCTGCAGACGGGCGGCGTCTATGCGCGGCTGATGGCGGGACAGGTCCGCAGCGGCGAGGCTGCGGTCGCGACGATGCACGACGATATTGCTGCGCCGGCCGGACCGGAAAGCGCCCTGTTGCCGGGCAACATAAAGCAGGTGACCGAGGGCATCCTCAAGGCCGATGGCCTCAATTGGTGGCAGCTTACCGTCGCCTTGATGAAACTGGCGATGCCCTGGAAGGGTAAGCTGGCCCTGACCTTCATCTTCGGTGTGCTGCGGGTGATCGCCTTCATCGGCATCGGCGTTTGCAGCGCCCTCGTGGTCTATGATCTGAAAAACGGCCTGGATTATACGTCCTGGCTCTGGGCACTCGCTGTGCTGGCGCCCTTGTCCGGCGCGGTGCATTGGCTGGAATCCTGGATTGCCCATGACATGGCCTTCAGGCTGCTCGCGGAAATGCGCATCGCCGTCTTCCGCAAGCTCGATGAGCTGGCGCCGGCCTATCTGGTGCGGCGGCGCACCGGCGATCTGATGGCGCTCGTCACCAACGATATCGAGCTGGTGGAGTATTTTTTCGCCCATACCGTGGCGCCGGCTTTTGTCGCCATCCTGGTGCCGGCGGTCGTGCTGGCGATGCTCGCGGTGGCCAGCCCCTGGATCGCGCTCGCTTTGGTGCCGTTCCTGCTGCTGGTCGGTCTTTGTCCCTTCCTGATGCGCAAGCGCACCGACCGGCTCGGTTCGGCGGCGCGGGAAGCGGCCGGCGAATTCGGCGCCGTGGCGGTGGATTGCGTCCAGGGCCTGGGCGAGATCGTCACCTTCCAGCAGGAAGAGGCGCATGGCCGGAAGCTCGATGATCTCTCCGACCGGCATATCGCCTTGCGCTTGCCCTTCTTCCGCGATCTCACCTTGCAATCCAGCCTCCTGGAAATCTTTACCGGCCTTGGCGGGCTGGCGGTGGTGGTGACCGGGGCAATGGTCTCGCTGCAAGGCGGCATCGATGCCGCCTGGCTGCCGCTGCTCACTTTGCCGGCCATGGCGGCCTTCCTGCCGGTCTCGGAAATCGCCCAGGTCGGCCGCCAGCTCGCCGATACCCTGGGTGCGACGCGGCGCATCTATGGCCTGTTCAACGAGCCGGTGACGGTGCAGGACGGCAGGCAGGCGGGGCGGTCGTCATCCGCCGTGCGTGAAGCGGCGCCGACCTTGTCGCTGGAACAGGTGAGCTTCGCCTATCCGGGGCAGGCGCGCGCCGCCTTGCGGGATGTCAGCGTGACGATCCCCGCCGGCAGCACCGCCGCGCTTGTCGGAACCTCGGGCGCCGGCAAGACGACGACGGCGCAATTGCTGATGCGCTTCTGGGATCCGGATCAGGGCCGCATCACCCTGAACGGCGCCGATCTGCGCGACTACCGGCTCGACGATCTGCGCGACCGGATGGCCCTGGTGGCGCAGGACACTTATCTCTTCAATGACAGCCTGCGGCACAACATCATGATCGCGCGGCCGGAAGCGGGTGAGGCGGACTTGCAGGCGGCGATCGCTCATGCCTCGCTGGCTGACCTCGTGCAATTGCTGCCGGATGGGCTCGATACCCAGGTCGGTGAACGCGGAACCGGCCTCTCGGGCGGGCAGCGCCAGCGCGTCGCCATTGCCCGGGCCTTCCTCAAGGACGCGCCGGTGCTCATCCTCGATGAAGCGACATCGCATCTTGATGCAGTCAATGAACAGGCGGTGCGCCAGGCACTGACTTTGCTGCAAACCGACCGGACAACGGTCATCATCGCCCATCGCCTCTCCACCATCCGTGATGCCGATCTGATCATCGTGCTCGATGGCGGGCGCCTGGTCGAGACCGGCTCGCATGCCGCGCTGATGGCCAAAGGCGGTCTCTATGCTCGCCTCGTTGCCCGGCAGATCGGCACGGGATATGCGCCGGCGGCACAATGAGAGTGCTGCCTCGCGATTTCAAAATTGCCTTTGATGAGACGCGCTAAGCGAAGGGAGCCACGCTTTTTGGCAGATCAAATCTCCCCGCATCATCCGTCTCGATGATGACACCGCCGTCGCTCTTGGCGATTCTGCAAGCTGATCCGTGCAAGGATAGCGCTTGGCACTTTACGGTATTCTGGCTGTCGCCAACCTTGCTTCGCACGTAGGCGGGAAGACGCGCACCCCTTCACCGGCATCAGCTGCAGCGAGCGTTTCCAAGTGACGGTCGGTTGGACTCACATCGCCGCTGCGCCAGCTCTCTCGAAAAGGAGGTCGCGACATGACAGCGGCAAATAACAGCAAATCTCGCGCTGGACTAGGGCAGTTGTGGGGATTGGTGCAGGACACGGTGGAGACGACCGGCACGACCGTGCCGCAGCAAGCGGACGAGCAGGAAGAAATATCACATGCTCTGGCCCTCTCGTCCCCGGCCGCCGATCGCCAGGAGATCGTCGGTAGCGAGAGCGATGCGGCAAAACCCTCCTCGCTTGCTGCGATGTCGAATTTGCTGTCTGCGCAAAGTTTGCCTGTGGGAACTTCACCTGCGGGAAATCCACCGGTGACCGAGCCGACTTCTTCCATTACAGCGATTCAAAAGCGCGCCGAATTGGCGGATGCCGCATCTGATGATGATCTGCCAGCGGCAAGCCTGAGCGATGGCGGCGCTGGAGAAGCGGGGGCAGCGCAAACGAGCACCCAAACAGCGGGCTCCCGTGAGACCAACGGTACCACCCTGGCTGCTCTCGCGGCGCCAGAACCGGGAACGACGGCAGCAGCGCTCGCAACGCCCTCGTTCGACCCCTCGATCGTTCAGACCATCGATACGACCAAATGGACTGTCCCCTCGGCCAATCCAGCCGGCATGGCCTGGATACCGGGTGCGACGCCCGGAACCGGCCAGCTTCTGGTATCGGATTCCGAAATCGATGAGACACCATTTTTCCGCCAGCAAAATCTTTTTTTCCTGTCGGAAACCGGCGCTTTCGATCACGCCGCCAGCCTGCGCGCTTTCTGTTCCGAGCCGACCGGTGTCACCTACAATCCGCTTAACGGGCACCTTTTCATCAGTGACGACAGCGCGCGCAAAGTCTTTGAGGTCGATCCGAATAATCCTAGCGTGCTGATTTCGTCCTTTTCGACCCGGACGATCGAGCTGGATGATGTCGAAGACCTTGTCTTCGATCCGGTGACCGGGCATTTGCTGCTATCGGAAGGTGAGCAGAGCACCTTGCATCCCCGCACGATCGTCGAAGTGACCACGACCGGCACGGTGATCAGCAGGGTTCAAATGCCGCTGGCTGTCGGCGATCCTGAGGGTTTTACCTATGACCCGGTCCGCAACGTATTCTATGTCTGTGGTCACCGCTCCGATGACATATTGGTGCTGTCCCGGGATGGTCAGACCGTTCTCGATCGGTTGACGCTTCTCGATCACGTCAGGAATGTCACCAGCAATGTCGGCGTCAAGCCGAAGGGGCTGGTCCTGGCGCCGAGCAGCGATCCGAATGACGACCCGTCCAACATGTCCCTTTGGGTCGCCGATTACGCCACCGACCAGTTCATGGATGGGCAGCTTTTCGAAATCAAGCTGGGCGATACGGGATCGCCCCCGCCGCAGCCTTTATTCACCGGCGGCAATGACAGCGTGAATTTTGCCCAGGTGACGGCCGGCAGCTATCTCGCCGGTTCGCAGTATGATGCGCTTGGCGGCAATGACACGGTCACGCTGCCGACAAGTGCAGCGGCGGCCACGGCAGCCGGCTATGACCCGGCGCAAATTTTCCACGGCGGCGACGGCACGGACAACATCACCGGCGGCGGTCTGGCGGACCAGATCAATGGCGATGGTGGAAATGACACAATCAATGGCGGCAATGCCAATGACATCCTGCGCGGTGGCGATGCCAATGACACGTTGACGGGCGGCAGCGGTACCGACCAGCTTTTTGGCGATGCCGGGCACGATACCCTGAAATGGGACAGCGTCGACAGCTTCGATGGTGGTGCCGGCTTCGATACGCTCGATGCCAATGCCTCCAGCAGCGATACGATCGATCTGCGCGGCGCCGGTTTCGCCAACCTCGAACGCATCCTGACCGGCGACGGTACCGATATCGTGACGCTCAGCCTTAGCAAGGTGCTGGCGCAGACGGCGGATCATCAATTCGTCGCCGATCTCGGCAGCGGCACCGACACCTTGAGGCTCGATCTTGCCGGCGGCTGGACCGCAACGGCGGCCAACTCCACCTTGGGCCCGGCGGCCATGGCCGCCGGCATTTCGGTTGCAGGATTGACGGCGCGCACCTTCACCAACGGGACCGACACCGTCACCATCTTCAGCAATGCCGAAACGGTGGAGATCCTGGCGGCGCCGGCAGGGCCGCTGTTCACGGCTGGCAATGACACGGTCAATTTCAATCAGGTCACGGCCGGCAGCTATCAAGCGGGATCGCAATATAACGGCCTGGCCGGCGACGATACGGTGACCCTGCCGGTCGATGCGGCGGCGGCAACGGCGGCCGGCTTCGATCCCGCACAGATTTTTCAGGCGGGGGAGGGCAACGACATCGTCAATGGCGGCAAGCTCGATGATCAGGTCGTCGGCGACAATGGCGAAGATACGCTGAGAGGCGGCGAGGGGAACGACACGCTCGATGGCGGCGGCTGGCAGGACAGGCTGGAGGGTGGCGATGGCAACGACACCTTGTTCGGTGGCGGCAGCGGCGACATTTTTGTCGGCGGGTTGGGCGATGATCACATGGATGGCGGGTCGAGCGTCGACAAGGTCGATTACACCGCTGCGGCTGCCGTGACGGTCGATCTTCTGGCCGGAACCGCGACGGGCGATGGCAATGACACGCTGGTCGATATCGAAACGGTCCTCGGATCGGCCTTCAACGATTCCATCACGGGCAATACCGCGGCCAATACGCTGGAAGGCAATAACGGCAGCGATACGCTCCATGGCGGGGGCGGCAGCGATACGCTGACCGGTGGCGCCGGGATCGACCAGCTCTTCGGTGATGACGGTCACGATATCCTGAAATGGGACAATGCCGACAGCTTCGATGGCGGCAGCGGCTTCGACACGGTGGATGCCGCGCGCTCCACCTCGGACACAATCGATATGCGTGGCAATGCCTTCCTGACTGTAGAACGCATTCAGACCGGCAGCGGCAACGACACGGTGACGCTCAGCCTTAGCGATGTTCTCTCGGATACGGCCGATAACCAATTCGTTGCGGATCTCGGGGCCGGCACCGATCGGCTGAACGTCGACACAACCGGCGGCTGGAGCGCGACGGCGCCGAATTCGACCCTGGGACCGACAGCCGTCGCCGCCGGCATCTCGGTCGCGGGCCTCACGGCATATTCATTCACCAATGGCGCCGATACGGTGACCATCTTCACCAATGCCGAGGTGGTCAATGCCCAGCAACTGGCCTAGCCGCGCCGGTCAGTGAACATCTCCTGCCGGAAGATCAGCCACCGGATATCGGTTCGGTGGCTGATTTCTGTTATCCAGCGCCAAGCGAGCAATGGGACATGAAGCCGAGGCAAATATGCGGCTGCGTGAGAGCATTGTCGCATGCTCTATGAACGAATCATCCATAATAGGATCAAATCTCCATCTCTCATCCATATTGATGATGACACTGGGCGCTCGTCTGGTGATTCATCGATTCAGCCACAACAGGATATCCAGGCCTGACCATTAACCGTTAGTTGCGCCATACCGCCGGCGCCGCCTCGGCGATGCTGCACATGATGAAGCGCGATCAATTACAGCGGGCAAGTGTGGAGTAAGCGAGGACATCAACCAACTATGGGCCATTGCTTGACATCTCATGGAAAGAGGAGGCAGCGATCATGCCGGTCCACCAAATCAGCAGATCACCTATATGGCTCAGCCAGCTATGGGAACTGATCCACGATTTGACCGGGATCGATGTCTTTTGCCACCGAGACCACGAGCCCCAGCCGCCGCAACCCTTGTTTACCGAGGGCAATGACAGCTTGGATTTTGCCCAGGTCACGGCCGGCAACTATATTGCGGGCACCCAATATGATGCGCGCGCCGGCAATGACACGGTGACCTTGCCGGTAAACGCCGCCGCGGCGAAAGCTGCGGGATATGACGTGGCTCAGATATTCCACGGTGGCCAAGGCCATGACACGATCGCCGGCGGCGGGCTCACCGACCGGATCAATGGCGATGACGGGAACGACACGATCAATGGCGGTAATGCCAACGACATCCTGCACGGCAACGATGGCGATGACAAACTGACCGGCGCCAGCGGTGCCGACCAGATTTTCGGCGATGGCGGCAATGATGTCCTGAGACGGGACAGCACGGACAAATTCGACGGCGGCGCCGGTTTCGACACGCTCGACGCCGATCGCCCTAACCGTGATGTCATCGATCTGCGCAGTGCCGATTTCAGCAATCTTGAGCGTATTCTGACCGGCGGCGGCAATGATGACGTGACGCTCAGTCTTACCAAGGTGCTGACCCAGACGGCCGATCATCAATTCGTCGCCGATCTCGGCAGCGGCACGGATACGCTGACAATCGATCTCGCCGGCGGCTGGATGGCAACGCCGGGGGATGTGCCCTTGGGCCCTACCGCCATGGCGGCGGGCATGTCGGTAGCAGGCATGACCCAGCAGACTTTCACCAACGGGCTCAATACCGTCACCATCTTCACCAATGCGGAGACGGTGCAATTCCTGTCAGCGCCGCCGCCACCGCCTTTATTCGCGATGGGTAACGATGTGGTGGATTTCGCCCAGGTCACGATCGGCAATTATCAGGCCGGATCGCTCTACAATGCTTTGGCTGGAGACGATACGGTGACCTTGCCCGCCGATGCGGCGGCGGCGAATGCAGCCGGCTATGACGCGTCGAAGGCATTCGAGGCGGGTGACGGCGACGACAGGGTCACCGGTGGCGGCCTGGCCGATATCATCCACGGCGATGCCGGGAACGATACGATCGATGGCGGCGGCGGTGATGACAGGCTTACCGGCGGCGACGGCAATGATACGCTGATCGGCGGCAGCGGTACCGATCAGCTCTTCGGCAGCGCCGGGCATGATATCTGGAAGTGGGACAGCGGCGATACCTTCGAGGGGGATGAGGGATTCGACACGGTCGATGCCAATCTTGCCACCGGCGATACGATCGATCTGCGCGGCACCGGGCTCCGGGATCTGGAGCGCGTCCTGACCGGCGATGGGGCGGATACCGTCACCGTCAGTTTGGATAGAATAGGAGAGGCTGCCGATCATCAATTCGTCGCCGATCTCGGCACTGGCGCCGACACTTTGCGCATCGACCCGGTCGGCGGCTGGACCGAAACAACACCGGACTCGACCCTGGGGCCCACGGGCGTGGATGCCGGTATTTCCGTCGCCGGCATGACGGCCCATACCTACACCAATGGCATCCGGACGGTAACGATTTTCACCAATGCCGAAACGATTGAGCTCCTGCCGGGGGAACTGCCGCCGTCCTTATTCACCACCGGCAACGACACGGTGGATTTTGCCGATGTGAAGGCCGGCAGCTATCTCGAAGGGTCGCAATATGACGGCCTGGCCGGCAATGACACGGTGATCCTGCCGGCCGATGCTGCGGCAGCCAGCGCGGCCGGTTTCATTCTGGGCCAGGTGTTCCGGGGCAATGATGGCGACGACATCGTGACTGGCCGCGATCTCAACGATCAGATCTATGGCGATGCCGGGGCGGATCGGCTGACGGGCGGAGGCGGTAACGATATCCTCACCGGTGCCGAGGGCGACGACGTGCTGGCCGGTAGCAGCGGCAAGGATCAGCTCTTCGCCGATGCCGGCACCGACACCTTGAAATGGGACAGCGAAGATAGCTTTTTCGGTGGCGAGGGCTTCGACACGCTCGATGCCGATCTCGCCACCGGCGATGCGATCGACTTGCGCGGCACAAATGCCCGTGGGCTGGAACGTATCTTGACCGGGGACGGCACGGATACGGTCACGGTCAATCTCGGCCAGATATTGGCGGAAACGGCCGATCATCAATTCGTCGCCGATCTCGGCAATGGCGCCGACACCCTGAAAATCGACCTGGCCGGCGATTGGTGGACCGAAACGACGGCGGATCCGGTCCTGGGGCCGACCGGTGCGACGGCCGGGATTTTCATCGCCGGCTTGACGGCGCGCAGCTTCACCAACGGCACCGATACCGTCACTATTTTCAGCAATGCCGAAACGGTTGAGATCGTCCCGGCGCCGACAATGCCGATTTTCACCAGTGGCAATGACACGGTTGATTTCGATCAGATCACTGCCGGAAGTTATCCGGCCGGCTCGCAATACGATGCCTTGGCTGGCGATGATTTCGTGGAATTGCCGTCCAATGCGGCGGCGGCGGCGGCGGCCGGCTTCGATCCCGCGCAAACACTCCATCTGGGGGAAGGCAACGACACCGTCATCGGCGGCAATCTCGACGATCATGCCGCCGGCGATAACGGCAATGACGTGCTGATTGGTGGCTTGGGCAATGACACCTTCGATGGCGGCAGCGGGCAGGACCAGTTGACGGGAGCGGAGGGCAACGACACGCTGCTCGGCGGCGCCGATGACGACATCCTGAACGGCGCGGCCGGCGACGATCATCTGGATGGCGGCGCCGGGATCGACCAGGCCGATTACAGCTTCGCTCCCGCGGTCACGGTCGACCTTCTGGCCGGCACCGCGACGGGCGACGGCCATGATACCCTCGTCAATATCGAGAATGTCGCCGGCTCCACCTTGAACGACACCATCACGGGGAACGCGGCGGCCAATCGGTTGGATGGCGGCGGCGGCCACGATGTCCTTCATGGTGGCGGCGGGAACGATACGCTGGACGGCGGCGCCTCGACCGATCAGGTCTTTGGCGATGACGGCAACGATACCCTGAAATGGGATGCCGATACATTCGATGGCGGCGCCGGCTTCGATACGTTGGATGCCAATCGCGCCACGGGCGATCCGATCGATCTGCGCAGCGCCAATTACACGAATCTGGAACGCATCCAGACCGGCGCGGGCAATGACACGGTGACGTTGAGCCTCAATGACGTTCTCGCCGATACCGCCGACCACCAGTTCGTCGCCGATCTTGGCGATGGCGCCGACCAGGTGAATATCGATCTAGCCGGTGGCTGGACGGCAACGGCGGCGAACGCGACCTTGGGCCCGACGGCCGTGGCCGCCGGCATCTCGGTGGCCGGCTTCACGGCGCATAGCTTCACCAACGGCACTGCCAGCGTCACCATCTTCACCGATGCCGAAGTGGTCAATGCCCAGCAAGTCGCCTAGGCGGGGCGGAAGCCGCGCCTGAGGTGACAAAAAATCAGCCACCGGATGGCGGTCCGGTGGCTGATGTCTTGTCGAATGGATGGCGCCTGCAGCCGTCTCCGGCCGGCGCATGATCCTCAGTTCTTGTTGGTCAGGAAGCTGATATCGAAACCGCCGGGCAGGCGGCTCGTGCTGTGTTCGTCTTCCTGATGAACGTGATGCTCATCTTCCGGCGGCAGCGGATCCAGGGTGGCGGGCTTGCCGGCCGCCTTGCGCGCCTTGATGATGGCGGCATTCAGATCGGTCTGCGAGCACAGGCCCAGCAATACCGGATCGCGCGGCCGCAGATTGGCCGAGTTCCAGTGGCTACGGTCGCGCACCGCCGCGATGGTCTGCTTGGTGGTGCCGATCAGGCGGGAGATCTGCGCATCGCTCAGTTCCGGGTGATGGCGCACCAGCCAAGCCACGGCATCAGGCTTGTCCTGCCGCTTGGAAATCGGCGTGTAGCGCGGGCCCTTGGTACGGGTGACGGGCAGGGGGATGCTGGCCTTGGCCAGATTGAGGCGCCCCGCGGGGTCACCTTCGCAGCGGGCGATCTCTTCCTTGGTCAGCTGGCCATTGCTGGTCGGGTCGAGGCCGACAATGCCGACCGCGACTTCGCCATCGGCGATGCCCTGGACTTCCAGCGGATGCAGATTGCAGAAAGCCCCGATCTGCTCGAAGGTCAGAGCGGTGTTTTCCACCAGCCATACCGCCGTGGCTTTCGGCATCAGAAGTTGCGCCATGAATTCCTCCTTCTCGGCTGCCGGGAGCCGCGCTCGGCTCACCCCCGCAGTCGGGCCAAGGCTCGCCTTGACCATCATCCAATCGATAAAAATGCCGGCACGCACCCGGCGGCCGGTGATCGAGAAACCTGCTCGAAAGTCACCCGCCAATTACCATCAATGGCCTTTCCCTGCAAAGAGAAAGTTCCAATCGGGCAATCACTTAGAGCCCGCTAGGGTGATGGCGCGTCAGCTCTTTATATAGCGCTAATCTCTTGTAATTAAAGCAAGAGATTATGCATGCCGGCGGCGCTTATCGGTCAGACGGTCAACACGATTTTGCCGGTATGGCTGCTGGTTTCCATCAGGCGATGGGCTTCGGCGGCCTCCCGGAGCGGGAAGGTCTTATAGAGGATCGGGCGCACCTTGCCATTATCGATCAGCGGCAGCACCTTCTCGGACAAGGCGGCGGCAATCCTGGCCTTGTCGGCCACGGAGCGGGGTCGCAGGGTCGAGCCGGTGATGGTCTGGCGCTTCACCATGAGGGGGGCAAGATTGATCTCGGCCGAGCTGCCCTGCAGGAAGGCGATCTGGACCAGCCGGCCATCGACCGCCAGGGATTTCAGGTTGCGTGGAATGTAATCGCCGCCCACCATGTCGAGAATCACGTCGATCCCGGCGCCGCCGGTCTCCTTCTTGATCACCTCGACGAAATCCTGTTTCTTATAGTTGATCGCAATATCGGCGCCTAATTCTTTACAATTATTGCATTTGTCATCGCTGCCAGCAGTCGTGAAGACGCGCGCGCCGAACTGATGCGCCAACTGGATCGCCGTCGTGCCGATGCCGGAAGAGCCGCCATGCACCAGGAACGTTTCCCCCGCCTGCAGCCCCGCCCGGTCGAAGACATTGGTCCAGACCGTGAAGAAGGTTTCCGGGATGGCCGCCGCCGCCGTCATGTCGAGCCCGGCCGGAATGCGCAGGCAATGTGCTGCCGGGGTCACGCAATATTCGGCATAGCCGCCGCCCGGCGTCAGCGCCATGACCTGATCGCCAACTTTCCAGATCGCGCCATTGCCGCTGTCCTGGTCGCTGCCCAGGGCGACGATGGTGCCGGACACTTCCAGGCCAGGCAGATCCGAGGCCCCGGGGGGCGGGGCATAGCTGCCCTGGCGCTGCAGGACATCTGGCCGATTGATGCCCGCCGCCGCGACCTTGATCAGGACCTCGCCGGATTGCGGGATCGGCACCGCCCGGGCAACGGGTTGAAGAACCTCGGCTGCGCCGGCTTTGGTGATTTCGATGGCGGTCATCTGGCTGGGCAATGTCACGGCAGGCTCCTCGGTTGAACGGGATGGAAGCTGGGCTGAAACTTGGTCTAGTCGATTCCCGCACCACTTTGAACTCTGATCCGGCGGCGGTTAAGATGCCCCGACTCATGGAGGCAGGAATGGATTTGGACGATCTGGAGCCACGCAAGGCGAAACCCCAGTTACGCAATTTGGATCCGTTATCGGTCGAAGAACTGGAAAACTACATCGCTGAAATGAAGGCCGAAATCCTTCGTGTGGAAGAAAAAATCGCCGCGAAGAAGGCGCATCTGTCGGCGGCTTCCGGCCTGTTTAAAAACGCCTAAATAATACTTTCCCCGGGCAGGGGAGTCTGGTGCCAAAAGTTAGGAAAGAAGCCCTCAAAGCAAAAAACGTTCCGAATTAACACTCTGTTGATGTCGCTGTGTTAATATGCGAATCGGAAAGATGGTTAATACGTCTTTCCTCCCTGGGCCGGTTCCGTTGGTCCAGTTTCATGCCTCCCTGTCTAACTTGCCGCCGGACTTTTCGGCGGCTTTTTATTGACGGTTCGATGGCCAAGTTTTTCCTATCTTCACACACGGTTGTATCAAAAAGTTGCATAAGGAATGTTGCTTGTCGCTCGTGTGAATTTTTTTGCCGCTTGACGCTTAAAAGAGTCACTCGTAATTTTCTCCAGCCTGAGGGCAAGTTAGACAGGTTGAGGCTTTATAAAAGAGAAGGCCGCCGCCGGGTTAAACCGGTTGAGCGGCCTTCCGTTTTTTGGATTTCCTCTTTTATTTTTCGGGACCTGCCGACAGGTCTTCCCAGGCGATTTGGCGATCTCTATCACTAGAGGTGAAACCCAGCCGGTCGGGAGGCCTGCGGCATGGCGGAAGCCAAGTTCCCGGGATTTGAGACGATGAGCCTGCATGCGGGGCAGGTGGTCGATCCGGCGACGGGCGCCCGGGCGGTGCCGATCTATCAAACGACATCCTATGCCTTCGCCGATTCCGATCATGCGGCCGCCTTGTTCAATCTTGAACGGCCGGGCCATATCTACAGCCGTATCAGCAATCCGACGGTGGCCGTCCTCGAAGAACGCATCGCTGCGCTGGAGGGCGGGGTCGGCGCCGTTGCCACGGTAAGCGGCCACGCCGCCTTGCATCTCGCCATCGCCACCTTGATGGGTGCCGGCGGTCACATCGTTGCCTCACAGGCGCTCTATGGCGGCAGTCTCAACCTGCTGCGTTTGACACTGCCGCGCTTCGGCATCACCACCAGCTTCGTGCCGCCGCGCGACATCGCCGCATTTCGCGCCGCGATCCGCCCGGAGACGCGGTTGATCTTCGCCGAGACGATCGGCAATCCCGGTCTCGAAGTGCTCGATATTTCCGCCGTTGCGGAGATCGCGCATCAAGCCGGCTTGCCCTTGTTGATCGATGCCACCTTCACGCCGCCGGTACTGCTGCGGCCATTGGAGCATGGTGCCGATCTCGTTTTGCATTCGGCGACCAAATGGCTTGGCGGCCACGGCCTGGCGATCGGCGGCGCGCTGATCGATGGCGGCAAATTCGATTGGCGGCAAAGCGGGAAGTTCCCGACGATGACCGAACCCTATGCCGGCTATCACGGGCTCTCTTTCACCGATGATTTCGGACCGCTCGCTTTCATCATGCGGGCGCGGTTGGAAGGACTGCGCGATTTCGGCGCCTGCATGAGTCCTATGACGGCTTTTCATCTCCTGCAAGGCATCGAGACCTTGCCGTTGCGCATGGAGAAGCATGTCGACAATGCGCGACGGGTTGCCACTTATCTCAAATCGCATCCGGCGATTTCCTGGATGGTCTATCCGGGCGATGCCGATCATCCGGATCACGCATTGGCGGAACGGCTGATGCCGAAAGGTGCAGGGGCAATCCTCTCCTTCGGCGTGAAAGGCGGCCGCGAGGCCGGACGCAAATTCATCGATGCGCTGCAACTAATATCCAATCTCGCCAATGTCGGCGATGCGAAGACGCTCGTCCTGCATCCAGCCAGCACGACGCATCGGCAACTCGATGACGCCGCCTTGCAAGCGGCCGGTATCGGCGAGGACATGATCCGTCTCTCGGTCGGGTTGGAAAGCCTGCAGGATATTCTCGGCGATCTCGATAGCGCCCTGCGCCGGTCGCAGAAGGAATAAGACATATGATCGTCGCCGGGCAGCACGTGCATATCGCGATGGGCCGGCCGGCGGGCGAGGGGCAAAAGATCGATGCCGCGAAACCGGCCGTGCTGATGCTGCATGGGGCCGGGCTCGATCACTCGGTCTGGACCTTGCCGGCGCGCTATCTCGCGCATCATGACCGCAGCGTCATCGCACCGGATCTGCCGGGGCATGGCTGCTCGGCAGGAGCGCCGCTCACCAGCATCAGTGCCCTCGCAGATTGGGCCTGGCAGTTGCTCGATACGCTCGGCATCGCGAAAGCCGTACTCGTCGGGCATTCCATGGGCGCGTTGACGGCGCTGCACATGGCGGCGCGGCGTCCTGACAGATCGCGTCACCTCTTCCTGATCGGCGCGGCGGCGGAGATGCCGGTGCAGGCGGATTTGCTGCAAGCTGCCCATGACGATCAACACCTGGCCGATGCCTTGATCGCGATGTGGGGTTTCGGTCCCGCCGGCCGCATTGGCGGCAATGTGATGCCGGGCGTGCAGATGCGGCTTGCCGGCCAAGCGCTGTTGGACCGGGCGAAGCGGGGCGTGTTGGCGGCGGATCTGACTGCCTGCGCAGCTTATCGCGACGGCATCGCGGATGCCGGGCAAGTCCGCTGTACGACGACATTGCTGCTCGGCGCGGCGGATCGGATGACGCCGGCGGGCAAGGGCCAGCAGCTCGCAGATCTCATGACGCAAGTACCAGGCGGCGTGCGGCTGAATATCCTCGCCGGTTGCGGCCATATGATCATGGCCGAGCGGCCCAACGAAACCATCGATCTGTTGCGAGCCGTATAAAACCATTGCGGGCCAAAACACTGCCGGCCGGATAGCAAAGCTACCCGGCCGGCGAGCATCAGATGGGATCGGTCACATAATCAGGCCGATCGATCGGGCGGCTGTATCGGATCGCCCGATAGCCAGGCCGTCGTCAGGCGGCCTTGTCGAGCGCTTTCGGCGCATTCTGCGTGGCATTGGCGATCGCGATGGTCCGGGGCTTCATCGCCTCGGGAATTTCGCGTACCAGTTCCACATGCAGCAGGCCGTTGTTCAGGCTGGCGCCCGCAACGCGGATATGGTCGGCCAGCTCGAAACGGCGTTCGAAAGCGCGGCCGGCGATACCGCGATAAAGGAAGCTGCGTTCCTTGTCTTCCTTCGCCGGCTTGCCGACGATCAACAGCGAGTTCTCCTGCGCAGTAATGGACAGTTCGGCATCGGAGAAGCCGGCAACTGCCATGGTGATGCGATAGGTATCCTCGCCAGTCCGCTCGATATTGTAGGGCGGGTAGGAAAGAGCCGATTCATCGACGCGCAACGCGCTATCCATGACGCGCGACAAGCGATCGAAACCGACGGAGGAACGGAAAAGGGGAGTAAGGTCGAAGTTACGCATGCCACATTCTCCATAGAGCAACATGGTTGATGTCTGAGGCCACCAAATGGTCTGCCTCGCTTAGTTGCCGGCACCTTCATGGTCGTCCGGCATGGATGGAGGTAAGCAGCGGTCGCTGCGGTTTCAAGAGGTCGTCTAGCCGCTTGGTTGGTTTCGATTTCGTTAGCGGGAGAGAAAAATGCACGCGGCTTTCCCGTCAAATTTCCGACAAATATCGCGCTGAAAGTGCACCGGCATGTGGGATTGCAAATTTTTGTTAAGAGCTAACACGTATTAGTGATGCGAGGCAGTTATGTTTCGGCCTAGGCTAAGGGCGCTCAGAGGATAACCGGATCGGTACGAACGGGAATGGCGACCGTAGAATTCTTCGATCGGACGATGATGGAAACGATGGCTCTTCTGGCGGAGTCGCGCCGCTATCTCATTGATCGCGCCGAGAGTGAAACCAAAGCCCGACCGGTCGAGCATGGGCTGGTCAGCAGCATGGAAACCATGCGGCTGGTTGCCCGCCTGACTCAAGTCCTGGCTTGGCTCCTGACCCATCGCGCCGTGCATGCCGGCGAAATGACGTTATGGGAAGCGACACGGCCGGAACGGCGTCTCGGCGGCCATACGCTCTGCAACAAGGATATCAGCGACGAGGATCCGGATCTGCCGGAGGAGCTGCGTCGCCTGCTGCAACGCAGCCTATCGCTCTATCAGCGTGTCTCGCGCCTGGACGTTCAGGCAGCTCGCGCCGCCGAAACGGAACCGCAGGGGCGGGTGAGCGGCGGCCCTAAGCTTCACTGACGGCTAGCCACTATCCGGGCAGATAATCCAGGAAATACGCGCAGGCGCCCCGGTTGCCCAGGAAGACGGCGCGTTCGACAATGTCATCCGGCCCCACCGTCACAGACAGTTTGCAGGTGAGCGGGACATATACCGGCGGCGAGTCATTTGTCGTGTAACCGTCATCATGCTCCCAGGAATAGTATTTCTTGCCCGAGACGGTGATCGCACTGTCGGGAGGTCCGAGATGTCCGATCGGTTCAGCGATGGGCCTGCCGTACATTCTCTCCCGGACAGCTTGGGAGCGCTCGGCATGGTAATCGCGAAACGTACAGGCCGCTAAGCCAAGCGAAAGTCCCAAGGCCAGTGCAACATGCCAGAAGCGGACATACATGCGGCGTCACTCCCAATAGGTGTGTATCTGAAACATATACAACCATTGAGAAATTTTTCAAGGCAGCCTATCCCGGCCGGTTGCAGAGCCCAAAAGCAAACAGCCGCCCGGCGAGGGGCGGCTGTTGGGATCGGCTTGCGCCGGATCTGGTCGTGCAAGCTTACTTCTTGAGGGCCAGACCCTGGAAGCGCTTGTTGAACTTGGCCAGCTGGCCGCCCGTGTCGAGCAGGCGATGCACGCCGGTCCAGGCAGGATGCGACTTCGGGTCGATGTCCAGCGTCATGGTGTCGCCGGCTTTGCCCCAGGTCGAACGGGTCACGTATTTCGTGCCGTCGGTCATGACCACGTTGATGTCGTGGTAATCGGGATGGATATTCGCCTTCATGATAGAACTCCTCGAATCTCGGGGCGGGTTATACCCAAGCATGTCCCAGGGCGCAAGTCCCCACGGCGCAAGTCCTTGTAGCCAAAAGAGGAAATTTCCCGGTCCGGCTGTGGCCGATTGTCCGTGGCGCATTTAACTTATTGAGTTAAAAGACTTCTCCGCGCAAAATCCCGGAATAGACCGGCCGCTTTGGCGGTATCTTCGTCGTTTTGGCTTGTGGTATGGCTTGTCGCCGTAAGTTCCTTCGGCGATTGCAAGGCAAATGTAAGATGTCTATGCAGTGGTCCTGTCGAAATCGGCGCAGGCGGGACCGGACCTGCCGGAAAGCCGGGTAAGCGGAAAGAGGATGATGGATCAAGGGACGTTCGAGCGGCGGGCTTCGGCGGTGCTGGAAGACCTGTTCGACAGGATCGACGAGGATCTGGGCGATCACATCGACGCGGATTATGAGGGCGGCATCCTGACCCTCAAGCTGTCCGATGGCCGCACCTATCTTCTCAACAAGCACGGGCCCAACCGGGAAATCTGGCTGTCGTCGCCGGTCAGCGGCGCCTGGCATTATGCCTGGGACGAGGGCGCCGGGCTGTGGCGATCCACCCGCTCGGCCGGCGACGGGCCGGACGATCTTCACGGCTTGCTGACTGCCGAGCTCAGCGAGATCACCGGCAGCGACGTCGAACTCCAGGACTGATCGGACAACATGGCCAATATCCGCGACGCCCGCCAGATTGATCGCCCGAAATCGCGCAATCTGCGCCAGCTCAACCATCTGATGCGCTTTACCATGCCCTATCGCTGGCAGGTGCTGGGCGCGACCATCGCCCTGATCGTCACCGCCGGCACCATGCTGGCGCTGGGCCAGGGCCTGCGGCACCTGATCGACCGCGGCTTCGGCGGCGGCGACCAGGTATTGCTGGAACATTCCGTCCTGGTGCTGTTCGGCGTGGCCGCCTTGCTGGCTTTCGGCACCTATGCGCGTTTCTACCTTGTCTCCTGGGTGGGAGAGCGGGTGGTGGCGGATGTCCGCCGCGCCATCTTCGATCATCTGCTGAGCCTCGATCCCGGCTTTTTCGAGGCCACCCGGACCGGCGAGGTGCTGTCGCGCATGACCACCGATACCACCCTGCTGCAGGCGGTGGTCGGATCGTCGATCTCGGTTGCCTTGCGTAACACGCTGCTGCTGCTGGGCGGCGCGGTCCTGCTCTTCATCACCAGGCCCAAGCTGACCGGCCTGGTCTTCCTGGTGGTGCCGGTTGTCATCGTGCCGATCATCTTCTTCGGCCGGAAGGTGCGCGGCCTGTCCCGCCTGTCGCAGGACAAGGTGGCGGAAGTCAGCGCCGAGGCCAGCGAGGCGCTTTACGCCATCGGCACGGTCCAGGCCTTCGCCCATGAAGATTACGAGCGCCAGCGCTTCGGTGGCCGCAACGAGGAATCGTTCCGGGCGGCGGTTTCGCGTGTACGGGCGCGGGCGGTGCTGACAGCCATCGTCATCCTGCTGGTCTTCGGGTCGATCAGCGCCGTGCTGGGCATCGGCGGGATGGATGTGGTGGCCGGGCGCATGTCGGCCGGCGATCTCTCGGCCTTCGTGTTCTATGCCGTGGTGACGGCGGGATCGGTCGGATCGATCAGCGAAGTCGTTGGCGATCTGCAGCGTGCCGCCGGCGCCATGGAGCGTATTCTCGAATTATTGGAGACCAGGCCGACGATTGCCCCGCCGGCCATGCCGAAGCCCCTGGCGCAGCCGTCGCGCGGCGCCGTCGCCTTCGACAAGGTCACCTTCCATTATCCGTCGCGGCCCGAAACGGCGGCCTTGGACAATTTCTCGCTTTCGGTTGCGCCGGGTGAAACCGTGGCCCTGGTCGGGCCGTCCGGCGCCGGCAAGTCGACGATGTTCCAGTTGCTGCTGCGTTTCTACGATCCGGCGATGGGCACCATCACCTTCGATGGTGGGGACCTGCGCGAGCTGGATCCCAGCGTGCTGCGCCGGGCAATCGGCTTGGTGCCGCAGGAGCCGGTGATTTTCGGCATGAGTGCCTGGGAGAATATCCGCTATGGCCGCCCCGAGGCCAGCGATGCGGAAGTGCGCGCCGCCGCCGATGCCGCTTATGCGACCGAATTCATCGAACGGCTGCCGCAGGGCTTCGACACCTATCTGGGCGAGCGCGGCCTGCGTCTGTCCGGTGGCCAGCGCCAGCGCATCGCCATCGCCCGCGCCATCCTGCGCAATCCTTCACTGCTGCTGCTGGATGAAGCGACCAGCGCGCTGGACGCTGAATCGGAACTGGTCGTGCAGCGGGCGCTGGATGACATCATGCGCGACCGCAGCACCATCATTATCGCCCATCGCCTGGCGACGGTGCTGAAGGCTGACCGGATCGTGGTAATGGATCATGGCCGCATCGATGCAATCGGCAGCCATGCCGAACTGATCAAGCAGGGCGGCCTCTATGCCCGCCTGGCCGAATTGCAGTTCCAGCAGCCGAAAGCCGCCGAATAAAATCACTCGCCGTCTATCGGCCGTCAGCCTGCGGATTGATTGACGATCAGGGTGACGGGCTGCGTCACCGGCAGCGGCGGGCGCACCCGTTCGGCCGGGAAAGAGAGATTGATCAGCGTGCCGATGCCGCGGCCGCTCTGGATCGTCAATCGGCCGCCGTGCAGCTCCATCAGCGCACGGCTGACGGGAAGGCCAAGGCCGGCTCCTTCATGGCGGCGTGACAGGCTGTTATCGACCTGGGCGAAGGGCTGCAAAGCGATGGCGATTTCCGCCTCGGCCATGCCGATACCGTTATCCTGGATGCCGATCGTGCAGCCGCCGTCAGATTCCTTCTCGATGGTGATGGCGATCTTGCCGTTATCGGGCGTGAACTTCGCCGCATTGGACAGGATCGCCAGCAGAACCTGGCGTAGCTTGCGCCGGTCGGCGAAGAGAGCCAGCGGCGCGATCTCCGGCTCGATCACCACGCTGAGCGATTTGCCCTGGATGGTTTCCTCTTCCAGCCGCAGGCACAGGCGGATCTCGGTGATTGGATCGAGCAGCGTGCTCTCCACCCGGTGCTCGCCGCTCTCCGCCTTGGTGAAGTCGATGATCGTGTTGATGACACTCAGCAGCTTTCTGCCACCGGCATTGATGTCACGGGCGAAACCGACATATTGCGCATCGCCCAGCGGCCCGAAGGGCTGCTGCACCAGCAGGTCGGAAAAGCCGATGATGGCGTTCAGCGGCGTGCGCAATTCGTGGCTGATATTCTTCAGGAAGGCCGACTTGCTTTGATCGGCAGTTTCCGCCTTGTCCTTGGCGGCGATCAGCTCGGCAGCGATGCGGCGCCGGTCGGTGATGTCATGCAGGTTCAAGAGGATACCGTTGACATCCGGATCGGCGGTCAGGTCGGCGCCGGTCAATTCCAGCCACTTCCGGTTGCCGCCAGCATCCGCGATGGGAATCTCGCAGTGGATATTATCGCCGCGCCGCAGACCGGCGAGCTGTTCGCGCAACTCGCTTTGATGCAGCGGGTCGACGAAGCCGAGGAAGGATTGGCCGATCAGGATGTCCGAACGATAGCCGAGGATACGTTCGGCGGCCGGCGTGTCGTAGCGGATGCAGTTCTCCGCATCCACGACCAGGATAATATCGGTGCTGTTGCTCAGCAGCGAGCGGTGCCGCCTTTCGCCGCCCTGGCGGATCAGTTCCTTTTGCTTCGCCTGATCGGCCATGCGCCGGTCGAGCATCGAGCTGCCCAATCCCAGGGCCAGGATCAGCAGGCTGGTGGAGGTGATCGCCACGGCCAGCATCGACGGATCGATGCCGCTGCCGATCTCCAGGGGTGCCCGGTCCGTGACCGTCATGGTCAGTGCCGCCATGCCGCTGTAATGCATGCCGGCGATCGCCACCGCCATGATCAGCGATGCGACGGCACGATGCCACAAGGCATGCAGGTTGAAGCTGAGCCAGAGGGCGGCGGTAGCGGCGGCCACGGCGATCAGGATCGACAGGGAGACCAGGACCGGATCGTAGTTGATGTGGCTGGTGGTGATCATCGCCGCCATGCCGGTGTAATGCATGCCGGCGACGCCGAGGCCGGCGATCAGGCCGCCGGTGGCAAGCCTCCAGACACTGGCGGTATTGCTGACCACGATGCGGTCGCTGATGCCGGCGGCGATGACGGCCAGGATCAAGGAACCGATGGTCAGTTGGACATCGTAAAGGATGCCGGCGGAACTGCGGAACGCCAGCATGCCGATGAAATGCATCGCCCAGATGCCGCCGCCGAGCGCAATGGCCGCCGCACAAAGCCAGGCCAGCCGCACGTTCTCCCGATAAGCGACCATGCGTTCCGCGAGCTGCACAGAGGTGAATGAGGCGCAGATCGCGATCAGGATGGAGATGGCAACCAGGGTCGGGTCGTGAAACGTCATGACATGATGCATCGCGTCGACCGGCCCCAACCCCGTATCGCCCAAGATTACAGCGGGCCGGATCACCGAGACGGGCATGTTCGGTGCCGACGACACTGTACGCCAGTATTCAGACTTAGCCGCCAAGGATTAATGAAAGATTTCAACCTGGGCGATTGCCGAACTCGTTTAATTGTTTGTAACAAGAACCTGCGCCGCGAGAATGCGTCACAGTATTTATTCTCATTTTAGAGATCTATATGCTCAGCCTTGGTCCGGAAAGCCGGCTTCATCGATGCAAAGAAGCAGCCGAAACCGCCTGCGGCGTGACCCGGGTTCCGTGTCGCCGGATGTGGCGTAATGAGATGCCGTTTGCTTCATGGATCTTTCCGCGCAGGCGGCAATACTTCGAACAGGGCGATATCATGGCCGCCGGCATCGACCGGCGACAGGTTGGGGCGCGTCGGTGGCCGGTCCCGTCTCCCGCAATGATGCCGGGGCGATGATCTTGAACGTGTCACGCAGCAGGGAGATGTCGAGGTCATAGCCGATGAAGACGATGCGGGAGCGGCGATCGCTGCCGCCGTCATGGTTCAGGAAGACCGGCGGATGGAAGATATGCTGGACGCCATGGATGACCATCGGCCGATCGTGATCGGCGATGTGGATGATGCCTTTGACGCGCAGCAGGTTGTGACCGAGAAAGGCCATCAGGGCGCCGAGCCAGAGATCGAAGCGGGGGCCGGTGATCGGCGTTTCGATCACAAAGCAGCAGGCGCCGATATGCGCGTCATGCCGGTTGATGTCGTGGTGATGGTCATGCCCATGCCCAGTATGATGGTTGTGAAGCTGCGGATATGAATCCGCTTTCAACCAGTTCTGCACATCGAGCGTCTTGCGGCTGGGATCATAGAGGCCGAGGCCGGTCACATGCCCGGCATCGATCGCTCCATGATGGGCGAACAGGATCGGTGCGGCGGGATTGAGCCGTTGCAATCTCTGCTTCAGCCTGGTGACGCTGGATTTGCTGGCGAGGTCGATCTTGCTGAGCAGCAGCCGGTCGGCAACGGCAGCCTGTTTTGCCGCTTCGGCATGTCGCTCCAGCGTCTTCAAGCCGGTCGCCGCGTCGATGACAGCAATGACGCCATCGAGCCGCAAGCGCGCGGTGATGACCGGATCGGTCATCAGGGTTTGTAGGATCGGCGCCGGATCGGCAAGGCCGGTGGTCTCGATGACAATACGGTCGAACGCCGCAATCTGCTTGCGGGCCAGGCGCAGGAAGAGATCGTGAATGGTGTGGATCAGGTCGCCGCGCACGGTGCAGCATAGGCAGCCGTTATTCAGCAGGACCATGTCCTCTTGTGCCGTCTCGATCAGATCGTGGTCGAGCCCGATCTCGCCGAACTCGTTGATGATCAGGACGGCGCGGTGGAATTGCGGCTGCTTCACCAGGTGATTGAGCAGGGTGGTCTTGCCGCTGCCGAGGAAGCCGGTCAGGAGCGAGACGGGGAGGCGGTCATTGGCTGTCATCTGCATCTCCTGACATTGGTGGGCATGGCGGTGGCAGACGCGGCGGTGGACCGGGCGAAGGAACCGGTCCACCGCCGGGCGGCATCGCGGAGATCGAGGGTTGGCGATATGATCTCCGGTATGCCGCGTGGAGAAGGTGTGAGGCGGGCTTACTGACCGCGCATCGCCGCCACCATCAAGGTCACGTTGTGGCGGATCATCTTCGCATAGGTCGGCGCCGGGCCGTCCGCCTTGGACAGCGATTCGACATAGAGCGTGCCGCCGATCTTGGCGCCGGTTTCATCGGCGATCTGCTTGACCAGTGACTGGTTCATCGAATTCTCGACGAAGACGGCTTTGATCCGTTCCGCCTTGATCTGCTGGATCAGCTTGGCGACATCCTGCGCCGTCGCCTCGCTTTCGGTGCTGAGGCCGACCGGCGCCAGGAATTCCAGGCCATAGGCATCGGCGAAATAGCCCAGGGCGTCATGCGAGGTGATGACCTTGCGGTCCGCTTTCGGAATGCCGGCGAATTCCTGGCGTATCCATTTGTCCAGATCGGTGAGCTGCTGCAGGTATTCTTCACCGGTTTTTTGATATTGCGCCGCATCTGCCGGATCAGCCTTGCTCAACGCGGCGATGATGTTCTTCGCATAGATCTTGCCGTTGGATACGCTGTTCCAGGCATGCGGGTCGGGGATCACCTTGCCTGGCTCGCCACTGTCTTCGCCTTCCTCATCCACCATGCTGCGTTCCGGGACGCCGGTGCTGGCGGTCACGATCGGGCCTTTATAGCCGGAAGCCGTGATCAGCCGGTCCATCCAGCCTTCCAGGCCGCGCCCGCTGACGATGACGAGATCGGCGCCAGCCAGATGCTTGGCGTCTTCCGGCGTCGGTTCGAAGGCATGCGGATCGCCGTCGGTGCCGACCAGGGTGCTGACCTCGACGTGATTGCCGCCGATCTCCTTCGCCATGTCCTCAAGGATGGTGAAGCTGGTGACGACCTTCAGTTTGCCGGCCGCTGCAGCGGGATGGGCGAGCAGCAGGAGCCCTAAGACGACGGAGGCCGGTCCGACTGAGAAACGCATGAATGATCCTTTCAATCAGGCTGTGAGATGCGAGCTTCGGAGATAACGGCTGCGCAGGCTGTCGGCGCGACCGAAGAGGAGGGAGAGAACATAGGCACCGCCGGCCACCAGGATGATCGCGGGGCCGGAGGCGATGCCGGCGTGATAGGAGATGAGCAGGCCGCAATAGGCCGAGGTGAAAGCGATGGCGGCGGCGGTCAGCATCAGCGACCAGACATCGCGGGCCCAGAATTTCGCCGCCGCCGCCGGCAGCATCATCAGGCCGACCGACATCAGGGTGCCGAGCGCCTGGAAGCCGGTCACCAGATTGGCGACCAGCATGACCAGGAACACTCCGTGGCAGATGCCGCCCCAACGGCCCGCCGCGCGCATGAAGCCGGGATCGAAGCATTCCATGACCAGGGGACGGTAGATCACGGCGAAGCAGAGAAGGGTCAGGCTGGTGACCGTGGCGATCGCGACCAAAGCGGTCCTGTCGACTGCCAGGATGGTGCCGAACAGCACGTGAATGAGATCGACATTGCTGCCATGGGTGGAGACGATCAGGACGCCGAGGGCGAGCGACATGAGATAGAAGGCGGCGAAGCTGGCATCCTCGCGCAAGGCGGTGTAGCGCGAGATGAGGCCGGAGAGCAGCGCCACCAGCAATCCCGCAATCAGGCCGCCGATCCCCATCGCCACCAGCGACAGGCCGGCGATGACGAAGCCGATGGCGGCACCCGGCAGGACCGCATGGGACATGGCATCGCCCACCAGACTCATGCGCCGCAGGATGAGGAAGACGCCGACGGGACCTGAACCCAGCGACAAGGCAAGACAGGCGACCAGCGCCTGGCGCATGAAGGCGAAATCGACGAAGGGGCCGAACAGGAAATCGAGCGCCAGTGTCATCACTTGAGTCATCGGCGGCATCGCTCCGCTTCTTCGCTCCAGGCCTCGATCATGGCGCGCGCCTTGCACAGATTGTCGGGCGTCAGGATCTCCGCCGTGGGACCCCAGCCGACCGGCTCGCGCGCCAGCAGCAGCGTTTCCGGAAAGCAGGTCCGGATCTGCTCCAGGTCATGCAACACGGCGATGACGGTGCGTCCCTCGCCATGCCAGCGCAGGATCAGGCCGAGCAGGTCGTTCGTGGTCTTGGCGTCGATGGCGGCAAAGGGTTCGTCGAGGATGATCAGCTTTGCTTCCTGCAGCAGCAGGCGGGCGAACAGCATGCGCTGGAACTGCCCGACCGAGAGGCTGCCCACCGGCCGGCTGTCGAAGCCCTGCAACCCGACGGCGTTCAAGGCCAATCGGGCCTGGCGCATCAAGGCGCCGGTGACGCCGCCGAAGGCGCCGATCTGCCGCCAATGGCCCATCGCCACGGCATCGCCAACCGAGATGGGAAAGCCGCGATCGATTTCCGCCTGCTGCGGTAGATAGGCGATGTCGCGGCGGGAGATGGCGTTGAGGCGCACCTCGCCGTCGAGCGGCCGCAACAAGCCGGTAACGGTTTTCAGCAAGGTGGTCTTGCCGGCGCCGTTCGGTCCCGCGATCGCCGTCAGGCTGCCTGGCCGGAAACTGCCGGAAAGATGATGCACGGCCGGATGCCGGTCATAGCCGATCGTCAGGTTGTCGAAAGTGATCAGGCCGGTTGCGAGCGGTACGGTTGTCGCCGCGTAGACAGGTTCTGCCACCATGCCTCAACCCCACCATCCCAAGGCCAAGCCGACCGCCATCCAGAGCCCAAGGATCAGCAAGGCCGCAGCGGCAAGCCGCTGCCGAAGACCGAGCATCAACGGGGACGCGCCGAAGAAGGACCGGCCGGGAGGGCTGGATGTATCTTTCATATGTAATGTTATAACGTAACGTAAACGGACTGTCGATAGGATAAAGCGAGGTCTTCCGCCCACTGCGCTTGGCAGCGCGGCCCTTCAGTTCAGCGCCGTCATCAACTTTGCCGGCAGTGGTCGCACGACTGTTTGCCGTAAACTCAATTGTCACCCTTGGACTTGATCTCCGTCGGCGCAGGCCGACCTTCGTCGGCGGGGTCCACGGTTGAAGCCGGATGCGCTTGTTGCCATGGATCCTCGGGTCAAGCCTGAGGATGACAAACGGAGGATGGTTGGAGTCCTGCGAGACCGGCCCCATCGCTCGATCCGCGGCCCATCGTTACGACTGAAGGTCAGGGTGACAAGCGAGTTGTTGCAAAGGATGTGCGGCGAACCTCAACGGCGTCGATCGCGGTTGCCGATGCGGCTCCGGTCAGACGATGCGCCGGCGCAATTGCTGGGAGAGAACGTCGATTGCGCAGACGACCACGACGATGACGGCGATGACGCCGGCGGTGCGGCCGTAATCGAAACTGCGGATATACTCCCAGAGGAGATCGCCGACGCCGCCGGCGCCGACGATGCCGATCACCGTCGCCGACCGCACATTGGATTCGAAGCGATAGAGCGAGAGCGAGATCCAATGCGGCATGACCTGGGGCAGCAGGCCATGCAGGGCCCGGGCGATGAAGCCGCCGCCCGCCATGCGGATCGCTTCCACCGGCCGGGGATCAGCGGTCTCGACCGTCTCGGAGAACAGCTTCACGCAAACGCCCGTCGTGTGCAGCCACAAGGCCAGGACGCCGGCGAAGGGGCCGAGGCCCACCGCCACGACGAAGAGCATGGCGAAGACTATCTCGTTGATCGCGCGCAGGGCATCCATGCAGCGCCGCACCGGTTGCACGACCCACCAGGGCGCAACATTACCGGCGGCGAGGAAGGCCAGGGGCGCCGATGTCAGGACCGCCAGCGTCGTGCCCCAGAGGGCGATCTGGCAGGTGATGAGCATTTCATGAATGGTGCGGGACAGATTATGGAAATCGGGTGGGAAGAAGCCGGCGGCGAAGCTCGCCATGTTGCTGCTATATTCGATCAGCGCCACCGGATCCATTTCGGTGCCGCGCCAGGCCCAGGCATGCAGGATAAAGACGGCAGCCCAGATCAAATAGACCGGCCAACGGCGCTTTTCCGCGACGTTCTTTTCGTGCCGATTGATTTCCCCGATTTCCCGGGCCTGGCTCATCATGGCAGCCTCAGCGTGTTTGGGTTTCGAGAAGCCTCAAGGTGTCGAGCTGCTTGTCGAGATCGGCCAGCCTGGTCGATTTGTCGCCGTCGCTCAGCCCGCCGTCATTCTGCACCGCCAGCTTCTTGGTAAAGAGATTGAGTTCCCGGGTCTCGTAAAGCTGGGTGTTGTCGGAATCCGTGAAGGGGCCATAGCCGTCATTCATCTTGGCCAGGATCTCGCGCGCCTTGGCGACCTCGCCCGGCGAGCCGATCCGGCCGAAGCTGAGGAAGAAGGCGTGGATCTTGTCCTTGAGATCGGGGCTCAGATCCTTGCGGTAGAGGATCGGGTCATTGGCGATGACGGGCGAGGTCCAGATCACCTTGACCTTCTTCGCCAGCGCCGGGTCATTGGCCTTCACGCGGTTCAACTCCTCGCTGTTATTGGTCGCGTAATCGACCAGCTTGTTGGCCACGGCGGCGAAATTGGCCTCATGGCTGCCGGCGCGGACGGTCTTAAAGCAGCTGCGCGGATCGACCTTGTTCTGGGCGAAGACGTAATAGCTCGGCACCAGATTGCCGGAGGTGGAATTCGGATCGCCGATGCCGAAATTGAGGCCGGTGCCGCATTGCTTGAACATATCGCTCAGCGAATTGGCGCCGCCATTGTCGGCATTGGTGAGGATGTAGGAGAAATAGCCGTCGCTGCCGTCCTTGCGGGTGAGCTTGGCGAAGACCTCGGCATTGGCGCGGTCCACCGCTTCGATGGCGGCCTTGTTGCCCATCCAGGCGATATGCACTTTGGCGAAGCGCATCGCCTCGATGATGCCGGCGTAGTCGGTCGAGAAGAACGGCTTGACCCGCAGGCCGGTCGCCAGTTCCATTTCCTTCAGGAAGGGCTCCCATTGATCGCGCAGGTTTTCCGAGGATTCAGTGGAAATGATGCCGAAATTCAGGACATCGGGATCCTTTTCCAGCTTCTGCGCATCCTGCGCGGCGGCGGTATGAAGAGAGACGCCGAAAGAGGTGCCAAGGCTGATGCCGGTGATGGCGAGGCTCAGGATGAGCCGCTTGATCGTCAGTCCGGTCACTGGTTTTCTCCATCTAGATCGCGGGGGGAACGAAGGTCGTTGCAAGATCGGGTGGGGGTCATACCCGGCCCATTTCGGCGTCGCTGCCATAGACATCGACGATCTTGTGGCGCGTGAACTGGTCACGTGGTCCGTCGAAGACGATATGGCCCTGTTTCATCGCCACGACGCGCTGGCAATAGCGCAAGGCGAAATCGATCTGATGCAGGCTGATGACCATCGTCACCCTGTCAACGGCATTGATCTCGGACAGCGTCCGCATCACCCGCTCGGCGGAAGCGGGGTCGAGCGAGGCAATCGGTTCGTCGGCCAGGATGATCGAGGCCTGCTGCGTCAATGTCCGGGCGATGGCGACACGCTGTTGCTGGCCGCCCGACAGCTGGTCGGCGCGGCGATCGGCATGTTCCAGCATGCCGACCCGCGACAGGGCATTGCGGGCGATGTCCTGGTCCTGGCGGTTGAAGCGGCAGAACCAGCCCCCGACGCAATGGGTGCGGCCGATCGCGCCCAGCAGCGTGTTGGTCAATACGCTGTAGCGGTCGATCAGGTTGTGCTGCTGGAAGACGAGGCCGATGCGGGCGCGCAGCTTGCCATGGTCGCGGGTGACCTTACCGTTCTTCTGCAGCACGTGATCGCGCACCTCGATCTCGCCGCCATCGGCATTGACCGGCGTCAGGCCGGCGATATGGCGCAGCAAGGTGGTCTTGCCCGATCCCGATGAGCCGATCAGGGCGACCATCTCGCCGGGCGCGACATCGAGGTTGATGCCGTTCAGGATCGGCTTGTTGCTGCCGAAGGTCTTGCTGATGCTGCGAATGGAGATATCGGGATGCATCAGGGCGCTCTGCATGGCGCCCGGTTGCAGGACGGTTGCACCCATGGTCATCGGCCTCCTGTCATCTGCGATCGGTCGTCTTCGATATCCGGTTCGGTCGGTCTCGCTCGACTGAGCACCTCGGCGATGCGCGCGGGCCGGTCGCTGGCGATGAAGTTGCGGCCGCGCGGTCCGGCCAGGGCTTCGTCGATCAGGCCCAGCCAGGCTTCTTCTTCCACGCCGTAAGCGGCGGGATCGGTGCTGACACCGAGATCGGCGAGGAAACGCGCCAGCAGACGAGGCGCCAAAGTGAGATCGCCGAAAATCTGCGTCAGCGCCTCGTCGCAACGCGGATCGCAGCCTAAGGCGGCCTGCATCACCGCCGGCAGGGTGAAGGAACAGGCAATGCCGTGGCTGATGCCGAAGCGCAAGGTGATCGGATAGGAGAGGCTGTGCGCCAGCGCGGTGCGCGTTGTGGAAAAGGCGAGGCCGGCATACAGCGCGGCCAGCGACAGATCGGTGCGCAATGCGATCTCTTCCGGCTGCTGGCGCAAGCGCGGCAAGGTCCGGATGATCGCCTTGGCGGCAAGCACCGCAAGATGACGCGAAAGCGGCGTGGCGTGATGGTTCCACAGGCTCTCCAGCGCATGGGAGAGCGCATCGAGGCCGGAGCTCAAGGTAATCGCCCAGGGCAAATCGACCGTCAGTTCCGGATCGATGAAGGAGGCTTCGGGAAACAGGTCCGGCCGGTCGAGCGAGAGCTTGCGGCTGTTCTCCTGGTCCCACAGGGTCGCCCAGCAGGTGACGTCGCTGCCAGTGCCCGACGTCGTCGGCACGGCGATCAGCTTCAGCGGCGCTGTCGCGGCGTCATCGGGTGGGGCATCCGCTTCCAACGCGGTGAGCAGACGGTCCTGGCTGCCTTGGCCGACGGCGAGCGCCTTCGCCACATCGATGGCGGAGCCGCCACCCAGCGCCACGATCAGCCCGATATCCGGGTGCTGCGCCAGAGCTTCGTTGCAGGTCCTCAGATCGTCCAAGGTGGGTTTGGGCCGGAAATCAGTAATGACGAGCGCCTGGCTGCCGGTAGTGATGGCGAGCCGGCGGCCGAGATCGGCAAAGACGGGTTCCGGATAGGTCACCAGCGCATAGGGCCGGCCGGCAACCGCCGCTGCTATCTGTCCGAATGCGCCTGGGCCGACCGATAGCCGGACCGGGTTATGATATTTCCAAAGCTGCATCTGACCCTCTGCGCCGCAACGGCAACCCGCCATCCATCCTTGGTCTGGCGATTCGCGTGTTTTCAGGTGCCGTTCGGCGTCGGGTTAGACTATTCATGCAATCTTCATATCGATCCAATTGAAAGCATGAAGATAAGATATATAGTTGGTCTATGAATGATGCTCAGCTCAGATGTTTCCACGTCGCTGCCATCGAAGGCAGTTTCTCGCGCGCCGCGGCGCGCCTGCGGCTCAGCCAGCCGACAGTCTCGACCCAGATCCGAATCCTCGAAGAGGGTTACAAGGTGCAGCTTTTCCGGCGCCATGGAAGGCGGGTCGAGCTGACTGATGAGGGGCGGGAACTGCGCGCCATCACCCTGCGGCTTTATGCGGCGCAGGAAGAGGCGCGCTCCTATCTCAGCCAGCGGCGGGAATTGATCGGCGGCCTGATCCGGATCGGCGCGGTCGGGCCGCATCATGTCATGCCGGTGCTGCGGGAATTCCAGGACCGTCATCCGCAGGTCGATTTCACCCTGAAAATGGGCAATTCGAATGAAATCTTCCAAGCGGTGCTGGACCGGGACGTCGATATCGGCGTGTTGGCTGAGCCCCGCATGGGCCATGAAAATCTCTATCTCATGCCCCTGCGGACCGATCACGTGGGCTTCGCGGTTAGCGCGCGGCATCCCTGGTCGGAGAAGCAGGCGGTGACACTGCCGGAAGCGGCGCAGGAAACCCTGCTGTTGCGCGAGGCCGGATCGGTCACACGCAGCGTTTTCATGAAGGCGCTGACGGAAGCCGATCTCAAACCTGCGAAGATCATCGAGATCCACACGCGTGAAGCGATCAAGGAAGCGGTGGCGCAAGGATTCGGCGCGGCGCCGATCCTCCATAGTGAGGCCAGCTATGACAGTCGCGTGAAGCTCATTCCGCTCGCCGCACCGTCACCGAGCTTTACCGAATATGTCATCTGCCAGACCGAGATGCGCGGCACCGCGACGGTGCGCGCCTTCATCGCCGCTGCCGGCGATGTCGCGGCGCGCTGGCGCGCGGCCGTTCGGTGACGACCTATTCGAAGACGATGCGCGGAAAATAAAGTGAGACGACATGCACCGGCTTGTTGACGAGCTCGCTGATGGCGAGATCGCCGCAGACGCTCGACAACAGATAGGCATCCATCGCTGAAACCCCGTGCAACCGCCCGAGCAGATCGATCATCTGCATCGTCGCCATGCGGGCGGCCTCGAAAAGATCCGGTGAGACACCGCAGGTGACGTGATAACCCTTGGCGTCGAGATGTCGGGAAACCGGTCCCGCCGTGGTGAATTGCGGCCCCTTGAGCCGGGCATCCTTGATGAGATCGACCTTGAGCGCGATCGCCATGGGGCTTTCCAGCGCCGTGCCGGCCAGCTCACCATTGCCTTGCGCCGCATGGGTATCGCCGACCGACAACAACCCGCCGGCGGTCTCGACGGGAAGATAGAGCACCGAGCCGGCAGAGAGATCGCGCACATCGAGATTGCCGCCGGTCGAATAAGGCGGCAGGGATGAATGAATGCCCGGCTTGCCCGGCGCCAGGCCGATCGTACCCGGAAAGGGCTTCAGGGGAACCTTGGCGATGTCGCTATACATCGCCGGCTTCAGGCAATCGCGATCGTAATGCCAGATCTTCAGATGTGGGTCGCGGAACTGGTCGGTCAGGATGCCGTAACGCGGCGTCACCGCGCTCCAGGCCCAGCCGGACGGCGTGAAATTCAGAATGGTGATCTTCAAGGCATCGCCGGGCTCGGCGCCATCGACGGCAATCGGGCCGGTCAAGGGCACACCGCTGCTGTCATACAGCGCGTCGAGCTGATCGACGGTGGTGGCCTGCGTGATGGTTCCGCCGGAACTGTCGATCACGTCGAATTCCACCGTTTCCCCGGGCGCGATCGTGGTGACGGGTTGATGCGCCAGGCTCCAGTCGAAATGATGCTGTCTGGCGTGGATCGTGTGGTTGCACCCAATCGGCATCTTTCCCTCGGTGTCTGGCTGCTCGGTATCCGGCTAGCTCAATCGCCATATTGACGAACTTTATTCACGTATATTATTTTATGTTAATAAAATAATTTCGCAATAGGCCCATTTATGGGCAACGGGGAGGCATCATGGTAACCGGCGACAATCATATTAAAATCCTTATGGCACAGGATAGACGCGGTTTTCTCAAATCGCTGGCAGCGCTCGGCCTGGGCGTTGCCGTCATGCCGTCAGTGGCCCGCCGGGCCGCGGCGGCCGATAAGGTGCAGATCTATACCTGGTCGAATTACAACGATCCGAAATTGTTTCCCGATTACGTCAAGAAGCATGGCAATCCGCAGGCGAGTTTCTTCGGCGACGAGATCGAGGCGCTGAACAAGCTGCGATCGGGCTATGTGGTCGACCTGACGCATCCTTGCAACGACGCGATCATGCGGTTCCGCAACTCGAATGTCATCCAGCCTTTCGATGCGAAGCGCCTGAAATATGTCGGGGATATGTGGCCCGAGCTGACGAACCTGCCGGGAACGGTGGACGAGCAGGGGCAGCGCTGGTTCCTGCCATTCGACTGGGGCAATTCCTCCGTGATCTATCGCACGGATCTGGTCGATCTCAAGGAACCGTCCTGGTCGGTGATCTTCACCGACGACCGCTACAAGGGCCGGGTGGCGATGTATGATTCCGGCGAGCCGGCGATGGAAATCGCCGCACTGCTGCTCGGCTACAAGAACATCTATTCGCTCAGTGATGACCAGCTCAAGGAATGCGCCAAGGTCCTGCGCCATCAGCGCGACAATGCACGGCTCTATTGGAGCGACCAGACCAGCGCGGAGCAGGGCATGGCCTCCGGCGAACTGGTCGCCATGTATGGCTGGAACGATGCCGTGCAGCGTCTCAAGAAACAGGGCCTGCCGGTTGCCTATATGTCACCCAAGGAAGGCATGCTCACCTGGGTCTGCGGTCTCGTCCTGCATAAATCGGCACCGCATGTTGACCTCGCCTATGATTTCGCCAATGCCTTCACCTCGCCGGAAGCGGGCGCTTATCTGATCGGGTCGATGGGCACCGGCCATGCCAACAAGAAGGCTTTCGACATGGTGCCGAAGGAGACATTGGAAAGCCTCGGCATCTCCAATCCGGCTGAAACCATGAAGCGGACGAATTTCATCCAGGAGATCGCCGAGGAACGGCGCGTCAAATACAACAAGATCTTCGATCAGGTGAAAGCCGGCGGCTGAAGGCTCGAGCCGCCGACCTAAGCGGGCTCTCTCTCCATCCTTCCCGGAGATATGAGGGAGCCCGCTTAGCGCTCTATCTTATGGAGGAGAGACGGATCGGGTCCGGCTCTAGCGCTGGTCGAATTTCATTTCGATGCGACGGTTCTTCTTATAGGCCTCTTCGGTATCGGCCGAATCGAGCGGGTTGAACTCCGCAAAGCCGGCGGCGGCTAGATGTTCGGCGGGAATGCCACGGCTGATCAGATACTTCACCACGGCGATGGCGCGGGCCGTCGACAATTCCCAGTTTGACGGGAAGCGCGGCGTCGAGATTGGCCGCTTATCCGTGAAACCGTCGACCCGCAGCACCCAATGGATCTCCGGCGGAATCTCCTGCGCGATCAGGATGAGCGTGGTGGCGAGGACATCGAGCTGCTGTTGCCCAGCCGGCGTCACATCGGCGGAGCCGCTGTCGAACAGCACCTCGGACTGGAAGACGAAGCGGTCGCCGACGATCTGGATATCCTGGCGGTTGCCGAGGACCTCGCGCAGGCGGCCGAAGAATTCGGAGCGGTAGCGGGCGAGTTCCGCCACCTTCGAAGCCAGAGCGGCATTCAGGCGCTTGCCCAGTTCGGTGATCTGGACATTCTGTTCCTTGCTCTTCTGCTCGGACAGATCCAGCGCCTTCGATATCTCGGCAAGCTGCTGGCGCATGGCGAGGATCTGCTGGTTCAGCAATTCCACCCGCCTCTGCGCTTCCGTCGTCAGCGTCTCGGTATTGGCGTTGGTGTCGTTCAGCTTCTTCTGCAAGTCGTCGCGCAGGCTCTGCAAGGCGGCGATATCGGTCATCAGCGCCTGGATCTTCTGCTTATCCGCATCGATCGTCTTATAGGCGTCTTCAAGCTGCTTCGCCTGGTCTTGGGTGACGGCCAGTTGCTGCTGCGCCTTGTTGCGCTCATTGGTCAGCGCCAGGACCTGATTATGAAGGTCGTCGCGCTCGGCGGTGGATTTGGTCAGCTCGCTGGAAAGCTGCTGCACCTGCGCTTTCAATTGCGCGGAATTGGATTGTTCCAGCGCCAGCATATCGGCCAGTTCGGCCAGCTGCGAATTCAGCTTGGCGAGGGCCGCATCCTTCCCGGTCAGGATCTGGCTGAGGAAAAGCTGGCCGATGACGAAGATCATCAGCACGAAGACGATGACCATCAGCAGGTTCGACAGAACGTCGACATAACCGGGCCAGACTTCGACGTGGCGACCTCGCCGGCTGCGCACGGCCGCTCCTTAAGTCCGCTGATCCGGGCCGGTCATGCCGGCCGCCGCGGCAATGGTCCGGGCGAGCACCTTGATCTCGCTACGCAGTTCCTGGACCGATTGATTGCGGCCATGGCTGACCTCCTGCAGCACATGGGAAAGCTGCGCATCGATATTGCGCAGATGAGCGCGGCTCTGATTATCGAGACCGAGCCCGCCGCCTTGCGCCACATCCACCAGTTTGCCGAGCACTTGGCGGATATCGCTCTGAGCATCGGCGAGGCGGCTGTGCAATTGCTGTTGATGTCGCAGTTGATCCGTCAGGCCGACCAGTTGGTCGGCCAAGGCATTGAAGCTGTGCGCCGATTGCATCCGGGTGTCCTCGGCGCGCGCCATGGTGCGCTGCAGGTTCTCCAGGCTTTCGGCGGTCTGTTCCAGCAGGGCCTGGATATAAGCGGGGATCGGTTGGTCGCTTTCGACCAGGGCGCCGCCGCCGGTCAGGCGCGTCATGCCCGACAGCCAGTCCTCGACGTCGACATAAAAGCGGTTCTGCGCCTGGCCGGCCTGCAAATCGAGATAGCCCATCAGCAGGGAACCGGAGAGGCCGAAAAGCGAGGCGGAAAATGCCGTCCCCATGCCTTCCAGCGGCCCGTCCAACGCGTTTTTCAGATCGTTGAACATCGAGACCGGGTCATTGGCGGTCAGGTTGAGATCGCGGATCGCCGCGGCAACGGCGCTGATCGTGCTGAGCAGGCCCCAGAAGGTACCGAGCAGGCCGAGCAGGATGAGCAGGGAAATGAAGTAGCGGGAAATCTCGTGGCTTTCGTCCAGCCGGGCCTGTAACCCGTCCAGGACAGAGCGCAGGGAGGTCGCCGACATGTTCAGCCGGCCGGTCCGTTCGCGAATCATGGCAGCAAGGGGGGCGAGCAAGCGGGGTTGCTCGTGGCTGGTGGCATGACCGCCGCGCACGAAGGCTTCCAGCCAGGAAATATCGCTGTTCAGCCGGATCACCTGCCAGAACACGAAGACGATACCGATCAGCAGGACGGCGAGGATGCCGCTGTTCAGCGCGGGATTGTGCCAGAAGGCCTCGACGATCTTACTCCAGAGGAGGAAGATCAGCCCCCCGGCGGCAATCAGACCAACGACCATCCACAGCAATTGACGGGTAGGACGACTCATCGATGCCACCTAAGGATATCTGACAGGGATTACCCCCAAAAGGATTACTGCCGTCGCGGCGCAGCCCAGCGTTTTACCAGTTCCATCATACGCGGCCGGCACATCCTCATCAGGCATCAGGCATGGCAGACATCACGATGCCTAAGTAACATCAGCCATTGTGGCAGCAAGTCAAGCCCCGCCGCCGGTTCGGCCCTTACTGCAGGCTTTCCGCCGGGACGATATCGACCCGGTCGGCGCCGCCGCCTTTCAGCCCAAGGGCCCGGACATCGATCCGCGTAGACCGAACGCCCTTGTGATACAGATAGTTCCGGACCTGGATGCCGCGCGACAGCGACATGCGCCGCGCCTTGCTTTCGGTTTCCTCCGTGCCGGACGCGGAAGCCATGACCTGCACGCGCATATTGGGATCGGCCATCATCTTTTCCGCCAGTTGATCGAGCGCGGCCTGGCTGTCGGCCGGGATATCCGCGCTGTCGGCGGCAAAGGAAATGCTGAGCTCGACGGCCGTCGGCACCGGCGTCGGGGCCGGCTGTGGCGCCGTCGCGGTCTCGGTCGTCGTCGGCGCGGCGGTTGCTGCCGGAGCTTCCTGCGCGGGCGCTTCCTGGCTGGCCGTCGCGGTTGCCGGCGATTCGGGAACCGGCGTCTCCGTCGTTTGCGGCGTTGGCGCGGCCGCAGGGGCCGGCGGTTCGGCCGATGCGGCTGCCGTGGCAGCCGGGGCAGGAGCCGGGGCTGCTGCGGGAGCCGCCGCCGGTGCGGATGCCGGCGCCGGGCTGGCAGCGGCGGTCGCCGACGGCGTGGTCGGCGTCGTCGTGCCATCCGCATTGGGAATCGGAATGCCGGTGCCTTTCAGCATCTCGGTGGGCGAGGCAACATCGGTCGGGATATCGGTCGGCGGCGGTGGCGGCGTTTCGCCGACATCCGCCTGGGCGGTCTGTGTCGGCGCATCCGTCGTTGCCGTCGTATCCGTTGCTGTCACATCCGTCGCGGCGGTGCCTGTTGCCGTGGACTCTGGTGTCGTTTCGGTGCTTGATGCCGCCTCGGTACTCGGTGCTGTCTGGGCGACCTGTGTCGAAGCGGCGCTCACCGCGGCCAGCTGAACCGGCGCATCGGTCGCAACTGCCGGGCTGCCCGTGGCCACGGGCTCGGCTGCCGCGGCGGTGCCAACCAGGGCGACGCTATTGCCCAGTTGGGTGGTTTCCGGTTCGCTGCTTGCCGGTTCGGCGCTCGCTTGCGTGGGGGCCGCACCATCGCTGCTGTTTTGGCCGAGCGATTCCTCGGTGCCGGTCGGCGTGGCGCTGCCGGGCGTTTCCGAGGCGGGCTGTGCCGCGCCGCCAGCATCGCCGGTGCCGGCCGGGGCGGCTTGCGCGACAGCACCGGCAGCATCGGTCTTCGGCGTATCGCTTGCTGCGGCCTGCGACTCTTGTTCCGCCGCCGCTGTTTCTGCCGCCTGTGTGGCCGCGGCCGGGACATCCGTTGCAGCCGCTTCTTCGGTCTTGGGTGTTTCGGCTGCGGCTGCGCTCTCCGTCGCCGACGCCGATGCAGCCGACGTCGATGCGTCGGCGACCGTCGTCACGGCATTGCTTGTCGCTGCATTGCTCACCGCGGTATCGGCAACTGCCTGGTCCTTCTCGGCGGCCTGCTTCTCGGCGGGCTTGTCGGTGGAAGGCGCGGTCTTGGCCGCTGTTTCAGTGGCTTTCGGTGCGGCCGCCTTCTTCTTCTTTTTGACGCCCACCGCTTTGTTCTTATGCGTGCCGGGCGCCTTCAAGCGGATGGGTTCATCCTGACCACTGGCTGCCGCGAGCGTGGAATAGGGGACGAAGCCGGGGGCAACGCCCTGTGTCCCAGCGTAGCCCTGCGTCCCGGCATAACCCGGTGCACTGCCATAGCCGGTTGTCGCATTCGCGGGGATGAAGGCCGATTTCGGCTTGGCGGCCGGATAAGTGCCGCCTTGAAGCGCAGGCGCGTAGGTACTGCCGGAATAGGCCTGCATCGTCGCCGTTCCTTGCGGCGCCGTTGCGGGCAGGCTGTCGAGCACATCGTAATTGATGGTGACCTGGCTTGATCCGCTGCCAAAGGCCTGCGCCTGAGACGACGCAGGCTGCATCATCAGCACCGTGCCGACTGCACCCGTGAGGATAGCTGCCTGCAACCAGAAAAGACGGCCAGACGTCTTCATCATCTTAATCCCGTGCCCATTCCCCGAATCGCCGCCAATTAAGACCATCCCCAGCGCGGCCCGGCGACTATAACGCAACAAAATTTACCTTAACAGCCTGCTGATCCTATCGGTCCGGATCTTGCGCGGAAACCCACCTGCAGATCCCAGGGAACAAGCCAACCGCAATGCTGCGGCGCGCCAAGATGGGGGCCCGCAGCCTTGCGGATAAGCCGGTGCGAGTCGCAAGCCGGCAGATAAGGTCGGATAGCTTTAGGTGGCGCTGGTTAACAAAGCCTGAAGCGGCGCATGCAGCAGCCCGTTGGTTGCCAGCACGGCGCCGCTTTCCAGCATCGTCTGGCCACCTTTCAGGTCGCTGATATAACCGCCGGCTTCCTTGACCAGCAACAGGCCGGCGGCCATGTCCCAAGCCAGCAGGTCTTCTTCCCAGAAGGCATCGAGACGGCCGGCGGCGACATAAGCGAGGTCCAGCGACGCCGCACCCCAGCGGCGCACGCCGGAGGTTTCCCGCATCATCACGCCAAGTTGCTTGGCGAAGCGGTCCGGATTGCCCTGGCCGCGGAACGGAATACCCGTACCGATCAGCGATTCGTGCAGGTTCTTGCGGCCCGAGACGCGGATGCGCCGGTCGTTGAGAAAAGCCCCGCCGCCTTTTTCGGCGCAGAACATCTCATCCTTGATCGGGTCATAAACGACGCCGGCAACGATCTCGCCGTGCTTTTCCAGCGCGATCGAGATCGCGAAATGCGGCAGCCCGTGCAGGAAATTCGTGGTGCCGTCCAGCGGATCGATGATCCAGCGATGATCAGGATCGCTGCCGGCCACGACGCCGCCTTCTTCCAGCAGGAAACCGAAAGCCGGGCGGGCTTTCTGCAATTCCTCGCGCAGGATCTTCTCGGCCTTGATATCGGCATTCGAGACGAAATCCGCGGGACCCTTCTGGGATACCTGGAGCTGCTCGACTTCGCCGAAATCGCGCTTCAGACCGCGCGCCGCCTTGTCGGCGGCACGGGTCATCACATTCAGGAGTGGGGAACGCGTCACCATCGTCGCGTTCCCGCCTCAATCCTTGGCACGTTCGACATAGGTCGCATCGGCGGTATTCACCACGATGCGCGTGCCGCTTTCGACATGCGGCGGCACCATGACGCGCACGCCGTTCTCCAGTTTCGCCGGCTTGTAGGAGGAAGCAGCCGTCTGGCCCTTGACCACCGGATCGGCTTCGACGATCTGCATCACCACGGTTTCCGGCAGCGAGACGGAGATCGGGCTGTCTTCATAGCTTTCGACCGCCACCGTCATGCCTTCCTGCAGGAAGGCGGCCGGTTCGCCGATCAGATCGGCATTCAGCGTGATCTGTTCGAAGGTCTCGCTGTCCATGAAGGTGTAGTCTTCGCCGTCGGCGAACAGGAACTGGTATTCCTTTTCATCCAGGCGGACGCGTTCGACGGTTTCGGAAGAGCGGAAACGCTCGTTCGTCTTGGTGCCGTCGCGGATATCCTTCAACTCGACCTGCAGATAGGCGCCGCCCTTGCCCGGCTGCGTGTGCTGCGTCTTGACCGCGCGCCACAGCCGGCCCTGATGTTCGATGATGTTGCCCGGGCGAATGGAGTTGCCGTTGATTTTCATGGGATCAACCCGTAAGTCTCAGATAATTGTCGGAAAAGTGGCCGGAACCTAGCAGGAAGGCCGAATGGAGTAAACCGGTATTGCGGGCCTCCATGTTCGTTTTTTGTTCCTGTAGCGGCTAGCGGCGCAGCCGTTCCTTGCGGCATCGGTGGTGAATGCGCGCGGCACCCACCGCCCGATACCACAAAGGAAGCCTTCGATAGGAGACGGTCTTAGGCTTTTTTGCCAGCCTGTGCCGGCAGCATCGTCTTCGCATAGGTGATGCCGATGCCGAAGGCGCCGCCATATTTTCGGGCGAGGCCGGTGGTGAGTTCATAGGTCTCGGTGCGGGCCCAGTCGCGCTGCAGCTCCAGCAAATAGGTCATGGCGGTCAGCGGCCTTGCACCCGCCTGGATCATCCGTTCGACGGCGCGTTCATGCGCCTCGGTCGTCGAGTCACCGCAAGCATCGGTGATGACCCAGACCTTGAATCCCTGTTCCAGGGCTGAAAGAACGGGGCCGGCGATGCAGACAGAGCTCCAGAGGCCGCAAAGGACCAGGCGGTCCTTGCCGATCTTATTGACGCGATCGATGACATTCTGGTCTTCCCAGCAATTCGAGGTCGTGCGGTCGATCGCTTCCAGGCCGGGAAACGCATCCAGGACCTCGTCGAAGAGCGGACCCGCAAAGGTCTTTGAGGAAATCGTCGTCACAATGGTGGAGATCTTGAAGCCGGCGGCCGCATGCGCGACGATCGCGGCATTCGTGCGCAGATTGGTCACATCGATCGATTTCGTTGCGAATGCCATCTCGGATTGATGATCGATCATCATCAAGATGTGATCGGCCGGGCTGAGAAGGGTGCTGGCTGGTTTCGCAATCGCTTTGATGCTCACGGCAAAGTCCTTTCCTGGGGCAATGTGTGTGCCTTTTCGGCGAAGAGCCTTGGGGGAGGGGCCGGCGATCGGTGGCGATCCAGCGGGCGCCGGACGAGCGTCGGTTTACGTCGTCACCGCGCTTCGCGGGAGACAGCATTTTGGCAAAAGTCCTTGTGCAGGATTGCGGATTGCGCCCAGCCGCCGCCGGGAAGAGATGCCGGTATTCGTTGCCGGCTTGTCGCCCGCTCCGCCAATGGCGGCGGCCCGAGGGTGATCGTGACGTCTAGCGCCCGATGAATCCGGTGCGGCCCCGGGGTATTTCCCGTCCCTCGATGAAAGCGCGCTGCTCGATGATGGCTTTCGTGCAATGGGTCATGAACGCATAGACGCGGCCCGATTTGCGGATATCGGGATGGGTCAGGATCCACAATTCATCATAGACCTCGGGCTGCACGGCGCTGAGGCGAACCAGCTCGGGAACCAGATCACCATGCATGCAGGGCAGAAAGCCGATGCCCACGTCGGCCACAATCGCGGCAGCGAGGCCGATCACGGAATCGCTGCGATAAGTGATCTTTTCTCCCGGTACATGATCCTCGACGAAACCGAAGGCCCTGAGGCCGGACAGGCCGCTGCCATAGGAGACCCAGCGATGCTGGCAGAGCTCGCCGAGCGTCGGGGAGGTGCCGATGTAATCGCTTCTGCGCCCATAGACGGCCCAGGCGATGGTAGCGGCTTTCCGGCCGAACAGATTTTCCGGCGGGGCCAGGGTCGCCCGGAAGGCGATGTCGGTTTCCCCGCGCGCAAGATTCAGGGGACTGTTGCCGACCAGCACCTCGATCCGGATCTCCGGATTGTCCGCCTGGAAGCTGGCGATGATCGGGGTGAGGAAATCCAGCAGCAGGGCATCGCTGGTCGCTACCCGCAAATCGCCGGTATGGCCTTGTTCCTGGCTGGAGATGCGCCGGGCCACACCGAGGATATCCTTTTCGACCCGGTCACCGAGCGCGATCATTTCGGCGCCGGCGCCGGTCGCGGTATAGCCGGCACGGCGCCGGTCGAACAAGGTCACGCCCAGGGCTTCTTCAACATGCGACAATCGCCGCGAAACGGTGGAATGATTCAGGCCCAGCGCCGCTGCTGCCGCCGCGAGACCGCCGCTCTCGCCGATCGCCTTGACGATGCGCAGATCGTCCCAGAAAAGCTTTTGCAGTGGATCGCTCATGCTGCACCTTTGATGTCGGCTGTCTCAGTGGTTGAGATTTGGCAGCGGTCTTTCGATAATGCAAGCGTCGTCGGGCAATCGCTGACAATCGGACCTGATCGTTTCGAAAATTGAAACAATTCGTTTCCTTCATCTCTATTTTTCCGGGCCGCCGATCTCCCTATTTCTCACTCAACGAAGACGACTTCAGTTAGGAGACCAGCATGATCGACCTTCGGCCTTTTGAGAATTTGGGTGGCGCCGACCACGGTTGGCTGAATGCGAAGCATCATTTCTCCTTCGCGGACTACCATGACCCCAGGCGGAACAATTGGGGCAAGCTGCGCGTCTGGAATGACGACACCATCGCGCCGCGCACCGGCTTTCCGCCGCATCCCCATGCGGATATGGAGATCATCACTTATGTCCGCAAAGGTGCGATCACCCATGAGGACAGCCTGGGCAACCGTGGACGCACCGAAGCCGGCGATGTCCAGGTGATGTCGGCCGGCACCGGTATCACCCATGCGGAATATAATATGGAGGACGAGGCGACGCAGATTTTCCAGATCTGGATTCTGCCGACCAGCCGCGGCAAGTCGCCGTCCTGGGGTGCCCGTCCTTTCCCGAAAGGCGAACGCTCCGGCCGGTTCGTCACTTTGGCCAGCGGCTTTGCCGAAGATGCGGATGCCTTGCAGATCCGCACCGACGGCCGGGTCCTGGGGGCGACCCTGAAAGCCGGCGAGACGGTCGAGTATCGTCTCGGTGCCGGTCGCAAGGGTTATCTGGTGCCGGCGGTCGGGTCGGTGGAGGTCGACGGCGTCTTCGTCAATGCACGCGACGGCGCTGCGATCAGCGATGTCGAGGTGGTGCATGTCACCGCGGTCGAGGATAGCGAGATCGTCCTCGTCGATGTGGCGTAACGCATCGCGGCATAGATCGTCACATCATTGTTGTTGATGTGTCATGCGGTGGATTGAAGGTCGCGCTTCAATCCACCGTTTTTGTTTTAAGACCGCATTGGCGATCACTTTCTTGATGGCGCTCTTGCAAACTTTTTACGCGTAGGATATACAGTCAGTCCTTGCACAATATTTTTCCGGGGAGGGCTGCATGAAATCGGTATTGATGCTCGTCGCTTTCCCGGCGCGTCCGCTGCACTAGGTCGGACCTTTCGCGAGCCGGCCACCGCCTCGCGAATTCCCCATACGAAGCAAAGCTGACCGTCGGCGAAAGCCCGGCGCCGTTCTCGTGCCTTTGGCCGCAGCTCGTCGCCTTCGCCCTCCGTCGCCCTCTTTTCTTTTTCCAACCCGTATTTTGAGGCGGTGTCCGCCCGAAGTCAGGTCCTGGATGGCTTTTGCCGTCGGAAACCCGCTTTCGGCTCACCGGAACGACGATGATTTTTTCCGATTTTCGCCGGCGTGCGTTGCCTTTCCGCAACGTTCTCGGTTTCACCTTCAGTTATTGGCGCCGCCAGTCGCGGCTGGCCTGGGCCATCGCGATTGCCGTCATTTTCTCGACATTGGCCGAGGTGCTGGTGCCGGTCTATGCCGGCCATCTGATCGATGCGATCGCATCAAGTACAAGCGACCGGGACACCACATTGGCGCGTGCCGTGCAGGCGCTCGGTATGATGATCCTGCTGGGCGCAATCATGCTGATCCTGCGGCATCTGGCTTTCATGGGTATCGTCCGCATGACGTTGCGCATCATGTCGGAGGTGGCGCAGGAGGCCTTCTGGCGCGTGCAGCGTTTCGCCACCGACTGGCATGCCAATACCTTTGCCGGCTCGGTGGTGCGCAAGGTGACACGCGGCATGTGGGCGATCGACCAGCTCGACGATACCCTGCTGATCGCGATGCTGCCGTCGTTGGTGGTGCTGCTGGGATCGACCGTTCTGCTGGGCTTGCACTGGCCCCTGATGGGTGCGGTGGTCTTCATCGGCTCCTTCGGCTTCGTGCTGCTGACGGCAATCCTGTCGATCGGTTATGTCGGCCCGGCGGCACGTGTCTCGAATGCCTGGGACACAAGAACCGGCGGGGCTTTGGCCGATGCCGTGAGCTGCAATGCCGTGGTCAAGGCTTTTGGCGCCGAAACACGGGAAGACGACCGCCTGGCGCGGGTGGTGAGCAGATGGCGGCGGCGCACCAACCGTACCTGGATGCGGGCGACCAATAACGGCACGGCGCAGCTCATCGCTCTGCTTATCCTGCGGACGGCGGTGATCGGCACGGTGATCTGGTTGTGGCTGGAGGGACGGGCAAGCCCGGGCGATGTCGCCTATGTGCTCACCACCTATTTCGTCGTTCACGGCTATCTGCGGGATATCGGCGTTCATATTCGCGACCTGCAGCGCTCGGTGAACGATATGGAAGAACTGGTGGCCATTCATGGCGAACCGCTCGGGATCACCGACCGGCCGGATGCCAAGCCGATCGCCATCGAGGACGGACGGATCGAGTTCGACCGGGTACGCTTCCATTATCCCGGCCATGAACACCCGCTTTATACCGATCTGTCGGTGACGATCGGGGCGGGCGAGAAGGTCGGCCTGGTGGGCCTGTCGGGGTCCGGCAAGACGACCTTCGTCAAGCTGATCCAGCGCCTGCACGATATCAATGGCGGCGAGATCCGGATCGACGGGCAGAACGTGGCGGCATGCGCCCAGGCCAGCCTGCGCGCGCAGATCGCCATCGTGCAGCAGGAGCCGATACTGTTTCACCGGTCGCTGGCCGAGAACATCGCTTATGCCCGGCCGAAGGCGACGATGACGGAGATCGAACGGGCGGCGAAGCTCGCCAATGCCCATGACTTCATCACCCGGCTGCCGGGCGGCTATGGCACGCTGGTCGGTGAACGGGGCGTGAAGCTGTCGGGGGGCGAGCGCCAACGCGTGGCTTTGGCACGGGCCTTCCTGGCCGATGCCCCGATCCTGATCCTGGATGAAGCGACATCGAGCCTGGATTCGGAATCCGAGGCGATGATCCAGGAGGCGACGGAACGGCTGATCGAGGGACGGACAGCGATCGTCATCGCCCACCGGCTGTCCACCGTCCGGTCGTTGAAGCGGATCCTGATCTTCGAACGGGGCCGCATCATCGAGGAAGGCGATCACCGCAGCCTGGTCCAGCGGCCGGATGGTACCTATCGCCGCCTGTTCGACCGCCAGGTGCTCGGTCTCGTCGATGCTTAACAAAAGAGGAGAAGACCATGAAAATGCATGATCTGTCGGCATTCGACAGGATCGCCGGCAAGCCGGCCAATGACAATACGCTGTTGCCGGGACGCAAGCGCCGGGCATCGGTGCGGCTGGCAAAGAAGACCACCATGCCGGCATCGTCGGTTATGCGGGTTGCCATGTTCGGCGGCGGCGTGGCGATGCTGGGTGTGGCCAAGCAGGCCGATGATCTCGATGTCGAGGCGACGGCGGCAAATAAACCGCCACCGGTCGATTAGAAAAACTTGGCGATCTCCTGCGCTGAAGGAGATTGCCAAGTTCCATCAACTCGATAATGATACGCGTCGCGATCTGGGGGGATCGGCGATGCTGGAGCATATCGGTCAACATCTTGAGGCGGATGCCGCGATCAATGGCATCCTGGGTTCAGGCGCGGCAACCATCCGCGAAGCACGCGACAGCGATGCCGCCGGGATCATCGACATGATCCGCGCGACCTATGCCGAATATCCCGGCTGTATCTTCGATCTGGAAAACGAATTGCCCGAGCTGAAGAAGCCGGCCAGCTTCTTTGCCGCGGATAAAGGCAAGCTCTGGATTGCCGAGCGGGACGGGGAGATCGTCGCCAGTTTCGGCTTCGTGCCGGCGGAGAAGGCCGGCGGTGTCGAATTGCAGAAAGTCTATCTGCGCCGCGACCAGCGGGGCAGCGGTCTCGCCGCGCGGATGTTCGAGATCGCCCGGGCCGAAGCCTGCGCCCACGGCGCCCGCTTCATCGAGCTCTGGACCGATACCCGCTTCCGGGCGGCCCATCGTTTCTACGAGAAACTCGGCTTCAAACGCATGCCCGGCGAGCGCTTGGTGAACGACCTCAGCCGGTCGAGCGAGATCCATTATCTGCTGAAACTGGCTTGAACGGCAAAGACAAGTGCTATCGCTACCGTGGACCCTCGGACTTGATCCGAGGCTCCATCGGTGCGACTGATGAACGGCGGCGACGGCTTCCTACAACGAAAACCGGTCCTTGATGCGCTTAGCACAGTCCATCGGCGTCGCCGCGCCGGCATCGAGTTCCAGGTCATAGGCGATCCCCTGGTGGACCCGGTCATATTGCCAGCGTGCCAGGCCGATCAGCCGGTCGCCGCGCTGGCTTTCGCGGGTTTCCAGGACATCGAGCGGGGCGGAGACGCCGATGCGGAAAACCTCGAAACCCGCCAGGACCCCGGCATAATCGGCTGCGGCATCTCCCAGCAGGACATCGTCGACGATCAGGTTGTTGCCTTGTTGCGCCATGGCGGCGATGGCGCGCCGCATGCCGCGCATCAGTCTTTCGCCGGTCGGCCCGGTCCGGATGACGACGGAGGGCTTGCCGTTTTCAAGCTGCGTTTCAAAAGCGAAGCCGTCGGGATCGTTCAGCTTCCCCTCGGGCAGCATTTCCAGGAAGACATCCATCTGGACATGCAGGAAGGTGTCGCGGGTGATGGTCTGCAGGGCTCTGGCGATCGAGCTCTTGCCGACGCTGCCCACGCCGTTGAGCAGGACGATCCTGGCCGGTTTGGTCATCTGGTGTGGATCCTTAATCCGGCATCTGCGGGTCGCGCTGCATCGGCGGCGTGCCGGAGGAGAGGCTGGCGCGGATACCGGGGGCAGGCGCCGGCTTCAAGCCCATGCGGCGGCAGATGCCGATGATGAGATCGGCGCGGTTCAGCGTATAGAAGTGGAATTGATCGATGCCATCCGCCATGAGCGCCCGACATTGCTCGGTCGCCACCATGGCGGCAACCAGTTTTCGCGTTTCGGGATCGTCATCCAATCCGTCGAACAGGTCATGCAGCCAGGACGGCACCGAGGCGCCGCACATCTTCGAGAACTTGACCACCTGTGCATAGCCCGTCACCGGCAGGATGCCGGGCACGACGGCATTGTCGATCCCGGCGCGTCGGGCCCGGTCGAGGAAGGTGAGGAAGACGTGGTTGTTGAAGAAGTACTGCGTGATGGCGCGATCGGCGCCGGCATCGAATTTCCGTTTCAGGTTCTCAAGATCGGCATCGCTCGATTGCGCCTGCGGATGCGATTCCGGGAAGGCTGCGGCGCTCACCTCGAAATCGGCGATGCGCTTGATGCCGGCGATCAGATCGGCGGCATAGGCATAGCCATCGGGATGGGGCCGGTAGCTTTCGCCCGGGGGCGGATCGCCGCGCAAGGCGACGATATGGCGGATGCCGGCATCCCAATATTGCCGCAGCAGGTCATCGATCTCGCCCCGGCTATGGCCGATACAGGTGAGATGCGCCGCCGGATGCATCGAGGTTTCCTCGGCGATCCGCCGGACGGTGGAGAAGGTGGTGTCGCGCGTGGTCCCGCCGGCGCCATAGGTGACCGAGACGAATTGCGGGTGCAAGGGCTCCAGGGCACGGATCGTGGCCCAGAGCTGTTCGGCCATCGGCGGCGTCTTGGGTGGGAAGAATTCGAAACTAACGCGTGGGAAATTGCTGACTCGAACCATCATTCACGCTGGTGTTGTTACGCGGGAAGCTTTCAACGAATGGCGCATTTTGAATAAGAATCATCGCTTTCAAGCTAACATCCGGCACCCTGGATCGCGAGTGCAGAATGCGCATCGGCCAAATGTCCTATGCGGCGGCGCGCAAGACGAAACTTCGGAATTGCTTCCTCACATCTTGGACGAATGTTAAATAATTGGCAGGGAGACAAGATAAGGGAGCGGTCATGAACAAGGTCGTCGAGCGCGTCGCTTTGGGCGGGTTCAGTGCCGGCACACAGCGTCATCTGACGGTACATCGCTACGGGCAGCGCGGCGCACGCCCCAAGGCCTATATCCAGGCCTCGCTGCATGCCGATGAAATCCCCGGCATGATGGCCGCACATCACCTCCTGGGCTTGCTGGACAAGGCAGCGGCGGAAGGCAAGGTCGTCGGCGAGATTGTGGTGGTGCCGGCGGCCAATCCGATCGGCCTCGCGCAGGTGGTCAACGGTTATCATCTCGGCCGCTATGACCTGGTCGGTGACGGCAACTTCAATCGCCATTGGCCCGATCTGTTCGGCGATCTGCCGGCGCTCGTCGAAGGCAAGCTGACGCAGGACGAAACGGCGAATATCGCTACCATTCGCGCCGCGATCGGCCAGCGCCTCGACGGCATGACGGCCCTCAGTGAAACCCAGAAATTGAAGCTGGGGCTGACGCGCCTCGCCTATGACGCGGATATCGTCCTCGACGTTCATTGCGATGACGATTCACTGATGCATGTCTATATCCCGCCGGAACATTGGCCGGCCTATAGCGATCTCGCCGCCGAATTGGAGGCACGCGCCTGCCTCACCAGCGCCGATTCCGGCAGCTTCTGTTTCGATGAAACTTTCTATATGCCCTGGAGCAAGCTGCGGCAGGCTGTGGGTGACAAATTCCCCATTCCGTCTCCCTGTTTTGTTGCTACCGTCGAATTGCGCGGCCAGGCCGATGTGTCCGATGAATTGGGAGCTCAGGATGCGGCCGCGCTGTTCCGCTTCCTGCAGCGTCACGGCGCGATTGCCGGTAATCCTGGCGAAGCGCCCGCCTTGCTCTGCGAGGCGACGCCTCTGGATGCGACGGACGTGGTGCAAACGCCTGCCGCCGGCATCCTCGCCTATAAGGTGGCGCTCGGCGACAAGGTGAAGGCCGGCGACCACATCGCCGATGTGATCGATCCGATGGCCGATGCTGCTTCAGCGCGAACCAGGATCGTCGCCGTCAATGACGGTTTCGTCCTGGCCAAGCGCCTGCACAAGCTGGTGATTGCCGGCCATCGGATTGCGAAAATCGTCGGCACGCAATCCCTCAAGCATCGCCAGGCAAAGCTGATGCTGGAGTGAGACGTTAGGCGATCGCCTTGGTGATGTTGCGCAAGGCGGCGAGCGGATCGGGAAGCTGCCAGATATCGGCTTTGACGGCGATGAAATCGGCACCCGCTTTGGCGAAGCGCGTTGCTTCGTCAGGCGTCGAGGTAAAAACGATGCTGGGCACGGTCATCATCTCGTGCCACCAGCGAATGACCGCTTCGCATTCATCGGGATTTTCGCTGGAATCAAAGGCGATGTAATCGGCGCCGGTTTCGGCGGCGATTATCGCCTCATGACGTTCCAGCGGGCTGCTGACGCCGATGGAAAGATCGTTCAGTTTGCCGCGCAGGTTTTTCAGTTGCGACGGATCACTGAGATGCACGCCATCGGCATCCGTCGACTTCACGAGATCGACCCGGTCCTTCAGCAGCAAGGCGAAATCGCGCTGCTTCAGGCGCGGCAGCAGATGCTGTTCCAAAGCCGCGAGACCGGCCGCCTCCGTGCCGGTATCCACCAGCAAGGCGGCGGCGTCGGTTTCCGTGACGGCTTTGATGAGCAGGTCGCAGAAGGCATCCGGCGAAACGCCGCCCGGCAGGAAACCGGGCGGCGTCGTCAGATAGAGGCGACAGTCTGATAGATCGGTCGCGATGACCGTTACTCCTTGCCCTGATAGATCTTGATGATCTGGTCGAGCATGGCCAGGGCCTCGGCGCGCGGGCGCTGGAAGGTATTGCGGCCGATGATCGAGCCGTTGCCGCCGCCGTCGCGGATGCCGCGGACTTCATCCAGCAGGCCGTTCAGGTCCTTCGACGCGCCGCCGGAGAAGACGACGATGCGTCGGCCGTTGAAGCAGGCTTGGGTGACGTGACGGATACGCGCCGCCATCGTCGAGATATCGATCTTTTCCTTCTCGTAGACCTTTTTGGCTTCGGGCTGTTCGAGGAAGGCTGTGGGCGGCTTCACCTTGATGATATGGGCGCCGAGCAAGGCGGCCATATGGGCGGCATAGGCGCAGATATCCATCGCCGTTTCGCCGTCCTTGGAAATCGCATCGCCGCGCGGATAGGACCAGACCACCACAGCGAGGCCGGCGGCCTTGGCTTCTTCCGCCAGCTCACGGATCTCTTCCATCATTTCGAAGGCATAATCACTGCCCGGATAGATGGTGAAGCCGATGGCCGAGCAGCCGAGGCGCAGGGCGTCGTTCACCGTCCCGGTCACCGCCTGGTCCTTTTCGCGGGCCAGGCTGTTGGAGCTGTTGACCTTGAGGATGGTGGGGATGGCGCCGGCGAAGCTGTCGGCGCCGGCTTCGATCATGCCGAGCGGGGCGGCATAGGCGCTGAGGCCGGCTTCGATCGCCAGGTCGAAATGGTAATGCGGGTCATAGGCGTCCGGATTGGGGGCGAAGCTGCGCGCCGGGCCATGCTCGAAGCCTTGGTCAACCGGGAGAATCACCAGCTTGCCGCTGCCGCCGAGCTTACCCTGCATCAGGATACGGGCGAGATTGGCCTTGGTACCGGGATTGTCGCTTTCGTAATTGGCAAGGATCTTGCGGACCTTCTGGCTGATTTTCATTGGTTCTTGGCTCCAGAATGGAAGGGGATGTCGGTTCTTAGCCAAGATTCCACCGGTTTTCAACGCTAGCGGACCCGACCTAGCGATTTCTTGATCATGCATTCACGGGAAATACATAAAAAAACCGGCCGGAAATCGCAAAGGGTCCGGCCGGAAGGGATGTCAGACAGGTTGGACTGCGTTAGCGCTATCAGGCGCCGCTCGCCCCTGCGTCAGGTGTTCGGTTCGACGGAGGCCTTGCCGCCATGCCAACCCCACCAGACATAATGCACTTCTTTCAAGTCGCCTTTGGCATCCCAGGAGAGGTTGCCTATGACGGTCGGATAGCTGCCGTCGTGCAGGGCAGCGGCAACCTTGGCGCCGTCGATGGTGCCGACCTTGGCCGCGGCCTCGGCCCAGGCCTGGATCGCGGCATAGCTGTTGAGCGTATAGCCTTCCGGTTCGTAATTATCGGCGCGGAACCGCTTCACCACCTCCTGGGCCGCGGGCTCGTTCACCGCCGAGGCCGCATCCGGATAGATCAGGCCTTCGCCGGCCGGGCCGGAGATCGACCAGAATTCCGCTGAATTGACCGCGTCGCTGGCAATGAACTGGCCCTGATATCCCTGGTCGCGGGCCTGCCGCACGATCAGGCCGATATCGTTGTAATAGCCACCGATGAAGACGGCATCGATCTCGGCGGCTTTCAGCTTGGAGAGCAGGGCGGAGAAATCACGCTGCTTCTGGGTATAGGTTTCCCGCATCGCCGCTTTCAGGCCGCCGGCCTCCATATTCTTGACGACGTTATCGGCGACGCCTTGGCCATAGGCGGATTTGTCATCGAGGATGGCGACCTTCTTGCCGGCATATTTCTTGGCCAGCCAGTCGCCGGCGAAGACGCCCTGGCGGTCGTCGCGGCTGCAGGTGCGGAACAGGGTCGTGATGCCCTTGGTTGCACCTTCATCGGTCAAGGCCGGATTGGTCGCGGAAGGCGTGATCTGGATGATGCCTTCCTCGCCATAGACATCGGAAGCGGGGATCGAGGCGCCGGAGCAGAAATGGCCGGTCACCATGGCGACTTTCTGATTGACCAGATCGTTGGCGACCTGCACCGCCTGTTTCGGATCGCATTGATCGTCGCCCAAGACCAGTTTGAGTTTCTTGCCGAGAACGCCGCCCGAGGCATTGATGTCCTGCACGGCCTTTTCGGCGCCCTTCCGCAACTGGTCGCCGAACGCGGCGAGGTCGCCGGTCATCGGTCCGGCAATGGCGATCGTGATATCCTCCGCCAAGGCCGGGGCTGCAACGAGGGTGGCGGCTAGGATCGCGCCTGCCAGAAATCCGGATTTCATGTTTCGCTCCCTGAAATATCGTTATTGGTTGATGGTCAGCGTTTCTTCTTCTTCGGTTTCGCCGCTGCCTGCTGTGTCCGGCAGCCGACGCCATAGAGGAAATTGAGCGCCAGCATGGCGCCGGTATTGGCCGTCATGTCGTTGATATCCAAAGGCGGAGAGATCTCGACGATATCGAGGCCGATGACCTTCGGATGCTGGCCGAGGCGGCGCAAGGCGCGTTGCACATCGCGGGCATCGAGGCCGCTGGCATTGGGCGCGGCGGTGCCGGGCGCCTGGCTGTGATCCAGTGCATCGATGTCGACCGAGACATAAATGGCTTCGACGCCCTTGCCGGCCCTGGCGATGGCGGTGTCGATGATCTTGTCGATGCCGGTCTCGCGCACCTCGATATTCGAAAAAACCGTGACGCCTTGCTCGCGGGCGTATTTGAGATGCGCCGGGGCATTGCAGAAATCGGCGATGCCGATCTGCACCAGATTCCGCCCGGCGACGGGATCTTCCTTGAAGTTGAGCGCCTTGCGGAAGGGAACACCGCTGGATTCGGCGCCGAAATGCGCCTCGCGCAGATCGTGATGGGCATCGAAGTGGATGACGCCGACGCCCTGGTCGCCATAGCAGCCGGTCGCCGCTTCCAGGATCGGCCAGGCGATCGAATGATCGCCGCCGATCGTCACCGGCACGATCTTATTGCGGAAGATGAAGGACATCACCCGGTTCAGGCGGCGGAAGCTCTCTTGCATGTTGGTGGCGATGACGGCGATATCGCCGATATCGGCCGCCTTCAGATGCCCCATAGACTTGCCGTCGCGGGTGGAGAAGGTGGTGTAATAGGCCAACGCTTGGCGCACCGCATCCGGCGCGTGGCGCGAGCCGGTGCGCACGGTGGATGCGCCATCGAACGGCATGCCGAGCAAGGCGACGTCAAGATCGGCGGTGAGCTTCCCCCATTCCAGCCATTGATTGGCGCGCTGCTCCGCCGGATCGCCCTTCAGGCTGTTGACGATACGTCCCGGCGGATTCAAATCCTGTGCGTCGAACTGGGTGACGAGCTTCTGCATGTTCTCCCGACCTGCTGATGTTCTTGCTTTTTGGCGCATGGACAGTAGGGCCGGGGCTCACTTCCAAAAATACTCGATATACGGTCTTTACTTCGTTATTTAGTAAAGTGATTTCCGTCAGGAATTTTGGTCGGTCATGGCATTCCAATAATGGCACTGGCGCATAAGCAACGCACCGAACTCCATAACGTCGATTTGCGGCTGCTGAAGATCTTCCGCTCGGTCGTCGAACATGGCGGCTTCGCCGGTGCCCAGACCGAGATGAATGTCACCATGTCGGCGATCAGCGGCGCCATTTCCGCCCTGGAAACCCGGCTCGGTTGCCGTTTGTGCTATCGCGGCCGGGGCGGCTTTCGCCTGACCGAGGATGGCGCGCGGGTCTATGGCGCCCTGGGACGGCTGAATGCGGCGATCGATCAATTCCACCGCGAGGCGGCCCAGAGCGACCAGGCCCTGGGCGGCGTGCTGCGGATCGGCATGGTCGATGCGGTGGCGACCATCCAGCCCAATGCCCTCATCACGGCTTTCGCGCGGTTGCGGGAGAAGGCGCCGAATGTCACCCTGACATTGAAGATCGACACGCCGCAGGATCTTATTCATGCCCTGCATGAGGAGGTCTTCGACGTCGTCATCGTGCCGGTCTTCCGCCGCCTCATGGGATTGCGCGTCACCCTCATCGAGGATGACAACCTGCAGATCATCCATTGCGGTGCCGGCCATCCGCTCTTCGGCAAGAGCGATCGCGAGATCACCTTCGACATGATCACGTCTCAAACCTTTGTCGCCCGCACCCATATGCAAGGTTGGACGCCGCCGCGCGGCCTGCGGTTCAACGAACAGGCCTGGACATCCGATATCGAGGCGATCGCGGCTTTGGTTCTCTCCGGACAGTATCTCGGCTATCTGCCGGAAATCTATTCGCTGCCCTGGGTCGAGTGCGGCCAGATGTGGCCGATGAAACGGACGCAACTTTCCTATCGCTCGCGCGTCTGTGCCGTCGCCCGCAAGACCTCGCCTTCGAAGCTGGCGAATTTGTTCTGCAGCCTGATTGCCGAGGCGAAGAAAGGCTAGGCGGCTTTCTTTGTTCAAGGCTATCCGGTAAAGAAAAGCCCCTCACCTCAACCCTCTCCCCGCAAGCGGGGCGAGGGAGAAGAAAGCCGGATCAGCTATTGGCAACAGCGTTCCCTCGCCCCTCCGAGGAGAGGGTTGGGGCGAGGGGGGTGTCTGCTGACAAAATGAGCGTCCCCGTTTTCGTCGACAGCGCTAAGCCCAAACGCTGCAACGACTTCAAACACCTGTCCTCAATCCGAATCGGATTTCATCAGGGATGGGTGTTGCGTCTCGATCGTGGCGCCGAGCTGGCCGGCGATGCTGCGCAATTTGTCCAGCATGACGGGCGAGCCGCGAAAACAGATGACGCGCAGACCTTCGCACATCGCGGCATGGGCAAGATCGCCCCGGTCGCCGCAATCCAGCACGATCAGCGCCTTGCGGTCGGGGAAGGCCGCCGTCACCTGGCGTTGCAATTCGGCGAACCAGAGGACGCCATGCGTGCTGGCGGCATCCATCGGCGACCAGAAACGCAACGCGACATCGTTCGTTGCCGCCAGGCGTTCGGCGACGTCATCGAAAGTTTCGACCATACCGGCCTTGATCGGAAGCGATTCTCTTTTCGCGCTCATGCAGGCAGTGTAGCACAAGAGAGTCGCGTACGAGAAAGGTCGCCGGAACTTTCCCTCGCTGTGGTTGTTCCCGTGGCGGGCCGATGCATAAGCGAAACCCATATGAGGAGGGCTATCATGACCAAGCGTCCCGTTCTGAAACTCGCCATCGGCGTCCCTGCATTATTGGCAGGGCTGGCCTGGGCGGAAGCCGCTTTGGCTGAACGGGCGGTCGTCACGATGCATGAGATCACGCCCGAAGGCACAGGAAAGCAGCTCGGCACCATCACGTTGACCGATACCGATGCCGGCTTGCAGCTTGCCTTCCAGTTGAAGGGCCTGCCGCCGGGTGATCACGGCATTCATGTGCATGAAAATGGCTCCTGCGACGCGGCCTCCAAGGATGGCGAGATGCAAGCCGGGCTGGGGGCCGGCGGTCACTACGATCCCGCCCATAGCGGCCATCACCTCGGCCCCAACGGGCAGGGCCATCTCGGCGACCTCGAATTGATCAGTGTCGATGTCAGCGGCATCGATACCGAGATCACCACGGCGAAGCGGCTGCATCTCAGCGATATTCGCGGCCGGGCGATCATCATTCATGCCGGTGGCGACAATTACGCCGACCAGCCGAAGCCGCTGGGCGGCGGCGGTGCCCGCATCGCCTGCGGCATCATCAAATAAGCTGCCTCAGGCTGTCAGCGATCCGCCTTTATTGAGGACGCGGTTCAGGAAGCGATCGTTGTCGATGACCGCGCGCTCATGAAAGCCGCCGCCGATCTCCTCGATATCGTCGCGACAGGACACGCGGAAGCGCAATTGCCGGTCGCGGATCTCGATCAGTTCGACCTCTGCCGTGACCGTCATGCCTATGGGTGTTGCCGCCGTGTGCCGGATGTCGACCAGGATACCCACCGTCCGCTGAAGCGGCAGGAGATAGGGCCGCAAGGCGGCGATGCAGGTCCATTCGATGAAACCGACCATATGCGCGGTGGCGAAGACCGGTGGCATCTCGACATCGCTGTGATACAGCGGCGCCATGGCCGGAACGGTCAGGATATCGGTGATCGGCAAGGTATCGCGATAGACCAATCCCGGCTGCAGCTGTTCCAGACCCATGCCGATCTCCTTTCGGTCCTTCAGCGTTCGCTGTCCAGCGAGGCCATGCCGTGTTCCGGATAACGCGCACCGGCAACCGCTTCCGGCGGCACCGCCTTTTCGATGGCGGCGATATCTTCCGCCGTCAGCTTGACCTCCAGCGCACCGAGCGCCTCGGTCAGCCGATCTCGGCGCCGGGCGCCCACCAGGGGGATGATATCCGATCCGCGCGACAGCGCCCAGGCGATGACGATTTGCGCGACGCTGACGCCTTTTGCCGCCGCGACGTGGCGCAGGGCCTCGACCAAAGCGAGGTTGCGGTCGATATTCGCCGGATCGAAGCGCGGGCTATGGCCGCGAAAATCATTGGCCTCGACGCGCTGCGCCTTCGACCAGTGGCCGCTGATCAGGCCGCGCCCCAGCACGCCATAGGCGGTGATGGCGATGCCGAGCTCACGGCAGGCCGGCAGGATCTTGTCCTCGATGCCGCGCGAGATCAGCGAATACTCGATCTGCAGATCGACGATCGGATGGACGCGATGGGCCCGGCGGATGGTCTCGGCATTCATTTCGGAGAGGCCGATATGCCGCACATAGCCGGCCTTGACGAGATCGGCGATGGCGCCAACCGTGTCCTCGATCGGCACATTGGGGTCGAGCCGGGCCGGGCGGTAGATATCGATGTAATCCGTGCCCAGACGCTTCAGGCTATAGGCGACGAAGTTCTTGACCGCGGCGGGGCGGCAATCGAAACCGAGCCAGGAGGCGTCAGGTCCGCGCAAGGCGCCGAACTTGACGCTGATCTGCACCTGGTCGCGCTTGACGTTGCGCAGGCCTTCCTGCAACAGCAATTCGTTATGGCCCATGGCGTAGAAATCGCCGGTATCGAGCAAGGTCATGCCGCGTTCGATGGCCATGGCCAAGGTGGCGAGGCTTTCCGTCCGGTCCGCCGGACCATAGAAATCAGACATGCCCATGCAACCAAGGCCGAGCGGGAAGGTCTTGGGACCGGTGGAACCGAGCTGACGTGGTGTCATGATGCGCTCCATGCTGAAAGCTGGTGATGCACAGAGCTATAGATCAGCGAAAATCCATCGCCAACAATATCATTGTATCGAGACGATCACCGGTTTCCTTAGCTGATCGGCCCCAGGATCCGGAAGGGGTAATAGGCATTGGGGCCGTTCTCGGCGCTCAGCGAATGAACGCGCGTTGCGGTCGCGAAGGAGGTACCACCCAGCATCACGAAGCAGGTGCCCTTCTTCCACCACACCGAACTTTTCAGGCAAAGCTGTCCGGCGGTGTTCACGCGCCAGGTACCGTCACTGACATATTGCTTCGCTCCGATGCCGGCTTCTACTTTGCGGTTTTTGTGCAGGTTGAGCCAGAAGGGGCCATCCTCATCGGTGATCTGCACGCGATGACCGCCCACATCGCCGGCATTGACGACAATCGGCGCATTGGCGTTCACCGGCTTGGCGAATTGCGGTTCATAGCCGGCGACGGGAGGTTCTTCGGAGGATCGGAAAAACGCGCAGCCGCTCAGCAAGATCGCCGACAGGAAGAGGCTGGCGAGAAGGTTGAGTGAGATCGGTGATTTCATCATCGTCCGCTTTCTACCTGCACGTGATTCACAGTGTCTGGCACAGTTGCGCAGGAAGAGGGCTGAAACAAGCGCGTAACTGTTTCAATTCGCGACAAGCGATGCCTGTTCCTTGATCCAGCTTTTGAAGCCTTGCATGGCCGATGTCATGCGCTTCGATTTCAACCAGGTGAGCCAGTAGCCACCGACGCTGCTTTCAACCGGGAAAGGTTGAACAAGGCGGCCGTCGCGAAGTTCCTGCGCGAACATCGAGACGGGGACGAGCGCCGCGCCGGCATCCTGCATGGCGGCTTCCGCCATCAGGCGTGATGAATCGAAAACGGGGCCGCGAATGGCCGGCGCGTCGATGCCGGCGGCGGCGAACCAGCAGGGCCAGTCATCTGTGCGATAGGGGCGCAGCAGGATTTCCCGCGCGAGATCGCCGGGCGTCTTCAAGCGCCGCGCCATGGCGGGGCCACAGAGAACCGATAGAGGGGCATCGAGCAATGGCTCGGCCTGTATGCCGGGCCAAGCGCCGTCGCCGAAGCGGATGGCGAAATCCAATCCTTCACCGGCGACATCGACGACGTTGTTATGGGTCAGCAGCCGCAGCTCGACGAAAGGATGCATCTCCCGGAATGAGGCCAACCGCGACATCAGCCAGCCGACCGCGAAGGTGCCGACGGCGCTGACCGTCAGGACCTCGGTGACATGTCCGCTTTCGAAACGCTTGATGATCCTCTTGATCCGGTCGAAGGCATCCGACAGGACCGGCAGCAGCGCCAGGCCTTCATCTGTCAAAGCAAGCCCGCGCGGCAGGCGGCGGAACAATTGCGCGCCAAGCTGCACCTCCAATGCCCGGACCTGCTGGCTGACGGCGGCCTGGGTGACATGTAGTTCGCGGGCAGCGCAGGTGAAGCTCAAATGCCGCGCCGAAGCCTCGAAGGCGCGCAGGGCATTGAGGGGAAGGTGGGAAGAGGTCATGGCGACTTAAAAGATTTTCTATTGGCTGCTGACAATTATGATCGTTTGTTGCTAGGCGGGATAAGCTCGATAGTCACTGCACTTAACCCCGCTTGTTAAAGTAGGAGATGAAAATGGCAACAAGACGGCAATTCGGTGCGGCCCTGTTTGGCGGCCCCTTCCTGGGCGGCCCCGTGCTGGGCCTGCTGGCCTCCGCAGCGGCCCGTGCGGAAGCGTCGGATCAGGCGCGGCTACAGGCGGAACTGGCGAAAATCGAGGCTTCCAGCGGTGGCCGTCTTGGCGTGGCGATCCGTGATACCGCGATCGGCATGACCGTGGGCCACCGGGAAAAGGAACGCTTCCCGATCTGCAGCACCTTCAAGTTCCTGGCGGCAGCGGCGGTGCTGAAGCGCGTCGACATGCATCAGGAAAACCTGGACCGCCGGATCGTCTTCAGCCGGAAGGACCTGGTGCATTATTCACCGGTCACCGAACAGCGGACCGGCGGCGAGGGGATGACCGTGGCGGAGATTTGCGATGCCGCGGTGGCGATGAGCGACAATTCGGCGGGCAATCTGTTGCTGCGGAGCCTGGGCGGGCCGTCGGGCATCACCTTGTTCACCCGCAGCCTTGGCGACAATATGACCCGGTTGGATCGCTGGGAGACGGATCTGGGCGAAGCGACGCCGGGCGATCCGCGCGACACCACGACGCCGGCTTCGATGCTGAACAATCTGCAGAAGCTGCTGGTCGACAAGACAACGCTGTCGGAACCGTCGCAGGCGCAATTGCTCGAATGGCTGGTCGCGTGCAAGACCGGCGATAACCGGCTGCGGGCAAAATTACCGAAGGATTGGCGGGTCGGTGACAAGACCGGATCGGGCAATCATGGCTCGGCCAATGATGTCGCCATCCTGATGCCGCCGGATCGCGCGCCGATCCTGGTGACCGTCTACCTGACGCAAACCGACGCGTCGCCGTCCGACCGGGATGCCGCTATAGCCGAGGTCGGTCATCTGATCGCCTCGGCTATAGCTGCTTAAACTCTGTCTGGAAACTCGCTGTGTCGAGCCGTATGTCGTGTCTATCGAGAACGGCCGACACAGTAGAGTTTAGCCCAGCTTCGCCATGGCGACGGCGGTGTCGCTCATGCGGTTGGAGAAGCCCCATTCGTTATCGTACCAGGAGAGGACGCGCACGAAGGTGCCGTCGATCACCTGGGTCTGCGACAGGTCGAAGGTCGAGCTGTGGGAGTTGTGGTTGAAGTCGCTGGAGACCAGCGGCTGGTCATTGATACCGAGAATCCCCTTCAGCGGCCCTTCGGCCGCCTTGATGATCGCGGCATTGACCTTTTCCTTGGTCGTCGCCTTCTTGGCGACGAACTTGAAATCGACCAGCGAGACATTCGGGGTCGGCACGCGGATCGCGGTGCCGTCCAGCTTGCCGGCCAGTTCCGGCAGGACGAGGCCAACGGCCTTGGCAGCGCCGGTCGTGGTCGGGATCATGTTCAAGGCAGCGGCGCGGGCGCGATACAGGTCCTTATGCATCGTGTCCAGCGTCGGCTGGTCGCCGGTGTAAGAATGGATCGTCGTCATGAAGCCGTGCTCGATGCCGATCGCCTTGTGCAGCACCGCCGCGACGGGGGTGAGGCAGTTGGTGGTGCAGGAGGCGTTGGAGACGATCTTATGCGTCTTCTTCAGCTTCGCATGGTTGATGCCATAGACGACGGTCAGGTCGGCATTGCTGGCCGGGGCGGAGATCAGCACCTTCTTGGCGCCAGCTTCCAGATGCTTCGAGGCCTTTTCCTTGTCGGTGAAGAGGCCGGTGCATTCCATGACGATGTCGATGCCATGCTTGTCCCAGGGCAGCCTGGTCGGGTCGCGCTCGGCGCTGACGCTGATCCAGCCCTGGCCGACATCCATCGCGTTGTCCTTGGTCTTCACCTTGCCATTGAAGGCGCCGTGGACGCTGTCATAGCGGAAGAGATGGGCGTTGGTATCGACCGGACCGAGATCGTTGATCGCCACGACCTGCACATCCTTGCGGCCGCTTTCCATGATGCCGCGCAGAACCAGACGACCAATACGTCCGAAGCCGTTGATCGCAACCTTCACTGCCATTTTTTCGTTTCCTCTCTCTTTTTCGCGCGTGTTGTCCGAGCCGAAATCCCAGCCGAAATCCCTTAGAGGCGGGACTTGGCCGCCGCGACCGCGGCCTCGGCGGTGATGCCGAATTGCTTGTAAAGTTCAGGGGCGGGAGCGGAAGCGCCGAAGCTCTTCATGCCGACGAAGACACCCTTGTCGCCGAGATATTTCTCCCAGCCGAAACTGCCGGCGGCTTCGATGGCGACGCGAACGCCCCCCTGAGAACCATCGGCACCCAGCACATCCTTGCGATAGCTTTCCGGCTGCTGATCGAAGAGTTCCCAGCAGGGCAGGGAGACGACGGCGGTGCCGATGCCTTCGGCCTGCAGCTTCTCGCGGGCGGCGACGGCGATCTCCACTTCGGAGCCGCTGGCGATCAGCGTCACCTTGCGGTCGCCGTCCGCCGGCCGGATCACATAGCCGCCCCGGGCGCAGTGATTGGCGACCGCCGCATCGGCACGCAGCAGCGGCAGGTTCTGGCGGGTCAGCGCAAGGACCGAGGGCTGGTCCTTGGCGCTCAGGGCCAGGGCCCAGCATTCGGCCGTTTCGATCGTGTCGCAGGGACGGAAGACCAGCAGATTGGGGATGGCGCGCAAGGCGGCCAGGTGTTCGACCGGCTGGTGCGTCGGGCCATCTTCGCCCAGGCCGATCGAATCATGCGTCATCACATAGACGACACGCTGATGCATCAGGGCCGAGAGGCGGATTGACGGGCGGCAGTAATCGGTGAAGACCAGGAAGGTGCCGCCGAAGGGAATGACGCCGCCATGCAAGGCGAGGCCGTTCATCGTCGCCGCCATGCCATGCTCGCGGATGCCGTAATAGATATAGTTGCCGGCATAATTGTCCGGCTTCACCGGCCCCGCGGTCTTGGCCTTGGTGTTGTTGGAGCCGGTGAGATCGGCCGACCCGCCGATCAGTTCCGGCATGACCGGCACCAGGGCCTCGATCACACGCTGGGATGAAACGCGGGTGGCGATCTTCGGCGCTTCGGCGGCGATGGCGCTCTTCAGCTTGTTGATCGTCTCGGCGAAATTGGCCGGCAACTCGCCCGACATTACGCGGTCGAATTCCGCGTGAGTCTTGTCGGCGTCGTGACGCTTGGTCCAGGCGGCGAAATCGGCGCCGCCGCGGGCGCCGGCCTGGCGCCAGGCATCCTGGATCTCGGCCGGGATCTCGAAGGGCGGGTAATTCCAGCCCAGCGCCTGGCGGGTGGCGGCCACTTCATCCTTGCCCAGGGCCGCGCCATGGGTGGCGGCGGTGCCCTGCTTGTTGGGGGCGCCATAGCCGATGATCGTCTTGCAGGCGATCAGGGTCGGGCGGTCGTTTTTCCGGGCGGCGGCGATCGCCTTGGTGATGGCGTCGGGATTGTGGCCGTCGACCTTGTCGGTGGCCCAGCCGCTGGCCTTGAAGCGGGCGATCTGGTCGTCCGAGGTCGACAGGTCGGTCGAACCGTCGATGGTGATGCTGTTATCGTCCCACAGGACGATCAGCTTGCCGAGCTTCAGATGGCCGGCCAGCGAGATCGCTTCCTGGCTGATGCCCTCCATCAGGCAGCCGTCGCCGGCAATGACATAAGTGTAATGGTCGACCAGGTCGCTGCCGAAACGGGCGTTCAGCAGGCGCTCGGCGAGGGCGAAACCAACCGAATTGGCGAGGCCCTGGCCCAGCGGGCCGGTCGTGGTTTCGATGCCGGTGGCATGGCCGTATTCGGGATGGCCGGCGGTCTTGCTGCCCCATTGCCGGAAGTTCTTCAGCTCATCCAGCGTCATATCGGCATAGCCGGTCAGATGCAGCAGCGAATACAGCAGCATCGAACCATGGCCGGCCGACAGGATGAACCGGTCGCGATCGGGCCATTTCGGATGCTTCGGGTCGAATTTCAGAAACTGGGTGAACAGCACTGTGGCGACATCGGCCATGCCCATCGGCATGCCCGGATGGCCGGAATTGGCCTTCTCGACGGCATCCATGCTCAAAGCACGGATGGCATTGGCCATATCACGGGGGGGTACGGTCGGGGCCGAGCTGGCTTTAGCGGCAGCGTCCATTGCGAGTCCTTGAATTTTCAGGCGGCATTGTCAATTCGGAGCGGAACATGCCGCCTGCCCCCGCTTTGGTCAACCACCGAATCCGTCATAACACCCTATATCATCCGCTGGTTAGCGCCGGGTTTGCGCTTGCCGGGGAGATAACGCGGGATAGGACAAGGTGCTGCAGAAAGGGCTTGTAAATTTAGTGTGTTTTGAACCGGATGCGTGCCCTTGTTGACGCGACGCTGCACTCCAGCTTTAATCTTAGCTCGTTCTGTATGCCGCAATGGGCAGTCCGCGTCGAAGAACGTTCGACGGCCAGGTCAGAACGGGGAACAAAAAGGCAGGGCATGTCAAAACTGGAACTGGCGATCAGTCGGCTGGATGCTGCGATGACGCGGCTGGATGCGGCCGTCGAGGAAAGCGTGCAGCGCGGTGCTCAAGACCGGGACGTACTCTCCGATGAACTGGCGGTGCTGCGCCAGACTTATGCCTTATTGCAGCAGGAAGCGCGTATGGTCTCCGATCGTCTCGATAATGTGATCGGTCGTCTGCACGACGTCACCAAAGACAGCCAGTAAGCGTGTTTTCAGCGCAGCGTGATATAGGGACCAACCCATGCCAACAGTGACGGTCTTCCTCAACGGACGCAATTATGATGTGGCCTGTGGCCCCGGCGAGGAAACGCGAGTCCAGGAAGTAGCCGGGCGGTTGCGCCAGCGCATGGAAGGCTTGGCCAAATCCCTGGGGTCGGTCCAGGAAAACCTGCTGTTCGCGGTGACATCCCTGCTGCTGGCTGACGAACTGGAGCAGCGCGAACGTGAAGTGACCGAACTTCAGGCAATTGGCCCGACCGAACGCGAAGCGGCGTTGATTGATGTGCTGGAAAATCTCGCCGCGCAAATCGAAGCTATTGCCGCGCGGCTCGAGGCAGCTTAAATCTATCCCGGGCGGAGAGCTGCAGGGTGCGATCGGCCATAGCAATCCCTGGGGCCAATAAGGACCTCTAGGGAGCTGTCCCTGCCGGGACCGTGGTCTCGGTAAACGGCGCCCACCTGCTTTAGCAGGCCACAGAGGATCTCTGAGCCACCGGCCCAGGCGGCGCCGCCCACCTTCCATCTCTCCTGCGGGTATCGCTGGAAGAAGGAAGACGTTCATGGGGGATTTCCCCGCAATCGAATTTGCGAAGGGCGAGCGTTTGCACCGCTTGCCTTTGGGCCTGGGCAATCGCCACGGCCTGATCGCCGGTGCCACCGGCACCGGCAAGACGGTTTCCTTGAAAGTCCTGGCCGAAGGCTTCTCCCGCGCCGGGGTGCCGGTCTTTGTGGCCGATGTCAAAGGCGATCTCGCCGGTCTGGCCCAGCCAGGAACCCCCAATCCTAAACTTGCCGACCGCGCCAAGCAGCTCGGTCTCGGCGACCTGGCTTTCGCCGCTTGCCCGACCGTGTTCTGGGATCTCTATGGTCAGCAGGGCTATCCGATCCGCACCGCCATCGCCGAAATGGGACCGCTGCTGCTCTCGCGGCTGTTGCAGTTGAACGAAACCCAGGAAGGCGTTCTCAATATTGCTTTCAAGGCGGCGGATGATGAGGGCCTGTTGCTGCTCGACCTCAGGGATCTGCAGGCCTTGCTCGCCTTCATGGCAGAGAACGCGGCGCAGTTCAGCGGTACCTACGGCAATGTCTCGAAAGCCTCGGTTGGCGCTATCCAGCGGCAATTGCTGGTCCTGGAACAGCAGGGCGGCGAGGATTTCTTCGGCGAGCCGGCGCTGGACCTGCATGATTTCATCCGCACCACCGCCGACGGCCGTGGCGTCGTCAATATCCTGGCGGCGGACAAGCTGATTCAGTCGCCGCGCCTCTATGCCACCTTCCTTTTGTGGATGCTCTCGGAGCTGTTCGAAGCCCTGCCGGAAGTCGGCGATCCGGAAAAGCCGGGCCTGGTCTTCTTTTTCGATGAGGCCCATCTGCTGTTCGACGATGCGCCGAAGGCCCTGATCGAAAAGGTGGAGCAGGTAGTCCGGCTGATCCGCTCCAAAGGGGTCGGGGTCTATTTCGTCACCCAGAACCCGATCGATGTGCCGGACCGCGTGCTGGGCCAGCTCGGTCACCGGGTCCAGCATGCCTTGCGCGCATTCACGCCGCGCGACCAGAAGGCGCTGAAAGCCTGTGCCGATACCTTCCGCGCGGATAAGGGCTTCGATGTCGTCCGCGCCTTGCAGGAATTGGGCGTCGGCGAGGCGCTGGTTTCCGTGCTGGACGAGAAGGGCACGCCGGAAGGGGTCGAGCGCGCATTCGTCTATCCGCCGGTCTCGCGCATGGGGCCGATCACCGCCGAGGAGCGCAAGGCTGCCATCGCCGCCGGTGGGCTGGAGCTGAAATATGCCACCACCATCGACCGGGAATCCGCCTATGAAAAACTGACGGCCCGCGCCGCCGACCGGCAGGCCGGTGCCGAACAGGCCCCCTCAGGACAGACGGCTGAAAGATCGGCGGGCCGGGGCCGGCCGCGCGACAGTTTCGGGGAATCGGTCTTCAAAAGTGTCGCTCGCAGCACCGGCAGTTCGCTCGGCACCCAGATCGGCCGCAGCGTCGCCAAGAGCCTGGGCGGGTCGGGTGCGGTGGCGACAATCGGCGGATCGGTCGGCCGGGCGGTGATCCGTGGCATCCTGGGGTCGATCTTCGGTGGCAGATAGTTGACTTAGTCAAGTAAATGGTTGATCTTTTCCGATGCGGGAGGAGATCGCCATGTCCGAGCTTGATTTTGACCAGCGGGTCGCGGCCATACGCCGCTTCAACCGCTTCTATACGAAGCAGATCGGCCTGTTGCAGGAGGGGCTGCTCAAATCGCCTTTCTCCCTGACTGAGAGCCGGGTCCTTTATGAATTGGCCAACCGGCCGCAGCCGACCGCCACGGAACTGGGACGGGAACTCGGCCTGGATGCCGGGTATCTCAGCCGCATCCTGCGCAAATTCGAGCAGCAGGGCCTGATCGAACGCCAGCCAAATCTGCAAGATGCCCGGCAGAGCCTGTTGCAGCTGACGGCGGCGGGCCGGGAAAATTTCGCGCCGCTGGACGAAAGGTCGCGGGGCGAGGTGGGTGACCTGCTGGCCCGGCTGCCGGTCGGCGAGCAACGACGGCTCATTGCCGCCATGGATACGGTGACTGCCTTGCTCTCCGACCGGCCAAAAGACATGCCGGTCTCTTATATGCTGCGGCCGCACCGGCCCGGCGACATGGGCTGGATCGTCCATCGCCAGGCGGTGCTCTATGCCGAGGAATATGGCTGGGATGAAGAGTTCGAGGCGCTGATTGCCGAGATCACCGCCAAGTTCATCCAGAACTTCAACGCCAAGCGCGAGCGCTGCTGGATCGCTGAACGGGATGGCGAGGTGGTGGGATCGATCTTCCTGGTGCGGGAGAGCGACGAGGTCGCCAAGCTGCGGCTGCTTTATGTGGAGCCGAAGGCGCGGGGACTTGGTATCGGCCGCCGCCTGATCCGCGAATGCCTGGATTTCGCTCGGCAATGCCGCTACCGAAAAATTACCTTATGGACTAACGACATATTGGACGCAGCTCGCCATCTTTATGAGGAGGCCGGGTTCCGCTTGGTGGCTGAGGAGCGACATCATAGCTTCGGTCATGATCTTGTCGGCCAGAATTGGGAACTGGTACTCTCCGCCTGAACTCACCCGCTGATGTCGTTCTTGGACTTGCCCTCCCGGCTGTCCTGGGCTTCTCTGCCTGATCTTCTCGGACTCGAATATTCCGGACCAAGCCCATGGAAAGCCAGGAAATTACCGACCTGAAATCGGCCTTGCGCGAGGTCACATCGAAGCGGCGCGAATGGGCCTTTGCCCTCAATCCCGATGCCGGGTGCGGTTTGGCCGAACAGTTCATGCATGCCGTGGCGATCTCGCCGGGATTGGCAGTCTCAGGCTACTGGCCCCTGGAAGGTGAGCTGGATGTGCGGCCCTTGCTGGAGAAGCTGCGAGGTTTCGGCCATTCAATCGGCCTGCCGATCGTCGTCAAACGGGGGGAGCCGCTGGTTTTCCGCGAATGGCGCGATCACGATGATATGGTGGAAGGCAAGTTCAAGGTCCTGACGCCGCCGGATCATGCGCCGGAAGTCATCCCGGAGGTCCTGCTGGTGCCGTTGCTGGCCTTCGATCCGAATGGCTACCGCCTGGGCTATGGTGGCGGCTTCTACGATCGGACCCTGGATAAGCTGCGCCGCCGAGCCCAACTCACTGGGCATCGGGCACCCTTGGCCGTGGGGGTCGCCTATGCGGCACAAGAGGTTCCCGAGGTGCCGCGCGGACCCTATGATCAACCTTTGGACTGGATCGTGACGGAACGGTCCGCCTTCAAGTTCACCTAGAGCAGTAAAGACCAGATCAATGAATTTATTGTTTTGTGGCGATTTGGTCGGCCGGGCCGGCCGTGATGTGGTGGTGGAGCGCCTGCCGGGCCTGCGCCGTGACCTGGCGCTGGATTTCGTCATCGCCAATGGCGAGAACGCGGCCGGCGGCTTCGGCATCACCCAGAAAATCTGCCAGGAGCTTTACCAGGCCGGGGTCGATTGCGTCACCACCGGCAACCACGTCTGGGACCAGAAGGAGACGATGGCCTTCATCGCTGGCGATCCGAAGCTGCTGCGTCCGGCCAACTTTCCGGAGGGCACGCCCGGCAAGGGAGCGGCCCAGTATCAGACCCAGCGTGGCAAGAAGGTCGTCGTCATCAATCTGATGGGCCGCCTGTTCATGGATCCCCTCGATGACCCGTTCCATCAGATCGAGGAATTGCTGTCGACCTATCGTCTCGGCGGCAATGCCGATGCCATCGTGCTGGATTTCCACGGCGAGGCGACCAGCGAAAAGATGGCGATGGGCCATCTGGTCGATGGAAGGGTCAGCCTGACCGTCGGCACCCATACCCATGTGCCGACCGCCGATCACCAGATCCTGCCCAAGGGATCTGCTTATCAGTCGGATGCGGGCATGTGCGGCGATTACGATTCCGTCATCGGCATGGAAAAGACCACGCCGATCGCCCGCTTCACCAAGAAGCTGCCGACCGAACGGCTATCCGCCGCGACTGGCCCCGGCACGCTCTGCGGCATCTTTGTCGAAACCGATGACCGCACCGGCCTTGCCAAGCGCGTGGAACCCGTCCGGGTCGGCGGCCGCCTCAGCCAGGCCGTGCCGCAGGTCCAGGCGGCCGCCAAGCTGGCCACCGCCTGATCATTTCTCATCACGCGATACGGATATCGCGCAGGAAGGTCGTGACATCGGCCTTCAGGACTTCCGCCTGCTGCGACAGGGAACGCGCCGCGCTCAGCACCTGCGTCGAGGCTGCGCCGGTTTCGCCGGCTGCCGCACTGACGCCGGTGACATTGGCGGCGACTTCCTGGGTGCCGCTGGCCGCCTGCTGAACGTTGCGGGCGATCTCCTGGGTGGCGCTGCCTTGTTCCTCGACCGCCGCGGCGATCGTCGTGGCGATTTCACTGATCTGGCGGATGGTGCCGGTGATTTCCTGGATCGCCGTAACCGAATCCCGGGTCGCACTCTGAATGGCCTCGATCTGGCCGGTAATTTCCTCAGTGGCCTTGCCGGTCTGGTTGGCAAGGTTCTTGACCTCCGAAGCCACCACGGCGAAGCCCTTGCCGGCTTCACCGGCGCGGGCGGCCTCGATCGTCGCATTCAAGGCCAGCAGATTGGTCTGGCCGGCGATATCGTTGATCAGCCGCACGACATCGCCGATCCGGTCGACCGCCTTGACCAGGCCCTGGACCCTGTTGTCGGTATTGCTGGCCAAGGTCACCGCCCGGCTGGTGATCTGATTGGATTGCGCCGCCTGGCGACCGATCTCGTGGATCGAGGAAGAGAGCTCTTCCCCGGCGGCGGCAACGGTCTGCACATTGGTGGAGGCTTCGGCCGTCGCGGCGGAAACCGCCTGGACCTGCTGCGCGGTCTTATCGGCGATGGCTGACATCGACTGGGCGGTGGCCTGCATTTCCGTGGCGGCGCCGGCCAATTGCTCCAGCACCCCGGAAACCCGGGCGTCGAAACTGCGGATCAATTGATCGACATGCTGTTGCCGGCGTTCCCGCTCGGCCTGGGCGTCGGCCCGTTCCGCCTGCATCTGCTCATTGGCGACGCCGTTTTCCTTGAAGACGATGACCGCCTGGGCCATGTCGCCGATTTCATCCTGGCGGTCGGTATAGGGAACATCGACGGCATAATCGCGATCGGCGAGCCGGGCGACGACGGTGCGCAGGGCGACGATCGGTTTGATCGTGCGCCGGTCGAAGACGAAATACAGCATGGCGAGAAAGACCAGGGCGGTCAGCGCCACCATGGCATTGACGATGATGGTGACGGCTTCGGCGCCGCTGCGGGCCTCGGTTACTTCACGGGCGGCCCGGCTGTTCATCTTTTCCTGGAAGGCGGTGACCAGGGAAACGATCTTCGCCTTGGCGGTATCGTAATCAGCGCCGAACATCAGGTTGCGGGCCTTTTCGAAATCCTTGGCAGCAACCGCTTCCATCGCCGCTTCCTCGGTTTTGATCAGCCCGTCGGAATTGGCTTTCGATTGTTCGATGAGGTCCAGCTCGTCGGCGGGCGCGCCCAATTCCTTCAGGCGTTCCACGACTTTGTCGCGTGTGCGCGTCTCCTTCACCTCGCGCCAATAATTGTCGAGATGGGTCTTGTCGCCGGCGATGCTGTAGCGGCGCGCTTCCTCCGTCAGGTAATCCGACGCATTGGCGAGATCGTAGCCGAGCTGACGGAATTCAGCCTGGCGCAGCAAAGCCTGGCGCTCCGCATCGACCAGGCGATTTTCCTGCCAGATGGAAACGGCAGTGAGCAGGGACAAAACGATTGTTGTTCCAAGGGAAATCTTGGTGATGAGGGCGATACGCATGGCTGGCCTCGAAAAGGCGTTTGACGTCCGTCAGGACTGCATACCCAAATATGCAATGGCAGCTTATGCGGTGAAAATTAAGGCCGTATTAATTGAGATTATTTGCCATATTTAGATCAAAAGCAGTCACTCCCGACCGCCGAAGATATTCGATGGCAGACGTGATACGCCTTTATTTCATGTCGCGCATTTCGGCGACGACGGCCTCGATCAAGCCGGCTTCCAAGCGGCTCGGCGTTTCGCTCCGGCCGCGCAGGACATGCACGACGGATGAAAAGCGGGGCAGGTCGCCCTGAAGTTCAACGATGCCGGGCGCCAAGTTGCGACGCCCGAGCAAGGCGATGCCGAGGCCGTGACGCACGCCGGCACGCACACCCTCGCTGCTCGGGCATTCCAGGATGACGTTCAGTGACCGTCCTTGCTCGGCAAGGCGGTGCTGTGCTGCCTGCCGGTAGAAGCAGCTTTGATCGAAGGAGACGAAAGGGATGCTCTGTTCGGGCTGGATCGGGTGATCTTCCGCCTGCACCCAGCACAGATCCTCGCGCCATAGCGGCCGGTCGCCATCTTCCATCTCGTCTTCGAAGGTCTGCAGGATGGCGAGATCGACCTCGCCGGATTTCAGCCAGTGCTGCAATGTCAGGCTCTGGCCGACTTTGATGCTGAGCGATACTTGCGGATGCAGGCGTTTGAAGCGGCCGAGCACGGCGGCGAGCTTCTTGCCGGTTGCATCCTCGGTCGAACCGAGGCGGACCTGGCCGGCGAGATCGGAGGAGCGGAAATGCTCGGCCGCCTCGTCATGCAGGCTGACCAGCCGGTCGGCATAGGAGAGCAGGTTGCGGCCATCCGCCGTAGGGCCGACACCGCCGGATCCCTTAATCAGCAGCGGCCGGCCGATACGTTCCTCCAGCCGCGCCAGTTTATGGCTGACCGCCGACTGGGTGAGGTTGAGCTTCTGCGCGGCGCGGGTGATGCCACCCAGTTCCACCACCGTCTTGAAGGTTCGCAGGGAATCGATATCGAGGCGCATTTCATCCTACATGACAGAAATCGATGGTTTTCATGAAATCATATCAGTTCCGTCATGTCGAATCCCGGATTAAGACAAGGCCATCGGATCGTTCCAACCAGACGAGGCACTCATGGCACTGCAAGATTTCAAGATTCTCACCTTCGACGTCGTCGGGACGCTGATCGATTTCGAAACCGGGATGCTGGATTATCTGCGTCCCATTGCCCGGCAGGCTGGCTTGCAGGTCGATGACGACCGGCTGCTGGCGCATTACGCGATGGCGGAAGATGAACAACACAGGTTGACGCCCGGCGAGGCCTTTCCCCAGATGATGGCGCCGGCCTATCGCCAGATGGCGAAAGAGCTGGGCCTGCCGGCCAGCGACGAGCTGGCCGAGGGGTTCCGCCTGTCCATTCCCGCCTGGCCGGCCTTTCCGGATTCCGCCGAAGCCTTGCGGCGTCTGAAGACGCGCTTCCGCCTGGTAGCGATGACCAATTCCGACAACTGGGCGCTGGGTCATTTCGCGCAACGCCTCGGCAATCCGTTCGACGATACCGTCACCGCCGAGGATGTCGGGCTGAACAAGCCGGACCCGCAATTCTTCGCTTATGCGCGCGGCCGGCAAAGCCCGCACGGCTATAAGCTCGGCGACTACCTGCATGTGGCACAAAGCCAGTACCACGATATCGGCATCGCCAAGGCGCTGGGCTATCGTACCTGCTGGATCGAGCGGCGCCAGGGCAAGGCAGGTTTCGGCGGCACGCCGGAACCGCGGGATGTGACCAAGCCGGACTACCATTTCAGCAAGCTGGTCCAATTGGCCGATGCCGTCGATGCCGGCCGTTGATGAGAGGAATAATGTGATGCCGGAAGCCTTGCCGAAACTGATGCGTGCCGTTGCCTTGACCGGGATCGGCGAAATCGACCGGCTGCAACGGGTGGAAACCCGCGTGCCGCGCCCAATGGCCGGCGAGGTGCTGGTGAAGGTCGGTGCCTGCGGGTTGAACAATTCCGATGTGATGTTGCGGATCGGCGGCTATGGGCGCGAGGACGATCCGGCCGCGCGGACCGGATGGAAACGCGAGGCGCCGCATTTTCCCCGCATCCAGGGATCGGATATCGCCGGAACAATCGTTGCCGTGGGCGAGGGTGGCGATGACAGCCGGATCGGTGAGCGCGTCCTGGTCAATCCAACGCTCTATCTGAACGGCGGCGACGATCCGACCGAGGTCGATTATCTCGGATCCGAACGCGACGGCGGCTATGCGGAATATTGCGCCGTGCCGGCGGAGAATGCCGTTGCCGTGAACAGCGACCTGCCTTTCGATGATCTGGCGACTTTCCCCATCGCTTATCTGACGGCGTATCACATGCTCAATCGTGCGCGGCTCGGCAAGGACGAGCGCGTCGTCATCACCGGCGCCTCGGGCGGTGTCGGTTCGGCCATGCTGCAACTGGCGAAATTGCGCGGCGCTGAAGCGATCGCCGTGGTCAGCCGCAGCAAGGCGGATCAGGCTTTGGCCCTGGGTGCGCTCACCACAGTCGATCGTGCGTCACCCGATCTCGAGGCCGATCTTCGCACTGCCGCGACCGGCCCCATCGATGTTGTGGCCGATGTTGCTGGCGGTTCGGCTTTCTCGGCCTTGCTGGCGGTGCTGCGCCCGGCGGGCCGCTTCGTCACCTGCGGTGCCATCGCCGGTTCCGTCGTGCCGCTCGACCTGCGCACCGTCTATCTCAAGCATCTTGAGATCATCGGCTCTTCCTATGGCACGGCGACCGAGTTCCGCGATCTGGTCGGCCTGATCGAGACCGGGCGGCTGCGGCCGCTGCGGGCCAAGACGTTTCCGCTCGATCAATTGGCCGAGGCACAGCGCGCCTTCATCGCCAAAAAGCATTTCGGCAATATCGTCGTCACACCGTAACAGCGGGAAGCTGAGCGCCGGGAGGATTTGCTTTCGCCGGCGGCTGCCGCTAGGGAAGTCGTATGCTTTCTTTCAGCGGAACCGGTGCGGCCATGATCTCTTCAAACCTGTTCGACCTCTCCGGCAAGGTCGCGCTCGTTACCGGCGCCGGCCGTGGCCTCGGCTTTGCCATTGCCGAGGGGCTGGCCAAGCATGGCGCGCATGTCGTGCTGAACGGGCGCCAGGCCGAAACCCTGGAAGCAGCCGCATCGGCCATCCGCGCTGCGGGCGGACAGGCGAGCATCGCCGCTTTCGATATCGGCGACACCGCAGCGCTGCATCAGCGGCTGGAAGATATCCTGCGGGATGTGGGGCATCTCGATATCCTGGTGAACAATGTCGGCCAGCGGGCGCGGCGCGATGTCTTCGATTTCGATCTCGCCGAGATCAGGGCTCTGCTGGAGGTCGACCTGGTGGCGCCGATGGAGCTCAGCCGCCTGGTGGCGAAGACGATGCTGGCCGCCGTCAATGGCCGCATCATCAACATCACCTCGATTGCCGGCCCCATCGCCCGTTCCGGCGATGCGCTCTATACGGCGGCGAAGGGCGGGCTCGATGCCTTGACGCGAGCACTGGCGGCGGAGCTGGGGCCGTCCGGTATCACGGTGAATGCGATTGCCCCCGGCTATTTCGCCACCGAAGCCAATGCCGAGATGACTTCCGATGCGGAAATCGCCGACTGGCTGGCGCGGCGCACATCACTCGGCCGCTGGGGTTCGCCGGACGAGATCGCCGGCGCGGCGGTTTTCCTCGCCTCGGATGCCGCGTCCTACATCACCGGCCAGACCATCGCCGTCGATGGCGGCTACCTGGCCCATTTCTGATTAACTGATCGCGGCGGCGGCATTGGCCGTCATTCAGTCATCACGGCGTAAGGCCGATCAATGGCAGTCGGGGGTCCATCGCGATGTTGACATGGAAAGCAGAATTTACCATCTTTCGTTGAGAAACTGGCTTTGTAATATGTGTGCCAGATCCGAAAAGGTGCTGGCATGCCAGAATTTATTGAAGTCACGACAGACGAGCTTCTAGATGCGCTGCTCAGCTACGCGCCTGTACGCCCGGTCCATATAGAGGGGCCGCCGGGTTCAGGCAAAACGGAGTGCGCGAAGCTGTTTTTTGAAAATATCGGGATGCCATTCGAAGAGTTCGATGGCGGCACGACGGCGATTGAAGACATCGTCGGACTGCCGATACCCGATCACGTCAATCAGGTCATTCGCTACTATCCACCGGTGCGCCTGAAACGTGACAAGCCATTTGGCATCATTCTCGACGATATGCCGAATGCCAAGCTCGATGTGCTGCGGGCCTTCTACAAGATTATGCAGTTCAAGAAGACAGATTCCTTTGAAATGCCGGAGGGATCGATCGTCATCTCGACCGGAAATCGGACGGAGGACAATGCCTATGTCGAGGCTCTTCCCGCTCCGCTGGTCAATCGAATGATGATCTTGCGGCTTGCAGATGATGTCGATGGCTGGCTGAGACATGCCCGAGAGAGGAACTTCCATCCGCTCATTATCGACTTTATTGAGTCTCGGCCTAAGAATATTCGGAGCCCCTCAAATCCACATGGTCGCCCATTCACGTCGAAGCGGTCCCTCCATATGCTGAGTGACGCATTGTGGCAACATAAAGAGCTCAATCCGCATCGTGTTCAGATTGCGGCCGAGGCCAGTATTGGCCTTGCTCATGCCGTGGAATTCCAGGGCTTCTACAGAACGAAGGCTGATCGGCTAACCGTGGAACGCTTGCTGAAAGGCGATATCCGGTGGCCGGGGTCCCCTGCGGATCGGCAGGAATTGTTCTTCTTGATGAATTCATTCCGCTTTTATCTGATCAAGCATCTTCCGACGACGGTAGATGCGGTGAATGGCAGCACGCGTGAGCTCGCTCATAAGGCGAAGGCATTGCTGGCGGCACTAGCGGAAATCAGTGGCGAAATGGCCCAACACGTTATTATCCAGATCGACGGCGAAGCAGTGCCGGATTGGTTTGTTGTGGAAGTTGCTCGGGATTTGCCCCGGATCGCGGCTAGTCGAAAATAGTGTCCGACAAAGCTAAACTTAACCCGGCAGAAGCCGCATTTCAGGATGGCTTAAATATCGTCAAGAGCCACCCGATGTTTGCGCGATTTTTTGGGCCTGTGAGCCATATTCCCATCCAAAAATGGGAAAACGCGCCAAAGGACGCTTGGTGTAAAGTTACGTCCTCTGGGATTCTGCGGTTTAATCATCGGCTCCGGGGGCAGCCGAGAGAGTGGGCATGGGTTTTGGCACAATGCCTGCTACATCTCGGCTTCGGGCATTTCAAAACTGGCAATCTTTCTCGGGTATATGTTGCTGCTTGCGATATTGTCGCCGTGAATTTTCTGAGCAATCTTAAAATTGGCACACGGCCTTTGGATATTGGGGCAGTTCCAGTTGGATTGGGATCTGGCAGTCTCCATAGCCTCCTTAATCGCCTGAGGGATGACGGCGATGCGTTTAAATTGGCATTGACGCTGAGTACGGCGGGCCATGAAGCGACGATGGAATATGACAATACTCGCATCATCGATCATAGCAAGTCCGAGGCCGCTTTCGCTGCTGGCGTTCGAGAGGCTGCAACAACAGCCATCGGCGTGGCCAGTGGCGAAATCAAATCTATGAGTGATCGTGCAAAACAGATGACGATCATTCGTCGAGCCTGGAAGTGGTTTATCGATCACTATCCGTTACTAGGTGGCGTGGTCGCGGCCTACGACTTAGTTGAAGACCGTGATATCTGCCATCGGCTTAAGATTAAGATTGCTGCCGTCGATATCGGTTTGAAGGAGATTTATGCCAATCCTCTGGTGACGATGCGTTTTGAGGAATGGGTGTTCGTGATGGGCCACGAGATCCTTCACGCAGCCCTTCGGCACGACAAAAAACGAATGGGGCGAGACCCCTGGATTTGGAATGCTGCCTGTGACTTTGTCATCAATGGATGGTTAATCGAAATGGGTGTCGGGCAAATGCCCGCAGGTTTGCTCCATGACCTGACGTTCAAGGGGAAATCGGCCGTCGAGGTTTACAACATCCTCTGTACGGATATACGACGCCTCCGCAAGCTCTCGACTTTGCGTGGCGAGGGAGCCTGCGACATCATCGAAAGTGATCAGCCCTGGGAAAATGTGGATGCGGACAACTTTGTGCGGCTGGCGCTCTCCCGCGGCTTTGATATGCACTTCTCTCAAGAGCGCGGTTATTTGCCAGCCGGTCTGATTGAAGAAATCAGGGCGGCAATGATGCCACCAATCCCTTGGGACGTTGAACTCGGGCACTGGTTCGATCGGCATTTTCGTCCGATACAAGAGGTCAGGTCCTGGCGCCGTTTCTCTCGGACTCAGGCGGTGACGCCGGATATTCCTCGGCCGATCATGATACCCTATGACACGATGAAGGATGGCCGAACCTTTGGTGTCGTGATCGATTCATCCGGCTCGATGGATCGTAGTTTGCTCGGCAAGGCTATCGGCTCGGTGACCAGTTATTCCATTGCGAAGAAGGTCAAAGACATCCGCTTGGTCTTCTGTGACGCACATGCCTACGATGAGGGATGGGTGAAGGTTTCCTCGATCCTTAACCGGGTTCGCGTGAGGGGCAGGGGTGGAACTGTCTTGCAACCCGGCATCGATCTGCTTGAAGCCGATCATGATTTTCCGAAGAACGCGCCGATCATGATCATTACGGACGCCCAATGTGACCACTTCAAGATAAAGCGTGAGCATGCGATCCTCATCCCGGCAGGAGCGAGAATGTCTTTTGTACCGGTGGGTGAGGTGTTTCGCATGAGATAGGCAGTGGGCCTCAGCGGCGCCCCTTACACTATGCCTAACATTAAATAAGCACAGCCGCGATCACGGGCGCGGCGGCGACATTGGCGAGGCCGGCGAGGATCATGACCAGTCCGGCGATCGAGCCTTCTTCCTGGCCCAGTTCATAGGCCTTGGCGACACCGACGCCATGGGCGCCCATGCCGAACAGCGAGCCGCGTGCGAAGGCGGACCTGACCGGTAGGTATTTCAGCAGGCCGTCGCCGATCACCGCGCCGAGAAGGCCGGTGACGGCCGTACTGACCGCCGCGATCTGGGGAATGCCGCCGATGCCGCTCGCCACCGTCATGGCGAAAGGCGTGGTGATCGAATGCGGCACCAAGCTGCGTTCCAGATCGGGCGGCAGGCCGAAGGATTTGGCGAGCAGCCAGGAGCTGAAAATCGCGATCGTGCTGCCGGCCATCACGCCGACGGCGAGCACCGGCCAATGGCGGCGGATGAACTGGCGCTGCTCATAGATCGGCAAGGCAAAGGCGACGGTCGCCGGTCCCAGCAGGCTGAGCAGCCAGGATGTGCCGCGCAGATAATCGGCGTAGCTGACCTGCAAGGTGAAAGCGAGGGCGAGGCAGGCGAGCCAAGCGAGGAGGAGCGGCGAGGACCACCAGCGCCGCTTGCGGGCATAAATCAGCCGGGCCAGGCCATAAAGGCCGAGCGTGGCGACGCCCCAGAAAGCCGGCGGCAGATCATGCAGGTAAGCAAGGCTCATGATTTTGCCTCTGCCGCCTTGAGCCGCTGGCGATAATAAAGCTCCACGATGAGTGCGGTGGTCGTCATGATGATCGTGGTGCCGACCACGATGACGCCCAGGATCTTCAGGCCGACCAGGCCGAACAATTCGCGGTGGCCGAGCGGCGCCATCATCGCCGGGATGAAGAACAGCAGCATATGGTTGAGCAAGCTGGCGGAACCCTGGCGCAGCCAGGCCGGGTTCACCCAACCGCTCAGCAAGGCGAGCAAGAACAGGATCATGCCGAGGGCGCTGCCCGGCATGGGCAAGCCGGTCAGCCGTGCCAGCCAGTCCGATCCCCACCAGATGGCGATCAGCAGGCCGATCTGCGGCCAGCCTTTCGGCGGCGCAATGCCATTCACCGCGAGGGCGATTTTGACTTTGATCTGGGCGAGGTCTGTCAGGGCGGCGGTCATCTGGCTCACACGGATGGGGCTTCCGTGGCCTTTTATTTAGTGCCGGAGGGTCTATAATTAAAATGAATTGTTTGAATTTATTTTATGCCAAGTTGGAATAGATGGATCTCAGAACGCTGCGGGCATTTGTCGAGGTGGTGCGGCGGGGCGGCTTTTCCGCCGCGGCAACCGTCATCAACGCAACCCAGCCGACCGTCAGCAAGGCGGTGAAACAGCTGGAAGACGAGCTGGGCGGTCCGCTGCTCGACCGCCTCGGCCATCGCGTCCAGCTAACGGCAATGGGCGAGCTGGTCTATCGGCGGGCCCAGGCGATGCTGGCGGAGCGCGACAGCCTGATATCCGAGCTGGCGGATCTGCGCGGCTTGCGGCGCGGCCGCCTGCGCCTCGGCCTGCCGCAGATTGGCAGCAGCGTCCTTTTCGCACCGCTGGTGGCCAGATATCGGGCGCTTTATCCGGGGATCGAGATCGATCTGGTGGAGCAGGGCAGCAACCGGCTGAAGCAGGCGGTCCTGGCGGGCGAACTGGAATTGGGGGCTGCTTTGGCGCCGATCGAAAGTGATTTCGCCACCCGGCCGGTCCGCGACGAGCCGATGGTGGTGGTCCTGCCATCAACCCATGAACTCGCCGCGCGCAAAAGCATCAGGCTGGCGGAACTGGCAGACAGCAGTTTCGTTTTATTCGAAGCCGGCTTTACCCTGAACGAGATGATCCGCGCCGCTTGCCAAAGGCGCGGCTTCGTCGCCCGGGAAGCAGCCCATAGCGCACAGCCGGATTTCATCCTGGCGCTGGTGGCGGCGGGGCTTGGTGTCGCGCTGCTGCCGCGCCTGGTTGCCGAGCAGCAGGTCGAAGCGCCCTTGGTCTCGATCCTGCTGGATGAAAGCGATCTGCGCTGGCAGCTCAGCCTGATCTGGCGGGCCGGCAGCATCTTGTCGCCGGCGGCAAGGGCCTGGATCGATCTGGTTGCCGCGACCACGGTAAAATGACGGACGGGCAGGAAAATAACGGCAGGCTGACATAACGCGGACAGCGAAAAGTCGTGGGAATACGAACCGGTACTAACGTTCCGTGCAGAAGACGTAAGATGTCGCTAATCTGCCGGTGAATCGCTTGAGCATGGGATGGAAATGCGTGCAATCAATATAATAAAAGTCAGTTCTGGGCGGTCCTGGCGTGTGAAATTCCTATCGGTCTTACTGGCTTCCGCCGTGGCTTTTTGCACCATGAGCCTTGCGGAGGCCGCCGCCCAGGACAGTAACGCGACAATCGGCTTCACCGGCACGGCGAAGGATTGCCTGTTGAAAGACGGGGCGGCCAGGGATGTCTGCATGTCCATGATCGAGTCGGTCCGCGCCGCGATGAAAGACGGCCGCTCCTATGGCGACTTCCGCGCTTGTTCGCCGAACCGGATCGACGACCTGCAGGATACCCATGCCGTCATCGAATGGATCCGGCAACATCCCGATCGCCAGGACATGGATGTCAATGCGGTGGCGCGAGAAGCGCTCTCCGATCTTTATCCCTGCTCATAAGGTTGATACAGAAAACCCGGCGAAAGCCGGGTTTCAAGTTTCGAGGAGGGGAAATTCAGCGATTTTGGTTTTGGTCGAGATCGATGATCTGGGCGTGCTCGGCGACGCTCATGAAGCGGCCGATTTCCGATTGCATGATTTCGGCCCGGCAGAGCAGGTCGTTGGCGACGTCGCGGACATGGTCCGGCGCACCGGGGCGACCTTCGGCGGCCAGAGAAAGGGCGGCGGTCACGGCCTGCAATCCGGTTTCCCGTGCCACATCGAAGACCATCTCGGCCATACGGTCGATTTCGGCCTGCAAGCTATGAATGCTCTGCTGTTCCGCATCGCTAAGATGAATGGCTTCGGACATCCGGATCCCCATACCCGACAGGAAAGGTTGATCACCAAAGCGGCCGATCGGGCAGTGCGATCTCAATGCCGCCAAGACTATCTTCCGAAGACGCCGTTAAAATTTAGTAAAATGGGTTCCCTGCCGTGAATTCACAGTCAGGTGAGGGGGCATCACAGTACGGTGAGGGCTTGGCGGGAGGGCGAATTGTGCTAAAAGGCTTCCAAATCCGTCGCTTACCAGCGGCTTTGCGACACAAGGCTAAGTCCCACCTTGCTTGTCGCTTCGCAAGATGTGGTAGGATGTCGCGGAAACCCAACTCAATAACTGGAATTTAGAGTCGCGACCATGGCTGGTCATTCACAATTCAAGAACATCATGTACCGCAAGGGCGCGCAGGATGCGAAGCGCGCCAAAGTCTTCACCAAGATCATTCGCGAATTGACCGTGGCGGCGAAATCCGGCCAGGCCGATCCCGATGCCAATCCGCGTTTGCGCTCGGCGATCATCGCCGCCCGCGAGGCGAATATGCCCAAGGACACGATGGAGCGCGCGATCAAGCGCGGCGCCGGCGGTGAAGACAACACCAATTATGATGAAGTCCGGTATGAGGGCTACGGCCCGGGCGGGATCGCCGTCATCGTCGAGGCCCTGACCGACAACCGCAACCGTACCGCCTCGGAAATCCGCACCGCCTTCGCCAAGGCCGGCGGCAATCTCGGCGAAACCAATTCGGTTTCCTTCATGTTCGAACGCAAGGGTGTGGTCGTCTACCCCACCAAGACCGCGAAAGGGGCGGCGATCAGCGCCGATGCCGTTTTCGAGGCGGCCCTGGAAGCCGGCGCCGACAATGTCGAGAGCGACGAGGAAACCCATATGGTGACCTGCGCGACGGATGATTTCTCGACTGTGCGCGATGCCCTGGAAGCCAAGTTCGGCGAGGCCAAGGAAGCCAAGCTGCAATGGCTGCCGCTGAACGCCACCCAGGTCGATGCCGATACCGCACAATCGCTGATGAAGCTGATCGACGTCCTGGAAGACAATGATGACGTGCAGAACGTCTATGCCAATTTCGAAGTCTCCGACGAGACATTGGCATCGCTGACGGCATGAGGCGGGGTGGCCTGTCGCGGCGATTGTGCGGCGACAGGGCAGTGAAAACAGCGCGATGGACGGTCGATGCGTCTGCTAGGGCTTGATCCGGGATTGCAGCATACCGGCTGGGGCATCGTCGATGCCCATGGCAATCCGCCCGGCTCGCGGCTGAGCTTCGTGGCGGCCGGTACCATTCATACCGACGCCAAGCAATCCCTGGCCGAGCGGCTGGTGGAGATTCATGACGGGCTCAAGCAGGTGATCGATCTCTATCAACCGACCGAGGCCGCGGTCGAGGAAACCTTCGTCAACAAGAACCCGAACTCGACCTTGAAACTGGGGCTGGCGCGCGGCGTCGTCCTGATGACGCCTGCTTCCTATAAACTGCCGGTGGCGGAATATCCCGCCAATCTCGTTAAGAAATCCGTGGTCGGTGCAGGCCATGCGGGCAAGGATCAGGTGCAGATGATGGTGCGGGTGCTGCTGCCGGCCAGCTCGGCCGAAAGCCCCGACGCCGCCGATGCCTTGGCCGTGGCGATCTGCCATGCCCATCACCTGAGTTCGCTGCGCCGTTGGGGCGCCAAGGACTTTCGTGAGGTGGCGCGGTGATCGGCAAGCTGACGGGCAAAGTGGACAGTATCCAGGGCGATGCGGTGATCGTCGATGTCGGCGGCGTTGGCTATGTCGTGCATGCCGCGAACCGCACGCTGCAACGGCTCGGGGTCAGCGGGACGGCGGTCTCGCTGCTGATCGAAACCCAGGTGCGCGAAGATGCGATCAACCTGTTCGGCTTCCTCGACCAGGCGGAGCGCGACTGGTTCCGGCTGCTGACGACGGTGCAAGGTGTCGGCGCCAAGGTGGGCCTCGCCATCCTCGGCGTGCTCGGGCCTGACGACCTGACTACCGCCATCGCCGCCCAAGATAAGACGGCGATTACCCGGGCGCCCGGCGTCGGCCCGAAACTGGCGGCGCGCATCGTTTCCGAATTGAAAGACAAGGTCGGCAGCCTCAGTCTCGGCACGGCGGCGCTGAAAACAGCGGCGACGGGCGAAAGCGGCAAGGCGGCCAGCGGCAAGCCCAACGCGCTGATCGAGGACGCAGTTTCCGCGTTGGTCAATCTCGGCTATCGCCGGGCGGAGGCTTTCACCGCCGTCGCCAAGGCGCAGCATGAGGCCGATGGCGCCGCCGGCCTGGATCATCTGATCCGCGCCGGATTGAAGGAGTTGAGCCAGTGATTGGAACACCCAGTTGTCGCTTCAACCCCTCACCCCGACCCTCTCCCCAGAGGGGCGAGGGAGTAAAGGGGAGCGTTTTTCTCCCTCGCCCCTCTGGGGAGAGGGTCGGGGTGAGGGGCAAGACATCTCGGTTTAAAAGGCCATCGCATGGCTGAAGACCAACGTCTGACGGATGGCATCCGCAGCGAAGAAGATGCCGGCGAGCAGTCCCTGCGGCCTTTGGCGCTGACCGAGTTTATCGGCCAGGAGAAGCTGCGCGAGAATCTGGCGGTCTTCGTCGCGGCGGCGCGCGAACGGGGCGAGGCCCTGGATCATGTGCTGTTCCATGGCCCGCCCGGCCTCGGCAAGACGACCCTGGCGCAGATCGTCTCACGGGAACTCGGCGTCGGCTTTCGCGCCACATCTGGGCCGGTGATCGCCCGCGCCGGGGATCTCGCTGCGCTGCTCACCAATCTGCAGCCCAATGACGTGCTGTTCATCGATGAAATCCATCGCCTGTCGCCGGCGGTGGAGGAAATCCTCTATCCGGCGATGGAGGATTATCACCTCGACCTGATCATCGGCGAGGGGCCGGCGGCCCGCTCGGTGCGGATCGATCTGCCGAAATTCACCCTGGTCGGCGCGACAACGCGGCTCGGTTTGTTGTCGACGCCGCTCCGCGACCGTTTCGGCATTCCGCTGCGGCTCAATTTCTATACCCCGGCAGAGCTGGAAACCATCGTCCGGCGCGGCGCCCGCGTCATCGGGCTCGATCTCGCCGCCAGTGGCGCCACGGAGATCGCCCGCCGGTCGCGGGGCACGCCGCGCGTCGCCGGCCGCCTGCTGCGCCGGGTGCGGGATTTTGCCCTGGTCGCCAAAGCAGGGCAGGTGGATGCCAAGGCGGCGGATGCGGCCTTGGCCCGGCTCGATGTCGATAAGCTCGGCCTCGATGCGATGGATCGCCGTTTCCTGCAATGCATCGCCGAGAATTATGGCGGCGGCCCGGTTGGCGTCGAAACCCTGGCGGCGGCTTTGGCCGAACAGCGCGATACGATCGAAGAGGCGATCGAGCCTTATCTGATCCAGCAGGGCCTGCTGCAGCGGACGCCGCGCGGCAGAATGCTGACAGCCAACGGCTTTAAATATCTTGGTCTGACGCCACCGCGGGGTGCGGCGCAATTCGATCTGCTGAGTGCTGCATCCGATGGGGGCGCCGCCGAGGATATGGCCGATGAGGATTGACGATTTCTTATCGAAACTACGGCATCCTGGCGCAGCCCTTCGGTATCGGGGGGCAGCGCCAAGCTGCCACATTCTTGCCATCCTCCGGGTAGATGAATAGGGCCGATTTCGAGTTCAGCCATGCATGAGTCGAGCAGGACAGGCCCTATCTGGACAAGCCAATCCGGCGCGGTTATCCACCGCCATCAGATCCGCGTCTATATCGAAGATACCGACTCGGGCGGGATCGTATATTACGCCAACTATCTGCGGTTCGCCGAAAGGGCCCGGACCGAGATGTTGCGGTCGGCCGGTATTTCCCATGCCCTGATGATGGCGGAAGACGGCTTGGTCCTGGCGGTGCGACGCTGCGAGGTCGATTACCTGCGTCCGGCACGGCTGGACGACGAATTGCTGGTCGAGACCACGGTCACCGGGCTCGGCGGTGCGACGATCGATCTGGCGCAGCGTATCTGCCGGCTCGATGACGGTGATGAGGTCGAACTGGTGCGTTTGGCGGTCAAAATCGCCTGCATCGGCGCGGCGGGGCGGGCGACACGATTGCCTGAAGATCTGCGGAATGTTTTGCAGCAGGCACGGCCGTCGGCCGAAGAAGTTGGGAATGATTAGGAATTTTATCGCTCGTGGCCGGTTTCCGATGGATCGGGTGCCGGTGGTACGAACATAGCGGCGCGGAATGTCGACAACGACGGAAGAGTGAGATAGCGAATGGATCCGACAACACCACCAGCAGTACCCGTGGCACCGGTCACCGGCGGTACGCTGGAACCACTCGCCGGCCAGGTGATGAGCACTGGCCCCGGCATGGCTCAGGCGGCGCATGATCTCAGCATCATGGGTCTGTTCCTGCAGGCCGACTGGATCGTCAAGGCGGTCATGATCCTGCTGCTGCTCGCGTCGGTCTGGAGCTGGGCGATCATCATCGACAAGACCATTCGCCTGCGCCGGCTGCGCTCCCAGGCGAAGCAGTTCGAGGATGCGTTCTGGTCCGGCGGCTCGCTGGAAGAACTGTTCGATCGCATCGGCAACCGGCCACCCGATCCGATGTCCTCCATCTTCGTCTCGGCGATGCGCGAATGGCGCCGCTCCGCCGCCAAGGGCCTGCTGAGTTCGGAATCGCTGCGCGAAAACCTGCAGGACCGCATCGAGCGGGTCATGGGCATCACCCTCGGCCGTGAGATGGACCAGCTCGAGCGCTATATGACCTTCCTGGCCTCGGTCGGGTCGGCGGCGCCCTTCGTCGGCCTGTTCGGCACGGTCTGGGGCATCATGAACAGCTTCGCCGCCATCGCCGGTTCCAAGAACACCAGCCTTGCCGTGGTCGCGCCCGGCATCGCCGAAGCCTTGTTCGCCACGGCCCTGGGCCTGGTCGCCGCGATTCCGGCGGTGCTCGCCTTCAACAAGCTGAACAGCGACATTTCGCGCTATGGCAACCGGCTGGATGCGTTCTCCGGTGAATTCGGCGCCATCCTGTCGCGCCAGCTCGAAGAGAAGCACTGACCATGGCGGTGAAGCTCGGCACCGGACCCAAACGGGCGCGCGGCGGCCGCCGTCGCGCGGCGCCGATGGCGGATATCAACGTGACGCCGATGGTCGACGTCATGCTGGTGCTGCTGGTCATCTTCATGATCACCGCGCCACTGCTTACCGTCGGGATTCCGGTCGATCTGCCCAAGACCAAGGCCGAGGCGATGCAGGATCCCGACGAGCCCCTGGTCATCACCATCAACAAGCAGGGAAAGATCTATCTGCAGGAAACCGAATTGCAGTTGGACACGGTGGGTCCACGGCTCAGCGCCATCACCAACAACAATCCCGAAGCCAAGATCTTCATTCGTGGCGACAAGGGCATTGATTACGGCACGGTGATGCAGGTGATGGGTGAACTGACTTCGGCCGGTTTCCGCGCCGTATCCCTGATCGTCGAGACGCCCGGCGGCGATAACAGCCAGTCCGGCAATAAGGCCGATACCGGCAACGGCCAGAAAAAATCGACCAATTGAGGGTAAATTAGGTGAACAAGCCGTCGTCGCCCAGTCAGCGCCCCTTCGGCTTCGGGCTGATCTTCTCCATCATGCTGCATGTCGGCGTGCTGGGGCTGGTGGTGCTTGGCCTGCCGGTGTTCTGGGAACCGGAACCACTGCCGGAAGCGATCGGCGTGCAATTGGCGCAATTGTCGGACATCACCGCTGCGCCCAAGGCAAACAAGGTCAATAACGAGAAGATCGTCAAGAAACCGGACGCGCCGAAGGCCGACCAGCCGAAGAAGGAAGAGCCCAAGAAGGAAGCACCGCCGCCGCCCAATCCGCAGACGGCCGCGCCGCCACCGCCGAAGCAGGAAGAGAGCAAGCCGACACCGACGCCGCCCACACCGCCCAAGGAAGAGGAAGCGGAAAAGATTCCCGATCCGGAGAAGAAGCCGGAAGAGAAGAAGCCTGAGGAAAAGAAACCGGAAGAAAAGAAGCCGGAGAAGAAGGTCGAGAAGAAAAAGCCGGACGAGCCGAAGAAGAAGCCGGACAAGAATGCCGACAAGGAGCTCGATGCCCTGCTGCAGAACGTGCTGAAGGACACGCCAGCGCCGGAGACCCAGGAGAAGACCAAGAAGAAATCTGCGCCCGCGGCGTCTGAGCAGTCCGAAGGGCCGCAAGCGTCCCAGGTGTCGGAAATTCCGCTGACGGCTTCCGAGGAAGACGGTATTCGCGCCCAGGTGGAGAAGAACTGGAATCTCGGCAGCCTCGCCGGGTCGCCGAACATGGAAAATATCCTGGTGGAGATCCGTGTGACGTTGCAGCCCGACGGCACGGTTACCAATGCCCAGGTCATCAACAGCCAGTCCGACCCGTTCTTCAAGCAGGCCTCGGAAAGCTGCCTGCGGGCGGTCCGCATGAGCAGCCCGCTCAAGCTGCCGCCGGGCAAGACTTATAACACGATGGTGCTGCGGTTCCGGCCGTCCGAGGTCAGCTTCTGATTATAGCAATCAGCGAGACGATCTTGGCTGGCGAGGTCGACCCGATTCTGGTTATCCTGTCGCCATATTGAGCTTTGTACCTTTGGGGGAGGGACGCAAAGTGCGATACTGGCTAATTGCGCTGCTGGGCCTGCTTGCGGCCTGCACATCGACAGGCAAGTCGAACCCGAATACCAGCTCCGACCAAGACTTCGAGGCGATGATCCAGAAGTTGGAGAAGGATAAATCGGCGTTCGATTCTTTGGCCGATCCCCAGACGAAATCGGTTTCTTTGGCGGATGAGCAGTCCGAAGAGCTGCAGGCTTCTGTTGCCCCGGAGATTCCGCTGACGGCTGCCGAGGAAGCTGTGATTCGGGCTCAGATTGAGAAGAACTGGGATCTGAGGGGCACCACCGGGGCGCCCGGTTTGGAGAATATCCTCGTGTTAATCCGCGTGGCACTGAAGCCTGATGGCACGGTCATCGAAGCCCAGATCATCAACGACGTGGTCGATTCCTATGTCCGTGCGGTTTCGGAAAGCTGTCTGCGGGCGGTCCACATGAGCAGCCCGCTCAAGCTGCCGCCGGGCAAGACTTATAACACGATGGTGCTGCGGTTCCGGCCGTCCGAGGTCAGCTTCTGAACTTATCCTGCCCCGCGTCCCGTTCGAGCCTGCGGCAACCGCTCTGTTCCGGCCGGAATGGGGCGGATTTGAGCCATATTTAGGTCACAATAAAACGGCAATCATTAACCGGACCTGATGCAACCGCGCCGCGTGACGCGGTTCGGTTGCGGTGACCGGGAACAATTCGCCGCGCGTGGCGTTTGCCCTGCACGGTGCTTTGGGTGGGCTGCCTCTGAAAAGGGCTGCTTGCGAATCCGTGTCCGCCGCTCTAGTGAGAATCGGGATTGTAAATGCGTGGCGCGACTCTGGGGATCAATATGAGAGACGAAAGAATGAAGCGGCTTCGGCACTTTCTGATGATCATGGTGGCGGTGGCGATACCGGCCGCAATAACAGTGGCGGGAAGCCCGGCCAAGGCCGAGCCGGTGATCGATATCACCAAGGGCAATATTGAACCGATGCCCATCGCCATCCCGGATTTCTACGGCAGCCAAGCCGGTAGCGATATCGCCCGGGTGGTCTCGGCCGATCTTGAACGTTCCGGCCTCTTCAAGCCGATTTCTCCGCAAGCCTTCATCCAGGACAATGCCTCCCTGCAGCAGGGACCGCGTTTCCAGGACTGGCGGGTGCTGAATGCCCAGGCGCTGGTCAGCGGTGCCGCGCAATCGACCGCCAATGGCCAGATCCAGGTTCAGTTCCGCCTTTGGGACGTCTATGGCGAATCCCAGATGACCGGCTTCCAGTACAATGCCTCGCAGAATAACTGGCGCCGCGTTGCCCACCAGATCGCCGACGAGATCTATAAGCGTATCACCGGCGAAGAAGGCTATTTCGACAGCCGTATTGTCTATGTTTCGGAAAGCGGCCCGAAAAATGCGCGGGTGAAACGCCTGGCGATCATGGACCAGGACGGGGAAAACCATCGCTACCTGACCGATGGCTCGGCCCTGGTGCTGACGCCGCGTTTCTCGCCGGTCAGCCAGGACATCACCTATATGTCCTTTTACAATAATAAGCCGCGCGTTTACTTGTTTAACATCAATACTGGGCAGCAGGAGATCCTGGGCGATTTCCCCGGCATGACCTTCGCCCCGCGCTTCTCGCCGGACGGCTCCAAGGTCATCATGAGCATGGCCCAGAGCGGCAATACCGATATCTATGAGATGGATACCCGGACCCGCCGGTCGCGCCGTTTGACCGACAATCCGGCCATCGACACCTCGCCGTCCTATTCGCCGGATGGCAGCCGCATCGTCTTCAATTCCGACCGCGGCGGCGAGCAGCAGCTCTATGTGATGAACGCCGATGGCAGCGGGGTCCAGCGCATCAGCAAGGGTCAGGGGCGTTATGCGACGCCAGTATGGTCGCCCCGCGGCGACCTCATCGCTTTCACCCGGATGGCACAGGGCCAGTTCTATATTGGCGTGATGCGTCCGGACGGTTCGGGGGAGCGTCAATTGTCCTCCGGCTGGCTGGTCGAAGGGCCGACCTGGGCGCCCAATGGTCGCGTTTTGGCTTATTTCGTGTCGGATCCAAGCGGTCGGACTCAGCTGCACTCGATCGACCTCACGGGCTACAACGAACGTGTGATGAAAACGCCACTGGACGGCTCCGATCCTGCTTGGTCTCCCTTGCTAAGTAGCCAGTAATGAAGTAAGTTTTCCGCCGATTCCGGGGGCTTGACAGCCCATGTTTAGGCTTCACGACAGCACGGAATATCGGGATACAAGTTGGCTTTCGTCTTAGTTGTGGAACTAGGACGCAGCGAGCTTGTTGAGACAAGTGAGAGGATGAGAGGACAACATGCGTATTCAACTGATCTCGGCCGTTGCGGCGGCCCTTCTTCTGGCGGCTTGCTCGTCTGACGACGCAGCCACCGGTAACACTGCCGGCACCAACACCACGGGTACCGATAACAGCCAGGTTGCGGCTGCTTCGGTTGCGCCGGGTTCTGCCGAAGACTTCAAGCAGAATGTCGGCGACCGGGTTTTCTTTGCGCTCGACCGCTACGACGTATCGGCTGAAGCCCAGCAGCAGCTCCAGAAGCAGGCTGCTTGGCTGCAGCAGTATCCGGCTGTGACCGTCACCGTCGAAGGTCATGCCGACGAACGCGGCACCCGCGAATACAACCTGGCGCTCGGTGAGCGTCGCGCGAACTCGGTTGCCAACTACCTGACCGCCCTTGGTGTCGACAAGAGCCGCCTCAGCGTCATTTCCTACGGCAAGGAACGGCCGGAATGCACCGAGTCCAACGAGGCTTGCTGGTCGCAGAACCGCCGCGCCGTGACCACGATCAACCGCTAATCAGCAGCTGATCGATTACTTACGGGGATTGAATCCCGATTAAGTAAACGGTGAAATAAAAGAACGCCGGTGTGCAGATGGGGCACACCGGCGTTTCTTTTTGCCGATGGTTTCTTTTTGCCGATGTTTGTGTGCCGGCTCGCTTCTTGGGGCGCGTGAGTGGAGCGGCCCATGCGGTTCGGCGACATGGTATCGTTCCCGGGCGGTTACTTGCTTCCGAGCGAGTCTGTCTGGCATTTTGCCGGTTAACATCTTGTCCCTTTGCAACTGCAACGTGGTCCGGTGTTGAAAACAGGTGAGGCAGGCAAAAGCGCCTGCCATAATTTCGCCCTGAACGGGCGGGACAGTTGACAGGCCAGAGACAGCGATGACGGACGGTATGAGCAATCGATTTGCAATGACAGCCGGGACTATTCTTTCAGCGAGGCGGCCGGGCGCCCTTGGCCTCTCCGTGGCCGGGGGACGGCCAGCGAAAGGCTGGGTGCTGTCCGCCGTGCTCGGTGCCTGTCTCCTGGGTAGCAGTCTCCTGGGCAGCGCCATTTTGCCGCAGTCGGCCCAGGCCGACGAAGTTGACGACCTGCGTGCCGAAGTTGCCCAGTTACGCCAGCAGTTGCAGGCCATGCAAGGCGGTGGTGGCGGCAACGTTGCCGCCAGCCAGGAAGTCCGGCTGCAGCAGATGCAGCAGCAGATGGCGACGCTGGAAGGCCAAGTTGAACAGGCCCAGCTTAAATTGAACGATCTCAGCGACAAATTCGACCGGGCGCAGAAGGATAATGAATTTCGGTTGAACGCGCTGGAAGGCGGCCAGGGTGGCGCCGGCGGCACGGGCGCCATGCCGCAGGCCGGCAACAACCAGCCCGCCAATCCCGATGCCGGCGGCCAGAATCCGGCTGCGGCGTCCGGTCAGGCAGCCGGTGCCAATCAGTCCGCTGGCGGCCAGCCGGCGCAAAGCAATGAGCCCCGTATCCTCGGCACGCTGAGCAAGAACGCGACCTTGCCCCAGGCGCCGGCCGGCGCCGCCGAAGCGGCTGCCGCTGCTGCGGGTGGGACGGCGGCCGCCAATACAGGCAATGCCAATACGGGCGGCGGCAATATCGTGCTGCCGGGCGAGACGCCGCGCGAGCAATATGAATATGCCACCAGTCTGCTGCAGAAGGGTTCTTATGCCGAAGCGGAAGTGGCGCTGAAGACCTTTGTCCAGGAACATCCGAACGACGCGCTGACCGGCAATGCGCAATATTGGATCGGCGAGACGTATTACGCCCGCAAGGATTTCAAGAATGCGTCGGTCGCTTTCGCCGAAGGTTACCAGAAATATCCGAACAGCCCGAAGGCGGCGGACAACCTGTTGAAGCTCGGCATGTCGCTGGGCCTGAGCGGGCAGAACCAGAATGCCTGCGTCGCCTTGAAGCAGCTCGACAAGAAATTCCCCGATGCCTCCGGCGCCATTAAGGATCGTGCCGGCCGGGCGAAGCAGCGTTTCGGCTGCTGACACCTCGGATGAACCCGGCCAAGCAGGATCCGGCCGACCTTGATCTGATTCAGAAAGGTGCAGCCGGCAACGAACCGGCCGCGCCGTTGCGTCCCGACGAATTCACCGACCTGATGCTGCAGCTCGGGCCTTTTGAGAAGGGCCTGCATCTGGCCGTTGCCGTTTCCGGCGGCAGCGACAGTCTGGCCTTGGCCTTGCTGCTGGCGGAATGGGTCGCCGCACGAGGCGGCCGGCTCAGCGTGCTCAGCGTCGATCACGGCTTGCGTCCGGCCGCGGCCGGAGAATGCCGTCGGGTCGGTGAGATCCTGGCGGCGTATGCGGCGCGGGCGCATCTCCAGCCGATCGACCACCATATCCTGACCTGGACCGGCGCGAAGCCGGCAACCGGCATCATGGCGGCGGCGCGCCATGCGCGTTACGCCTTGCTCACCGACTGGTGCCGCCGCCACGACATCCTGCACCTCGCCGTCGCGCATCAGGCCGAGGATCAGGCGGAAACCTATTTGATGCGCCGAGCCCATGGCAGCGGCATGCATGGACTTGCCGCCATGCCGGCCGTCAGGCCCCTCGAGGGCGTCAGGTTGCTGCGCCCGTTGCTCGGGATCGGCAAGGCGCGGCTGATGGCTTCCTTGCGGCAGCGTGGGATTGGTTGGATCGAGGACCCCAGCAATGCCTCGCTGCGCTTCGAGCGGGTGCGCTGGCGCAGCCGGCCAAACGCGGCCGCGGATCTGCCGGCATTGCTCGATGCCGTTGGCGCGGCGGGCATCACACGCGACAAGACGGAGCGGGAAGGCGCCGCCTGGCTGGCACGGCATGGCCATATCGATGCCGCCGGTTATGCCGTGCTGGATCGCATGGCCTTGAATGCCGTGCCATCGGCCATCATGCAATCCGTCCTGCGAGACCTTATGTATATGATTGGTGCTGCAGATTTTCCGTTGGCGCCTGACAGGCTTGCGGCGCTCCTGGCGCAGCTCGGCATGACGGCGAAAGGCGCATTGACATTGGCAGGTTGCCATTTGGACTGGTCGGGCGGGAAGATCGCGATCTACCGCGAAGCGGCGGGGTGCGACGCGCCACGCGCGGTTGAAGCGGGCGAAATCGTTCTTTGGGATAGGCGCTATCGCGTAAATTTGATGGGACCTTTACCGGCGAATGCCGGATCCTGGTTGCTTGCGGCCATTGGCGAATGGGGTTTGGCCAATCGGCCGGTTCCCCAGGACGTACGATGCTTACCCTTGCGCGCCCGGCAAGCATTACCGGCCCTTTGGCAGGATGGTCAGGTAGCTGTCTGGCCGCGTGTGGAAGCGGCGGGGCTGGGACCACAAGCGGAACTGGGACGACAAAAGGTCGCGGTGACGGAATTGCCTCAGTTCCCCAGGTTAGATGTGGCATTTTTACCCCGGCAGGGGCCAACATCTTGCGGCTTTCCAGTTGTCAGACCGCAAAAGCGCATTATCTAATTGTGATCGAAGCCGGATTTCTTGCAAAGCCCGGCATTAGCGCCTAAGCATTGACCGGCCAGGTTGTAGCTTGGCCGCAGAAAGGAATGAGGAACGGGACGTGAATATCGGCAAAAACCTGTTGATCTGGGTTGCCATTCTGGTGCTGCTGGCGGTTCTGTTCCAGATGTTCCAGTACAATTCCAGTCGCGATCAGCAAGCAATGGACTATTCGTCCTTCCTGACGGCGGTCAATGACGGCCAGGTCAAGGACGTCACCATTCGCGGCCAGGACATCACGGGTCATCTCGAAGGCGGCCGCGACTTCTCGACTTATGCGCCACAGGATCCCAAGCTGGTCGATACCCTGCGCGGCAAGGGCGTGGCGATCAAGGCCGCGCCGGCTGAAGAAGGCAACACCTTCCTGTATCTGCTGGCGCAATGGGGCCCGATCCTGTTCCTGGTCGGCGTCTGGATCTTCTTCATGCGCCAGATGCAGTCCAATGGCGGCAAGGCCATGGGCTTCGGCAAGTCGCGCGCCCGGCTGCTGACCGAGCGCCAGGGCCGCGTGACGTTTGACGACGTGGCCGGCATCGAGGAAGCCAAGACCGAACTCGAAGAAATCGTTGAATTCCTGCGTGATCCGCAGAAGTTCCAGCGCCTGGGCGGCAAGATCCCGAAAGGCTGCTTGCTGGTCGGCCCTCCGGGTACCGGTAAGACCTTGCTGGCCCGCGCCATCGCCGGCGAAGCCAATGTGCCGTTCTTCACGATTTCCGGTTCCGACTTCGTGGAAATGTTCGTCGGTGTCGGCGCCAGCCGCGTTCGCGACATGTTCGAACAGGGCAAGAAGAACGCGCCTTGCATCATCTTCATCGACGAAATCGATGCGGTTGGCCGTCATCGCGGCGCCGGTCTCGGCGGCGGCAATGACGAGCGCGAGCAGACCCTGAACCAGTTGCTGGTCGAGATGGATGGTTTCGAAGCGAATGAGGGCGTCATCCTCATCGCCGCGACCAACCGTCCGGACGTGCTCGACCCGGCGCTGCTGCGCCCCGGCCGTTTCGACCGCCAGATCACCGTGCCGAACCCGGACATCAATGGCCGTGAGCACATCCTGAAGGTGCATATGCGCAAGGTGCCTTTGGCGCCGGACGTGGATGCCCGCACGATCGCCCGCGGTACGCCCGGTTTCTCCGGCGCCGATCTCGCCAATCTGGTGAACGAGGCGGCTTTGCTGGCCGCGCGCCAGGGCAAGCGGGTTGTCACCATGCTCGATTTCGAACAGGCCAAGGACAAGGTCCTGATGGGCGCGGAACGCCGCTCCATGGCCATGTCGGATGACGAAAAGCTGGCGACCGCGTATCACGAGGCCGGTCATGCGATCGTGAATATTGAAATGCCGGAGTCCGATCCGCTGCATAAGGTGACCATTATTCCACGCGGCCGGGCCCTGGGTGTCACCATGTCGCTGCCGGAAAAGGACCGGCTTTCCATGTCCAAGATCTGGATGGAAAGCAAGATCGCGATGTGTTTCGGCGGCCGCGTGGCGGAGCAGCTCATTTATGGCGAGCAGCATCTGAACAGTGGTGCCTCGAACGACATCCTGCAGGCAACGAATATCGCCCGCCGCATGGTGACCGAATATGGCATGAGCGAAAAGCTCGGGCCGCTGCGGTATTCGGAGAATGAAGAGGAAGTGTTCCTCGGCCATTCGGTGACGCAGCGCAAGAATATCTCGGATGACACGGCGCGGCTGATCGACGAGGAGATCCGCCGTCTGGTCGAAACCGGCGCGCAGCGCAGCCGGGAAATTCTCGGCCGCAATGTCGATGCCCTGCACCGGATCGCCAAAGCCCTGGTGGAATATGAGACGCTGAGCGGTGACGAAGTGAAGGCGTTGCTGAACGGCGATGACATCCGCCGCAATGACGGCCGGGATGCCAGCTCCAGCCGGCCGCGCTCCTCGATCCCCAGCAGCGGATCGACGGTCGGCAAGCCGAGCGGCGGTTTCGAACCGAAGCCGCAGCCCGGAGCCTGACCTCGGCGGCTGATAACAGCCTGGGACAGGGCTGGAATAAATTCGTGACCATGCAAAGCCCCGCTTCCGCGGGGCTTTCGCTTTTCCGATTTGCGCTTTATGACGGATGACGAATATGGTTTGGCGTTGCCCGTTCCATCCAGGCCGTAGAATGGAAAGGGCAATTGCCTTCTAAGCAATTGGTTGGCGGAGCGATCTTTGACTCCATTTCATCTTATTCCGGCCGGGTTGCTGACGGGCGAGGCGGCGGACCGAGCCGTCGCCGCCGGAGAGGCTTGCTGGTTGGCCGGTGAGCGATTGGCCTTCACCACGGTGACGCAGCTTTCCCGCGCCAAGGATGGCAGCGGCCGCCGCGCGGCCATGTCGTTGCAGGCGGCGAAGGAGACTGCCGCTGCGCAGCTTGCCGCCTTGTCGGCGCCGCGCCGGCCCTGGGCCGGCTTTGATCTCGCCCGGCCGCTGATCATGGGCATCATCAATGTGACGCCGGACAGCTTTTCCGATGGCGGCGACAATGCCGATGCGGCGACCGCCATCCGCTTCGGCGAGCAGTTGCTGGAAGCCGGTGCGGATATCCTGGATATCGGCGGTGAATCGACACGGCCCGGATCGCAGCCGGTCTCGCCGCAGGAAGAGATCGCGCGGGTCGCGCCGGTGATCCGCGCACTGGCGGAGAAGGGCGCGGCGGTTTCCGTCGATACCCGCCATGCCGCCGTCATGGAAGCCGCCATCGCGGCCGGGGCCCGCATCATCAATGACGTGACGGCCCTGACCGGTGATCCCGACAGCCAGATGGTAGCGGCGAAATCCGGCGCCGATCTCGTGCTGATGCATATGCAGGGCGAGCCGCAAACCATGCAGCACGATCCGCATTATGCCGATGCCACCCTGGACCTGATGGACTACTTCACCGAGCGCCTTGAAACCTTGCGGCAGCTCGGCGTCGGTGCCAACAAAGTGTCACTCGATCCCGGCATCGGCTTCGGCAAGAATGACCGGCACAACATGCGGCTGATGGAAGAATTGGCCGTGTTCCATGCGTTTGGCTGCGCCATCACCCTGGGTGTGTCGCGCAAGAGTTTCATCGGTCGCTTCAGCAGGAAGGAGCCGCCCAAGCAGCGGGTCGCCGGCTCGCTCGCGGCAGGATTGGCCGGCATTGCCCGCGGGGTTCAAATCCTGCGCGTGCATGATGTGGCCGAAACCTATCAGGCGATTGTGATATGGCAGGCGGTCTCGGCTTGATGTTTAATATTATGCGACAGGGGCTGGCAGTTCTCTCATTGCAGGACAAACGATGACACGAAAACTGTTTGGAACCGACGGCGTGCGCGGTCTGGCAAATGCCGAGCCGATCACCGCCATGACTGCGCTCAAACTGGCGCTTGCCGCCGGTGCTCATTTCACCCGCGGCGATCACCGCCACCGCGTCATCATCGGCAAGGATACGCGCCTCTCCGGCTATATGCTGGAAACGGCATTGACCTCGGGCTTCCTCTCCATGGGGATGGATGTGCTGCTGCTGGGGCCGATGCCGACACCGGCCGTCGCCAGCCTGACGCGCTCGATGCGCGCCGATCTCGGCGTGATGATTTCCGCCTCGCATAATCCCTTCGCCGATAACGGCATCAAGCTGTTCGGTCCCGACGGCTACAAGCTGTCCGACGAAATCGAAAGCGAGATCGAACAGCGCATGGAGAGCAACGATCTTTCCGCCAATCTCGCCCCCTCGGCGCAGCTCGGCCGCGCGCGGCGGATCGATGACGCGCCCGGACGGTACATGGAGTTCGTCAAGGCGAGCTTCCCCAAGGGCCAGAGCCTCGACGGGCTGAAGGTCGTCATCGATTGCGCCCATGGTGCCGCCTATAAAGTGGCACCCACCGTGCTGTGGGAACTGGGCGCCGAGGTGATCGAGATCGGCTGCGAGCCGAACGGCACCAATATCAATGACAATTGCGGCGCGGTGCATACCGGGCAGATGCGGCAAGCGGTGCTGGATCACGGCGCCGATCTCGGCATCGCGCTCGATGGCGATGCCGACCGCGTCATGATCGCTGATGAAAAGGGCCAGTTGCTCGATGGTGATCAGCTGATGGCCTTGATCGCCTGTTCCTGGCACAAGGCCGGGCGGCTGAGCGGTGGTGGCATCTGCGCCACGGTGATGTCGAATCTCGGCCTCGAGCGTTTCCTCACCGGCCTCGGTATCGCGCTGACGCGCACACCGGTCGGCGACCGCTATGTGCTGGAGGAGATGCGCCGGCGCGGACACAATGTCGGCGGCGAGCAATCCGGCCATATCATCCTCAGCGATCATGCTACGACCGGCGACGGGTTGCTGGCCGCCTTGCAGGTTCTGTCCGTCCTGGTCGCGGCGGAAAAGCCGGCCAGCGAGGCCGGACGCCTGTTCACGCCGCTGCCGCAATTGCTGAAGAATGTGCGCTTCACGACCGGCCAGCAGCCTCTGGAAACCGCCAGCGTGCAGCAGGCGATCGCCGAGGGCGAAGCCAGGCTCAATGGCTGTGGCCGCGTGCTGATCCGCAAGTCTGGTACCGAGCCCTTGATCCGCGTCATGGCCGAAGGCGAGGACGAGACGCTCGTTGCTGCCGTGGTCGGCGATATCGTGAAAGCTGTGGAGGCGGCGAAAGCCTGAGGCTTTGCGGCACTTCCCTCGAAACGCCTAACTTTTAAAGAGGCCTTGCCGATGTAACTGCCGGCAAGGCCCTTATCCATCCGCTAACCGCCGATATCGATTACGATCTTGCCTGTATTGCTGTGGGTCTCGATCGATTCATAGGCAGCGGCGAGGCTATCGAGCGTGAAGTGCCGTGCATCCAGGATGGGACGCAAGAGGCCTTTCTCGGCGAGTTTGGTCGCTTCCTGCAGAATCTCGCCATGATGCCGGCGATGTCGGCCGGTCAGCAATGGCCGCAAGGTGAAGACGCCGGCGTAGGTGGCGCCGCGGAACGAGAGCGGGGCCAGGGCGTGCGTGCCCCAGCCCAGGCAACTCACGACGCGCCCCTCATAGGGACGCACCGCTTCAAATGAGGCATCCAGCACGGCGCCCCCCACGGTGTCATAGACGATGTCGAAGCCGTCGCCATCGGCATATCGCGCCACATAACCTTCGACCGACATGGCGACGCGGTCGATGGCCGTGGCGCCGAACGATTCGACGACTTGGCTCTGGCTTGCCGATACGGTGGCAAAGACGCTTGCACCGCGCGCCTGGGCAATCTGGATCGCGACGTGGCCAACACCGCCGGCACCGCCTTGGATGAGCACCTTCCGGCCGCGCTGGACCTGGGCGCGATCGACCAGACCTTCCCAGGCGGTAATGAAGATCAGGGGCAGGGCGGCTGCTTCGCGAGCTGTAAGATTGGCGGGCCTGATCGCCAGCAGATCCGCATCGACGGCGGCATATTCGGCCAGTGAACCCTGCACACCGCCGACGCCGCCAGTCATGCCATAGACCTCATCGCCCCGCTTGAAGCGATCGACGCCGGCGCCCACGGCTTCCACCACGCCGGCGAGATCGAGCCCGAGGATGGCTGGCGTCTGTACCTTGGCATGCGCCGCCGCGCCGGCGCGAATTTTGACATCCAGCGGATTGACACCGCTCGCCAGGATGCGGACCAGGACCTGTCCGGCGTGCGGGACCGGCTTCGGTAATTGGCGGAGCCTCAGCGGCGTCTTGAACTGCTCCAGGACGGCTGCCTGCATGGTGTCTGTCTTGGTCATGTTCTCTCCGATCTAGGGCTCCTGGCCCTGGTTGACATGACCAATCTTACCTATGCATTTTCATATGGCGAGCAAATAGAATGAATTTTGATCATTCAATATTGTATGGGGCGTGGCAATGGAATGGAGCGATCTCAAGGTATTCCTCGCGATCGCCCGGCTGGGCACGCTGGGGGCTGCCGCGCGATATCTGGGACAGACGCAGCCCACCATGGGGCGTCGGCTGCGTGTACTTGAAGAGGCAGTTGGTCAGGCACTGTTTCAGCGGACCAGCAATGGCTTCATCCTGACCGATGAAGGGGCCACGGTACTCGCTCATGCGGAGCGGATGGAAGAGGAGGCCATCGCCTTCGAACGCCGTCTCGCGGGTGGCGCGGGACAACTGGACGGCATGTTGCGGGTTTCGGCTTCCGATTGGTTCGGCGTCTATATACTGACCCCCATTTTCGCCGCCTTCACCGCCATGCATCCGGGCGTCACGGTGGAGCTGGTGACTGATTCACGGATGTTCAGTCTTGCCCGTCGCGAGGCCGATCTGGTTTTTCGCATCCGGCCCTTTGAGGAGCCGGAAGTCGTGCAACGCAAATTGCTGCATATCGATTACGGTCTCTACGGCCGAGCCGATATGGTGCCGCCGAGGCTTGGCGACGGCCGCGATTGCCGGTTGGTGACGATGGACACCGCCTTTGGCGATTTGCCGGATGTCGTATGGCTGCAACGCCTGCTGCCCGAGGCGCGGATCGCCTTCCGCAGCAACAATCGCGAGGCGCAGGCACGCGCCTGCGCCGCCGGTGCCGGCTTTGCCGTGCTGCCACGGCCGCTTGGCGATGCAACTGCTGGACTGGTTCGGATCGATCTGGGCGAGGTGCCGCCCGGTCGCGATACCTGGGTTGGCTATCATCGCGACCTTCGGCGCCTGACGCGCTTGCGCGCCTTGCTGGATCTCACGGTGGAGCGTCTCTCCGGTTGAATTGCCCTACACGCCTAGCCACCAGCGCAGCAGCAGGAAGGCCGCCATGCCGAGCACGATGGTGGCCAGCAGGTTGCGGGTGAAATAGCTGATCGCCGCCGCCAGGATCGCCGCCAGCAGATAGGGATTGTGCCAGTCGAGCTCGGCCTGCGGGCCGTGCGGGAAGATGACGGCGGGCACGATGATCGCCGTCAGCACCGCGGCCGGGACGAAGGCCAGGGCGCGTTCGATCAGCGGCGGAAAGCGGAAGCGGTCGGCCAGCAGGAAGACCGGATAGCGGATTGCCAGATTGATCAGCACCATGCCGAGAATGAGTAGCGAGAGCGAGGTTTCACTCATAGACCGACGCCTCCAGTTTCTTGCGTCGGAGATCGAGGACGAGGCCGATGCCGACCCCGGCCAGCGCCCCCAGCATCAGGCCGCTTTGATAGGGCAGGTGATGCAGCAGGGTCGCGACCAGGCCAGCGGTGATCGCCGCCGCCCAGAGCGGCTTGGTCTTCAGGCCCGGAATGACGATGCCGATGAAGGTCGCGACCATGGCGAATTCCAGGCCGAGGCTCTTGAGATCGGGAAAGCTCTGACCGACCACGAGACCGACCAGCGTCCAGAAATTCCAGTTGAGCCACATGCCGATGCAGGAAGCGAGATAGTACCAATGCGCGTAGCCCTCGCTGCCGCGCTGGCGATAGCGCAGCTCCATCACGGCGAAGGTTTCATCGGTCAGCATGGCGGCCAGCGGGAAGCGCCAGTATTGCGGCAGATGCCGCACATGGTTCACCAGATTGGCGGCGTAGAGCAGGTGGCGCAGATTGATGATGAAGGTCGCCGCCCAGATCACCCAGAGCGCCGAGCTCGTCACCAGGCCCACGGCGATGAACTGCGCCGAGCCGGAAAAGACGAAGAGCGACATGCTCATCACCTGAAGCGGGCTCAAGCCCTGCGCGGTGGCGAGCGTGCCGAAGATCACGCCGAAGGGCAGGGCGCCGACCATCATCGGAAAGGTGTCGCGCAGGCCGTGCCAGATCTCGTCGCGGCGCGACATGGCCGGAAGGGCGGTACTGATTGCCGTCATCAAGTCATTCCCCAAGATTGCGGCGGTGCGGTCCGGTCTTGTGCCGGTTCGTCATGATCGCCCTCTAAACGACGCCCATCCCGGCGCGGCTGGCCGGTCGCTGGCGCAGCAAGGCGGCGAGGGTTTCCAGGCCGCGCCGCAGCGTGTCCCGTGAGGCCGGCGCGCAGAGGCAGAGCCGGACGCCGGAAAGGCTGTTGCGGGTCAGCGAGAAGGTGCCGGCCGGTGAGACGGCGACATTGCGCAAGCGGGCTTCCAGCGCGAAATTGTCCGGTGTCCAGGGATCGGGCAGGCTGAGCCAGATGTGATAGCTGGCGCGGTGGGCGCGGATTTCCCAGCCGCCGAGAATATCCTGCGCCAGTTGCTGGCGGGTGGCGGCCTCGGCCTTATGCTGCTGCACCAGCCGCAGGCCGGTGCCGTTCTCGATCCAGTTGGTGGCGATCTCGGCGGTCAAGGGCGTCGCCATCCAGGTGGTCGATCGCACCACCTGGGCGAAGGCGTCCTGGCCCTCCGGCGGGATCGCCAGATAGCCGACCCGCAGGCCCGGGCAAAGCGACTTCGAGACGCTGTTGACGTAATGCCCCAGCTCCGGCGCGAAACTGACCAGCGGCGCCGGCTGCTCGTCGAGCAGGAAACCGTAGAGATCGTCCTCGACGATCTTCACGCCATGCCGGCGGCAGACCTCGGCGATTTCGCGGCGGCGCGATTCCGGCACCGTATAGCCGAGCGGGTTGTGAATATTGGTGACGCAATAAAGCGCCTTCGGCGCCAGATTGCGGCAGGCGGCATCAAGCGCATCGGGATCGATGCCATGCTGATCGAGCGGCAGGCCGTGCAATCGCAGGCGCAGGAAATCGGCGAGGCGCCGCATGCCCGGATAGGTGAGGGCCTCGGTGACGACGATATCGCCGGGCTGGGTGAGGGCGCCGATCACCGCCGTCATCGCATGCTGGCCGCCGGAGGTGACGATGATGCGGTCCGCCGTGGTGTGATAGTTGAAATTGGCCAGCCATTGCGCGCCGGCTTCGCGATGATGCGCGAGCCCCGCATGGGGATGGTAATCCATCAGGCGGGCGATGCCGCTACGCTCGGCAATGGCGCGCAGGCTCTCTGCTAACAATTCATCGCCGGACAAGGGCGTCGGGAAATTGATGCTGAGATCGATCAGATCCTGCGGCGCGGTTTCCGCTGCCTGGAACGGTTCGGGCAGGCGCCGCGCCAGATCGCCCCGCACATAGGTGCCGCGCCCGACTTCGCCGCCAATCAGGCCGCGCCGTTCCGCCTCGTTATAAGCGCGGGTCACGGTACCGACGGTGACGCCCAGCCGGTAGGCGAGATCGCGATGGGTGGGAAGCCGGTCGCCAGGTGCCAGGCGGCGGGCACGGATATCGGCGGTCAGGGCATCCGCAATCGCCAGATAGCGCGGACCGTCATATTGCGTAATGTCGGGGGCCCAAATTGTCATGGAGACAATATAAATATTGCTTTCGAATTGTGTCAATGACAGGATCAATTCCGCCACAATAAATGAATACAATAGGTACAATTCGGAGAAGCCCAATGAAGAATACCCATGACATTGGGCCGGGCTCCCTGAATATTCTCGGTCTGTCCCGGCCCCGCTTGACCTTCCGCTTCGGCCTGATCCGCCTGTTCGACGTCATGTTCGCATGGCAGGACCGGATTCGGCAGCGGCGTCATCTGGCGTCGCTCGATAACCGCTTGCTGCGGGATATCGGGCTCAGCAAGGTCGATGTAGAACAGGAGACCACCAAGCCCTTTTGGCGGATCTGACGCAGTCACCGGAGACAATGATGCCCGAAGCCATGATGCAACTGCCGCTTTATCAGGTCGATGCCTTCACCGATCGGGCCTTTGCCGGCAATCCGGCAGCCGTCATGCCGTTGAGCGACTGGCTGCCGGATGCGCTGATGCAGAAGATCGCCGCGGAGAACAACCTGGCGGAGACGGCCTTCTTCATCCCTAAGGGTGACCAGTTCCATATCCGCTGGTTCACGCCGACCCATGAGATCGATCTATGCGGCCATGCCACCTTGGCGACGGCCCACGTGATCACGCGCCTGCTGCAGCCGGGGCGGGAGCGCGTCGAGTTCGACAGCCGTTCCGGCAAGCTCATCGTGACGCAGGACAGCGATAAGCTGCAGCTCGATTTTCCGGTCCTGCCGGTGGTGCCTGCCGACGATCGGCTCGATGCCGTCGCCGGCTGTTTCGACCACCGCCCGGTCGAAATTCACAGGAACGACAGCTATATCGCCTATCTGGCGGTGTTCGACAGCGAGGCGGTCATCCGCAAGGTGAAACCTGACTTTCTGGCACTTGGCAATCTCGACAAGGACGTGATCGTCACCGCCCGGGGAGAGAAGGTCGATTTCGTGTCGCGTTTCTTCGCGCCCAATCACGGCATTCCGGAAGATCCGGTGACCGGCTCGGCCCATTGCCTGTTGGCGCCTTATTGGGCCGGTGTGCTGGGCAAGACGCGCTTTCATGCGCGGCAAGTATCGGCGCGCGGCGGCGATCTCTGGATTGAGCTGGCCGGCGACCGTGTCCGCATGTCGGGCCATAGCGTCTGCGTGCTGACCGGCAGCATGACAATATGACCGTTAACGACGGACGATCTCGACATTGCCGCCAAAATATGTGGAAATTTGCGAGCTAGCTTGAACGAGACATGCACTTGGCTTCTCTAGGGGAGTGAAGGGCATTGGCACATTGTCGGGAATATGGCGCCGTTCTTCCGCATGCGCGGCTCTGGCTCTGCGCAGCCGCCTGTTTTGCGCTGTTCATACTGGCGATTGGCGACCAGGTGGCGCAAGCGGATGACCCGCTTCCTTCCTGGCGCGCGGGGCAATCAAAAGCGGCAATCATTCAATTCGTGGAACGCGTCACGACGCCCGGCGCTGATTATGTACTGCCCGCCGAACGTATCGCAGTCTTCGATAATGACGGCACCCTCTGCCCGGAAATGCCGGTCTCCACGCAATTCGCCTTCACCCTGGACCGCCTTCATGCATTGGCGCCCGCCCATCCGGCTTGGCGCGAGACGGAGCCCTTCAAATCGGCATTGGCCGGCAATATCGAAAATGTGGCGGCCGGCGGCGACAAAGCCGTCTTGCAACTGATGACGGTCACGCATTCCGGTATGAGCACGGATGATTTCGATGCAATGGTGAGCGACTGGCTGGCCCGCGCACGTCATCCGCGTTTCGGCCGTCTCTATACCCGGCTGGTTTATCAGCCGATGCTGGAATTGCTGATCTATCTGCGCAGCAATGGGTTCAGTACCTATATCGTCGCCGCCGGCGGTACCGATTTCATGCGAAGCTGGGTACAGCAGGCTTATGGAATTCCACCCGAGCAAGTGATCGGCAGCAGCAGCAGGCTTCTCTACGAAATCAGGAATGGCAAACCTGTTCTGATGCGCCAACGTACGGTGGATTTTATCAATGATGGCGACAACAAGCCGATTGCCATTCACAAGGTGATCGGACGTCGCCCGATCATCGCTTTCGGCAGTTCCGATCGCGATACCGAGATGCTGGAATGGGTGACGATGCAATCCCGCCCGACGCTCGGCGTACTCCTGCATCACACCGATGCCGAGCGTGAATATGCCTATGATCGGAAGGCTTTTCGCGGCCGGCTCGATAAGGCGTTGGCGGCCGCGCCGGGCCGGCATTGGGTCGTTATCGACATGCGGCGCGATTGGGCCAGGGTTTTCCGCGATTGACCTGCCGCCGCTTGTCCGCTCCGCAAGTCACTCATCTCATCCTGTACAGATAAGTTCCTGTGGAAAAAGATCCTTTTTCGCCAGGAGGTTGGGAACCCCGCGGCATATCGGGCCGGGGCGTCACTCGATACTTGCCGTGGCGCGGCGAATTCGCTATTAGGCTTTGCACTCAACGCCGCTTGCCGGCTTGGGCGCAGAGAATCTTAGCGATCCGATTGAGCGCCCGATAGCGATGTCAACCGACAGCCAGAACTACCTCTTGCCCGCCGGGCTGGCCGATGGCCTGCCGCCCGATGCCGCATTTGAAGCGGCCATGGTGGAACGCCTGATGGCGGTCTTCGCGGCTTGGGGTTATGAGCGGGTCAAGCCGCCGCTGATTGAATTCGAGGACAGCCTGCTATCCGGTCCCGGCGCGGCCATGTCCGCGCACACCTTCCGCCTGATGGATCCGGTGTCCCAGCGCATGATGGGCCTGCGTGCCGATATCACGCCGCAGGTCGCCCGCATCGCCGCCAGCCGGCTGAAGAACAGTCCGCGACCGTTGCGCCTGTCCTATGCCGGCCAAGTGTTGCGGGTGCGGGGCGAGCAGATGCGCCCGGAACGGCAGCTCGGCCAGGCGGGTATCGAGCTGGTCGGTGCGCCGAGCGCCGAGGCCGATGCCGAGGCCGTGCTGCTGGCGGTCGATGCCTTGCGTCAGGCGGGCGTCCCGCATCTCGCGGTCGATCTCAACCTGCCGACCCTGACGCCCTCGATCCTGGCCGCCCATGGTGTGAAGGAACAGACATTGCTGATCGGCGCGCTCGATCGCAAGGATGTCGCGGCGGTGCGCAAGCTCTCCGGCGATTCAGCAACGCTGCTGGAAGGCCTGCTGCGCGCGGTCGGTCCGGCGAAGCAGGCTTTGGCCAAACTGAATGCGCTGGATCTGCCGGCACCGGCCGCGGCCCAGCGGCAGCGCCTCAATGAAGTGGTCGATCTTATCTTGAGCGCGGCGCCGGACCTGCCGCTGACCATCGATCCGACCGATCATCGCGGTTTCGAATATCACACCGGCATCACCTTCTCATTGCTCGGCCGGCGGATCAGCGGCGAATTCGGCCGCGGCGGCCGCTACATCAACCAGGCGGGGGAAGAGGCGACCGGCTTCACGCTTTATCTCAACACGGTGCTGGCGGCTTTGCCGGTACCGGCCGCGTCGCGCCGCATTTTTTTGCCGCGCGGAACCACCCCGCAACAGGCCGCTGCCTTGCGCGCCGATGGCTGGGTGACGATTCAGGACCTGGGCCTTGCCGCTGTCGATGCGGCGGCGGAAGCGAAGCGCTTGGGCTGTCAGCATTTGTGGAACGGACGCGCGGTGCAGGCGCTCTGATCCGCGAGGATCGGCGCGACTTTCATCCGGTGTCTTGAACGAGGATCATCATGGCGAATGTAGCTGTCATCGGATCGCAATGGGGCGACGAGGGTAAGGGCAAGATTGTCGACTGGCTGTCGGAACGCGCCGATGTGGTGGTGCGCTTCCAGGGCGGTCACAATGCCGGCCATACGCTGGTGATCGGTGAGAACGTTTATAAGCTCAGCCTGCTGCCGTCGGGTGTCGTGCGTCCGGGCAAGTTCGGCGTCATCGGCAACGGCGTCGTCGTCGATCCCTGGCATCTGCTGCAGGAGATCGAGAAGCTGCGCGCTCAGGGCGTCATCATCACGCCGGACAACCTGGCGATCGCCGAGAATGCCGCGCTGATCCTGCCGCTGCACAGCCAGCTCGACATCCTGCGCGAGGAAGCGCGCGGCAGCGCGAAGATCGGCACCACCGGGCGCGGCATCGGCCCGGCTTATGAGGACAAGGTGGCGCGCCGCGCCATCCGCGTCTGCGATCTCGCCGATCTCGACAGCCTGCCGGGCAAGGTCGAGAACCTGCTGCTGCATCACAATGCCTTGCTGCGCGGCATGTCGGCGGCGGAAGTCGACGGCGCCGAGCTGATCGCCAAACTGCGCGAGATCGCGCCGAAGATCACGCCCTTCATGCAATCCGTCTGGCAGCGCCTGGATGCTGCGCGCAAGCGTGGCGACCGGATTCTGTTCGAAGGCGCGCAGGGCATCATGCTCGATGTCGATCACGGCACCTATCCCTATGTCACCTCGTCGAACACGGTGGCGGGGCAGGCGGCCTCGGGCTCGGGCCTCGGCCTCAGCGGGATCGGCTATGTGCTCGGCATTACCAAGGCCTATACGACGCGCGTCGGCAGCGGCCCGTTCCCCAGCGAGCTGACCGATGAGATCGGCGAATTGCTCGGCCAGCGCGGCAAGGAATTCGGCGTCGTCACCGGGCGCAAGCGGCGCTGCGGCTGGTTCGATGCGGCTTTGGTGCGCCAGTCGATCAAGGTCTCCGGCATCCACGGCATCGCTTTGACCAAGCTTGACGTGCTGGACGGATTCAAGGAGCTGAAGATCTGCACCGGCTATCGCATCGACGGTACGGTCTATGATCATCTGCCGGCCGGCAGCCATCTCCAGGCGAAGGCGGAGCCGGTCTATGAGATTGTCGAAGGTTGGTCGGAATCGACCTTCGGCGCCCGTTCCTGGGCGCAATTGCCAGCGACGGCGATCAAGTATATCCGCCGCATCGAGGAACTGATCGAAGCGCCGGTCGCTCTCCTATCCACAAGCCCGGAACGCGACGACACCATCCTGGTGACGGATCCCTTCGCGGATTAGCGCTGACCAAAGAACTTGGCAGCTTCACCTCTGAAGCCGAAACGGCGGGCTGAGACAGCCCGCCGTCAGTCTGCCTGGTCGAACGCATCGGATCCCGGGCTGACCCACTGCGGTGGGCGTGGAACGATCGCCGACAGTCGATGGCTGGGCGTTTTCACGGTCCGACTCTATCCGTGCCGATCGACTTTCCGCCTGAGCTTCACGACCCGCCTGTCGCACTCCGCGACCTTGCGATCATTGTGCCGCGATCTCTGGCTGGCGCAACCAAAGCCAGATGAGATTGGCGAATGCGGACCTGATACCTAAATTCTCCATTTGCCCGGGTTGTATTAACATGTATATACATTTATCGATTTTTTATAATGCTTTGGGGAGGAAGCTGTGTCTGAACGTTCCAGCGATTCGATCGTCGAATTCCGGACGATCGAAATGATTTCGGAGGGGGAGCGGCACGGCTCTCCGTCCAATCAGTTTACACTTTGGTTCGGCGCCAATTTGCAGATTACGGCGGTCGTGGATGGCGCGCTTGCCATCGTCTTCGGCTCCGAAGCGTTGACGGCCATCATCGGCCTGCTGATCGGCAATATCCTTGGTGGCGCAATCATGGCGCTCCATTCCGCACAGGGCCCTCGGCTGGGCCTGCCGCAGATGATTTCCAGCAGGGCCCAGTTCGGCGTGAAGGGCGCGACGTTACCTTTGGTGCTCGTCGTTCTCATGTATCTCGGATTTGCCGCGACCGGGACCGTTCTTTCGGGCCAGGCAATCAATTTAATATTTGGCGTCGCGAATCCTGAATTCGGCATCATCGCTTTCGGTGTGCTGACAGGCGTCGTCGCGATTATCGGCTATCGCCTCATTCACGTCCTTGGCCGCATTGCCACGGTCGTCAGCATCCTTGGCTTCGGCTATCTCGCGATCCGGCTCTTCGGTCACTATGACATCCCGCAGGTATTTGGTCAGAAGCCTTTTTCCATCGCTTCCCTCCTTCTGACGATCTCGCTCTCAGCGGGCTGGCAGATGACGTATGCTCCATACGTTGCCGATTATTCCCGCTATCTGCCGTCAAATACGAGCAATGCTGCAACCTTCTGGAATAGCCTGCTCGGTAGCGCCATCGGCGCACAATTGGCGATGACGTTCGGTGTTCTGGTGGCCGCAGTCGGTGCTGGCTTCCTGAAAAATCAGGTGGGCTTCATGGGCGAGCTCGCGGGCGCCAGCGTCGCGATCGTTGTCTACTTCGTTATCGTCATGGGCAAGTTGACCATCAACTGCCTGAATGCATATGGCGGGTTCATGACCATGCTGACGACTGTCACCTCCTTCAGCAAAGAGCGGCGGATTTCGCAAGCTACTCGCATCGCCTATATTGTGACCTTTGTCGCACTATCGGTCGTCGTGGCACTTTTTGCCAGCAACGACTTCTTGGCGAACTTCAAGAATTTTGTGCTGCTGCTGCTCGCCGTTTTCGTGCCCTGGAGCGCGATCAATCTTGTCGATTACTACCTGATTTCAAAGGAGCGTGTCGACATCCCGGCTTTGTATGATCCCAATGGCCGCTACGGCGCCTATAACTGGGGCACCCTTGGCTGTTATATCATCGGCATTCTGGTGCAGATACCGTTCCTCAACCAAGCTATGTACCAAGGCGTTCTATCACGCATGCTCGGCGACGCTGATATCTCCTGGATTGTCAGCCTGATCGTAACCTCGGTTCTGTATTATGCATGGGCTCGGAAGACGCAGAGGGTACCCGATCGAATGATCCTGCCGGCAGATCGCGCTGATACGGTCGCAGGTTCCGGGCTAGATACCATCCGCGCATAGTCAACTCGCGCCCTCCATCTTATTGAATGGAGGCGGATTCCGGTCATAAGAGGAATTGCTCCGGCGGTTCCTCTCGTGATCGTCTGACTCTAGGTGCTTATTCACAGATATGTGAGTCGGGGAAGGAGAATTCTTCCCTTCGCTTAAGCCCCGGTTAACGGTTTCCCGGTGAAATGCCATGGGTAGCAAATCATGGCAGACGAGACCGATTCCATCCTGCTGGCCGGGCGATATGAAATTCTACCGGACGAGCCTTTGCCGCACCTGGATTCGCCGGGCGCGATGGCATTTGCCGTGCGCGATCACCAGGAGGCCGGCAAGCAGCTTTTTGCCCTGATCGCGCCGGGCCATTTGCCGTGCCGTGCTTTCCAGTTCGCCACCCAGACGATGAATCCGCTGACGGTGCTGTGGCCGGTCAGCGCCGGTATCGTCGATTGGCGTCTCAGCGGGGGCGGCGAGGGCGAGAATGATGGCGATGCCCTCTGGGGGCGGCGGCCGGTCTTGGTTTTCCGTCCGCCGACCGGCGAACGCATCATTCCGATGACAAGCAATGGCGGCCTCAACACCGCCTTGCCGCAATGGACCGAGAGCCAGATCATCAAGCAGTTGCTGCAACCGATCGTGAGGGCCCTGCGCGATCTGTCGGCATCGGGTATCACCCATCGGGCAATCCGGCCGGACAATCTTTTCTATCAGCTCGGCGATTCCGGCGCCGTCATGCTGGGCGAGTGTTTCAGCATGCCGCCCGGCTATGCGCAGCCGGCGATTTTCGAAACCATCGAAAGCGGCAGCGCGCATCCTTATGGCCGCCCGACCGGCAGCCAGTCGGACGATCTCTACGCCCTCGGTGTGCTCTGCGTGATGTTCTATCTGGGCCGCAATCCGCTGGCCGGGATGAGCGACGAGCAGATCACGCTCGCCAAGATCAATTACGGTTCCTTCGCCGCCTTGGCGGGGCGCGAGAAGCTGCCGCCTTCGTTGACCGAGGCCTTGCGCGGCCTGCTCAACGACAAGGTGACGGAACGCTGGAACCTGCGGACGCTGGAATCCTGGCTCGACGGGCAGCATTTCAATCCGGTCCTGCCGTATCTGCCGCAACGCGCCACCCGGCCGATCAATTTCGCCGGCGTCGATCATTTCAACCGGCCCTCTATCGGCCATGCGATGGCGTGGAATTGGAGCGAGGCGATTTCGCTGGTCGACAAGCCGGATTTCGAAAACTGGATGCGGCGCAGCTTCAATGACGAAAAGATCAATGAAGCGCTGGTCAAGATCCGCGCCATGGCGCAGGGCTATGGTCCCAATGCCACCATGCGCGACCGGCTGGTCGGCCGGCTCGTCCTCTTCCTGGGCCAGCCGGTACCGATCTGCTATCGCGATATCCGCGTCTGCCTCACCGGCATGTCGACATTGCTGGCGGAGATTCTCGACAAGCGCGACCTGCTCAATCAATTCGCCGAGATGATGCGCGCCAAACTGCCGCAGGCCTGGATCCAGGAACAGGCAAGCTTGCGGCCGGAACAGATCCAGGCGCTGAAGCCGCTGGACGAGGCGGAGAAATATCTCGACCGGGCGGGTTATGGCTATGGTATCGAGCGCGCGCTTTATGAGCTCGACCCCAACATGCCGTGCCGTAGCGCCCTGATCGGCGATTTCTATGTCACGCATCTGCGCGATCTGCTGCCGGCTTTGGATGCGGCGCTGCCGGGTGTCGAGAGCGGCACCAAGCCGATCGACCGGCATATCGCCGCTTTCATCGCCGCCGGCCTCAAGCGCTCGATCGACCGCGAAATGGCGGCGCTCAACAATGCGGCGACGGGTGCCGCCCAGGCGATTGCCATCCTCAACCTGCTGGCGATCGTGCAGGGCGTTCATCCCAACATCAAGCTGCCTCACCTGGCGCAGGCGATGAAGGATTTGCTGCAGCCGGTGATTGCCAGTTTCCACCTGACCGGCACGCGCGAGCATGTGCAGAAACAGTTGGACCGCCATGTCAATGCCTGCGATTTCGGCGCCATGCTGGTGCTGTTCGACCCGGAGGGACCGCTGCGGCGCGGCGACGAGATCGGCTTCACGGCCGCGAAGCATGCCTATCGCAGCAAGTCGAAGGAGATTGACTGGATCGAGGATGGCGGATTGACGGAGGCGGACCGCGTCCGGCTCATCGCCCATCGCACCGCCGCGGTGACCTCCGCTTTCGCCGCCAGCGTCGGGCTGGCGATTTTCGCCATGCTGATGGTGCTATAGGAGGGCCGTTATGGCAGCCATGGAACAGACGCAATTCGGCCTCCGCCCGAAACTTATGCTCATTCTGCTGGTGCCGCTCGCATTGGTGTTCCTGCCGACGACGGCGGTGCTGACAGTCGGCATGATTCCGACCCTGGTCGCTTTCGTGGTCGACGGATCCAAGCGGCGCTATCTCACCATCACCGTCGGCGGCCTCAACCTGGTGGGCTCGCTGTATTTCCTGCACCAGCTCTGGACGCTCGGCCAGGGTCTCGGCGATATCCGCATCGTCCTCGGCAACAGCTATGGCTGGCTGGCATCATTGAGCGGCGCGGCCTGCGGCTGGCTGCTTTTTCTCGCCATGCCTTTCATCATCGGGCACATCGCGGCGGCGGAAGCCCGCATCCGCCTCTATACCCTTCGCCGCGAACAGGAAAAGCTGGTCCAGGATTGGGGCCAGCAGGTCACGGGCGCAAACAGCGACGAAGCGCCGGCCGAAGCCTGAGGCCGCCATCTAAACAAATCGGAGATCGAAAATGCCGCTCCCGAGCCCTGGCTTGGGGGCGGCATCATCGTATGCCATCGCGATACCTCGCGCTGGGCGGTCAAGCGAAGCGAACTATATGATTTTAAATGGAAATTTAGCCTGGGATTAAGTGCTTATTAGGCTTTGGATCCGTAAATGATCGTCCCGAAGAACATGAGGTTCTTCGTTGCTAAGCCTGAATGACGCCGCTGCGTGTCGCTCGATACGATTGGGAACGACTACATGAAAATGAAGCGTGCCGGCCTCCTGGCCGGATCGGCCCTTCTGGCGCTGACGCCTGTTGGCATGCCTGTGGCCGCCTGGACACTTGGCGCCGTGGCTGTTGCCGGTGCGACAAGCGTCATCGGTATGCCGGCTTTTGCCGCCGGTGGAAACGGCGGTGGTGGAGCAACGGGGGGCCAGGCACCGGGCGATGCCGGGGCGGACGCCTCTACTCCAGCCGGCGGTGGCGGTGGTGGCGCTGCGGGCGGTGGCATCGGCGGTGCCGGCAGCGATATCTTTGGCTTTCCCGCTACCATTGGTGGCCAGACTCCCGGCGAAAACGGTGCCGATGGCAAATCCGCCGGCGGTGCTGGCGGTGCCGGCGGCGCGCATGGCTACGATGATACGGTGTCCGGAGGGCTATCTCCCTTCGACAACAGCGTGACGGTACAGGGCGGCAATGGCGGCAACGGTGGTGCCGGCTTCGGCGCGCTCGGTGGCGGTGGCGGCGGTGAGGGCGGCTATGGCGCCTTTATTTCGAACACCGGCGCAAGCAGCAACACCGGCCAAGTTCTCGGCGGTACCGGCGGCGATGGCGGTGCCGATGAAGATAAAAGTGCCGTTGGCGGCGGCGGTGGCGATGGCGGTGCCGGCATCTATTTCTCCGGCGCTGGCGCCTCGTTCACCAATACGGGGACCGTCAAAGGCGGTCAGGGTGGCAGTGGCGGCCTCGATCTTTCGGTGGGCGGCGATGCTGGCGATGGCGGCATCGGCATTTGGTTCGGGGCGGGCGGCGGCGCGATCGTCAATACCGGGACGATTGCCGGCGGGGCGGCCGGGCTTGCGGGCAATGTCCTTAATGCCAGGGGCGGCGCGGGTATCGAAGGCGCCGATCTCACCATCACCAATAACGGGCAGATCAGCGGCGGTTTGAATGGCGACGGTTCGCGGGCCGCGGCCATTCAGTTCACCGGCGGCGCCAATAGCCTCACCGTGGAATCAGGTTCCGATATCATCGGCGCCGTCGATGCCACCGCCGGCAAGAATGACATGCTGACTCTGGGTGGCAAGGTCGATGGCAGCTTCGATGTCAGCACGATCGGCCCGCAATATCAGGGTTTCGAATCGTTCACCGTGGACGCACATAGTGCCTGGACGTTGACGGGCACCACGAAGGAAACGACGAATTGGGTAGTTTCCAATGGCGCTCTCCAGGTCAGCGATGATGCCAGTCTCGGAGCCGCGGGCTCAACCGTGACGCTGGATGGCGGCCAGTTCCATACCCTGGCGGATCTGTCCCTGTCGCATGATATGAATGTCACGGGCATCAGCGATTTCAATACGGACGTCTACGATGTGACGATGGACGGCCAATTGTCGGGCGGAGCGCAGTTGAACAAATTCGGCAGCGGCACGCTGATTTTGACTGCGGATAGCAGCGGCTATGCTGCCCCGATCGCGATCGGCTTCGGCACGGTGATGATCGGCGATGCCAGCCATACCGGCGCGGCCGTTGGCGGCGATGTCAATCTCTCGCCGAACGGCACCCTGGCCGGCTATGGCCTGGTGGGCGGCAATGTCAGCAATGTCAGCGGCGGTATCGTCGCACCGGGCGGCCTGGGCACGGCAGATGCCGATATCGGCACGCTCAAAGTGGCTGGCAATTATGATCAATCCAGCACCAGTACCCTGCGCATCGTGGTGACGCCGAACGGTGCCTCGCACCTGGCCGTGAACGGCATGGCGGATCTCGGCGACGGCAACCTCAAACTGGTCTTCGCCCCGGGTACCTATACCACGACCAATCGGACGATCATGAGCAGTGCCGGTTTGAACAACTCGAGATTCGATCCGGTGGTGCAGCAGAATGGCGGTGGCGCCTATGGCGGCATCGATTACGACGCCACTGACGTGACGCTGCATGTGCTTGATGGGTCCGACAGCGGCGGCACGGTGACGGTTGCGCCGGAGAACGGCCAGGTGATGGGCTCGACGAGCACCACGGTGGTGCTGGGGGCGCAGGCCTCGACTCGGGCGCTGTTCGGCCACTTGAATGATCGGCGCCTCGGTACGACCGATGACAGCCTGCGCACGGCCTTTGCCGGCAGCAATCCCAAGCAGCTTGCTTTTGCCGGCGATCTTGCCGAGTTGAACGAGGTGCTGGCGGAACTGCCGCAGGCTTTGGCGCAGAATGGCGGCTGGTTCCGCGCCATCGGCGGTTTCGGCTCGATCGACGGCAATAACGGCGCATCCGACATCAACAGCTATGGCGGTGGCTTCATGGCGGGCTATGACCGCCAGGTCACCGATACCTTGCTGCTGGGTGCCGCGGTCGGCTTCAGCCGCACGCAGATCGAACAGGATGGCAGCGATGCCACGGTGAACACGCCGCGCCTGAGCTTGTACAGCAGCTACCAGTACCAGCATGTCGCCCTCGATCTCAGCCTCGGCTATGGCTATGACCGGATCAAGATGCGTAACCAGAGCGCCGGCGGCACGGCGAAGTCCGAGCATGACGCCCATGAATTGGTGGCGGCGGTGCAGGCGGGTTATGCGATCGACCTGCCGTCGAATGTGGTGCTGACGCCGCGGGTCGGTGTCGACTACCTGCATCTCTTTGAGGATGGCTACAAGGAGAGCGGGGCGGGTGCTTTCGATCTCGAGGCCGAGAGCAGCGACACGGATTCCTTGAAGCCCCATGTGGGCGTGAGTGTCGCCAAGACCTTCGCCACCGACAATGGTTGGAACCTGACACCGGAGATGAGCCTGACCTATAGCCGCGAGATGCTGGATGACAGCCATCAGGCGCAGGTGCTGGTGGGTGGTGGCAGCTTCACCGTCGAAGGTGTCAAGCTGACCCGCGACGAGCTGGCGTTGGGCACCGAATTGACGGCCCAGATGAGCCAGACCTTCGAACTGTTCAGCGGCTACACGGCGGTCCTGCCGATCGGCAACACCGTCAGCCACAACTTCGAGGCGGGCTTGCGCGCCGAGTTTTAAGGCCACCAGCCCGCACCCCCACCCTAACC
>SSEL01000038.1 GCA_008012315.1 Rhodospirillaceae bacterium
CATCATCAATATCGGCAGCGTCAGCAGCGACTTCATGCCGGTACCCGAACACGCGGTCTATGCCATGACGAAAGGGGCCATCGCCAGTTTCACCCGCGGCCTCGCCCGCGATCTGGGCCCGCGCGGCATCACCGTCAACAACGTCCAGCCCGGCCGCGTCGACACCGATCTCCTGAAAGAAGTAAGCCGCGTCGTCGGCGTCGACAAAGTGCGTGAGCCGATCGCCCTCAAACGCGTCGGCAAATCCGAAGAAGTCGCCAGCCTCGTCGCCTATCTTGCCAGCGCGGAAGCGGCGTTTGTGACGGGGGCCAATGTGAAGGTGGATGGCGGGGCGTCGGTTTGAGATTTGCACTTTCCTTGCCCTATGTCGGATAGGCTGATCCCCCGCATTTGAGACAGCGAAATAGGCAAATGACGGGCGACCCCTCGTCTAAACGAGGCGGGTCGCCATTATAATTCAGCAATCCTCACTGTCTGCCCGACGAAGGCACAGGTCGACTACTGGAAATCCAGGAGCGGAGCCAGTCATCGATTGCAGTCGTAATCGATGGCGATGCGCCAAGCCAAAGGAAGTAGCAATTCAATGCTAGGGCGATTGACATGTGCCCGCAAGATTGCTTCAGTTCCAAAGGGACAAAAAGACCACCACATTTTTTTGGTCATTTCGTTTGGCTGCGGATTGGCAGGTCATAGAGGAACTCACGCATAATGAAGTTCGTTGTCGCATTTAAAAATGGCAAGCAATCCAGCATCAGAGGATTTCCATACGTTGTTCTTAAACAGGATAATTGGGACGACTACGGATACAAGACGACGTTCAACGCCACGCTCCATGTCAATGCCGGCGAGCAAATTCCACTAGGTAACTTAAAGATACTAAAAAAGGGGCAGGCCGGTGGGTTCACCCCAATGCCCGAAAAGCCTTTTGGGGCACTAGGTTCTGAGTACTGTTCCGTGGGTGGGGCTTTGGATTACTATGAAGACTTATTTGAGCTAGGGGAAACGTTGTACAGTCCGTATCTCATAGCGCTCGGAGACGTCGCGTATAATGACGAGATAAAAGCCTCCTTTGAAGATGACGAAGGTTATAGGGTTTCGCTTTTAAGGTTCATGGGCGCAGAACGCACCATTGCAGAAGCCGCAAAATTATTTACGAAATCTATACCTAAACAGAAGCGAAAAGGCGGAGGCTTCGTAGTCAAGTTCAAGACAAAGGTGGCCCCAGAATCCAATAGCCTTACCGTGGACTTTGATTTTCGGCGTAAGGGGATGTTGCCTAATCGAATAAATGTGCTGATTGGATACAATGGAACGGGAAAAACAAGATTGTTGTCAAACCTCGCAATCGTGGCCAGCGGTTATGGCTATGCGAGCAAGGAAGACTTGTTAGAAGAGGCTGCAGGTCGCTTCATTGGAGTACCGCCGCCTTTCAAAACGGTTGTCGTCGTGTCATACAGTGCCTTTGATACGTTTGTAATTCCGGGACATACAGAAATTGAAAGGGCTAGGTTGCGGAAAGACGGAGCGATTTTTGGTTACACCTACTGTGGTCTTCGCAAACGAGCGGATAGCGTAGAGAGTAAGCGGAGGGGAAGCGTAGGTTATCGCTTGCGTACTCCTGAAGAGATTGAAAAGGAATTTCTTTCGGCGCTTATGCGGATTCGAGACGCAGGGCGACAGGATGCTCTACACAAAATTTTACGACCACTCCTTCAAGATGCTTCATTCCGAAGAATTGGAATCACTCATTTGCTTAGTGGAAGCAGTGTAAAAGAAAGCGCTTCTTTTTTTCGAGAATTGAGCAGTGGGCACAAAGTAGTACTCAAGATCGTTGCTGAGCTTACGGCACAAATCGATGGGACAGCGCCTACGCTTGTGTTGATAGATGAACCAGAAACTCATTTGCATCCGCCGCTTCTTGCGGCTTTTTTGAAAAGTATTCGTAGTTGCCTCGATCAGTTTGACGGATATGCTGTCATTGCCACACATTCTCCGGTCGTTTTGCAAGAGACGCCAGCCCGCTACATTCGCGTGCTCAAGCGTCACTCTGATACATCGGCCATCGTGCCGGTCGCTATCGAGACATTCGGGGAAGAAATAGGCGCTATTACTCAAGATGTATTCAATCTAGATGATGGGTCCACAGACTGGCACGATACTCTTCATGCACTTGCCCGCCGCAGGTCTCTTAGCGAAATAGAGCAGATGTTTGAGCGCAAGCTGGGATTTACCGCGCGATCCTATATCGCAAGCATTGGCGATGAGTGCGAAGAGTAATAAGTGATGCATCGAATACCTCTAGTACCTCTGGATGACAGCGAGATATTCGACAATATTGCAGCGGCAAAAAGAGGTGCGCGAAGAATCCGATTGCAGCGTATTCGACCGGAAGTGATAGTGGCATATGAGCAATATAGTGACTTGGCGCCCATTCTAGGGGATATCGCGAAGGCTTCTTTCTCGGAAGACGATGCAGCGGCTTTGATACATGCCTACGAGGTATCAACGGTACCAATGGCAATGCTTCGATCCGCCTTGACACAGCGGATCATTGCAGCGCGATGCCCCTTTTGTGGATTGAGCGAAACGTCAACGCTTGATCATTATTTGCCGAAAGAGCAGTATCCAGAGTTCGCAATATTTTCGAAGAATCTTATCCCGAGTTGTTCAACTTGCAACACGCGGAAGAGCACGCTTATTTCTGATGCAGATACAGAGGTCCGCTTATTCCTGCACCCGTATTTTGATGAGATTCCTGCGATCTGTTTTCTTGAGGCTAATGTAGGTATTTTGCCAGATGCGCTTGGTCTCGACTTTCGAGTTATCAGGTCTCCAGGGCTCCCACTTGCGATATTTCGACAGCTAAGATCTCACTTTAGCTTGCTTGGATTGGCAGACAGATATCGCTTAATGTCCTTGGATTACCTTCGAACTCGATGGCGCGCTTTTTCTCGCTTTTACGGAGCTGGAAGAGACTCTGAAAGAGTCTCAAATGAACTTTTGCAGGAAGCGCAAGATTACGAACAGGAGTTTGGTATAAACCACTGGCGTGCAGTGTTGTGCCGAACTTTGTCTCTTAGCCAAGCTTTTTGTGATGGGGGATTCGAAGTCCTAAGGCGTATTCAGTGATAATATGCTTCTTTACTAGTAGACGATGTTGTCAATTGTAAGATGACAATATCCCTTAAGCCTTTGGTCCTTCTAACACTCTGAACCAATCCCTTATTGCAAGCTTAAGACGATCGACCTCATCCTCTGCTAAAATGCCACAATGCGCTATCGTACCACGCAGCATATTGAGACCTGATAGAACTCGAGCTACCGCCGACTGATTACTTAGCATTCCAGCAAAATCATCCCAATTCTCTCGAATTATGTCGGAGAGTTGTCCAAAAGTCGTATAATCAATCTCGTTTTCGGATCGAAGCGTGACAGCTGCCTGAGCTTCACGGTTTCTATTCTTTTTTACCTCGTCCTTTGCGCCAGGTGGCACATGTGTGCTCCACCAGTCATTTCCATGTGCCGCCTCCATAGTTTCAACGATAAGCCTTCGAATGTCGTTCTCCAGCATATAGAAAATCTCGTAATACCGTGCCATCTTGGCTGCATCTCGACGGTTAGCGAGGTCAAACTGCTTTATATACTGAGATAGCTTGTCATCTAGGAAAGTGCTTTCTTCTGCAGCACTGGGCTCGCCAAATTCAGCTAGGCTGCTCCTCAGGCCGGTTTCGATCACGGCACACTTCAGTAGGAAGAGTTCCACTGTATAGGGGTTCGTCATCACAGCATATTTCCGCGCAAGCTTCTGAATATTGCATTGTAAATTTCGACATTGGTGGTCTCAGGCAGGACAATATTGATGTTGTAAACTAACCCTAGGCTCGGTGGCCGTTGATTACTCATTTGCTCTGATTCTCTATTATTTTCTCCTTGGAAAGGTGTGCCTTTCGGTGTTTCCCCGTGAGGCGCATCATCGCGTGCGGAAGACGCATATTTTTGAAATATCTGGAATGTATTCAGAATGTACTTAACAATTTTATCGCTACGAGGCAGACCGGTTATCGAAACAATAATGTCGATTAAAGTATTTTCATCTGCCTTATGGGCGAACTGGTTTCGTTTAAAGATTTCAGCATAAGCATTCTTCATTGCCTGTAACGCTGCCGCTGCTCGACCTCCTTCGGTCTGAAATTGAGCATACAATTCTGTAGGCGTTCCGCTTTGGCTTAGCAGATTAGTTGCTTTCATGATCGGGATGATGGGGCGGGAAGCTCCACCAGTGGCGCCAAGTACAGTTCCCAAAAAATCCGGATTGAAGACTGTTGGCTTCTCCGTGATTGGCAGCTTTTCTAGAACTCGCTGGAACACACCTGGACTGCCAGTATATGGAAGTCCGCCGGGGATTTTTCTGCGGGTTGCTTTTTTGTCGCCGACAGTTTCTTCGTCGGGACCCTGGCCGTCCAAAATATCTTCATCCATCGTTAAGCCCCCTGCTTACAGAACTTACTTACTCTGCATTGCTAACCCCCTGTCTGCAAGGGACAGCTGCATACTGCTATTCTTGGACCCGCGCCCAACCTTTGGCTCAACCGAACCCTCTCACGTGGCTCTATATTCTTCCGCCCGCGCCCCTAAATAATTTCACACAGAAATTTCTGTAATCTTGTATATACAAGGTGGGATGACCTGCCGGGGCGTGGCCGAATCCACGCCGTCACCGGTAGCACTGCGTAAGGGAGAGTGAGCTGAGCGAGTCCAGGAACCGCTACGCCGCGCCGCCGCTGCGGGCGGAGGAAGAGGTGATCGATATCGCGCCGGCACTTCATGAGCGGGTCGCCTGCACCACCTATTACATATGCGCCTGCCGCTGCGGATTCAGTTGTAAGACTAACTCCGCTGCATAGCCGGCTTCATGGCGCTACTTTTTGCACCTTGTAATACATCACGAGTTCCACCCGGCGGTTTTGCGCGCGTTCGCCATCTGACGAATTGGGTGCGATTGGGCTGGTTTCACCGAAACCTTGAGCACGGATGATGTCCGGCGCGATTCCTTTATTGATGAGATAGCTCCTGACTGCTTCCGCGCGATGGACAGAGAGAAATTCGTTATAGAGGGCTTCCCCCGTATCATCCGTATGTCCGTTGACATCGACATAAGCAATGTCTTCCGGTGTCGATTGATGGTTTTCCAAGCTGCGATCAATTTCCTGCTTTGCGTTGTCTTTCAGGATGAAGGAATCGTGGTCGAACAAAACATCCGTGTTTAAACGTATTGTCTCGATTTTGGGGTCAGTCGGTGGAACGAGACAGCTAACCTCGGCGAGCATGCTGCCGCTGCCCGATTGACCAAAGTATCCTTCGACCTTTAGGGATACGTTGTCGACGCCAACCGATATTGATTTCAGTCCGGTGACCCACGCGTAGTTGATGTCGCTGCGGCAAAATCCTTGAACAATCTGGCCTGACGTCTTTGCCTTGGGAAGAATATCGCAGTGTCCCATAAACCCGCCGTCGCAGTCAGATGCGCTTACAAGACAATCGCTCGCTGTTCCGGCGTCACACTGTGTCCGCACGCATCCTTCAAATCGGCTGGCAGCTGTTCCGAAAAGGTAATAGTTCACCTTTTGAACGCAGACCGTATTGAGTTGCGGTGGAGGCTTGCTGGCCGGGCCGTCAAGTCTGGTCTCCAAAAAGAAATATCCGGAGAACCTTCCACCATCCGGACTGATAGAGTTCAATGACTTGTATGTCCGGTTGGTCCGGCGATCCTGAAGTTCGGCTTCAATAAGCAGATCGCCCGGTTTTATTTGCGCGTATATCGTTTCGGAAACCAGGCCGGATGTACGGACCTCCGGCGCATCCTCGGGTGTTAGCAGCGATTTAGGTTGGTCTTCATTTATCTCGGTACTAATCGATATCGCGGAATTGATCATTCTACTGGCGGCTTCCTCGGCATTGCCGACGGTTCCCATATATCGCGATACTGTCCATTGCGCGGTGTCGCTGAAGGCACTGTTGAAATTACGGCGCGCCATTCGGGTCATCGCCATCGCGGGATTGCCGGGAAGCAAAAAACCATCGCAGGCCTTCCACAGCTGCATGAGGTTCTGAGGTAAGAGCTTTTCCGGAATTGGCGGCTCTGTTGGCTTGCCGAATGCTGGCGCAAAATACATATCGTAAGCAGTTTCACAGAGGCTTTGGCGCTGCTGATCGTTCTCGGTTTGGGTAAGCTTCTGTTGGAAGTCCTCAGGACTCTGCGCCAAGGCGGCATCCGGTGAAACGCCGCAAGTGAGACAAAGCGCGATGCAGGCAATAGCATATCGATAGGTCATTGCGACCTCCTCAACGCCGGACACTTAAAAGCGCGGCTAAGATGACGATTGCTAAAAAGGCAAGGACAAGAACGGCTTTTATCCACTTTCCCATGTCCAGCGCCTCCTGCGCGGCCGATGAAGAGGCGGCTATCGGCGGATCGGCAATACGTCACTAATCGTTCCGCCGTCTTGCACTCGCAACTGGATGATCTTGATGCTTCCGGTGGAAGCAGTGCTTCGCGATCAGGTCGAAAGTGATCTGGTCAGGCAACCAATAGTAAGAGTTTAGGTGAATGCAGCCTGCCTGTCCTCAGGTGGTTAGTCCTCCGATCCACCCGCCAACGGACCTTAGGTGACAAACTTGGAAACCCTTCTGCTCGGCCCAATGAAACCCTTTCCCGTAGCTCTATCTTCTGTCCCGATCGCGGAGTTGCCGGTTTCAAGGGACCAGTGGCCCTGCGATAGAAAGAGCTTCTGATTTTCATAAAAAGGTTCGATTGGTGTTTTGCCCGCTTGGGATGCCAAGCTCCCGGCGCGAGAGAGTGGCCCAACCGAACCCGCCCGCGTGGCTCTATCTTCTTTCGACGGCGAGCCTAAATTATTTCACACAGAAATCGCTGTAATATTGTATATAGGGGGAAAGCACCCCGCCGGCAGGAACCGACGCCAGTTGGCCGCCGCCGGTAGCACTGCGTAAGGGAGAGTGAGCTGAGCGAGTCCAGGAACCGCTATGCCGCGCCGCCGCTGCGGGCGGGGGAAGAGGTGGTCGATACCGCGCCCCTGGTCCATGACCGGGTCGCCTACACCACCTGTTACATGTGCGCCTGCCGCTGCGGCATCAAAGTTCATCTGCAGGACGGGCAGATCCGCTATATCGAGGGCAATCGCGATCATCCGGTGAATAAGGGCGTGCTCTGCGCCAAGGGCTCCGCCGGCATCATGACGCAGAACTCGCCGGCCAAATTGAAGAAGCCGCTGCTGCGCGTTGGCGAGCGCGGGCAGGGGGAGTTCAAGGAGATCGACTGGGACGAGGCGCTGTCTTTGGCGACGGGCTGGCTCAGCGAGATCCGCGCCAGTGATCCCAAGCGCCTCGCTTTCTTCACCGGCCGCGATCAGAGCCAGGCCTTGACCGGCTGGTGGGCGGCGCAATTCGGCACCCCCAATTACGCCGCCCATGGCGGGTTCTGCTCGGTCAATATGGCGGCCGGCGGGCTCTATTCCATCGGCGGCTCCTTCTGGGAATTCGGCGAGCCCGACTGGCACCGCACCCGCTATTTCATGCTCTTCGGCGTCGCCGAGGATCACGACAGCAACCCGATCAAGCTGGGTCTCGGCCATCTCAAGGGACGCACGGGAGAGGATCGCGCGAAATTCGTCTCCGTCAATCCGGTGCGCACCGGCTATTCCGCCATCGCCGATGAATGGATCGGCCTCGCCCCCGGCACCGACGGCCTCTTCGTTCTCGCGCTGGTGCATGAGCTGCTGCGCAATGACAAGATCGATCTCGACTATCTGGTGCGCTACACCAACGCGCCCTGGCTCGTCATCGATGCGCCGGGCAGTGCCGAACACGGCCTCTTCGCCCGCGATGCGGAAGGCGCACCGCTCTGCTGCGACAATCTCGTCGGCCATGCCGTCAACGCCCTGCTGCCCGGCGTGCAACCGCGTCTGATCGGCAAGGTGACCTTGCCGCCCGAATTGGACACCGGTCCCGTCTTCGGCGCCGGCAAGCAGGCGCGGCCGGTCTTCGACCTGCTGGCCGAGACCTATCTCGATACGGCCTATGCGCCGGAGAACGTGGCGCCGCGCATCGGCATCGCGGCGGAGACCATCCGCCGCATCGCCGCCGAACTGGCCGAGGCCGCCTTCGAGCAGGAGATCGAACTCCCCATCGACTGGACCGACTGGGCCGGCCGCCGCCATGACAAGGTGATCGGCCGCCCGGTCTCCATGCATGCCATGCGCGGCATCTCCGCCCATAGCAACGGCTTCCAGACCTGCCGCGCCATCCACCTGCTGCAGATGCTGCTGGGCTCGATCGATTGCCCCGGCGGCTTCCGCTACAAGCCGCCCTTTCCCCGGCCGGTGCCGCCGCCGGTCAAGCCGGTCTGGCGCTCCGATCCGGACCAGCCCTTGCCCGGCCCGCCGCTCGGCTTCCCGCAGGGGCCGGAAGACCTGTTGGTGGACGGGGACGGCAAGGCGCTGCGCATCGACAAGGCCTATTCCTGGGAGGCGCCGCTCGCCGCCCATGGCCTCATGCATATGGTCATCCACAATGCCTGGGCCGGCGATCCCTATCCGATCGACACGCTCTTCCTCTATATGGCGAACATGGCCTGGAACTCGGCCATGAACACCACCGGCACCATGCGGATGCTGACCGAAAAGGACCCGGAAACCGGCGCCTATCGCATCCTCCATATCATCTATGCCGATGCCTATTATTCCGAGACGGTTGCTTACGCGGATCTCATCCTGCCCGACACCACCTATCTCGAGCGCCACGATTGCATCTCGCTGCTCGACCGGCCGATCTGCGATGCCGAGGCCATGGCCGATTCCATCCGCCAGCCGGTGATCGAGCTCGACCGCGACGTCAGGCCGTTCCAGGATGTGCTGCTCGATCTCGGCGCGCGGCTCAAGCTGCCCGGCATGGTCAAGGAAGACGGCACGCCGCTTTATCCCGGCGGGCTCAAGGATTACATGGTGCATCACCAGCGCAAGCCCGGCATCGGCATGCTGGCCGGCTGGCGCGGTGCCGATGGCAGCCAGCACGGCAAGGGTGCGCCCAATCCCGACCAGCTCCGGCGCTATATCGAAAATGGCTGTTTCTGGCGCGCCGAGATTCCGGAAAGTGCCCGCTATCTGCGCCATGCCAATCACGATTATTTCGACTGGGCGATGGGGATGGGCCTGATGGACCGGCCGGAGCAGATCGTGCTGCAGCTCTATAGCGAGCCCCTGCAGCGTTTCCGCCTCGCCGCCGAGGGCCATGGCGAGCGGCAGCCGCCGGAGAGCGAGCGCGACCGGCTGCGCAGCTATTTCGATCCGCTGCCCTGCTGGTATGCGCCTTTCGGCCAGAACGAATCCGAGATCGAGTATCCGCTCCATGCCATCACCCAGCGGCCGATGCATATGTATCACTCCTGGGGCTCGCAGAATGCCTGGCTGCGGCAGATCCAGGAGGAGAACAAGCTCTATATCCATCACGCCACGGCGGCGCGGCTCGGCCTCAGGAATGGCGACTGGGTCTGGGTCGAGAGCGAGCATGGCGCCATCAAGGCGCCGCTGCAATTGATGGACGGCGTCAATCCCGACACGGTCTGGACCTGGAATGCGATCGGCAAGCGGGCCGGGGCCTGGAACCTCCGGCCCGAAGCCGGGGAGGCGCAGCGCGGCTTCCTCCTCAACCACGTGATCTCCGAGCTCCTGCCGCCGCGGCCCGACGGCTACTGCTATGCCAATGCCGATCCCGTCACCGGCCAGGCCGCCTGGTACGATCTCAAGGTCCGCCTGCGCAAATGCGAACCCGGCGAGGAGCCGCTGACCGAGCCGCGTTTCTCGGCCTTGCAGCCGCCTTTGCCGGCGCCGGCCGAGACCTCGCGCTACGGCCGCTTCTTCCGGCGCAAGCGGGAGAAGGCGGGGGAGGCTGGCAAATGACCTCGCTGCCGGAGAATGCCGCACCGCGCCGCCTCGGCCTCGTCATCGATCTCGATATCTGCGTCGGCTGTCATGCCTGCGCCGTCAATTGCAAGGAATGGAACAGCGGCGGCCATATGGCCCCCCTGACCGATCTCAACGCCTATGGCGAGGCCCCGCGCGGCGTCTGGTTCAACCGCATCCACACTTTTGAGGTTGAGGCGGAGGAGGGCGTGGCGGGAAGCTGCGGCCGGACGGTGCATTTCCCGAAATCCTGCCTCCATTGCGAGACGCCGGATTGCGTCACCGTCTGCCCGACCGGTGCCTCCTATAAACGCGCCGAGGACGGGATCGTCCTGGTCAACGAGGATCTCTGCATCGGCTGCAAGCTCTGTTCCTGGGCCTGTCCCTATGGTGCGCGTGAGTTTGATGAAGACGTCGGAGTGATGAAGAAATGCACCCTCTGCATCGACAAGATCTATAACGAGAACCTCCCCGAAGCCGACCGGGTGCCGGCCTGCGTCGCCACCTGTCCGACCCATGCCCGGCATTTCGGCGACCAGGATCGACACGTCGGAGGTCGGGTCGGCGAGGTCGCCGAAATGCCGGGCATGGGTCGGACAGGTGGCGACGCAGGCCGGCACCCGGTCGGCTTCGGGGAGGTTCTCGTTATAGATCTTGTCGATGCAGAGGGTGCATTTCTTCATCACTCCGACGTCTTCATCAAACTCACGCGCACCATAGGGACAGGCCCAGGAACAGAGCTTGCAGCCGATGCAGAGATCCTCGTTGACCAGGAC
>SSEL01000022.1 GCA_008012315.1 Rhodospirillaceae bacterium
ATGCTCATGCATATGATTTGTATAATTTTATTGTTCTATTGCCGCGATAGAGGCAGGCTATTGTGAACGATGACACACGGGCGAGGGATCGATGACCCTGACGGAATTGCGCTATCTCGTTGCCCTGGCCGACCAGCGTCATTTCGGCCGCGCCGCCGAGTTCTGCAACGTGAGCCAGCCCACGCTCAGCACGCAGATCCGGAAGCTGGAGGATTATCTCGGGATCGCCCTGTTCGAGCGCGGCAATCGCAGCGTCGTCCCCACACCGGTCGGCGAGCGGGTCATTGCCGAGGCCCGGCACGTGCTGAACGGCGCCAGCCGGCTGCGGGATATTGCCGGGGCGGCCCGGTCGGTTCTCGCGGGGCCGCTCAGCCTTGGCATCATTCCGACCCTCAGCCCCTATCTGCTGCCTTGGCTCCTGTCGCCATTGCGGGCGGCGTTTCCCGCCCTGGAACTCAATCTGGTCGAAGATCAGACCGCCGTGCTTTTGCGGGCTCTTTCGGATTATGAACTGGATGCCGCATTGCTGGCCCTGCCGGTCGATGCCCCGGATATCGAACAGCAGCCGCTGTTCGACGAAACCTTCTACCTGGCCTGCCCGGCCGACCATCCATTGGCGCATCGCGACCGTGTGCGGATGACGGAGATCGAGACGGCCTCGCTGATGTTGTTGTCGGAAGGGCATTGTCTCCGGGACCAGGCCATTGCCCTGTGCAGCCAGCCCTTGATCGATCCCGGCTTCCGCACGGCGAGCCTGACCACCTTGCGCCATCTGGTCGCCGCCGGTTATGGCTGCACCCTGCTGCCGGCCTTGGCAGGCGCTGCGGAAACCGATGCACGCATCACCCTGGTGCCGCTGGCGGAGAATAATGCCAGGCGGCGCATCGGCTTGGTCTGGCGTCGGGGGTCCCCCCGGCGAACCGATTTCGATGCACTGGCGGCGCTCATTCGCAAGCAAGCGCCGGCCCCGGTGACGGTGGTTCCGGCAAATTGACATCCAACCCGAGATTCCGGCCTTATCCCGATCAGGCGTGCCGTGTATTGTGGCAACCATGTCGGTCACCCATTGGTTTCGCCACATCGTTCGATATATGAACGGAACAGCTGACGGCGCGGCCCGGCCAAGTGCCCGGCAAGGCAGTGTCATGCCTCCCCTACCGGCGGGAAAATTTGGCCGGACGGCCACTTACTGGGCACCCTATCTGCTGACTTACGCCAGCTATCTGATCGCAACGAAGATTGGCGTGATGATGGCCTTGCCGGACAGCATTTCACCGGTCTGGCCGGCCAGCGGCATCGCCTTAGCCATGACCTTGCATTTCGGCAACCGCGCCGGCATCGCCATATTCGCAGCCTTCCTCACCGCACAAATACTCTGGCCGCCAATTGCACTTCCGCTCGGCGCCGGTCTTGGCGCGGCTCTCGGTGCCGCGGCCGAGCCGACGCTCTCCGCCTATCTTTTGCGGCGTTTCGCCACCTTCGATCCAGCCTTGCCGCGATTCCGCGACGTCGTGGCCTTGATGTTGCTCGGGGCCTCGGTCGGCCCGCTGCTCAACAGCCTTTTCACCATCCTGCTTTTCTCGATCTCGGGTGCGATTCCCTGGCCGCATTTCTGGCCCGCCGCGGAAACCTTCTGGCTCGGCAATGCCGGCGGCGTTCTGATGCTGGGCGCGGCAACGCTCGTGTGGCTGGAACGGCCGGCCAAGTCGCCGCTGGACTCGGCAGCACTGATCGAGGCCGGCGTCATTTTCGCGCTCCTCTCGATCATTGTCCTCGGCCTGCAGCGTCTCGACATCCTGCAACAGCTGAATCAATCGGACGCGGTCGCATTCCTGTGTTTCCCGCTGATAGCCTGGGCGTCGATCCGCCTGGATCTGCGCCTGTCGAGCGCCATCACCTTGCTGATCGCCTTCGAGAGCATCGCGGTTGCGCGCTGGGGAACCGGACCGTTTCGCTACGGCGAACCGGAGACGGCGATTCTCGTCATCCAGCTTTTGATTCTCTCCCTGAATGTCACCAACCAGTTGCTCGGCGGCCTGGTGCGGCAGAAGGACATGGCGGAAGAAACTCTGCGCGATCGCGAGGAATTCCTGTCCCTGGCCGTCCATGGCAGCAATGACGGATTGTTCGACTTCCATCGCGCGACACGCCGGCTGTGGCTGTCGCCCAGGTGGAAGGAGCAATTGGGATATGACGACAAGGAACTGCCCAACCGGCTGGAAAGCTGGGAACGCCTGATCCTGCCGGAAGACCGGCAGAAGGCATCGACGCTGTTCGCGGAGATCGACCAGGGTCACACCACCCATAGCAATTGCATGATGCGCTTCCGTCACAAGCAGGGCCATATCGCACATATCCTGTGCCGACTATCGGTACGGCGCGGGGCGGACGGGCGCGTCATGCGGCTGGTCGGCACGCATACGGATCTGACAGCCCTGATCAATGCGCGCGAAGAGCTTGAACACCAGACCGCTTCCCTGACCCGGTTGGCGCGTGATCTCAATCTGCAGCGCCGCGAGGCGGAAGCGGCGAACGAGGCGAAGTCGGCTTTCCTGGCAACCGTGAGCCATGAGGTGCGAACGCCGATGAATGGCGTCATCGGCATGCTCGGCCTGCTGCTCGACACATCGCTGGAATCCGATCAGCGGCGCTATGCCAATACGGCGCTCGCCTCCGCCGAAGAACTGCTGATCATCATCAACGACATCCTCGATGTCTCGAAACTGGAGGCCGGGCGCCTGACGCTCGATATCATCGATTGCGACCTGCCGGCGCTGGTGGAAGGGATCGTAGCCCTCTTTTCCGCCCGGGCGGCCAGCAAGGGAAACAGCCTTTCCGCCGAGATCGATGGCAACGTGCCACGGCAGATACGCAGCGACCCGACGCGGCTGCGGCAGGTCCTGATGAACCTGGTCGGCAATGCCATTAAATTCACCCAGGACGGCGATGTCATCATCCGCCTGCGATATCTTGAACGGCGCGGCGATGACGGCGCCCCTGGAACGGCACATCCCGACGGCCATCGCCTCGCGATCGAGGTCGCCGATACCGGTATCGGCATCGCCTCGACCCAAATCGAGCATCTGTTCGAGCGCTTTCGCCAGGCCGACGATTCCATTACGCGTCGCTTCGGCGGCACCGGCCTTGGCTTGACGATTTCCAAGCAACTGGTCGAATTGATGGGCGGCCGGATTTCCGTCACCAGCCGCGTGGACGCCGGCAGCACCTTCAAGGTCATCCTGCCTTGCCTCCGAAGTACCGCCGTCCCGGAGGCCAAAGCCGCATCAGCATTCCCGGGCGTGGAAAACCCGCAACCCTGTCACGTGCTGGTGGTCGAAGATAATGCCGTGAACCGTGCCTTGGTCACGGAAATGCTGGGCCGCGCCGGCCATCGCGTCACCACGGTCGAGAATGGCATGGCGGCTTTGAGCGCCGTTGAGCGCGACCATTTCGACATCATCCTGATGGATGTGCAGATGCCCGAGGTCGATGGCGTCACGGCCATGCAATGGATACGCGAACGTGGCGACAGCCGCCGGCTGACGCCCATCATCGCCTTGACAGCGGATACGATGACGGGAAGCCGCGAGCACTTCATCGCCACCGGTTTCAGCGATTACCTGGAGAAACCGGTCCGCGCGGCAAAGCTGCTGGAGACGATATCGCGGCATCTCGACCCGAAACCGGCGCGCAACACGGCTCCTGGCCCCGCTGCCGCAGCGGGATCAATCGACAAAAGCGAATTGGCGGCATTGCTGGACCATCCCGGCAATCCGGGCTTCGGTCATGCGCCGGATCGCCTGGCCGGCGATATCCAGGATGACTTGCGCCGCCTGCGCACGGCGATCGATCTCGGCGACTACGATGGCTGCCATCATGCGCTGGATAGCCTGGCGAAGGATGCGCAACAGATCGGCGCCCGGGGCCTGGCGGAACTGGCACGGCATGTTTCGACGACGGCCGATAATGTCGAAACGGTTTTCGCCAGGCTCTCACAGCTGCAAAGCGTCGCGGAACGGGTTATCACCCGCTTGAACGAAGAATACCAGACCGACACGGAGATCAAGGCATGACCCAAGCAGACAGCCGATCGCCTGCCGTCGATGCCGATATCATGCGCCAATGCCTGAGCGAGCTTGACGCCATGAAATTGGACATGCGCAGCAAAGGCGTGCCGGCACCGGCGGAAACCTCGAAGCTGGCCGGGACAGGCTGGAACGTTCTCGCCGGCGACCTGCCTTTTCCCCTGGCGGTCCTGAAGCAGACGGCGCTGCAGCATAACAGCAATTGGATGCGGCGCTTCCTGTCCGCAACGGGCGTTTCCCTCGCTCCGCATGGTAAAACCACCATGGCGCCGCAGCTTTTTGCCCGGCAATTGGAAGATGGCTGCTGGGGCATCACCGTCGCGACCGCCCAGCAAGCGATCGTCTGCGCACAAGCCGGAATCAGGCGCATCCTGATGGCCAACCAGTTGGTCGGACCGGCGAATATCGCCCAGATTCTCGGCCTGCTGGGATCGGTCCCGGAGCTGGACTTCTATTGCTATGTCGATTCCATCGACGGCGTCAGCCTGCTGGCGGAAGTATTGCGCGCCCATCATGACCTCTCGCTCAATGTCCTGCTTGAAATGGGCGTGAAAGGTGGCCGGACCGGTTGCCGCAGCATCGCCGATGCCAGCCGCGTCCTTGATGCCCTTGCCAAGGTCGAGGGCATCAAGCTGCGCGGCGTCGCCGGCTTCGAAGGCATGATTCACGGCGCCAGCCAGGCGGAGACGGAAGCCCAGGTGACCGCCTTCCTGGACCTGATGGCCGACGCCTTCATGCTCTGCCGCCAGCGACAGGCCTTTGCCAGCGATGGGGAAGCCATCATCAGCGCCGGCGGCTCATCCTTCTTCGATATCGTGGCGCTTCGACTGAAGGAAATGCGCGATCCAGGGCCGACACGGGTCGTCATTCGCAGCGGGTGCTACCTGACGCATGATTCCGGCCTCTATGATAACGGCTTTCCGGAACTGGCGCGGCGCCTGCCGCCCGATCTGGCACAGCAGTTGGGGCGGCTGCAGCCGGGCCTGTTCGTCTGGAGTTGCGTCCAGTCGCGGCCCGAACCCGGCCTCGCTTTGCTGACCATGGGCCGGCGCGATGCCTCCCACGATGCCGGATTGCCGGTCCCGGTTTTGCGTGGCCGTGTCGGTTCGGCCGGAACGACACCGCTGGACCGGCACTGGCAGATCAGGCAGATGAACGACCAGCATGCCTATCTGCAATTGCCGGAAACGGCCGATCTGCAGGTTGGCGACCTGGTCTGCTGCGGCATTTCCCACCCTTGCACCACCTTCGATAAATGGCGCGTCATTCCCCTGGTCGATGACAATTGGAGCATCACCGGCGCGGTACACACTTATTTCTGACACAACCCCATCTGCAAAGACGAAACATCTCACCGAGGAAATTATGCAAGCTGCGTTGATGCCGGTCGGCATGTTGCTGCTGTCGAACATCTTCATGACCTTCGCCTGGTACGGTCATCTGAAATTCAAAAGCGCTCCCCTTTTCCTGGTCATCGTCGTCAGTTGGAGCATCGCTTTTTTCGAATATTGCCTGGCGGTGCCGGCCAACCGCTTCGGCAGCAGCTATTATTCGGCAGCACAGCTCAAGACCATTCAGGAAATCGTCACCTTGCTGGTGTTCAGCATCTTCTCCTGGCTTTATCTGGGCGAGGCGATCCGCTGGAACCATCTGGTCGGCTTTGCCCTGATCTGCGGCGCCGCCTTCTTCATTTTCCATGACTGGTCTTGACCATCGAAGTCTTGACCATCGGGGTCCAGGATCGCAGGATGCCTGCCCGTCAAAACGAGGACATGATGCAGGAAGTGCTGAAAGGCCGATCTGGCGAGACGCAACCGGCAGCGGGCAGCGAGACCCTGACCGCGGCCGATGAAGCCCTGATCGACGCCGCCCGCCAGTTGATCACCGCCCGCTACACCGAAAACCGCCACCATATCGCGGCGGCGGTGCGCGGTGCCTCCGGCCGGATCTATACCGGCTTGCATCTCGACACCTATGTCGGCCGGGCTTCCGTCTGTGCCGAGGCCGTCGCCTTGGGCCAGGCGTTGACCGCCGGGGAAACCGCGATCGAGGCCATCGTTTCGCTGCGCCATCCCCGCCCGCGCGAGCAGCATCGGGATTGCAAGGTCGTGTCTCCCTGTGGCATCTGCCGGGAAATGCTGACGGACTTTGCCGCCGGCTGCGTCGTGATCCTGGCGGCGCCGGAACCCGGCGGTGAATCGCGACTGAAGCGGGTACCGGTCGCCGACCTTCTCCCGGAAAAATATCGCCGCCAGCCGTGACCTAACGAAGACATTGTCACGCAGCTGCGTCAGTCCGTCCCGGCCATTATCCGCTTTTCCACTGGCCTTTACGGGTCATGGCGCTATCTTTGCGCCAATTTATATTCCTCAATCCGTGCTCCCGCCGAGGTAGATTGTGAGCCTGACCCAGACCGTTTCCGCCGATCGCACCGGCAATTCACAGCCGCTGCCCGTCAGCCTTCCCGGCGACAAGGCGGTCGGCGCCTGGCTGCTGGTGATCTGTTTCATGATCCTGGGCCAGTTCCTGATCGGCGCGGTCACCCGGCTGACCGGCTCCGGCCTGTCGATCATGGAATGGAAGCCGATCATCGGTTTCATTCCGCCGCTGAACGAGACGCAGTGGGGCCATGCTTTCGACCTCTACAAGCAGACGATGCAGTATAAGGACATGAACTCGGACATGACCCTGGCCGGGTTCCAGGGGATTTTCTGGTGGGAGTATATCCACCGTGTCTGGGCGCGCCTGATCGGCTTCGTCTTCCTGGTGCCCTTCCTGGTGTTCCTGGTGAAAGGCTGGATCCGCAAAGCCTGGCGCGGCAAGCTCATCACCATGTTCGTGCTGGGTGGCTTGCAGGGCCTGATGGGCTGGATCATGGTCGCCAGCGGTTTCGAGGACCGCACCAGCGTCAGCCAGTACCGGCTGGTCGCGCATCTGCTGTTGGCGCTGCTGATCTATGGCTACATCCTCTGGTCGGCGCTGGATCTGCTGCAGCCCTCACCCTGGGCCGCCCGGCAAACGCCCGCCAAGAGCCTGCGCCGGCATGGCTGGATCATGCTGGCTTTCGTCGTCCTGGAAATCGGCCTTGGCGGTTTCGTTGCCGGCCTGCATGGCGGGCTGATCTACAACAACTTCCCGATGATGGGCGAACATTTCATCGCCGATGACCTGTTCTTCCAGTCACCCTGGTGGATCAACTTCTTCGAAAATCCGGGTACCGCGCAATTCGTGCATCGGGTGATGGCGCTGGTCGTCGCCCTGACGCTGTTTGCTTTCGTCATCCGGATATGCCGTGGCGGTTTGCCGGACCGGCTGCAATTGCGCGCCTATTATCTTATCCTCGGCGTCATCGTGCAGATCGGCCTCGGCATCTCGACCCTGATGCTGGTGGTGCCGGTTTCCCTGGCGACCATTCATCAGGGCGGCGCGATCGTTCTGTTCTCCCTGGCGCTTTTCGCGCTGCACGGCTTGAAGCGGGTGAAAGCGGTATGAGTGATATAGCAGCCCAGACGTCCGAGGCCCCGGTGAAGGAAAAAGCGCTGGAGAAACTGCCGGTTTCGGTGATCACCGGTTTTCTCGGCTCCGGCAAGACGACCCTGCTCCGCCATCTCCTGGCCCAGGACTGGATGGCCGATACCGCCGTCGTCATCAACGAATTCGGCGAAATCGGCCTGGATCACGAGCTGGTCGAGGCCGCCAGCGAAGACACGATCCTGCTCTCCTCCGGCTGCCTCTGCTGCACAGTGCGTGGCGATCTGATCGATACCTTGCGGCGGCTCTACAAGCAGCGCGACCGCGGCGAGATCCCCGCCTTCCGGCGTCTGGTGATCGAGACCACCGGTCTTGCCGATCCCGCCCCCATCCTGCACACCCTGATCGGCGACCCCTTGCTCTCCGCCTTCTATCGCCTGGACGGCGTCGTCACCACGGTGGATGCGGTCAATGCCATGGCGCAAATGGACCGCCAGCCGGAGCCGGTCAAGCAGGCCGCCGTGGCCGACCGCCTCCTGCTGACCAAGACCGATCTGGTGGATGAGGCGAAGCTGCAAAAACTGGAACAACGCCTGCACGATCTCAATCCCGCGGCGCCGATCTATCGCATCGTCCAGGGTCAGGTCGATGCCAGGCATTTGTTCAATGCCGGCCTCTACGATCCGGAAACCAAGAGCCTCGATGTCCAGCGCTGGCTGCGTGAGGAGGCTTACAACGCACCGGATCATGGTCATGCGCATGGCGATCATGAACATGGCGATCATCACGCCGATGATCATCACCACGTTCACGACGTCAATCGCCACGACGATCACATCCGCGCCTTTTGCCTGACGCATGATGCGCCCTTGGACTGGGATCGCTTCGTCGCCTGGATCGAAATGCTCACCACCACCCAGGGTGCCAATCTGCTGCGGGTGAAAGGAATCCTGAACGTTGCCGGTGAAGATAAGCCTGTCGCCGTTCATGGCGTGCAGCATCTGTTTCATCCGGCCGTCGTGCTGCCGGCATGGCCGAGCGAGGACCGGCGATCCCGCCTTGTTTTCATCACGCGCGATCTCGACCGCGAGGTGCTTGGCAAGTCCTTGGCGGATTTTCAGAAATCGGCGGTGGTCTGAGCCCACACTCAGATGAGACGGCTTTCACTACTTTTCCGGTTTTACATTCCCCTGACGCCGCGTTAGGGTTTTGCTTGTCAGGCGTACGCGCAAGTCAAGATGCGGCGCCGCAGTCATCGGTGGATCGTTTCAAATTTGAGGGACGAAACGGTCGGCAACCCGAACGGCTGAGCAAGATCTGGGAAACATCTTTCGAGGAGGCATTATGTCCTATTCGGCGAGGCTGGTGGCGTCCGCCCTGGCATCGACCATCGGCGTCCTGTCGATGAGTGGTGCGGCGATGGCCGACATGCTGAAGGAAATCGGCAATGGTGAAGGCGAAGTGGCGATCGTCGCTTGGCCCGGCTATATCGAGCGCGGGGAATCCGACAAGAATTACGACTGGGTCACCGATTTCGAGAAGGAAACCGGCTGCAAGGTGACGGTGAAAACCGCCGGCAGCTCGGATGAAATGGTGTCGCTGATGAATGGTGGCGGCTTCGATCTGGTCACGGCATCGGGCGACGCCTCGCTGCGGCTGATCAAGGGCGGCACCGTCCAGGAGATCAATACCGCGTTGGTCCCCGGCTATGACAGCATCGATCCCAAGCTGCAATCGGCGCCGTGGCATACGCTCGACGGCAAGCATTACGGCGTGCCCTGGCAATGGGGGCCGAACGTCCTGATGTACAACCAGAAGGTCTTCGAAAACGCGCCGCAGAGCTGGAGTGTCGTGTTCGAGCAGCAAAAGCTGCCGGACGGCAAGTCCAATAAGGGCCGGGTGGAAGCCTATTACGGGCCGATCTACATCGCCGATGCGGCGCTCTATCTGATGGCGCACAAGCCCGAACTCGGCATCAAGGACCCCTATGAACTGACCCAGCCGCAATTCGACGCGGCGGTGGAATTGCTGCGCGGCCAGCGTCAGCTGGTGACGAAGTATTGGAGCGACGCCGCCGCCCAGGTGGATGATTTCACCTCCGAAGGTGTGGTCGCCTCAACCTCCTGGCCCTATCAGGTGAATACCCTGCGCTCCGCCGGCAAAGTCAACATCGGCATGACGATCCCGCAGGAAGGCGCCACCGGTTGGGCCGACACCACGATGATGCACAGCGATGCCCCGCATCCGAACTGCGCCTATAAGTGGCTGGCCCATTCCCTGAGCGCCAAGACCCAGGCCGGTGTCGCCGCCTGGTTCGGCAGCGTTCCGGCCGTTCCCTCGGCCTGTAAGGAAGAGATCATCGGCGAAGTCGGCTGCCGCAATAACGGTTCGCAGCTCTTCAACCTGATCCACTTCTGGAAGACCCCGATCAAGGAATGCGGCAACGGCGATGACGCCTGCGTGCCCTATAAGGACTGGGTCGCGGCCTATCAGTCGATCCAAAGCGGTCAATAAGACCGGAAGCATACGGGGGCGGATCAGCCATGATCCGCCCCATTGTATTTTCAGCCCGATCACTTCAAACCTTATTTCTCAACGACGGATCACAGGGATTTCCCGATCGCCATCATGAGCAGTGCCAAATCCTCCATCGCCGTAACCTTCCAGTCGGTGTCGCGCCATTACGGCGCGGTGAAAGCCGTGGACAATGTCAGTTTCGAGATATTGGACGGCGAGTTCTTCGCCATGCTGGGCCCCTCCGGTTCTGGCAAAACCACCTGCCTGCGCCTGATCGCCGGCTTCGAACAGCCCACCGGCGGCAGCATCTCGGTACACGGCAAGTCGATGGTGGGCGTTCCACCCTATGATCGCGACGTCAACACCGTCTTCCAGGACTATGCGCTGTTTCCGCATATGACGGTGGCGGAAAATGTCGCTTACGGCCTCATGATCAAGAAGGTTGCTTCCGCCGACCGAAAGCGCCGCGCTGAAGAAGCGCTGGAGATGGTTGCGCTGGCTGGTTTCGGCAACCGCAAGCCCTCGCAACTTTCCGGCGGCCAGCGGCAGCGCGTCGCCCTCGCCCGCGCGCTCGTCAACCGGCCGAGCGTCCTGCTACTCGACGAACCGCTCGGCGCCCTCGATCTCAAGCTGCGCGAACAGATGCAGGTCGAATTGAAGGCGATCCAGCGCCAGGTCGGCATCACCTTCATCTATGTCACCCATGACCAGGGTGAAGCGCTGTCGATGAGCGATCGCATCGCCGTCTTCAACCAGGGCCGCATCGAGCAGATGGCGCCGCCGAGCGAGCTTTACGAACGGCCGCAGACGGCTTTCGTCGCGGGCTTCGTCGGCGTTTCCAATCTGCTGAACGGCGAGCTCGCGACGCGCCTCACCGGCCAGCCCGGCGCCTGTTCGATCCGCCCGGAAAAGATACATGTCGAACCCGCCGGCAATGCCGTGCCGCCCCGCCATGCGGATCGCGCCATGTCGGCGACGGGGATGGTCAAATCCGTCCTCTATCTCGGCGCCGGCAGCCGCTATGACGTGGCGCTGGCGGGTGGCGGCGACCTGACCGTCATGCTGCAGAACCGGGACAGCTCCTATCTGCCGAACCAGGGTGAGTCCGTGCTGCTCTGGTGGAACGCCAAAGACCTGATGCGTTTCCAGGGTTGAGGCGACGATGGCCAGCTTGACCGAAACAACCCGATCATCGTCTTCACTGGGGCGTCTGTCGACCTATTTCTATACAAGGCCAAGCCTGCTGTTGCTGCTGCTGTTGGTGCCGCCTTTGCTCTGGCTCGGCATCATCTATCTCGGTTCACTCTTTTCGCTGCTGCTGCAGAGTTTTTTCCAGCTGGATGATTTCACCGGGCAGGTGATCATGCAGCCGACCATCGACAATTACCTGCGGCTCTTTTCGACGACCAATCTCTCGATCATTCTCCGCACCGCTGGCATGGCTGCCATCGTCACGGTGATTTCCGCGCTGATCGCCTTCCCGCTTGCTTATTACATGGCGCGCTACGCCGGTAGCCGCATGAAGGCTCTGTTCTATGTCGCCGTCATGCTGCCGCTCTGGTCGAATTACCTGGTGCGCGTTTATGCCTGGAAGTTGATCCTGGCCAAGGAAGGCGCCATTCATTGGATCTTCAACCAGCTCGGCCTCGGCGGCTTCCTCGATTGGATTTTGAGCCTGCCGGTGATCGAAGGCTCCTCGCTCTCGACCTCCTATCTCGGCACGATGATCACCTTCGTCTATATCTGGCTGCCTTATATGATCTTGCCGGTCCAGGCCGCCTTGGAGCGCGTGCCGCGTTCCCTGATCGAAGCCTCCAGCGATCTTGGCGCCAAGCCGGGCGAGACCTTCCGCAAGGTGATCCTGCCGCTCGCCATTCCGGGCGTCGCCGCCGGCTCGATCTTCACCTTCTCGCTGACATTGGGCGATTACATCATTCCACAATTGATCGGCTCGTCCCGGCCCTTCATCGGCCAGGCGGTCTATCAGTTCCAGGGAACCTCCGGCGATATTCCCATGGCCGCCGCCTTCGCCATGGTGCCCATCGCCATCATGGCGGTTTATCTCGCCATCGCCAAACGCCTGGGAGCTTTCGATGCGCTCTGATCGTAACCTGGCCAAGGCTCGCCTTGCCAGCGATCGCAGCTCGGCCAAGGCCGGCTTCGGCCTCACCGCCGCCGCCTGGTTCGGCGTGCTGTTCCTCAACCTGCCGATCCTCTTCATCATCCTCTACGGCTTCACCACCGACGACAAAAGCTATTCCTTCCCGCCGCCCGGCCTGACCACGGAATGGTTCGGCGTGACGTTCGCCCGCGCCGATTTCTGGGATGCGCTCTGGCTCTCGGTGCGCGTGGCGCTGTTCGCCATGGCGATCGCCATGGTTCTCGGCACCTGTGCCGCAGCGGCGATGTACCGGTTCAAATTCTTCGGCAAGGAATCGGTGACCCTGCTGATCCTGCTGCCGATCGCCCTGCCCGGCATCGTCACCGGCATTTCCCTGCGATCCGCCTTCGCCTTGGGTGACGTGCCGTTCACCTATTGGACCATCGTGCTCGGCCACGCGACCTTCTGTATCGTCGTGGTCTATAACAACGTGATCGCCAGGTTGCGCCGGTCATCGCCGGCGCTGATCGAGGCCTCGATGGATCTCGGCGCCAACAGCTTCCAGACCTTCCGTCATGTCATCCTGCCCAATCTGGCGACCGCCCTTCTGGCTGGCGGCATGCTGGCCTTCGCCTTGTCCTTCGACGAGGTTATCGTCACAACCTTTACGGCAGGCCAGCAGCGCACCCTGCCGATCTGGATGCTCAACGAGTTGATCCGGCCGCATCAACGGCCGGTCACCAATGTGGCGGCGATTATCGTCATGGCGATCACCTTCCTGCCGATCATCGGCGCCTATTACCTGACGCGCGACACGCAGGATGTTGCCGGCAGCGGCAAGTGATGCCGTGGCGACTGGCACCGTACTCTGGTTCAAGGAGAAAAAGGGCTTCGGCTTCATCAAGCCCGATGAAGCCGGTCCCGATCTCTTCATTCACATCAGCGACGTCGTAGCCGCAGGCCGGCGCCATCTTGACGACGGCGAGCGGGTCGCCTTCACTGCTGTCGAGCAGGCCAATGGACGTTGGTACGCGGTTGACTTGGCGATTCTCGGCAAGGAATAAGACTTATTAAGCCGAGGCCACTGGCCGTCAGAGCCGGTCCCGCATCGCATACCACAGCATGGCGAGAACCAGCAGCGGATGGCGCAACAAGGTGCCGCCCGGGAAAGTCTGGTGCTTCAGCCCGGCGAAGACATCGAATCGCTCGGCGGTGCCGGAAACCGCTTCGGCGATCAGCTTGCCGGCGATACCCGTCACCGCGACACCCTGGCCGGAATAGCCCTGGGCATAGAACAGGTTGCCGATCCGCCCGATATTCGGCAGGCGGTTCATGGTGATCGCCAGCATCCCGCCCCAGCCATACTCGATCCGCTTCCCGGCCAGTTGCGGATAGACCTGCAGCATATAGGGACGGACGAAGCCGGGAATATCGGCCGGCGGCGTGAAGGAATAGGTCTCGCCGCCGCCGAACAACAGGCGCCTGTCGGCCGACAGGCGATAATAGCTGACGACGAATTTCGTGTCGCAGACACAGGCATCATTGGCGATCAGATCGCTGGCTTCCGCTTCCGACAACGGCTCCGTGCCGATGATGTAATTGGCGATCGGCATGATCTTGCCGGCGATCCGTGGCTCAAGATCGCCCAGATGGGCGTTGCAGCCGAGCACGACATAGCTGCTGCGCACCTGGCCTTCGCCGGTATGCACGATATGCCCGCTGGCGGCATTGTCGATCCGCGTCACCTTGCTTTGCTCATGCAGGCTGGCGCCGGCATCGATCGCAGCCCGGGCAAGGCCCAAGGCATAGTTCAAAGGATGCAGATGTCCACCTCCCGCATCGCTGATCGCGCCGTGATAGAGATCGGAACCGATGATGCGGCGCGTTTCCGCCTTATCGAGAAGACGGGCCTGGTGATAGCCGATCTGGTTTTCCAGGCTGTCGATTTCATCCTGCATCCAGGCGAGATCGCGCTGCTTGCTGGCCGCCAGCATGGTACCGGATTTGAGATCGCAGGCGATCTGGTGCCGGGTGACGCGTTCGCGGATCATGCCACGTGCCTCTTCCGCCAGGCTGAACAATGCCTTTGCACGTTCCAGACCATAGGAGGCGATCAGATCGGCTGGCGATTTGCGCAGGCCGGTATTGATCTGGCCGCCATTCCGGCCGGACGCACCCCAGCCGATTTTTGCGCCTTCCAGGAGCGTGACCTTGTAGCCGCGTTCGGCAAGATGCAGGGCCGCGGAGAGGCCGGTGAATCCGCCGCCAACGACGCAGACATCCGCGGCAATCTCGCCTTGCAGCGCCGGCAAGGCCGCAAAAGGATTGGCGGTTGCGGCGTAATAGGAGTCCCGCGGGTGATCGAGCGCAGCCATGATATCTCCGGCAAAACGATATTCCGGGCAAGATAGGCGAGCCCCACCCTCTTTGCCAAGCCGGGGCAAGTGATGGAGAGGTAACGGTATCGCCTCAGCCGGCGGCGTCGATCAGCTTGTCGAGCTGTCGCAGGATGCGGTGCAGGCGGGTTTCGCGGATGCCGAGTTCGTCGAGATGGCAGACGGTATTGCGCAGGTAATCGATATTCTTGCCGGCCGAACCGCAAGCCTTGACGATCATCTCGATGATCGCATCGTCTTCAAGCTTGCCGGCATATTGCTCATGATGCGGGTCGGCGACATAGGCCAAGGCCGCCTGGCGCAGGCCGTCCTCGCGCCGCACATTGACCCATTTCGGCAGATAGCAGCCGGAAATCATCTCGCGCTCGTGCAGATAGGCGGCGACCGCCGGCGCATCCGTGGCGGCAACGCGGTAGAGGCGGCCGATGCACATGCCGCCGCGATCCAGCCCCAGGACCAGGCCGGGACAGGCTGACGACCCGCGATAATGCGTCGAGAGGATGCAGAAGGTCCGGTGATAACCGAACAGGGTCGCCTGCCAGATCTCGGCGAAGGGAAAATCCGGCCGCCACATCAGCGATCCATAGGCGAAGACGAAAAAATCCTTGTCGATTTCCGGCACGATACGCCGGCTTTCGATCAAGTCCTGCTCGCTCATGGTTTCGACCGGCCTGTATCTCATCGGCGATTCACCAGGATGATGGCGACGGCAACCACGACCATGCCGGCCAGCGCATGCCAGCCGAGGGTTTCGCCGAAGCACAGATAGGCGCCGAAAGCGGCGGCCGGCGGCGTGAGATAGAAAAGACTACTGACCTTGGAGGCGGCGCCGTGCTGGATCATCCAGGTCAGCAAGGCGATCGAGATGCCCGACAGCACGACCACCATCCAGATCATGCAAAGAATGAACGGCAGCTCCCAATGGACTTCACCGACACCGAGCCAGGCAACGACAGGCAGCAGCGTCAAGGTCGCCGCGCCATATTGGATGACCGCGTTGCTGCGCAGATCGACCTTCGGCACGAACAGCTTCTGGTACAGCGTCGCACCGGTGATGCCGAGCAGCGAGAGAATGGCGAAGAAAAGCCCCCAAAGATGGCTGAGATCGAGCTGCAGCTTGTCCCAGATCACCAGCACCAGCCCGCAGAAGCCGAGCAGGATGCCGAACCACTGGCGGCCACGCAGATGTTCCTGCAGCAGCGGGCCGGCCAGGACCGCCGTCAGGATCGGCTGGAAGCCGGCGATCAGCGCCGCCATGCCGGCCGGCATCCCGGCATAGATCGCCGCATAGCAGCCGCCAAGATAGACAGCCTGCAGCAAGACCCCGGTAACGACCAGATGCAGGATCACCTTCAGCGAGCGCGGCCAGCGCGCACCCGTCACCAGGGCGACCACCAGCATCATCGCCGTCGCAAAGCTGAAGCGCAGTGTCAGGAGGGTCATCGCACCGGCATAGGGAATGCCGAATCTGGCGGTGAGAAAACCGGTGGCCCAGAGCAATACGAACAAGCCTGGGGCAATCGTCTGCAGGAATTTTGGCGACGCGGCATCCAGCCGCGGCGCGGTCATATCGCTCATCGTTCCGATAATCCGGGCCGGGTATTCTGACGCGAAAACGTGACCAGCCCCTTGTCGTCAGTGGGTCGAATTTGCTGGACAACCCGAGGCACCGCCTCCTAGCTGTCGGCCCAACCATATCAATGGGAGACACGCCGCACAATGACCCCGCGTCGCCGCCTTGTTATCCGGCTGCTTCTGCCGCTCTGCCTGGTCGTCCTGCTGATCGCCGCTTACGCCATTTACTGGTGGCAGGTCGCCCGGCAATTGGAGGCCGGCATCGCCGCCTGGGCCGACGAGCAGCGCGCCCAGGGCGCGGTGGTGCAATATCAAGGCGGCAAGGTGCACGGTTTCCCCTTCGCCTTTACCGCGGATTTTGCCGATATCAGCCTGCTCGGCAAGTGGAGCGGCACCAACCTTTCCGCCCGCACGGCCGATCTGCACCTGACCCTGTCGCCGCTCAACCTGACCTCGATCCGTTTTACCGCCGACGGGCCGGTGACGATCATCCTGCCGGAGATCGCGCTCGATGCCGGCAGCAATGCCACGCCGGGCGCCCGGCTGACCGCGCATCGGGCTGCCGGCCAGGTCAATCTGCGCAACGGCCTCCTGGCCGTGCTCTCGGTCGATGCGGGTAGGAGCAGGCTGGATAACGGCCAAAACGCGATCGACCTGGGCAGCCTGCATCTGGGCCTGGTCCTGCCCGCCAACCCGCCCGCCGGCTTCAATGACCCGGCTGCCGAGATCGCTTTGGCGGCAACCAATATCGACCTGCCGGCAGGCCAGGCCGAATTGCTGCCCGGGCCGATCCTGCAGGCCGGCCTGCAGGGGACGATCAAGGGCCCCTTGCAGCCACCCGGGAATGAGCAAGCCGCCCATTCCGTGACCGAGATCCTGACCCATTGGCGGGATATCGGCGGCGTCCTCGATGTCGCCCGCTTCGATTTCGCCCAGGGGCCGCTGAGCTTGACGGGTTCCGGCACCTTTGCGCTGGACCAGAACCTGCAGCCGCTCGGCGCGAGCAAGATCACGGCGACCGGCCTCAGCGAATTGATCGATTTGATGATCGCGCGCGGGCAGATCGTCGGCAAGGATGCTCAGACGGCGAAAATGGTGGTCGCCGGTCTGGCGAAACCGGGCGCCAACGGCCGCCCCGAGGTCACCCTGAGCTTCAGCATCCAGGACAGCATCGTCAGCTTCGGCCCCTTGCGCCTGCTGCGGCTGGCGCCGATTCCCTGGCCGCAATGATAACTTGAGACCGGAATGCGCCTCTCGTTACGCGAAGCTATCGGCATAGGCGAAGAGCGCCGGCGTGCCGCCGGTATGGATGAAGACGACCGTTTCATCCGCGCTGAAACGTCCCTGGCGCACCATGTCGATCAGGCCGGCCATGGCTTTCCCGGCGTAGACCGGATCGAGGAGAATGCCTTCCAGCCGCGCCAGCAGATCGACCGCTTCGATCATGCCGGCATTGGGCAGGCCGTAGCCCGGCGCGGCATAGCCCGGCACAAGCCGGAAATCTTCGTCGGCGATCTTGCCGAGTTCCAATTCCGCCGCCCCCTCTTGCGCGATCTTCCGGACCGCTTCCATCAGTGGTTCCGGATCATGATCGACATCGATGCCGATGATCGCGGCCTTGCTCTGCGTCAGCGCCTTGCCCAGGATCAGCCCGGCTTGCGTGCCGCCCGAGCTGCTTGCCACCACGATCTTGTCGATCGTGACGCCTTGCGATGTCGCCTGTTGCGCCAGCTCCACCATCGATGCCGCATAGCCGCGCGCGCCGATCGCATTCGAGCCGCCGGTCGGAACGTAATATGGCGTTTCCCCTGCCCGGCGCAGCTCTTCCATCACCTTGGCGCTGCGCGCCGCCCGGGTTTCGCCGGGATCACAATAATGGATGGTCGCACCCAGCAGCCGGTCCAGCAGCAGATTGCCGCCGGCGGTGTAAGCCGGCCGGTCGATCGGCACATTGCACTCCAGGACGAGATGACATTTGAGCCCGGCCTTCGCAGCAGCGGCCGCGGTCTGGCGCACATGATTCGACTGGATGCCGCCTTCGGAAAGCACGGCCGTCGCCTGTTGCCGCAGCGCATCGCCGATCAGGAATTCGAGTTTGCGCGTCTTGTTGCCGCCGATGGCGAGACCGGTGCAGTCATCGCGCTTGATGTAAAGCCGGGGACCGCCGAGGGCGGCCTGCAGCCGCGTCAACGGCTCCAAAGGCGTCGGCAGATGGGCGAGGGCAAATTTTGGAAACTGATCGAGCTGCATGATCCGTTCCTTTCTGATCGATCCCCTCCTTATTAGAACGGCGGCGCCATAAGAAAAAGCCCCATCCGCATCTCGGATGAGGCTTTCCATTTATGGGATGATCTGACGACTTAGCGCCGGACGCGGAAATTCTCGAACTGCCAGGGATCGCTGGTATCGATGGCTTCCGGGAAGAGCTTGTTACGATCCTGCAGCGGCGTCCAATCGGTCCGCACGCCGACGACCGGGCCGAGATAAGGCCGGCAGACATCGAGGATGTAGTTGAAATCGATCTCTTCCGGCTCCACCACACCGCGATTGGGATTCTCGATCAGCCACATGGCGCCGGCGAGGACCGGCGAGGCGATCTGGATCGAGGTCGCGTTGTAATCGGGACCCAGCAATTCGCGCGCTTCGTCGATGGAGAGCTGCGAGCCGTACCAATAGGCACCGAAGTCACCCATCAGCAGCACGCCGAGCTCATCGATGCCTTCGACGATCTCTTCGTTGAGCGGGCGGATCTTCGGCTGCAATTCGAAGGCGCGGGCCTGGAATTCGCGCACCGAGAGAACCGCATCGTCGCAGGGATGATAGGCATAATGCACGGTCGGGCGATAGACCGCCTTGCCGTTCTCGTAGACGGTATAGTAGTCGGCGGTGGAAATCGATTCGCCATGGGTGATCAGATAGCTGATCATCGGGCCGCCCTGCGGCGTCCAGGAACGCACCTCGGTGGTGCAGCCCGGCTGGCGCAGATAGATCCCGGCCTTGCTGCCAACCTTGTGCTCGGCGCCATCGGCCGGCAGGCGCTTTTCATGCGTGCCCCAGCCCAGTTCGGACGGCTGCGCGCCTTCGCCGACGAAGCCGTGGATCGACCAGGTGTTGCAGAATTCACCGGGCCGCTTCGGCACATTGGTGACCTGCAGATCGTGTTCGGCGACGTGAATCACCTTGACGCCCAGCGACTGCATCAGCTTCGCCCAGCCTTTGCGATCGGTCGGCGCATTGACCGGCTTGCCGGTGAATTTGGCGATTTCCAGCAGCGCCTGCTTGACGAAATGGCTGACGAGGCCCGGATTGGCACCATGGGTCGCCAAAGCGGTGGGACCGTCTTTCGGCCAGCTTTTGCGGGCTTCCAGCAGCTTGTGGCGCAGGAAATAGTTCGTGCGCTCTTCCTCGGGAATGTCCTTGTTGTCGTAGTAATTCGCCCAGGGCTCGATGCAGGTATCGATATAGAGCGTGCCGTTCTTCTGGCACCACTGCATGATGTCGAATGAGGAAACCTCGACCGACAGGTTGATGATGAGATCGCCCTTGCCGGCATATGTCGACAGCGTCGCTTCCAGGTTGTCCGGCTTGATCGGCTGGATCAGATAATTGACGCCCTTCTGCGTGAAACGCGCGATATCGGCGCTGTGATCATCGCCATCGACCACGGTGATGCGATTGAGCGGCATATCGAAATGCTTTTCCAGCAGCGGCATGGTGCAACGGCCCACCGAGCCATAGCCGATCATCAGAATGCGCCCGGCAAAGGGGAATTTTTTTGCCATTCTTGACCTCATATTCGTGAAAGCGGGTGAAGCAAAACAGGGTGAAACGCAAAACGGCGCGGCGCTCAGGAATCATCATCCCACTGGCGCCGCGCGAACTTTGTCGCCGGCGCAATCAGATGCGAAGCAGCGGCGATCGCGGCGCTGATTGCAATGCCAGCGCACGAAGTGCCGAGACAGCAGCGTCTTTCAGACTTGCTTGAATCCGGAGAGCCCGATGAAGTCGGGCATATGGCAATTGGGATCGATCCCACAGTGTCGTCATCATCGACTGCCCCCTCTCGGGAAATCGACCCACCCGCGCCACATCCCGCTCCATCCGATGGCGGGAAGATCAAACGGCCGGCGTGCCGGTTACGCCAAAAAGGACGCCCCGTCGTTGCATAACCACTGGAATCCGGCGGTATCGAGATCGGCTGACCGATCGACCACCTGGGCCATAGGCACGTGCGTGTGCGTCAACAGGCGCGAAATAAGGGGAAAACGCCTGCCCACGCAAGTGAATTTTATCTTTTCTTTACCGCCGCGCCAGATGGCCGCGGCGGTACGGAGCGCCACGGCAATGGGCGATAAAGGCCAAAACGCCTTTATTTCCTAATGCTTCCGCTGGTCGAAAAGAGTGAATTCATGGACGATCGAACGCTCGACCAGTTCGCGAAAGACCCCGGCGATCAGCTCCGGATCGACACCTTGTTCCTTGGCAGCGGCCCGGACCTTGTTCAGGACATCCTCGACCCGCTCATCATCCCGCACCTGATCACGGTTTGGCTTGATCCGGGCGGCCTCGGCAATGAAATGCAGGCGGTCGGCCAGGATGGCAACCAGCTCGCGGTCGATGGCGTCGATCGATTCCCGCACTTCCGCCATATCGGCGCAGCTTTTGCGGCGGCTCGTCATGTCGCTCTACCTACTCCTGTTCTCAGGCCTGTTTGGCGTCGATGATGCTGCGGCGGATCGCCCGGGTGCGGGTGAACCACTCCTGCAGCTTCTCGCCTTCGCCCCAGCGGATGGCGCGTTGCAAGGCCGTGAGGTCTTCCGTGAAGCGGCCCAGCATTTCCAGGACCGCTTCGCGGTTGTTGAGGAAAACATCGCGCCACATGATCGGATCCGAAGCCGCGATGCGGGTGAAGTCGCGAAAGCCCGAGGCGGAAAACTTGATCACTTCGCGCTGCGTCGTCTCCTCCAGGCCCGTCGCCGTGCCGACGATGGTATAGGCGATCAGATGCGGCAGATGCGAGGTGATCGCCAGGACCTGATCGTGATGTCCCGGCTCCATCAATTCGACCTGGCTGCCCATTTTCTCCCAGAGCTCCTGCAGGCGCTCGATCGCTTTCGGATCGGTGCCCGGCAAGGGCGTCAGGATGCACCAGCGCCCCTTGAACAGATCGGCAAAACCGGCGCGCGGACCGGAATATTCCGTCCCGGCAATGGGATGGCCGGGAATGAAATGAACCTTGTCCGGCACATGCGGACCGAGATCCCGCACGGTGGCCTGCTTGACCGAGCCGACATCGCTGAGGATCGCGCCCGGCTTCAGGGTCTTGGCGATTTCCGGCGCCAGATCGGCGACCGCGCCGGCCGGCACGCAGACGATGACGAGGTCGGCATCCGTCACCGCATCGGCGACATTGTCATGGACCTGGTCCGCCAAGCCCAGTTCGACCGTGATCGCCCGGGCTTCGGCATCATGGTCGTAGACGTCGATCCGGCTGGCCAGCTTGCCGGCGCGCATCGCATGGGCCAGGGAAGAACCGATCAGGCCGATGCCGATCAGGCAGACCTTATCGAACAGGATCGTCATTGTGTCGCCGCCTGTTTAACGAAGTCGCTCAGCGCATCGGCACAGGTGCGCAAGGCCGGTTCTTCGGCAATGGAGATGCGCAGGCAGTCGGGCAGGCCATAGGCACCCATTTTCCGCACCAGGACGCGCCGCGATTTCAGGAAGGCGTCGGCCGCCATGGCGTTCAGCTTGGGATCGCTGGGGAAGCCGACCAGCAGGAAATTGCACACGCTGGGATAAGCCTTCAGGCCGATCTCCCGCACCCGGTCGCTGAGCCAGGGCAGCCAGTAATCGTTATAGGCCTTGGCTGCCGCGACATGCGCTTCGTCGAGCCGCGCGGCGATGCCGGCCGCCTGCGCCGGCCCCGAGGTATTGAACGGGCCACGGATCCGGTTGAGCACATCTGCCGTCGCCGCCGAACAGTGCACCCAGCCGAGACGCAAAGCCGCAAGACCATAGATCTTCGAGAAGGTGTGCGCGACGGCGACATTGTCGAATTCTTGCACCAGCTCATGGCCGGCGCTGTAATCGGCCGTGCCGACATATTCGGCATAGGCGGCGTCGATCACCAGCAGGACATTATCCGGCAACCCCTTGCGCAGGCGCCGCATCTCGGCGCTGGAGATATAGCTGCCGGTCGGGTTGTTCGGATTGGCGACGAAACAGATCCGGGTGCGCGGCGTCACCTTGGCCAGCAAGGCGTCGACATCTGTTGTCAGGTCGCGCTCCGGCGCCGCGACAGGTGTCGCGCCCACCGCTTGGGCCGAGATCGGATAGACCAGGAAACCGTGACGCGAATAAAGCACTTCATCGCCGGGCCCTGCATAGGCCCGCGTCAGCAATTGCAGGATCTCGTCGGAACCTGCGCCACAGACGATCTGGTTGGCCTTCGTGCCGAAACTGGCGGCGATGACCTCGCGCAGCTTGACTGCGCCGCCATCCGCATAGCGATGCAGTTCGGCAGCATCGGCGGCATAGGCTTCGACCGCCTTCTTGCTGGGCCCGATCGCGCTCTCGTTCGACGACATCTTATAGACCGGCCCGCCGCCCGGCAGCGAATGCTCACCAGGCACATAGGCGTCGATGTCTAGAATGCCGGGACGCACGACCAAACTCATGACGAAAGATCCTTTCTCGATCGCCGGGCCTGGACCAGTCATATCTGGGTGGTCAGTCAGGCTCCAGGGCAGCTTCAGTGCGACGCCAATTCCTGGCGGGCGAAGGGAACCGCGTAGCTGCCGATAATGGTCAGATGCGCGTTCTCGAACTGACCGCGGTTGAGCGGGGCGAAGCCGTTCTCAACACCGTTTTCGTCGCGCGTCCGCAGCGGACCGGGCGCGAAAAAGCCTTCCAGTTCGACCAGATGCAAATCCTGCCCGAGACCGGGGCTGCGCCAGCCGGAAAACAAGGTGGGCGTCAGGCCGGATTTGGTCAGCGCCGTCTTCAGCGCGGAGCGGCTGATCTCACGGCCCGGATCGACCACCAGAAGGCTGCGGTCATGACCGGTCGGCTCGTTGCGCGCATGGCCGACCACCAGCGCCTCGACGGGATTGCCGCGCTGGTTGCCGGCATCGCCGAAGGGCAGGCGCCCCATGACATGCGGCGCCCCGGAACTTTGCGCCGTCAGATGGCGCCACCAGGGGTCGGTATCGTCCTCACGCGGCACCGGCAGCACGCCGACGGTCGCCTGGCCGTCCTGGACGACGCCCAGGACCTGGCCGACCCGGTCGAAGCCGGTGATCAGCACCCGGCTGCCATAATGATCACGCGCGGCATCCCAGAAGCCGGGTTCGTTTTCCGGCGCGTAAACCGCGACCGCAAAGGGGCCTTCGACCTGCAACAGGGCGGAAATCAATTCCCGCCACAGCCGCACGATCACGGCCTTCGGCAATTTGCCGGTATGGCGCGCCACCAGACGGCGCAGGATCTGCGCTTCCCGGGCGGGACGAATGAATTTGGCGCCATCGGCCGCATTATGGCCGACCGGCTGTCTTTCGGCCTTTACCTTGCCGACCTGCACCGCCAGATCGGTGCGGCGCATCAACAGATCATGCAGCTGGTTGTCCACGGCATCGATCTCTTGGCGCAAGGCTGCCAACTTTTCTTCCACACTGGCCATTTGCGATCGATCCGCCTAATCCGTTGTTACCATTCAGATTATTGCCAAACCAGCCCGCCCCCGCGTCACGCTGCATCAGACACGACCGAGACCGGATCGCGGACCGCCACCGGCCCCGATCTGGTTCTGCGGCTCAGTGATAGACGCAGGGCGGCAGAATTGCAAAGGGCGAAATGCTCTTCCGGGCTCAGCCCTTGGTGCAAAGCTGAAGAACCGAGGAAAAGCAAAGAAATCATTGACATGGGCGGAATGCGCCGCGGACCGCCCGGACTGCCGCCAAGGTCTCTTCGGCGGCCGTCAGACGCCCTGGTCTTCCGGCACGCGCAGGCGGCGGGCCGTGGGAACCGCTTGCTGCGGCAGCGGCAGGGTGATCCGGGCGCGCTTGCGAACCTGCTTGGTCGGGACGGCGCCATAGAGCTGCTTCGTCGCCTCGATGACGATGACGCCGGAAAAGGCCTGCAGCCAGCGCAGGCTGATCCGCTCCCAGCCCGGCGCCGTCCGCAGCCAAGTGCGCCAGCGGAACGGCCAGAAGAACAAGGCACGGTCGACCCGCAACGGCGTGAAGGAATGCTGCCGCAGCAGGCGCGTCGCCTGGCCGGTGGTGAAAGGCTGGCCGAAGCCGAAGGGCGTATTATCCGAATGCGACCAGGGGCCGCGCCGGTTGGGCACCACGACCAGCAGCCTTCCGCCGCCGGACAAGACCCGCCAGACCTCGCGCAGCATGTCGCTTTGATGCTCGCCGGCTTCCAAAGCATGCACCATCAGCACGCGGTCGATGGAGTAATCCTGAAAAGGGAGTTCGGTCTCGTCCGCCAGCGTGACGATGCCCGGCCCGTCTCCCGGCCAGGGAAGAACTCCCTGGGAGGACGGCATGGCGGCCAGGACGCGCTCCGCCTCCCCCATGAATTGCCGCAGATAAGGCGTCGCATAGCCGAGTCCCAGCAGCGACTGCCCCTGCAGATCCGGCCACATGGCGCGAATCCGGGCACGTAACAGCTGCCGGGCCACTTTCCCCAAATCGGTACGGTAGAAATCCCGTAGATCGACGACGTCTTGCCACATGAAGCGGGTATTTCCGAACAACCTTGCTATGTCAGTGGTTGATTATGGCATATCCGCAGAGCGCGATGGTTTTAAATTGCAGCATACTTGCGTCAATTTAAAAGCTGGATCGCCCTCTATCTTATTGAGTAGAGGCGGATTGGGATCGCAGATGCAGTCGCTCCGGCGATTGCATCTGCGATCCTCCGGCTCTAACTATCCTGCGGGTGGAAATTAACGAGGTCCGCGATGCCGACAGCCGACAGCAAAGCCGCATTGGAAATCGTGCAGATTCCGGTGCTGAGCGACAATTACGTCTATCTGGCCCACGACCGGGCGAGCGGCGCAACCGCAGTGGTCGACCCTGCCGTAGCCGGGCCGGTCCTGGAAGCCGCCGCCGGCCGCGGCTGGCAGATCAGCCATATCCTCAACACCCATCACCATGGCGACCATGTCGGCGGCAATCTCGAGATCAAGCGGGCGACCGGCGCCAAGGTGATCGGCCCGGCCTATGACCGCGCCCGCATCCCCGGCCTGGATGAAGCCGTCGATGAAGCGAGCGGCGCCGAATTCGCCGGCCATCATGCCCGGGTCTTTTTCGTGCCCGGCCATACCAGCGGCCATATCGCTTATCATTTCGCCGAGTCAGACGCCCTGTTCTGCGGCGACACCTTGTTCTCGATCGGTTGCGGACGCCTGTTCGAAGGCACGCCGCAGCAGATGTGGTCATCGCTGCTGAAACTACGGGCACTGCCGCCGGAGACGCGGGTCTTTTGCGCCCATGAATATACCGAGAGCAATTGCCGCTTCGCGGTGACGGTCGATCCGGACAATGCCGATCTCGCGCGGCGGGTGGCGGAGGTCAAGGCGGCCCGTGCCGCCGGGCGCCCGACGGTCCCCTCGACGCTCGGCCAGGAACGCCGTTGCAATCCGTTCCTGCGCGCCGATGAGATATCGCTGATGCAACGTTTTGCCAGCGCCGGCAAGGAGCCCGCCGCCGTCTTCGGCGCCATTCGCGCCGCCAAGGATTCATTCTGAAGGATGCCCAGATGAAATTACGATTTTCGACCACCAGTCCTTTTGCCCGCAAGGCTCGGGTTGTCGCCCTGGAAACGGGGCAGGAAGCGGCGCTGGAACTGGTCAAGACGGTGACGACCGATCCGGCGAGCGGCCTGGCGCAGGATAACCCGCTCAGCAAGATCCCCGTCCTCATTCTCGACACCGGCGAGAAACTCTACGATTCACCGGTGATCTGCGAATATCTCGACAGTTGCCATCAGGGCACCCCGCTCTATCCCGCCGCCGGCCCCAAGCGCTGGACCGCCTTGCGCCGGCAGGCCCTGGCGGATGGCATGATGGATGCCTCGGTCCTGCGCATGTATGAACGGCGGCGGCCGGAAAACCTGCGCTCGAGCGATTGGGATGCCGCGCAGAAGGCCCGCATTATGCGCGGCCTCGACGCGCTGGAAACGGAAGCCGGCCAGTTGGGCGAGCAGCCGGATATCGGCAATCTGACGATCGCCATCCTGCTCGACTATCTCGACTTCCGCTTCAGCGACGAAAACTGGCGCACCGGCCATCCGGGTCTCGCGGCCTGGCATAAGAGCTTCTCAACGCGGCCATCCCTCGCCACCACCAGGCCGCATGATTGAGGTCCTCCCCATCGCGCCTGAATGGGGTCAAGCTTGATCAGGCGCGGACGGCACGTCGCATCCAGAGATCCCGTGAGGCGAGGACAGCACCACCAACGATCAGCAGGCAGGCAAGGCCGACCGTCAGGCTGGCTTCGGCCTTGCCGAACAGGATCAGCAAGCCGGTGGAGATAAGCGGCGACAGATAAGAACAGGCGCCGAGCGCCTTGATGTCGCCGTGCTTCACGCCGTAATCCCAGACAAAAAAGGCCAGCCCGACCGGCCCCAGGCCCAAGGCGGCAATGGCGCCCCATTGCGCGGCATCCGCCGGCAGAATCGTTTCCTCGAAGAGCAGATGGGCGATCAGCCCGAGCAGCGCCGTTGCACCGCAAAAGGCGCCCACGAGATCGGTCGAGGCGCTGCCGAAGCGCCGGTTCAGCAATGAATAGCCCGACCAGGTAAACGCGCAAGCGAGCGCGAACAGATAGCCGACGAGATAAGCGCCGCTCAGGTTCAATCCACCGCCGCGCTGAACGATCAGCAGCGCCGCGCCGGCCAGGCCCAGCGCCGCACCGGCGAGATGTTCCCAACGCAATTTCTCGCCCGGCAGCAAGGCCGATAGCAGCACGATCAGCAACGGCCACAGATAGGCGATCAGGCTGGCATCGACCGGCGGCGCGCGATCCAGCGCATTGAAATAGAAGAAATGGTAGCCGAACAGCCCGCAAATGCCGATGACCCAGGCCGGCAACGCCTGGCGCAGGAATCCGAGCGCGCCGATCCCGTTTTTATGAACCAGCCAAAGCCAGCGCATGGCAGCGCAGAGAAAGGCGATGCCGAAGGTGAGCGCCAATTTCAGGAAAGGCGGCACGGCACCGGTCGAGCTGGTGAACAGGGCCAAGGTCGCCCAGAGCAGCACGGCAATGCCGCCGATCAGGGTGGCGCGCAAGCGGGTTCCCCTGGCCGCACCGGGATACATCGAGCTTGGTGTTGCCATGAAGGTCGTCCCCCGGCTGTCCGGCATTGCCGGTCGTCGATTGCGTCGATTATCAGGCGCTTATGCCGAGGCCCCAGGCCGCCTGTCAAGAAACAGCGGGATGACGGAAGCATAGCATGGCTGCGCAGGCCGATTGCCCGGAGCGGCCACTCGCGGCTAAGTTGACGGCCTGTATATGCCGAAGGTAACCGAGCGATGTCGACCGGCCTGCTTTATGTCCTTGTTGTCCTGATCTGGGGATCGTCCTGGATCGGCATCGAATATCAGCTCGGCATCGTCGCGCCGGAACTGTCGATCGCCTATCGCTTTCTGCTGTCCAGCCTGATGCTGGCGGGCTTCTGCCTGGTGACAAGGCGGTCCCTGCGGTTTTCCTGGCGCGCGCATCTGCTCATGGCGGGGCAGGGCCTGACGCTGTTTTGCGTGAATTACCTGATGTTCTACTGGTCCGCCCGCTATCTCACCAGCGGCCTCATGGCGATCGTCTTCTCCACCATGACGGTGATGAACCTCCTCAATGGCGCCATCCTGTTCCGCCATCCGGTCGACCGCCGGGTCGGCGCCGGTGCCCTGCTCGGCCTGATCGGCCTCGCTTGTGTCTTCTGGCCCGAGATCGCCGGTTTCGATGCCAGCTCGAGCGCGATGATCGGCCTGCTCCTGTCGCTGGCCGGCACCTTCCTCGCCTCGCTCGGCAATATGGTCAGCGTCAAATTGAAGACCGAGGCGATCCCGGTCGTCCAGAGCAACACGATCGGCATGGCCTATGGCGCAATCGGCTCCCTGCTGCTGGCCGTCATCGGCGATGCCACTTTCACCTATGACCCGCATGTGAGCTACAGCATCTCGCTGTTCATGCTTGCCTTGTTCGCTTCCGTGATCGGCTTCACCTGCTATTTGACGCTGGTGCAGCGCCTGGGCGCCGGACAGGCGGCCTATACGACGGTTCTCTTCCCCATCGTCGCGCTCGGTATCAGCACCTTTGTGGAGAATTATCATTGGACCATCCTTGCCGTGATCGGCATTGCGCTGGTCCTCTGCGGCAATTTGCTGGTGTTGCGGCGGCGCGGCGGCGCCATGCCGCGCCGTATCGGCTCACCGGCTCAACCCTGACTTTCGGATGACATCTCGACATGACGCCAGACATTCCCTTTGCCATCCGGCCGGAAATCACCGAGCTGAAGGATTCGCAGATCGTCGATGTCTGGCGCATGGGCTTCACCGTTCCCGATGTGATCGGCCTCTGGGTCGGCGAAGGCGACCAGCCGACGCCGGATTTCATCTGCGATGCCGCCGCTACGGCCCTGCGTGACGGCAAGACCTTCTATACACAGAAACGCGGCATTCCCGAATTGCGCCAGGCGCTGATCGACTATCACCGCATGCTCTATGGCGTCGAGCTTGCCGATGAGCGCATCGCCGTCACCAGTTCGGGCATGAATGCCATGATGCTGATCATCCAGACATTGATCGGTGCGGGCGACAATGCGGTCTGCATCACGCCGGTCTGGCCGAATATCTTCGCCTGTATCGAGATCATGGGCGGCGAGGCGCGGCAAGTGCCGCTGCAAGGCGATTCCGCCGGCTGGCATCTCGACCTCGATCACCTGTTCACCGCTTGCGACGACAGGACCAAGGCGATCTATCTGGCATCGCCCGGCAATCCGACCGGCTGGGTGATGCCGGCCGAACAACGCCAGGCGCTGCTCGATTTCGCCCGCGCACGCGGCATCGCCATCATTGCCGATGAAGTCTATAACCGCCTGGTCTATGACCGGCCCGTCGCGCCGTCCTTTCTGGAAATCGCCGCACCCGAAGACCCGGTCTTCGTGGTCAACAGCTTCTCCAAGAGCTGGGCGATGACCGGCTGGCGGATCGGCTGGATCGTCATGCCGTGCGGCATGACGGCGGTGTTCGACCGGGTGGCGGAATTCAATACCTCGGGCGGCCAGGCCTTTCTGCAATGGGGCTGCGTCGCCGCCATCCGCCAGGGCGAAAGCTTCGTCAAATCGATGGTCGCCCGCTGCAAATCCGGCCGCGATCTGGTGCTGGAGCGGCTGTCGGCGATGAACCGGGTATCGGTCATCCCCAGCAATGCCTCCTTCTATCTCATGCTGCAGGTCGCCGAGATGGGCGATCCCCTCGCTTTCTGCAAAAAGCTGGTGACGGAAGGCCGGGTCGGCCTGGCGCCAGGGACAGCTTTCGGGGCCGGTGGGCAATCCTATCTCCGCCTGTGCTACGCCCAGGGCGAAGCCCGGCTGGCCGAAGCCATGAACCGGCTGGAGGATTTCCTGCGCCGGCAGTAAAGCCCCCCGCGCCGATTTTCGCGCCGCCAGCGACTCGCACTCTTGGCGAACCGTCAACCGGCTGCTAAGCTGTACACAGCTCTGATTGAACACGTATCGTTTAAGGAATCGGCTGTCAGGGCGGCCGGGATGTAAGGGAGGCATCTCAATGTTCACGAAACTGCGGCTTCATCGCCGCCAAATTCTTGCGGCTGGCTTTGCCTTGGCTGCCGGCGTCGTTCTTATCCATGCACCACACCAGGTCGAAGCCGCCGACAAGCTTCGGGTCGGTTTCGCCCCGGAACCCTATCCGCCCTTCTGGAGCAAGGATGCCGCGGGAACCTGGTCCGGCTTCGAGGTTGACCTGATCGCCGCCATCATGAAGCAGATGGGCCAGGATTATGAGCTGGTCCCGGTCGCCTGGGATGGCATCATCCCGGCGCTGAACGGCAACAAGATCGACGTCATCTTCAATTCGATGGGCATCACCCCCGAACGGCAGCAAGCGGTCGATTTTTCCGACAAGTATTATGAAACCGCGATCGTCTTCGTCGGCGCGAAAAGCGACAAGATCGAGATTTCCAAGGATGGCCTGAAAGGCAAGATCATCGGCGTACAGACGGCAACGGCGCAGCAGAACTGGGTGCAGAAGAATTACGGCGATGTCGTTGAGGTGAAAGCCTATGAGCAGCAGGATCAGGTCAATGCCGATCTGGTTGCGGGCCGTATCGATCTCGATTTCGCCGACAGCATTGCCCTCATCCAGGGCTTTCTAGCAACCGACCAGGGCAAGGATTTCGAGGTCAAGGGCGAGCCGATCGTCGATCCGAGTTCCGGCGCCAATATCGGCGCTGCCGTCCGGAAAGGCGATCCGCTGAAAGACGAAATATCCGCCGCCATCAAGGCGATCCGGGCCGATGGCGTCTATAAGACGATCAACGACAAATACTTCAATTTCGATATCTACGGTCAGTAAGCCGGCCAATTAACCGGCAGGCAGGGACGCGGCCCTCTATTGGGAGGATTTCTTTCAATGGAGCCGCGTCTATGCTAATAAAACCGGACCGGATCATATCGTCCCGCTCTCCACAATTAAGGGAAGGTCGAAAGCCCTTATGGCCGCTTCTGTCAGGAGCGTCGGATGTGCCGGCTTCAGCTTTGGGGGAGAACCATGATTTTTCGTTCCATTCGGACCGGCCAGATCGCGGCAATCGGACTTGCGGCACTGCTTTTGACGGCATGCGACAATAAGAGCAACGAGCAGCAGCAGGCACAACAGCAGGCCCAGCCCAGTCAGCAACAGACAACCGAACAGCAGGCCGCCAGCACATCCACGCCGGCACCGGCGCCCGCCGATACGCAGCAGGCGACAGCCACGCCGGAGGTCATCAAATTCGGCTTTGCACAGGAACCTTACCCGCCTTTCGCCAGCCAGGATTCCGCCGGCAAATGGGTCGGCTTCGAGGTCGATCTGATGAATGCGGTCTGCGAAGCGATCAAGGCGAAATGCGAGCTGGTCCCGATTGCCTGGGACGGCATCATTCCGGCACTCAACGAAAAGAAGATCGATGTCATCTGGGCCTCGATGTCGATCACACCGGAACGCAAGCAGGTCATCGACTTCACCAACAAGTATTACAACAGCCCGGCTGAAATAATCGGCCCGAAAAGCGATGGCGTGAAGATCGGCATTATCGACGATCCCGACGGCAAGGGCGGCAAGATCGCCAACCCGGCCGATGCCAAGGGCAAGATCATCGGCGTCCAGACCTCGACCATCCATGCCAATTATATCCAGAAATATTTCGGCAAGGATGCGGAGGTCAAAGTTTACGACACGCAGGATAACGCCAATACCGACCTCGTCGCCGGCCGCGTCGACCTGGTCATGGCGGATTCCGTCGCCCTGTCCGACTTCTTGAAATCCGACCAGGGCAAGAAGATGGAAGTGAAGGTCATCATTCCGGAAAATCCGCTGCTGGGCGAGGGCGTCGGCGGCGGTCTCCGCAAAGGCGACGACGCGCTCAAAGCGAAACTCAATGACGGCATCAAGGCCGTTCGCGATAGCGGTAAATACAACGAAATCGCGAAGAAGTACTTTGATTTCGATATTTTCGGAAGCTAAACGCTCTTTCCGCGCATCCTGCGGTCAAGGAAGGAGACCACGAAAAAGCCAACGATTCCAGCGAGTCGCTGGCTTTTTCTTTCTCCACGGCCGTTTGCTCTGCGATGGTCCTGAGGATCTCGGCCGTATTGCTTGACAGTCGCTCAACAAGGAGCAAGAAAACAACCAGCCCGGCGATTTGAACCGGCGACTGCATAAAATGCGCAAATTGGGGAAGAGGCACGATGCCAGACCAACAATCCGCTTGGTCACTCTTGGCTTACGGAGATACCGGCTGGGGCGATGAACTGCTTCGCGGCCTGGCCCTGACCGTGCAGATTTCCGTCTGCAGTTATTTCGTCGGATTCTGTTTCGGCCTGCTGGGCGCCGGCGCCAAGCTGCACGGCAATCGCATCCTGTATCGCATCGCCGATGTCTATACGACGCTGATCCGCGCCGTTCCCGAATTGCTGCTGATCCTGCTGCTTTATTATAGCGGCACCTCGGCCCTGAAGGCCGTGCTGGTCGGGATCGGCATCGCCGGCGAAGATATCCAGATCAGCGGCTTCGCCGCCGCCGTCGGCGCTCTCGGCTTCATCTACGGCGCCTATATGACCGAGATTTTGCGCGGCGCGATCCTCGCCGTGCCGAAGGGCCAGATGGAAGCCGCCCGGTCGTTCGGCATGCGGCCGCCTTTGCGTTTCCGGCGTATCCTGTTTCCGCTGATGCTGCGCTACGCCCTGCCCGGCATGGGCAATCAGTGGCTGAATATCACCAAGGACAGCGCCCTGATCGTCGTTGTCGGCAGCGTCCAGGAATTGCTGAATGCCGGTTCCACAGCGGCCGGCGCCACCAAGCTATATCTGTTTTTCTACAGCGTTACGGCCGCCTGCTTCCTGTTCCTGACCGTCGCCTCCATGCTGGTCCTGGCGATGTTGGAAAAGCGCGTTAATCGCGGCATGCGGCGATAGGGGAAGTGCGATGATCGATGCCCTCACCTTCATTTTCACCATCGTCCTGCCGAAGCTTCTCCAGGCCATTCCGGTTACCCTGGGCCTGACGGTGGTTTCCTGCGTTGTCGGCAATCTGATGGCCGTGCCGATCGCGATGGCCCGCATCTCGCCCAATCCGTTTCTGTGGATGCCGAGCTATCTCTACATCCTGCTGATGCGCGGCACGCCGCTTCTCGTCCAGATCTATCTGATCTATTACGGGCTCGGCCAGATTCTGCCCGGCACCTGGGTGCGCCACAGCTTCCTGTGGCCTTATCTGCGTGACGGCTTCTGGTATGCCATCGTGGCCTTGAGCCTGAATACCGCCGGCTATACCGGCGAAATTCTGCGCGGTGCCATCCAGGCGGTGCCGCATGGCGAAATCGAAGCCGGCAAGGCCTTCGGCATGTCGCCCTGGCTGGTCCTGCGACGCATCACCCTGCCACGGGCGATCCGGATCTGCCTGCCGACCATGAGCACCGAAACCATTCTGTTGCTGAAATCGACATCCCTGGCGGCGACGATCACGGTCATGGACGTGCTTGGTACCGCACGCTGGATCCAGAAACAGACGTTCCGCATTTACGAGCCGCTGATCGCCGCCGGCCTCATTTATGTGACCCTGGTCTTCATCCTGACGCGGCTCTTGAACTGGCTGGAGCGCTCGCTCAACAAAGACCGCGACCGGCCGGCGCCGTCAAAGTCGCTGACCACCCTGGGAAACGCATAAAGGGGGGAATGCGTAGCAGATCCCGAGGTTGAAACGAAAACGCCGCCAGTATCCGGCAGCGTTCTTCTTTCTTCACATCCAGGAGCCGGCGAGGCCTTGCAGCCTTATTCGTTCTTGCCGCCGTTCTTGCTCAAATTCTCCAGCTGCCGCTGCAACGCCTGCATCTGCGATTTCAGATCCGACAACTCGTCCGAAGCCGACGCCGGTTTCTCGGATGACGAGGCCGGATGATGCGGCTTCTCCTGCGCGGTATTGGCACCTGGCGTGTTGCCCGGCACGGAGAAAGGCGTCCACATGCGCATCGCCTGTTCGAAGAACGTCATGTTCTGCTTCGACATTTCTTCCAGGCGGTCGTAAGGCAGCATGCCACCGAAGCTGTTCTTCATGTAATCGCGGAACTGCTCCTGGTTGCGGGCGAAGCTTTCCATGCTCTGTTCCAGATAGCGCGGCACCAGCAATTGCAGATTGTCGCCATAGAGACTGATCAATTGCCGCAGAAAATTGATGGGCAGCATGTTCTGCCCCTTTGCTTCTTCTTCGACGATGATCTGGGTAAGCACCGAGCGGGTAATGTCTTCGCCCGACTTCGCATCCTCGACGGTAAAATCAAGCCCTTCGCGCACCATCTGTGCAAGATAGTCAAGCGTCACATAAGAACTGGTTGCCGTGTTGTAGAGACGCCGGTTGGCATATTTCTTGATCCGAACCGGTGCCTTGTCGTTGCCAGTGTCGCTGCCGACAGCCATCGAATTCAATCCTTCCCTGCGCAATCGCCGGTGCCTCCCCATAAGGCCGGCTTGAAGCGAGCATAGCAGGTTTTGCCCGGGCTTTGGCAATGCGGTAGCTGCATTGCGAAGATGGGCCGGCCATGGCTATGATGCGGGCATGACGGAAGGCAAACCGACGATCGATCCGGCCGATCTGGCGAAAAAACTGCTCGATTTGTGGCAGGATCAGCTATCGGCCCTGGCGGCGGATCCGATGGTCGCCCAGCAATTGGCCCATCTGGCGACGGTCATGCCGCCAATGACGATGCCCGGCGCCAGTCCCGCGGCAACGCAGATGCCCGGCAATCCGTTTGCCATGATGGAAGCATGGCAGAAGGCTTTCGCGACACAGCTCGACGCGGCCCGGAACGCAGCCCGGGCATATGAGCCACGGCCGCACCAGCCACAACCACACCAGCCAATGCCGGCCGGAGGACAACAGGGTGCAGAGCAATCGACGAGCCGAGGGTCATCCGATGCGCCGGCTGGGACCGCGCCCGCTGCCGCTGCATCTCAGCCTGTCGCTGGCGAGCTGGAGCAACTCCGCGCTCATCTTGCCGGGCTTCAATCTCGTCTGGCAGAACTTGAAGGAACAAAAGGCGCAAAACGGCCAGCCAAGCCCCGCAGCAAGCGCAAACCACCCAGCGCTGCCGATCCCGCCAAGCCTGAAAAAAGTACTGGAGGAACTGGGCCCGCAACTCGACGCCGCCGATCCGGCCGCGCTGGCACAGGCGCTGACTGAGGAAGGCCATCGACGCCTCGATGCCTTCCTGACCGGCGTGCTGGCCTATCGGCAGACAACCGGCGCTGTGCCGCAGCGGACGGCGCCTGTCATCTGGTCGGAAGGCAGCACGCGCCTGTTGGATTATCGACGCAAGAGCGCATCGGCGCAGGGTCGCACCGCACCACGCATCCTGGTCATTCCCTCGCTGGTCAACCGCTATCACATCCTCGACCTCGACCCATCGATCAGCTTTCTCGATTACCTCGCGGAAACAGGCTTCCAGCCCTTCGTGGTGGATTGGGACGCACCCGGCCCCCTGGAGCGCGATTTCACCTTGGGCGACTACATTGCCGGCCGCCTGTGCCGTGCCCTCGATGTCGTGCGGCAGCAGGACGGTGGACCGATCATCGTCCTTGGCTACTGCATGGGTGGGCTATTGGCCTTGGCGGCGACCCAGCTCTGCCGGGCCGGCAATAATGCGGCGCAAAACGATGTGGCCGGCCTTGCCCTTCTGGCAACACCCTGGGACTTTCATGCGGAGGCCGCCGGACATGCTCGCATGGTCGCCGCCCTGGGCCGGCAACTGGAGCCGGTATTGCAGATTCTCGATGAATTGCCGGTCGATCTGCTCCAGGTCTTTTTCGCCCTGCTCGATCCGTTTCTCGTGCCGCGCAAATTTCAGAATTTCGCGACTCTCGATCGCCAGGATCCCGCCGGCAAGGCCGCCGCTGGCCGTTTCGTGGCGCTGGAGGATTGGCTCAATGACGGCGTGCCGCTGGTCGCGCGCGTGGCGCGTGAATGTCTGATCGAGTGGTATGGCGACAACACGACCATGCGCGGCGACTGGGAGGTCGCCGGGACGGCCATCGACCCAAGACAACTTTCCGTTCCCTGTCTGGCAATGGTGCCCGGCAATGACCGGATCGTGCCGCCCGGCAGTGCCCTGGCGCTGGGCCGTTTGCTGCCGACGTGCCGGATCGAGACGCCGGCCGCGGGGCATATCGGCATGATGGTCGGCGCTCGCGCGAAAACGGCGATCTGGCCACGGATCGCCGCCTGGATGCAGGACGTCGCCGGCGGCTCGTAAACGGTCGCCCGGAAGCCATGGGGGCGCCTGGATGAGGCTTTGGTGGCAGGACATAGGATAAGTTACGCCTTGCGCTTGCCCGACGGAGTCCCTACCGTTCATGTTGCACTGCACAGTTGGCAGTAACGACATTCGCAGCAACGGAATTCTAGGGAGTTTTTCATGACCGACGTCGTCATCACGGCCGCCGCCCGCACTCCAGTCGGTTCCTTCAACGGATCGCTGTCCAGCCTGACGGCCCACGAACTGGGCAAAGTGGCGATTGTCGAAGCGCTGAAGCGCGCCAAGGTCGAAGCCCCTGAGGTCACCGAAGTCATCCTGGGCCAGATCCTGACCGCAGGCACCGGCCAGAACCCCGCCCGTCAGGCCGCCATCGCCGCCGGCATTCCCGCCGAACGGACGGCCTATCAGATCAACCAGCTTTGCGGGTCGGGCCTGCGCGCGGTGGCGCTCGGCTATCAGGCGATCCGCAACGGCGATTCGGAAATCGTCGTTGCCGGCGGCCAGGAAAGCATGAGCCAGGCGCCGCATTGCATGCATCTGCGCAACGGCGTGAAGATGGGCCCGGGCCAGATGATCGACACCATGATTCATGACGCCCTGACCGACGCCTTCAACCACTATCACATGGGCGTCACCGCCGAGAACGTTGCGCAGCGCTGGCAGATCACCCGCGAGCAGCAGGACCAGTTCGCCCTCGCCTCGCAGAACAAGGCGGAAGCGGCGCAGAAGGCCGGCAAGTTCAAGGACGAAATCGTGCCGGTCACCATCAAGACTCGCAAGGGCGACGTCACGGTCGATGCCGACGAATATCCGAAGCACGGCACCACGATCGATGCTTTGCAGAAATTGCGGCCGGCTTTCGCGAAGGAAAACGGCACCGTCACCGCCGGGAATGCCTCCGGTATCAATGACGGCGCGGCGGCGCTGGTGCTGATGTCCGATGCCCTGGCCTCGAAGCGCGGCCTCACCCCGCTGGCCCGCATCGTGTCCTGGGCCACGGCCGGTGTCGATCCCGCCGTCATGGGCTCCGGCCCGATTCCGGCCAGCCGCGCTGCTTTGGCGAAAGCCGGCTGGAAGGCCGACGATCTCGACCTGATCGAAGCCAATGAAGCCTTCGCGGCCCAGGCCTGTGCCGTCAACAAGGACATGGGCTGGGATCCCGCCAAGGTCAATGTCAATGGCGGCGCCATCGCCATCGGTCACCCGGTCGGTGCATCCGGTGCTCGCGTGCTCACCACCCTGCTGCACGAAATGCTGAAGCGCGATGCCAGGAAAGGCCTGGCGACACTTTGCATCGGCGGCGGCATGGGCATCGCGCTCTGTGTCGAGCGCTGACCATCGGGCATCGATCGATTGCGCTAATTAGAAGTTGCCGCGAGGTAAGCATCAACCAGGCAGATCAGCGACGAACATCGCGGAATAACCGTCGCAGGGAGGTAGTCCATGAGTAGAGTGGCAGTGGTGACCGGCGGGACGCGCGGTATCGGGGCGGCGATTTCGACCGCCCTGAAGGCCGCCGGCTACAAGGTCGCGGCGAATTACTGCGGAAATGACGACGCGGCCAAGGCGTTCCAGAAGGAAACCGGTATTCCCGTTTATAAGTTCGATGTCGGCGACCTGGCGCAATGCCAGGAATCCCTGGCAAAGATCGCCCAGGATCTCGGCCCGGTCGAAATCATCGTGAACAATGCCGGCATCACCCGCGACGCGACCATGCATCGCATGGCGACCGAGCAATGGGATGACGTGCTGCGCACCAATCTCACATCCTGCTTCAACATGTGCCGTAGCGTGATCGAGGGCATGCGCGAGCGCGGTTTCGGCCGCATCGTCAATGTCGGCTCGATCAACGGCCAGGCCGGCCAGTTCGGCCAGGTCAATTATTCCGCCGCCAAGGCCGGCATCCATGGTTTCACCAAGGCCATGGCGCAGGAAGGCGCGGCCAAGAACATCACCGTCAATTCGATCTGCCCCGGCTATATCGATACCGAGATGGTGCGCGCGGTGCCGGAAGCGGTGCTGGAAAAGATCATCGCCAAGATTCCGGTGGGCCGTCTCGGCAAGCCGGAAGAAATCGCCCGCGCCGTGGTCTTCCTGGTGGCCGATGATGCCGGCTTCATCACCGGATCGACCCTGTCGATCAATGGCGGCCAGCATATGTATTGATCGCTTCCAAAAGCGATCTTACCGGCGGCGTCAGCTTTGCTGACGCCGTTCTTTTTTGCCGCCGGCACTGGCGCGTGTCCCGTCCGGTTGCGGTTGCCGGACCTGGGTCAGCCAATCCTGCAGCAGCCGGCCGTCATCGGCCGGATAGGTCGCCGCGAGAAGCTCGCCGCCTGTGATGCGGTCGGCACGGAAATGGCGATAATCCCGCCGCAACTCGCACCAGCCGCAAACCAGGGTCGCTTCGATGAAATAGGCCACGGCGAGCGGCCAGATAACCCGCTTCGTCCGGATGCCGTCGCCATCGACATAATCGATCGCCATCTTCTGGCGGCCGCGGATCGCTTGCCGCACATCGTTCAGATCGATCGATGACGGTACGCTGGCGCCAAAGGGCGAGACATAGATCGGCGGCACATCGAGATGATGGCGCAGGTGGTCCGGCAAGGCGACCGTCACTTTCGACAGCACGCTGCGGGCCGCCGCCTGCAGCCCCGCATCGCCGGTCCGCTGAATCAGTTGCGCCCCGACCAGAATGGCATCGATCTCATCCAGGGTGAACATCAACGGCGGCAGGTCGAAACCCTGGCGCAGCATGTAGCCGAGCCCGGCCGCCCCTTCGATCGGCACGCGTCGCGCCTGAAGCGTGGCGATGTCACGATAGACCGTGCGCACTGTGACTTCGAGTTCCGCCGCGAGATCGGCCGCCGTCAGCGGCGCCCTGGCGACCCGCAAAGCCTGAATGATATCGAAAAGACGATCTGCCCGGCGCATGGATTGATCCTAATAAAATCCTACTGACACCACGATGTCAGTAGATTGTCACTATTGTCAGCATGAAACGAGGGACGAGAAAAGCAGGATCCCGGGAAAGCGAGCTTATGCAGCAGGCAAATCGTCATCGGCTCGGCATTTTGATGGTGACTGGCTCGGCGGTCGCCTATAGCACGGCCGGCTATTTCACGCGGCTCATCCCGCTGGATGTCTGGACGCTGTTGTTCTGGCGCGGAATCTTCGCCGGGCTGTTCATCGCGGCCATCCTGGTCTGGCAGAACGGAAGCCGCAGCTTCATCGTGTTGCGCCAGATGGGTTGGCCCGGCCTCCTGATCGCCGCCCTCTCGACCACCGGCATGATGTTCTTCATCAATGCGCTCCGCCTGACCACGGTGGCCGATGTGGCGCTGCTTTTCGCCGCCACCCCTTTCGTGACTGCTCTATTCGCCTGGCTGGCGATCGGCGAGACGGCAAGCCGGGCAACGCTGATCGCCAGCGCCATTGCCTGTATCGGCATCGTGATCATGGTCGGCAATGCGGCCAGCGCGACGAACCTGCTCGGCAGCCTGCTGGCGCTCGGCATGATCTGCGCGATCTCGGCGATGATGGTGGCGGTGCGGAAATTCAAGCAGGCCGATATGGTGCCGGTTTCCTGCGTCTCCTCCTTTTTGACCGCTTTGATCATCGCCCCCCTGGCGAGGCCACTGGCAGCCAGCCACGCCGATCTCTTTCATCTGGCGCTTTTCGGCGTCACGCAGCTCGGCCTGGGGTTGCTGCTGCTGACGACCGGAACGCAATTGATCTCGGCAACGGAGTCCGCCCTGATCAGCGCGCTGGACACACCGCTTGCGCCGATCTGGGTCTGGCTCGCTTTCGGCGAAGTGCCGACCTCAACGACCTTGCTGGGCGGCGCGCTCGTCGTCCTCGCGGTGATCGGCCATATCCTGGTCGAGATGCGGCAACACCCCGCTCCCGCTTGATCGATCCGTTTAACGTTCGTTAATCCTTTCGGCTCAGTCTGACGGCATATGTCTGGATGCATATGATTGAGTGCAGCAAGAGGATGCGGCATGGCGAAGCAGATCGAGGCCGCCGACAGCGCCGATAATGTAGAAGACCTTCCCGATCAGCCGAGCGAGCTGGCGGAGAGCACCCATGCCGAATTGCTGATGATGTATAGCGAATGCGCCCACAGCATTCGCTTCGCCAAGGCACAGCAATGGCACACGATGGGCGGCGTGCTGCTGATCTTCATCGCGCTCGGGATCTACAGCAATTACCTGGGCACCTCGTCGCTCGCTTTGAAGACGGCGTTGGGCCTCAGCATCCTGTCGAGCATCGGCGGGATCTATTCGCTGATGATCTATCAGTTCTGGCAGGCGACCGAGCGCCAGAAGCTTTCCTTCATCGCCGACCGCTTCTCCAGCACCTTGCGTCAGGTGCGCGGCCTGACCGGGCGGCAGGAGGCCGATCTGCAGCGTTATGTGCTGCTGTTCTTCATGGTCTTCTGCATTCTCGCCGGCAATTGGCTGCTGGTGCTCTACGTCACGCCGAAGCTGCACAACCTGGCAGGATAGAACACCAGCATCGTCGATCAGGCAGCCGCGTCGGCAGCCAGGCGCGCAGCGATCTCCGGCATCCAATCCTTCTCCACATTGGCAAAGGCGACGCGCAGATAGTCTTCCTGGCCGGGGCCGAACATCGCCCCCGGCAAAGCCAGCAGATTCTGGCGATCGACCAGGCGGCGCGCCACATCGGCGGCGCTTTGGCCACGATGCGGATGCCGCACATAGGCGAAATAGGCGCCGGCGCTGATCAGCTCATAGCCGAGATCGTTGCGGCTCAGCGCCGATTGCAATGCCGTGAGGCGGTCGCGCATCAGCAGGGTGTTGCTGCGCCGCCAGTCGCCCAAGGCATCGAGGCCGCGGATCGCCGCCAATTGCCCGATTCGCGGGGCGCAGATCGCCACCGTATCCATCGCCTTCGCCACTTCCTCGACCAAGGCCGGTGCGCCAACCAGGGCCCCGACCCGGTAGCCGGTCAGGCAGAAGACCTTGGAGAAGCTGTAGAGATGGATGAGCGTGCCCGCCCAGTCCGGATCCTGGAAGAGATCATGCGGCGCATCATCATGCGGCATGAAATCGCGATAGGTCTCGTCCAGGATCAACGCAATGCCGCGCGATTTCGCCAGCCGATAGAAGCGGCGCAACACATCCGGCGAATAGACGGTCCCGGTCGGGTTGTTGGGCGAGATGATGAGCAGCGCGCGGGTCGCAGGACCGATCGCCGCCGCGATTTCATCAAGATCGGGAATGCCGCCATTATCCGGGCGGAAGGCGACATGCTTGGCGCGGATGCCCTGCATGTCCAGCCACATCTGGTAATTGAAGTAATAAGGCAGCGGCAGGATGATCTCTTCCCCCGCCTTGGCCAGCGACAATGTCGTCAGGCAATAGGCCTGGTTGCAGCCGGCGGTGATCAGCACATTTTCCGCCCTCACCTTGCCGCCATAGGCCCGCACGATATCGGCCGCAAGCGCCTCACGAAGAACCGGCATGCCTTCGATATCGGTATAACGCGACGTCGCCGGCTCGCCGATGATGCCCGCGAGGTGATCGGTCAGCGCCGCCGGCGGCGCGTAACCGGGCACCGCCTGGCAGACGTCGATCAGCGGCTTGTCGGCGGGGAAATTGCGTCCCTTGATCCAGCCATGGGCTTCGGCGATGGGCGGCGCCACCACCCGGCTGAGCAGCGGGTTGACGGTATAATGCAAGTTCCTGCTCATGATTGTAATTCCGCCAGGTCTTTATAGAGATCGAGCGCTTCCGGATTGGCCAGCGCTTCCTTGTTCTTGATGGGTCGGCCGTGCACGATGTCGCGCACCGCCAGTTCGACGATCTTGCCGGATTTGGTGCGCGGAATATCCGCCACCTGGATGATCTTGGCCGGCACGTGGCGCGGCGTCGTGTTGTTGCGGATCTGGGTCTTGATCTTCGCTGCCAACTGCTCATCCAGCTTGACGCCCTCACGCAGCCGGACGAACAGCACCACGCGCACATCATGCTGCCAGTCCTGGCCGATGACGATGCTCTCGGTGACTTCCGGCAATTGCTCGACCTGCCGGTAGATTTCCGCCGTGCCGATGCGCACGCCGCCGGGATTGAGCACGGCATCGGAGCGGCCGAAGACGACGATGCCGTCATGTTCGGTCAGTTCGATATAATCGCCGTGATGCCAGATATTGGGATAGCGCTCGAAATAGGCCGCCTTGTAGCGCTTGTTATCCGGATCGTTCCAGAACCCGATCGGCATCGCCGGGAACGGCCTGGTGCAGACCAGTTCCCCCTTCTCGCCGCGAACCGGCTTCCCCTCGTCATTCCAGACCTCGACCGACATGCCGAGGCCGCGCATCTGAATCTCGCCGCGCCAGACCGGCCCCGTCGGATTGCCGAGCAGGAAGCAGGAAATGATATCCGTCCCGCCGGAAATCGAGGCGAGACAGAGATCCTTTTTCACCTTGTCATAGACATAGTCGAAGCTTTCCGGCACCAGCGGCGATCCGGTCGAGGTCAGCATCCGCACGCTGGAGAGGTCATGGGTGCGGATCGGCTGGATATCCGCCTTGGCGCAGGCATCGATATATTTCGCCGAGGTGCCGAACAGCGTGATTTTCTCCGCCTGGGCATAATCGAACAGGATGTTGCCGTTCGGCGCGAAGGGCGATCCGTCATAGAGCATCAGGGCCGCGCCGCTGGCCAGGCCGGAGATCAGCCAGTTCCACATCATCCAGCCGCAGGTGGTGAAATAGAATACGCGGTCGCCCGGCTTCACGTCGGCATGCAGCTTGTGTTCCTTCAGATGCTGCAGCAGCGTGCCGCCGGCGCCATGCACGATGCATTTCGGCTGGCCGGTCGTACCGGAGGAATACATGATGTAAAGCGGATGATTGAATGGCAGGCGCACGAATTCGAAAGGACCTGCGGCGCCCGGCGCCGGCTGACGCTCCAGCGCATCGGCGATCAGCAGCGCATTCGGCAAAGCGGCGATATCCGGCCGGTCCGCCAGATAGGGCACGACGATGACCTGCTCGACACTGGGCAGGCCCTTCAGGAATTCGGCGGCACGTGCGAGGCAGTCATGCGATTTGCCGTTATACCAGTAGCCGTCCGCCGTCAGCAGCACGCGCGGCTCGATCTGGCCGAACCGGTCGAGTACGCCCTGAACGCCGAAATCCGGCGAGCAGGAAGACCAGGTGCAGCCGATCGCCGAGGCAGCCAGGGCGCCGATCACCGCTTCCGGCATATTCGGCATGAAGCCGGCCACGCGATCCCCGGGCTGCAGGCCGAGCGCACGCAAATGACTGGCCAGGCGCAACACCCGGTCCCACAGCTCGGCATGGCTGAGCCGCCGCTTCACCTTGTCCTCGCCCCAGAAGACAATGGCGTCCTTGTCAGCATTGCCGGGCACATTGGAATAGCGCAGCAGGTTGTCGGCGAAGTTCAATTGCGCTTCGGGGAAGAATTTGGCGCCCGGCATCTTGTCGCCGTCGACCAGAACGGTTTGACCGGGTCCGTCGCCGATGATCTCCGAAAAGCGCCAGAGCGAGAGCCAGAACTGCTCGATCTCGGTGACCGACCACTGCCAGAGGGCGGCGGTATCCGGCAAATTGACCAGCCAGTCGCGTGCCACCTGCGTTCGGAAGCGTGTCATATTGGTATCGAGGATCTGGTCGGTCGTCGGCTGCCACAACATGTCGGTCATTTCAGTCATCGGTCCTTGTACGTGTTCCTCAAACCCGGCGGCAAATGAACCACCCGGATGTCGCGCGGCGGGCGCCTAATCTGCGGTCGAGACCCGGCTTTGACAAGCCGAATCGGGGATTGTTTTTATCCCTCGCACCGCCCCTGATCCTAATGATCATTCCCTGTCAAACTGGCCTCGACGCGACCCGAAATCGCATCTGCGGCTTACGACTCCTGCACCGGCCGTTTGAGGGGTCGAATGGAAAACTCACACCTATGTATATAATAAGCCCTGTTTTCCGAAGAGTCATCGATTTATCCGCTGTGTCGTAACAGAGCGCTTTTATCAGAAGCGCCGATTGAACAAACGCCACCTGTCGAAGCGCAGATGGCGACGGCTTACCGAGGAAGACAATATGAGCGCTGCAACCTGGCTGCATCACCGGCCGATGGTCACCAAACTCCTGATCGCACCGGCCTTGGCTTTTCTCGTGACGATCGGTCTTCTCGCCGCCTCCGCCATCGGGTTCCGCACCCAGGCCGGCTATCTGCGCAACATGGGTGACGATCAGGATCTGGTGATCAGCGTCGCGCAGGCTTTCCGGGAAATCTCCACCACTCATGCTTTGCTCTATCGCATCACCGCGCAGGGCACGAATTCCACCAATTTCATGGATGCAAGCCAGCTCGACATGAATGCCGCGGTGGCCGAGATCGAAAGCCACATCACCGCCGCGGAAAAAACCATCGCCGGGTTCGCGGCGGCCATGCCCTCGGTCGACGGCCTGCAAAAGGTCAAGGCCGATATCGCCACCTATCACGAAATTCTCAAAAAGGTGACCGACCTGGCGTCGCTCGGTTCGGCGTCGGCGATGAAAAAGATCCTCGATGCCGACAAGGCCTTTTTGGCGCTGCAAGATCCCTTCGTCTCGCTGCAGAAGCAATTACAGGACGCATCGCAGCAACGCCAGGACGCTGCCGGTCAATATAGCGCGCGTATCCAGCTTGGCCTCACCATCGCCGCCGCCTTAGGTCTGCTGGCGATGACATTGATCAGTTTCTGGCTGGCCCGCCTGCTGGTGCGGCGCGTGCGTGTCCTGTCCGACAGCGTCACCATCCTGGCATCGGGCCAGACCGATATCGCGGCCATCGACACCCGGTATCGCGACGAATTGGGCCGGATCGAAACGGCCGTCATGGTGTTTCGCAACAAGCTTGAGGAGAACCATCGCCTCGTCGCGGCACAGCAGGCGACCGCCGCCGCCAATGCGGCACGCCAGCAGCGCCTGGAAGAGGCCGTGCATCGCTTCGGCCAGCAGATCGAGAGCATCGTCCGGCATGTCGCCCAGGCGGTGGATCAGTTGCACGGCTCGGCCAGCGATCTGAAGGAAACGGCCGGCGCCGCAAATAACCAGGCCGATGCCGTCGCCGGCGCCTCGGCCGAAGCCAGCACCAATGTCGGCGCCATCGCCTCTGCCGTGGAGGAACTGGCCGGATCGCTGGCGGAGATTAGCCGCCATGTCCAGGAATCCCACCGGATTTCCAGCACCGCGATCGATCGCGGCCGGATCACCCATGAGCAGATGGATGCTTTGACCGGCGCCGCCGAACGGGTCGGGGAAATCACCGATCTGATCCGCGACATCGCCCGCCAGACCAATCTTCTGGCGCTCAATGCCACGATCGAAGCGGCGCGGGCCGGTGAAGCCGGCAGCGGCTTCGCCGTCGTCGCCGGCGAGGTTCGCGGCCTGGCCGACCAGACGGGCCGCGCCGTCGCGGAAATCGGTGAGCGCATCAGCGAAATCCGCAATGCTTGCAGCAGTGTCGCCAACTCCACCGGCGACGTCCTGTCGATCATCCAGCAGATGACCGGCCTGTCCAGCGCCATCGCCGATGCGGTGGAAAACCAGAACGGGGCAACCAAGGGTATCGCCGTCAATATGCAGGCCGCCGCGGCCCGCACTGCGACCGTGTCCAGCACCATTCAGGACCTGTCCCGCGCCGCCGGAACCACAGGCAGCGGCGCGCATCAGGTCTTCAATGCCGCCGATGCCCTGAACGACCTTGGCCGGCATCTGCGCCAGGAAGTCGATGTTTTCCTGAAAGTGGTCGAAGCGGCCTGAGAGGCGGGGCAGCCTAAGAATCGGGGTATCTTGGGAAAATGCCTTTTATTCGGCGAGGCGTTCCAGGCTTTCCCGGGCCCGCGCCTGATGTTCCGGCTTGATGTGCCGGGCAACGCTGCGGATGGCTGCATAGATGACGGCGGCATCATCGGTAAAGCCGAACCAGGCCAGGAAGTCCGGCACCAGATCAATCGGCACGATGAAATAGGCCAGCGCGCCGAACAGGATCGCCTTGACCTGCAGCGGCGTCGACGGGTCGATGGCGCAGTAATAAGCCGCCACCGCTTCATCCAGAAACGGCAGCTTGGCGGCGACACGGCGCACTTTGCGCCAGAAGCCGGCTTCCACCGTCTTCTGGTCCTGTTTCAGCTTCTCGGGGTCGTAAACGACGACATCTCGCCCCGTCCCTTCCCCCGTCTGCTCACCCGCCATCCAGGCAATCTCCTTGCGAGGCTCATGGTGGCGCAATGCTTGCGCTCACCCTTCCAGATATAAGCCGCCGTTCTGGATATAAGTCGGCGGGCCGGGTTTACAAGCGGATGCGGGCGGTCAGAATCCCGTGAGATCGGCCCCCTTCAAGGCCAGCAATTGCCGGGTTTCGGCCGGTGTCGCGACATCCAGGGAGAGGTTTTCCAGAATGGTGCGAATACGCCGCACCTGGTCGGCATTGCTATGCGCCAATTCACCCTTGCCGAGATAGAGCGAGTCTTCCAGCCCGACCCGGACATTGCCGCCCATGATCGCCCCCATGGTGACGAAACCCATCTGGTGCCGGCCCGCCGCCAGGATCGACCAGTGATAATCCGCGCCGAACAATTTGTCGGCGATGCGGCGCATCTGCAGCAGGTTTTCCGGATCGGCGCCGATGCCGCCGAGAATACCGAAGATGGTCTGGACGAAAAGCGGCGGCTTGACCAGGCCGCGATCGAGGAAATGCGCCAGGGTATAAAGATGGCCGACATCGTAGCATTCGAATTCGAACCTGGTGCCATGCGCCTCGCCAAGTTCGCGCAGAATGTGCTCGATATCGCCGAAAGTATTGCGAAAGATGAAGTCGCGGCTTCGCTCGAGATGCTCGCGTTCCCAGTCATGCTGAAACGCCGGGTATTTGTTGAGCAGCGGATAGAGCCCGAAATTCATCGATCCCATATTGAGCGAACACATTTCCGGCTTCGCCGCCAAAGGCGCGGCCAGCCGTTCCTGCACCGTCATGTTGCTGCCCCCGCCCGTCGTCACATTGATGACGGCATCGGTCGATTGCTTGATGCGGGGCAGGAATTTCATGAAGATGGCCGGATCGGGGCTCGGCCGGCCGTCCTTCGGATCGCGGGCATGGAGATGCAGGATGGCCGCACCGGCTTCGGCCGCCGCAATGGCATCGGCGGCGATCTGATCCGGGGTCAACGGCAGATAAGGCGACATGGTCGGCGTATGAATTGACCCTGTCACCGCACAGGTGATGATGACTTTGCGGGCGGCGGCCATGGAAAACTCCCCTGCTTGGTCGTTTTGCTGTGATGCTGCCGTTCCCCGACCGTGCTGGCAACGATTTATTAACCAGCCTCGCGGCGTTATGGGGGAGCCGTATTCGGGCCGATAGACCCACCGAGACCCCTGGGAGATATCCTGGAATTCATCATGTCCAACGCGCGCAGATATCGCCCGCTCTTTGCCGCCCTGATCGGCGGCCTGGTCACGAGCTTCGCCCTGTCACTGCCCCAGATTGCCGTGGCACAGGCCAATCCGGCCCAGGCCAGCCCCGGCCCGAGCGGCAGTGCCGCCAATTCGCTCGATGTGATCGTCGATGGCGAGCGCCATAGCTGGCGCCCCCTGGAACAGGGCGCCGATACTGCCTGGGAAGCCTATCGCAAGGGCGATTACCAGGCCGCCGTGCCGGTCTTCGCCCGCCTCGCCAAGCTTGGCCATCCGGTGGCGGAATGGCTGATGGGGAACGTCTATTTCGCCGGCCAGGGTGTGCCGCAGGATTACCGCCGGGCCCTGGAATGGTTCGAGAAGGCGGCCGATCAGGGGCTCATGCAAGCCTATGCGCCGACCGCCCAGCTTTACGAGCAAGGCAAGGGAACGCCGCTCGATCTCGGCAAGGCCTATATGTGGTACAACATCGCCATCGCCAACCTGCCCAACAGCGTCGAGCGCTATAACCTGATGAAGCAGCGCGATGCCATCGCCGCGCTGATGACCCAGGCCCAGATCGAAGCGGCGCAGAAGCGTTCCTTGCTCTTCCAGCCGAAAAAAATCGTCCCACCGGATATCGAAACGGCGCGCGAGATGCTGGGCGAATAAAGCTCAGCTCTGGGTGGCCAGGCGCCGGGACTTTGCCGCCGCCGCCGCGGTCTTATCCGCATTGGCCTGGCCGACGATCGCCTGCGCGAATGAGGCGGCGATATAGTCCCGGCAAATCTGAATTGCGGTCCTCGCCTTCATCGAACTGCCGGGCACGGCAGAGGCGGACCATAGCCCTTCGATCAGAGCGCCGAGACCAAGTCCGATCTGACGGGCATGGGTCGGCGACACGCCATGCCGGCGCGCAAGGTTCCGGCATTGGCGCAGGATTTCATCGCCGCAGCGCTTTTCGATCCGGTCGATCGCCTGAAGACTGGAATCACCGTGGCAGGCCTCGCCCCAGAACGCGAACCAGGCGGCTGCCTTCGGTTGGCTGAAAACCACGGCATCGAAAGCGGCAATCACCATCGCATCGAGAATCTGCGGCGGATCGTCCAGCCCCTCCGTGCGCTTGCGCCAGACCGCCTCGTATTCCTCCGCCAGATTCTGGAAAGCGGCACGGAACAATTCTTCCTTGCCGGCGAAATAAAAATTCGCGAGGCCCACGGAGAGACCGCTTTCTTTCGCAACGTCCTGGATGGTCGCGCGCGCCACGCCTTTTCGACCAACCACACGAATGGCCGCATCGATCAGATGCTGCCGCTTACGCTGTCCTTTAGCCTGCTGGCCTCTCGGCTGTTGCTCTTTAGGCTGCGGTTCTTCGGTCTTCTGACCGTTTAATTCCTGCTTGGCCACGTAACGTCTTTTCCTTTACCCGACGAAGTCTGAATAATGCAGCCCCTCAACCGGTTCAAGCATATCCGGGCAACTTCCATTTGAACAGTGATTCAAAAATACTGGACTTCGCGTTTTTTGTCATGCGATGCTGCCGCAAAGCCGAATAAAAGAACAAAAATTCGGGGAGAGCGCGATTTCATGCCGGGGCAGACAGCCTTAGAAGGGACCAGGGCGACGTCGCAGAAGACGAGCGCTTCGCCGGCCATCTTTTTGCCCGGCAATTCGACAGCGATCCGGAAACGGTTCGGCGTGACCGTGTCGTCATCAGCCAGCAAGCTTTTCTCTAACCATAAATATTACCGTTCATGGGAGTTTGATGATGTTGCGTTTCTTCTGTTCAGCTGCTTTATCCCTGGGGCTGGCCGTCTCGGCATTCAGCGCCACCGCCTCGGCCGAGGACAAGGTATTGAATGTCTATAACTGGTCCGACTATGTCGCACCGGATACGATCGCCAATTTCGAGAAAGAGACCGGTATCAAGGTCCGCTACGACCTGTTCGAGAGCTATGACTCGCTCTATGCGAAATTGCTGGCCGGACACAGCGACTATGACGTCGTCTTCCCCTCGGCCTGGGTCATGGGCAAGATGATCAAGGCCGGCGTTTTCCATAAGCTCGACAAATCGAAGCTCCCCAATACCGCCACGCTCAACCCGACCATCATGAAAGTCCTGGCCCAGTATGATCCGGGCAATGAACACGCGGTCCCCTATATGCGCTGGTCGACCGGCATCGCCTATGATGTCGACAAGGTGAAGAAGATTCTGCCGGATGCCCCGCTGGACAGCGCGGCGCTGATTTTCGATCCGGCCAATGCCGAGAAGCTCAGCCAATGCGGCATCGAGATGGTGGATTCCTCCGAGGAAATCGTCGGCATGGCGCTTGGCTATCTTGGCAAGAAGCCGCTATCGACCGATCCTGCCGATCTCAAAGCGGCGCAGGAGATGATGGCGAAGATCCGGCCCTATTTGAAGAAGATCGGCCCAGGCATCTATAACGACCTCGCCAATGGCGAGGCCTGTGTCGCGATCATCTGGTCAGGCGATTTCCGTCTGGCGACGGATGCCATCGCCACCGCCAAATCCCCCATCAAGTTGACCTATATGGTGCCGAAGGAAGGCTCATTCCTCGGCCTCGATGCCGCCGCCATTCCATCGGATGCGCCGCATTACGAGAATGCGCTGCTGTTCATCAACTACCTGATACGGCCGGATGTCATCGCCGGCATCACCAATTTCGTTCATTACGCCAATGCCAATCCGGCGGCGGATAAGCTGGTGGCGGCGGAGATCCGCAATGATCCCGTCACCTATCCGACCGACGAGATCCTGCAGCGGCTGCTGCCGATGGAAGCGAAAAGCGATCAGGGCCTGCGAGCCGTCACCCGGCTCTGGACCAGCTTCATGAGCGGCCACTGATCCCCTCACGACGCACCGCTTACAAGAAAGGCCCGGCGGACATGCCGGGCCTTTTCATTTGACCGATGCGTCTTCGTCAAGCCAGGTCGACGATCTCGAAATCATGGGTAATGGTCGCGGTCTTTTCCAGCATGATCGAGGCCGAACAGTATTTCTCGGCCGACAAAGCGATCGCCCGCTCGACCGTCTCGGGCTTCAGGTTCCGGCCGCTGACGATGAAATGATAGTGGATCTTGGTAAAGACCTTCGGATCCTCGGTCGCGCGTTCCGCCTCCAGCCGCAGGTCACATCCCTGGACGTCGTGGCGGCCGCGTTTCAGGATATGCACCACGTCGAAAGCCGTGCAGCCGCCGGCGCCCAGCAGCACATATTCCATCGGGCTCGGCGCAATGGTCGGCGCGCCCGGCGCCGGCGCCGCATGCATCACCACCGCATGGCCGCTATTGCTTTCTCCGACGAAGGTATTGCCTTCGACCCAATTGACCCGCCCTTTCATCGTCCCGGAACTCCTATTCCTTTATCGCCCGTGTCGGATTGTCATCTGTATCAGACCGGCTTGAACCAGATCCGGGTATTGTCATAGCCGACCTCGATCGCCAATTCATCCCCCGGTGCGACGGCAATCGGCGTGAAAAATTCAGCCGCCTGTTTCCAATGGTTGGTCCGGCTGACGCTGTTCGAATGATAGGTCGTGGTCTCGTCCATGAAGAGATCGAACCAGAAGACGATGCCATGCACCACGCCGGTCTCGCGGACGGAAACCAGCAGGCGCCGCTCCTCCCGCAGCGCCATTTCATGGCGGAAATCAAAATCCAGCGCCGTGAAGGGCGCCGAGAGGAAGCGGTGCGGATCGGCGGCAAGATCGATCTGCGCATAAGCCGGCGAGCGGAAGCGGTCGAAATGGCTGAGATCGAAGCCCTCGATCTCGCGTACCGGGTTGATGCGGGCGAGATGCGGGCATTCCAGCAGGGCGCCATAAACCCGTGCGGCGGCCGGAATGATCTTGCACTCGGGCTTCACCAGATTCTGCCGGGCATGGCTCAGCACCTGCAGCATGTTCGGCGCCAACATGCCGATATTGACGAGCTCGGACACGAAGACATCCGCCTTCTCGGGCAGATCGCTTCCCACCTCCAGCTGGGTGGATTTCTTGGCGATCACCGTGATGCGGTCGCTGAAGCCGTTGCGGGCGACGGTTTCCACCGCTGCTTCCGCCAAAGCCGGCAAGACTTCGCAGGTCACCACACGTCCGGCGCCGGCCCGCGCCGCCATCATCGATACCAGGCCGGAACCCGTGCCGATTTCCAGCACCAGATCGCCCGGCTTCACCGCCGCCCGCAAGGCCGCGTCATAGGCCCGGTTGCGCTCGGTATCGTTGATCATCGGGATATGCCAGGCCGGTATCATGCTGGAAAGCTGCAGCCGCAGGGCGAAATTGAGATCGCCATCCTCGGGAAAACGCCGTACCGCATCCTGCAGCAGGGTCAAGGCTTCCGCCGGCTTTTCCTGATCGTGCAGCACCTGTGCCAGCGAGGCATAGGCCGGGCGACAATTGGGATCGACCTCGATCGCGCGGCGGAAATAGCGCACCGCCGCGTCCATGTCGTCGGTGTAATAGGCGAGCTCGCCCAGATTGAAATGGGCATCGACGAAATCAGGCTGGTGCAACGCCGCTTCCTGGAAACAGATCGCGGCTTTCTCCAATTGGCCCTGGAATTTCAAGGCCAGGCCAAGATTGTTGATGGCGCTGATCAACCCCGGCATCACCGCCAGCGACTGACGAAAGCAACGCTCGGCATCCTCTGCCTGCCCCAGCCGCAGCAGGGCGTTCCCGAGATTGTTCCAGATCAGCCCGTCCCCGCCATTGAGATTGGTCGAGCGATAGAACGCCTGGGCGGCTTCCTCGAAACGGCCCATCTCAAAAAGCAGGACGCCATAGCTGTTCTGATACTTATTGTTCGTGGCATCCTGCGCAGCGGCGCGTTCCAGCCAGGCAAGCGCGTCGTTGGAACGACCGCCTTCGTGATGGATCATGATGCCCATGAGATGCATCGCGGCGGCATCATCCGGCCGCTGGCGCAACGCCTCCTCGCAATACCGGCGCGCGCCCGCCAGATCGATGCGCGCAATCGCCTGCATCGCTTGTTCCAGCAGGGCCGATTGGGGCTCTGTCGTCATCTCATTCCTCGTCGCGCTATCCGGAGGGCGTCACCGCCCATCTTCACTCTGCCATTCCTTGCGAGTCGGCCGCCATCCCCATCCGGCACCGGCCCGACACGGGCCCAATCCGGCACGGACATGAGCCGCCATCGAACGCCAAACGGTGACGCGCGATAGCCGGAATCAGACGAGGATATTGACCAATGAGCCGCGCGGCAGATTGGAATTGGGCGGCGCATCACCGAGATCGATCTGCGGCGTCGATGCCGCGCCATCGCCTGCGCTGGGCGCCGCACCGGCCGCCGCGCCAACCGTCGGGGCCGGAGCGATAGCGGCCGCCTGCGCCAGCAGGTTGGTCAGGGTCTGGCCCTGGACCTTTGCCTGCCGCATGCTGGCGATCGAGACTTCCTGCGCCCGCTGCGCATTGCTGATCTGGACGGCGGCGGCACCGGCTGAGGCGATATCCATGGAGCGTTCCGAGCGGCTATGGGTTGCAGATCAACTGACGATGTCGAGCAGGGATTTCGTCATCTCGCCATCGGTCTTCACCACGGCGGCATTGGCTTTCACCGCAGTGGCGGCTTCGCTCAAGGAAACGGCATCCTTGGGGTCGAGCGAGCCGGACGCCACGTTCTGCGCCGTTTCGGTCAACTGCTTTTCCGCCTTTTTCAGGCCATGCAAAGCATTGGCGGTGGGGTGGCTGACCGAGGAGACGTCCATCTGCTCTACTCCATGAAGACAGCGACGCGCCATTGCGGCACGTCCTTGGTCCAGTGACAGGAGGTTACCCTAGCCAAGGCCCGTTAACAAATTATTGAGGTCGGCTTATTGGATCCGGCCGGTCCCGGCGGAAGGCTTCGCGCCCGGCTTGACGCAGGAAGTCGCTTCATTGGCAAAAATCGGCGCTTTTTTGTCTAGAAGCGGCATCGTGGTCGACTTAGCTTATGCAATATCGCAATTGCAAAATTAACGGGCCGCCCAGCAATGCCATAGGCTGAGCCGGCAGCCCGGAAAGAGAGTTCCCATGTCGCCGTCCTCGCCGCGTATCCGCCCGCGCCGTTCCGTCCTCTATTTGCCGGGCAGCAATGCCCGCGCCCTGGAGAAGGCCCGGACACTGCCGGCGGATGGCTTGATCCTCGATCTGGAAGACGCCGTGGCGCCGGAGGCCAAGGAGGCCGCCCGCAATATGGTGGCCGAGGCGGTGCGCGCGGCTTCCTTCGGCCATCGTGAAGTCGTGGTCCGGGTCAACGGGCTCGACACGCCTTGGGGCAGCGACGACGTGCTGGCGATGGCCAAGGCCGGCGCCGATGCCGTGCTTTTCCCCAAGATTCAATCGCCGACCGATGTCCGTATGGCGGTTGCCGCCCTGGACCGGGCCAGCGCACCGGCGAGCTTGCCGGTCTGGATCATGGCGGAAACGCCACGCTCCATCCTGCATATCGACGCCATCGCCGCTTCCAGCCATCGCCTGGCCTGCATCGTCGCCGGCACCTCGGACCTGACCCGGGAATTGCGCGCCCGCCATACGGCCAGCCGCGACAGCGTCTATACCGCCCTGTCGCTGACCGTTCTGGCCGCCCGCGCCCACGGCCTGGACGTGCTGGACGGCGTGCATCTGGACCTCGAGGACGAAGCAGGCTTCGCCTTCACCTGCGAGCAGGGCCGCAACATGGGCTTCGACGGCAAGACGCTGATCCATCCCAGGCAGATCGATATCGCCAATCGCGCCTTCGCCCCCTCGGACAAGGAACTCGCTTTGGCCCGGAAGGTCGTGGCAGCCTGGCAGGAAGCCCGCGCAGGCGGCAAAGGCATCTGCGTCGTCGACAACCGCCTGATCGAAAAGCTGCATGTTGAGGAATTCGAACGCCTGCTGGCGCTCGACGCGGCAATCGGCCGGTTGGGAACCCGGCCGGCCGCCGCCGCGTGACGTAAATACGTCGGCCGTTTTGCCGGGTGTCGCCTTGCCTGGCGCTGCCTACCTGATCAGGCAGCCCTCCCCCGGCGCTCCTGAATGATCGAGGTCCAGCGCTGGGTCACGACACGGCAGAAATCAGCCGCGCGCCGGCCGTGTTTCTTGAGTTCCTCGCTGGCCCGCGCCAATTCGGCGGCGCCTTTGACATCGCCGAAGCGCTTCATGATCACATGGCCGAAACTCTCGATCCAGTGGCGCGCCTGGTCTTCCGAAACCTCGAAGTGGCACTGGAAGCCATAAGTGGTCTGGCCGAAACGGAACGCTTGGTTTTCACAGGTGCTGCCGGTCATCAGGCGCACGCCCTTGTCGGGAATCCCGAAGGTATCCTCATGCCACTGCATGATCCGCTGACGCGGCGCGAGACCGGTCAATAACGGGTCGTCCTGGCCATCCGACGTGATATCGATCGGCAGGAAGCCGTATTCGAATTCATCGTTGCGGCGGACCTGGGCGCCGAAGGCCCGGGCCAGCAATTGACCGCCCAGGCATAAGCCAAGCATCGGCTTGGCCTGTTCGTGAAAGGCGCGCAGGAGATCCAGCATCGGCGGGAAGGCCGGGAAATTCTTGTCGTCACCGGCATGTTGTGGCCCGCCGAGAATGACGGCCGCGTCGTAATCGCCGGGTTCGGCCGGCAGCTTGTCGCCGCCATGCGGCAGGATGGTGCTGAGCTTCGCACCCGCCGCCATCAAATAATCGCCCACCAGCGATACCGGCGATGAATGATCGTTTTGAATGACGAGAACACGCATCTCGGCCACGGCCTCCTAACCCCGCATGTAGACACGGCCGTTGCCAGTTTTGGACCGGCATCGGCCGCTCATGGTCGATAAAGGCAGATCATGGCGCAGCCTTTTGTCGGATGCAACGGTTCGGAAACAATTGGCGCCGGCGCCGGCCTTAACCAATATTCGCCGCAAAATTCGGGTTCGGCCGATTAGTTAATGGTCGATTGAGCTGCCGGCAAAAGCCGGTCGGACGGCAGGACGATCATGGCGCGCGTCCCTTTTCCAACCTCGCTTTCCAATTCCAATCTGCCGCCATGGCGTTCGACCAGCAGGCGGCTGAGGGAAAGGCCAAGGCCCGTGCCCGCGGTGCTACGGTTGAGCGTGTTGGACACCTGGACGAAGGGCATGAAGATCCGGTTGAGATCCTCCGGCGAAATGCCGATGCCACGATCCGCGACGGAGATGATCAACTGACCTTCACCATCGATCTCGGCGGCAAGATCGATCTGGCTCTGCAACGGCGAGAACTTGATGGCATTGGAGAGCAGATTGATCAGCACCTGGCGCAAGCGCCGCTCATCGCCCATCAGCATTACCTGCGGCAAAGGTGAGAGTTCCAGCGTGATCTCCGACTTGGCCGCCTGGCCCGAGGCGATACGGGTTGCCGCCGTCATCAGTGCCGGCAGGAAGACCTGTTCCTGCACGATCTCCATGCGGTCGGCTTCGAGCTTCGAGTAATCCAGGATGTCGTTGATCAGCGACAGCAGATGCTGTCCGCTGCTGCGGATATCGTCGAGATATTCGGCCAGCCGGTCCGGCATCTTGCCGACCGAGGCGTCGATCATCAGAAGTTCGGAAAAGCCGATGATGGCATTCAGCGGCGTCCGCAATTCATGGCTCATCGTCGCCAGGAACTGCGATTTCGCCTTGCTGGCGGATGCCGCATGCCGCCGCGCGGTTTCCAGTTCGGCGGCATGGAGATGCGCCTGTTCGACGGTCCGCTCCAGCAGCACCATCATGGTGCCGATGGCGGCATACCGGCCGTTCTCGGTGATGACAAAGCCAGTGCCGATGGCTTCGGGATGATCGAAAGCGATCATCGCTTTCAACGGATCGATCGTCGTCGACACATCGACCGCCAAAGGCCGGGTATTGATCAACGGCGCAACCGGGCGGCGATTATAGACGTCGTACCAGAGCGGCTGGGAGAACTGGAACAGCAGCCGGTCCCGCTCGATCACGCCGATCAACTCGTCGTCAGGTCCCACGACCGCGAAGATCGGCAGCGACGGATGCGCGGAAAACAGATCCAGCACCTCGCCACCGGTCAAATCGGCGCTGATTGGCGGCGCAGGCAGTGCCACATCCCGGGCCGTATAGCGCGTGATCTGGATTTCACCCATGTCCGGCTCACTGGGGAACCGGTCCTGGTTTGCCATGGCTAATTCAGGCATCTGGTCAAATCCGCGCATACCACGATGGATCTGGGAGAAACTGGCGGGAGCCGGGGCGATATCAGCCGGTGCAGTATCTGCCCTCGAAGGAGTTGCTAAATCGTTAGTCCGGACGTCACAAGCGCCGGTCTCCATGCGACGAGCGATCGTCGCGCCAGCCCGTTGCTGGCCGCTACTGGCGCTGTCAGCCGCGCCCTGCCAGCGGGCAGGCGACCGGTCCGTATCCAAGGCGCGCCTCATTTGCCAGTCGGGCCGCGGACGTGCAGTCATGGGATTGCTCCATCGGCTACGATGGATCGTCTCGACACATGATGCGGAGCTCCAATCGATCGTTAGCGCGGCGACCGTACCTGTGTTCAGCGACAGATTAATGACGAACGGATGACGGCCTCACATCACCGTATATCGTTCGCTATTTTCTGGGATTGTCTGCCTTCGCGACGGCGTCCTCTCACCCCCGCCATGAACCTGCTTCATGAACCTGCGAGGTTGCACAGATCCGCAACCCGGCGCGGGTTACCCGGTGCAGGCGATACGATAGCTGTGTCTGCGGGAGCGGATTATCGGCCGTAACGATAGAGTTCGGTGCCGTTCTCTTCCAGCCATTCACGCGACGCGTTGACCGTCCGGCACAATTCGCCGCACAGCTTCCAGAAACGCGGGCCGTGATTCATCTCCTTGAGATGGGCGATCTCATGAGAGATGACATAGTCCAGGACATGCCGGGGCGCCAGAACGAGACGCCAGGAGAAAGACAGCTCCCCCTCGCTGGTGCAGCTGCCCCACCGGCTCTTGGTGTCACGGATGGTGATACGCTTGATCTTGCGGCCGATCTGTTCCGCCTTGGCATGGGCCCGCATCTCGATCTCGCGGCGCGCTTCCAGCTTGAGCCAATCGGCAACGCGGCGGCGCAGATGCGCCTCCTGTCCGGCAACGTGAATCTCCTGATCCTCGCACCAGACAACGCCACGCGCGGTAGGCCGATGACGGATGCAATGATCGATGCCGAGAAAGGGAATGACGGCGCCATGTTCGAAGGGCACCGTCTCCGGTAATTGATCGAGACGCTCCGCGATCCATTCCTTGTTCGACAGCACGAAGCGCTTGCCCTCATCACGCGATGTGCGTTTTGGCAGGACCACAACGATACGCGAAGAGCCATAATCGAGGCGCATAATGATGCGCCGCGCGCGACTGTTCTGCTGAAAGACGAGGGGAACGCTGCGAGCCGTGAAATTGAGCATCTGGACGTCGGTGGCTTCCGCCATCGGCCGACGTCGCGCGCGCCCTTTCGGAGACTTCGCACTCTCCTTCTGTTGTGCGCTTTTTTCGCGATTTTTCGGGACTTTCGGCATGCCTACATCGATTGCTGAAGAGATCTGATGCCGGCAGTCTAGGCCCCCTTAAAGCCTCGGTTCAACCACTTACGCCTTTTTTCGATCTTGAGCTTTTATTCTTATCCACTTGGCTTCGCTCAGCCGAAATAAGGGTCTGTTTTCGCTCAATTCCCCAGGCATACCCGCCAATATTTCCGTCATTACGCAAAGCGCGGTGACACGGAATTGCCAGTGCGACGGGATTGGCGCCGCAAGCCTGGCCGACCGCGCGGGCGGCGCCGGGCTGGCCGATCGCGGCGGCGATTTCGCCATAAGAGCGAGTTTCTCCACGGGGGATGCGATTCAGCTCCTCCCAGACCCGCCGCTGGAAAGCGGTCGCCTGGATATCCAGGGACAGATCGGCATGCGGCAGATCGCCGCGCATCCGGCCCATCAATTCCGCCATGTAGATTGCCACGGTCCGGTCGTTGCGCTTGATCTCCATGGCGGCGGGAAATTCACCTTTCAGGCCGAGGATCAGATCCTCTTCCGCATCGCCCAGTTCGACGCGGCACAAGCCCCGCTCGGTCGCCGCGACCAGGATCAGGCCAAGCGCACAAGACGCGATGCCGTAAGTGATGCGCGCCCCGCGGCCCCCTTTCGCATAGCTGGCCGGCGTCATGCCGAGCGCCGCATCGGCCCGTTCATAGACCCGGCTGGACGAGCCATAGCCCGCGTCGAAGGTGGCGCCGGCAACACCGCCATGGCCCGCCTTGAGCCCGCTCTGCAGGCGCTTCAGCCGCAAGGCATCGTCGTATTGCCGGGGAGTGACGCCCGTCAGGCGTTTGAACTGGCGCTGCAAATGCCAGGGACTGAGGCCGCAATGGGCGGCCAGTTCGTCCAAGGTCACCGGACCTTCGGGATAGGTGGCAACGCGTTGTTCGATATACGCGACCGCGCGGCGCGCCATGGCCAGACCGCCGGTCTCGCCGGTTTCCTGTAGCTGAGACAACATATCGGTATCCTGTGGCTTCGGTTTCACTTTGCTCATGACCACCGATTTAAGCTGCTCCAGGCGATTTCTCTATCCGATGCTTGCGCCGGGCCGGGCCGATTGTATGCTGGGCGGCAAGCTGTCGCCATCGCGTTGCGATCGCAGCGAGCCTTTGATGAGCCATGTCATGCCGCCAGCATCGAATACCATGCCGCCATTCCACCTCGCCTTCCCGGTTGCCGATCTCACCGCGACGGAGCATTTCTATGTCGGTCTGCTGGGCTGCCGGATCGGCCGCCGGGCCGAGAAGTGGATCGATTTCGATTTCTTCGGGCACCAGATCTCGGCCCATTTGCGGCCGGAAGAAACCGGCCTTGCCAAGCGCAACGAGGTCGACGGCGATCAAGTGCCGGTCCGGCATTTCGGCGCCATCCTCGACTGGGACAACTGGCAGGATCTGGCCGACCGGCTGCAAAAGGCCGAGACCCATTTCATCATCGAGCCGCATATCCGCTTCCAGGGACAGGTTGGCGAACAGGCGACGATGTTTCTGCTGGATCCCAGCGGCAATGCCCTGGAGTTCAAATCCTTCAAGGATATGAGCCAGGTCTTCGCAACCTGAACCGGCGTCTCTTACGACCTACGACCAGTCGACGATGTGATCTTCCAGCGGACCGGCCTTGGTTTCGGTCACGGCACGACCGCGCACGGAAATGCCGGCCCGGTGCACGGTCGTCGGATCGCCGGAAACCAAAGGATGCCACCAGGGCAGGTCCTTGCCGTCGCGGATCAGGCGATAGGCGCAGGTTTCTGGTAGCCAATTGATCTTCGCCAGGTTGCGCGGCGTCAGCTTGATACAGTCGGGCACCACGTCATGCCGATGGGCGTAATCCTTGCAGCGGCAGTTTCGCAAATCGAGCTGACGGCAGGCGACATTCGTGAAGAAGAGTTCTTCGGTGTCGTCATCGATCAGCTTGTTGAGGCAGCATTTCCCGCAGCCGTCACAGAGGCTTTCCCATTGCGCGCGCGACATTTGCCCGAGCTTGGTGGTTTTCCAGAAGGGAAGATCGTCAGCCATGATGTCATCCTCGGCATGGCGGCCCGCTGCCGCTGTGAGCGGCTTCGGCCGGCAGTCTGCTGCTCGACCCGATCGCCTCGCGATCAGCCGCCTTGCGCCAACACGAATTCCCGCCAGCGCGGATAGATCTCCTGACGCCAGCGACGGCCATTGAAGATACCGTAATGGCCGACATTTTTCTGCAGGTGATGCACTTTTTTATCGGCCGCCAGATTGCGGCAAAGATCATGCGCCACCCGGGTCTGGCCGGCGCCGGAAATATCGTCCAGCTCGCCCTCGATGGTCATGAGCCCGGTCCGTTGGATCGCCGCCGGCTCAACCAGCACGCCGCGATGTCGGAACTTGCCTTCGGCCAGGCTGTGTTCCTGGAACACGTGACGTACGGTGTCGAGGTAGAAATCCGCCGACAGGTCCATCACCGACAGATACTCATCATAGAAACGGCGGTGCGTATCAGCACTTTCGCCATCGCCCTTCACCAGGTTCTGGAAAAACTCCAGATGCGATCCGACGTGACGGTCGGGATTCATCGAGACGAAGCTGCCGAGCTGCAGGAAGCCGGGATAGACCCGCCGCAGCGCGCCCGGATGCCAGAGCGGCACCGTATGCACCATGGTGCGCTCGAACCAGTCCAGCGGGTAATTCGCCGACAGCTCATTGACTTCGGTCGGATTGACGCGGGTATCGATCGGCCCGCCCATCAAGGTCACCGAACGCGGCTGCATCGGATCGTTGAACGAGGCCATCAAGGCAACCGCCGAGAGAACCGGCGGCGATGGCTGGCAAACCGCGATGACATGGGTTTCGGCGCCGAGATGGCGGATGAAGTCGAGGACGTAATCGATGTAATCGGCGAGATCGAAGCCACCCTGGGACAGGGGCACCAGCCGGGCATCGGCCCAATCGGTGACATAGACGTCGTTGTCGGGCAGCAGGGTTTCGACCGTGCCCCGCAGCAAGGTCGCGTAGTGGCCGGACATCGGCGCTACCACCAGAACCTTCGGCTGCAGCTGCGGCTGCGCAGCTTTGGCCGGCAGATCGCGATGAAAATTCAGGAGATTGCAGAAGGGTTTATGGAGGACCACCGTCTCCTTGACCGCAACCTCCTCACCGCCGATGACGGTATGGTGCAGTCCGAAGCTCGGTTTCCGGTGACGCTTCGTCGTGCGGTCGAAGATTTCACACATCGCCGCCGTCGCCCGCCCCGCCGTCGTATAGGAGGCTGGCATCATGGGGTTGGTCAGCATGTGCTGCCAATATCGCGCGACCATGCGGGCCGGCGCCAGACTGAGCAATTGGGCATCGACTGCCTGATAAAGCATTTGCAAATCCCGATCCGTCCTAGGCTTGCCGGCCAGCGGCACCGTCATTTCGGCTCGAAGGCCGCCCTGACGCTGAATCGAGTCCCCTGGCCGCTACCCGGACGATCAGTATCGGCCCCCGATCTTTAGAAACGGTAAGTGCCGATTCCGCAGCGCGCAAGAATATTTTGCTGCAGCGCAGAATTGTGTTTTTTGATTACCGGGCGATGACGCAGTGGGAAGATTTACTAAGCAATTGTTTTAATGGTAATTTTTCAAATTAGCCGAACAATGCAATGGCCAGGAGGGCAATGATCGCCAAGACGATCGCTAGGACCGTCAAGCCCATGCCGATGCTCCGCAGCCGCCGGTCTTCCGGCATCTGGCCGATTCCCAAAGCATGGGCCAGACGCCCAACCAGGAGCGGCAACCCCACGGCATTGAGCATGAAACTGCCGGCGCCTTGCAATTCGAGCAGGGCCATGAGAACCAGGGCGATCGGTGCATATTCGGCGAAATTCGCCTGCGCCCGGATGCGGCGCTTCAGCGTCTCGCTCGTCCCCTCGCCCAACGGCACATAGGCGCGCCGCCGTTCCAGCATGACGCGGATGCAAAGCGCCAGGAACAATATGGCGAGCAGCGCCGCATAGACCGCGGTCGTGGTCACGGGAAGAGCCATTAAAGATATTTCCGCACTTCCGCGGCGATATCATCCGGCGTTGCCTGTGGGCCGAAATGCGCAAGGTAGTTGCCATCCCGATCCATCAAATAGATCAGGGTGCTGTGATTCATCAGATAGTTGTCGGGATCACTTCCGTTTTCTTTCGTGAAGTAGATCTTATAGGCATGGGCCGCCGCCGTGACCTCCTGGACACTGCCGGTCAGGGCCCGGAGGCGCGGATGAAAATTGCTGGCATAGTCCTTCATCACCTGCTGGGTGTCGCGCTCCGGATCGATGGTGATGAAAAACGGCGTCACTTGGTCGGCATCGGCGCCCAACTTGTTCAGCGCGGCGGTGATGGTCCCCAAAGCCGTGGGGCAGGCATCGGGACAGAAGGTGTAGCCGAAATAGATCAGCGACAATTTGCCTTTCAAATCGGCCTCGGTCACCCGCTTGCCGTCCTGATCGGTCAGCGAGAACGGCCCGCCGATGGCCACGCTCCCGGTTTCGGCGCCGACGCTGCGCTGATACAGTTTCCAAGAAACAAGGCCGCAGAGCCCCAAAATTGCCACGAGACAGGCAATCACCAGACCGCGCGCCACTCCTGATTTCGGCATCTAAGCTCTTCCCGCTCTCTGAACCCGGCCACGCTCTCAACCCGGGCTGTCCTGCCGGGCCGCATGCGGGGCTACCATACTGCCGGCCTTACGTCGACCGCCAGTACCCCGCAAGCGACGTGGGATTATGTCGCAGGTGACGGCTTCCGGATCAGTATGGTGCGAGGGCGCTGACCAATGCCTGGGTATTGGGATTCTGGAACTTCCGCTGGATAACGATCGCATAGGGGGTGGCGCCCTGGCCGTAATAGGCCTTGTTCCAATCGTCCTTCTTCATGATACCGGATCCGTCGAAGGAAATGCCGCCGTAAAGCCCCGCGGTCTTGGCGAAGCTATAAACGTCGGATCCGAAATTCGTCGTTGTATCCGCGCCCATACCCTGGCCGACCGGACCGGCGGCGGCCGAGACATTGCCGCCCAGCTTCATCTGGTTGTCCAGCACGGCATTGAGCGCTTTGTCGCTCATGATCGTGAAGACGGCCTCGCTGGTCTGGCCGCCGAGCTGCAGGCCGATGCTGCCGGAAGCGAGGGTATAAAAGGCCGGCTGGCTCCAACCGCGCTGCGCATCGCGCACCATCAGCAGACCCGATCCGCCTTCGCCGCCGATAATCACACCGGCACGGAACAGGCTGGGGAAGATCATCACCGCCTTGGCTCGCTTCACATAGCTTGCCAGTTGGGAGAAATCAGGCGAGGTGATCAGCTTCTCGAAACTGATCCGCGACTTTTCGACCATTTCCTGCTGATCACTAAGCGCCAAAGCTGGCGGTACGAAACTGCAGGTTCCAGCTGCAGCGGCAGCAATCAGGAACGTGCGTCGATCAAGGCTCATATCACTCCTCCGGCGACTCGGTTGCATTGCTTCGGATGATACGCGCAACAGATACCGTCCGATTCGGTGTCATGCAATGGTGCACGAATCTGGCTATGGGGAAATTATGGCGAGGCTATGGCAAAGCTTTTTATCGCGCCGATAGGAGACTGAAAGCCCAATCGGCTAAACTGAACAAGAAGCATCAGCGCGACAGGTTTTGCGGATGCCGATTGACGGCGACAATGCGCCAGGCAGCCCCCTCGCCGGTGCCGTCGATACGGTCGATCCGGGTGATGGAGCAGGTATCGATGGAAAAGCCCAGGGCCCGTTCCGGGTCAAGCTCAAGCGCGACGGCCAGGGCCGCGCGGATGGCGCCGCCATGGGTGACGGCGACGATATCACGACCGGGATGCTGCAGCGTGTGACGGTCGATTGCCTTGCCGACACGGGCAATGACATCCCTGAAGCTTTCGCCGTTCGGCGGTGCATGATCTGCCGGTGCGTGCCAGAAGCGATGATAGGCGCCGTCCCGGCGGGCCTCCAATTCGGCATAGGTCAAGCCCTGCCAATCGCCGAAATGCTGCTCCGCCAAACCGGGTTCGATTTCGATTTCCGGCCTTGTCCCGCCCGAAGCCAGGTGAATGGCGGCGGCGGTGGCATGGGTGCGGCGCAGCGGCGTCACCAGCCAGACGGGTTCGGTCGGCAGCAAGGTCGCAAGCTCGCTGAACAGCGCCACATCGGAACAATCGCAATCGAGATCATCCTGGCCGTAGATACGGCCTTGTGCCCCGACCACCGGTGCATGCCGCACCAACCACCAACGGGTAACTGTCTGTGTCATTCCAACCGCATCACCGAAAGCCCATCAACTGAAGGTCACGAAATTGATCAGGACGGCCACCTCGACCACCTGCTCGATCGCCCCCAGGACATCGCCGGTATAACCGCCGATATGGCGTTGGGCCAGCTTGGCGACCAGGAAAGCGGTGACCAGCGCCGATACCGTGGCGACGATCGCCGCACCGGGCCCGCCGACCAGGAGCACGATGACGATCCCCAGGCCCAAGGCCCAATACATGCCATCGGCCGGCGGCTTTCCGGCATGCACCGCCAGGCCGTTGGGCCGCGCCAGTGGCAGTGACCGCATGACCACCGGCAGGACGGCACGACTCAGGACATGTGCAGAGATCATCGCACTGGCGACCTGCGGCAGTACCGCGAGATCGGCAATCGCCCCTATTTTGAACAGGGTGGCAATCACCAAAGTGAGCACGCCATAGCTGCCGATCGTGCTGTCGCGCATGACGGCGAGCTTGCGCTCCCGCCCGCCGCGCACACCTAGCATATCGGCGAGATCGGCCAGACCGTCTTCGTGCAGGGCGCCGGTCACCGCTGCGGTCGCGGCAATGGCGAGCACAGCCGCCAGCAAGACCGAAAGACCAAGGCGCAGCGCCAAAGCATAGGCCAGCAGCCCGATCAGGCCGACGATCGCCCCGACCAGCGGAAAGGTCCTCGTCGCCTCGGATAGCGGCATGGCCGGCGCCCGCACCGGCAGCCGGGTGAAAAAGCCGAGTGCGGCCAGCAGACCCCGCCACCAGAACTTGGCGAAACGGTCGTAAGCCGAAGCGGTTGGAGTTGCCGGGGATGACTCACCGGCCGCCCCCTTTGCGCCGGCCGCGACGCCGTCATCAGCCACACCTGCATCGCCAGCCGCCGGATCTGTCGCCGATGCCGTTCCGCCGGACCCGGTCGCGGTATCCATCTGGCCGGAATCGCCGGCAGCGGCTGCCGGGGTCCCGGCGGAATCCCGGCCAGATTCCTGACCGCCTGTCTCCGGGCCGCCCGCCGCGCGCTCCCCGGTCGGGTCGCGGCTGTCCTGATCACCTTCCTGCGGTTTGTCCTGGGTCATCGGCTCGGATCCATTGGTCGCAGTCATGTCGCGCTTGGGCAAGTGCAAGCTTGGCCGGAGAGCGCAATCTAGCGCCGGCTCGCACGGCACCGTCGTTATTGCCTGACGCTGCGACCGGGTCTATCACAGCCCCGGATTAAAAACACCACTCACTCATATGGAGCTCATGTTGGATCGCCAGCCTGTCGCCAGTTTCGCCGAAATCCGCCAGATTCTGCGTGAGCTTCCCGGACCGGATCTCGAAGCCGCCACCCGGACGGCCGCCCGGGAAGCGGTCCTGACCAAGCCGACCGGCGCGCTGGCCCGGCTGGAAGAGATCACCCAGTGGCTCGCCACCTGGCAAGGCAAGCACCCACCGGCGGTCAATCATCCGCGCGTCGCCGTCTTCGCCGGCAATCACGGCGTGGCGGATCTCGGCGTTTCCGCCTATCCCAAGGACGTCACCGCCCAGATGGTGCTGAACTTCCAGTCCGGCGGCGCCGCGGTGAACCAGCTTTGCAAGAACGCCGATGCCGATCTGCGGGTCTATGAAATGTGCCTGGACCAGCCGACAGCCGATTTCACCCAGGGCCCGGCCTTGACCGAGGAAGAGACGGCCCGGGCCATGGCCTATGGGATGATGGCGGTCGAACCGGGCATCGATCTGCTCTGTGTCGGCGAGATGGGCATTGCCAACACCACCAGCGCCGCCGCCATGGCCGCGGCGCTGTTCGGCGGCTCGGGCCAGGATTGGGCCGGTCCGGGAACCGGTGTTCATGGCTCCGCATTGAGCCGCAAGGCCGAAGTGATCGATCTTGGCCTCGCGCATCACCGCGACCGCTTCGAGGACGGCCTGGCGATCATGCAATGCCTGGGCGGCCATGAACTGGCGGCCATTGCCGGGGCGGTGATTGCCGCGCGCATCGCCCGCGTGCCGGTGCTGCTGGACGGTTTTGCCAGCACGGTTGCCGCCGCCACCCTGCTGAAAGTTGACAGGCATGCCCTGGATCACTGCCTGGTGGCGCATTGCTCGGCCGAGCCTGGGCATCGCAAGCTGCTGGCAAAAATGAACCGGCAGCCCCTGCTTGATCTTGGCATGCGTCTCGGCGAAGGTTCCGGCGCGGCTCTGGCGATCCCGCTGATTCGCGCGGCCGCGATGTGCCACAGCGGCATGGCGAGCTTCGCGGAAGCCGGCGTCAGCAATAAAGACTAAAATTAAGGCCCGACGCCGCCGCGCGGTCGCGCCGTGGCGGAGACCGATTGATGAGCGACCCGATAACAGCCGATCCGATGCTGCGCAGTTTCCTATTGGATCGGCTGGGACTGCGCGGCCCTTTATGGACTGCCGACATGGCGTCGCGGGCCGCGCAGGATCTGGGCATGATCCAGATCGATTCCATCCGGGTCACCGGCCTGCGCAATCATGAAATCGCCTGGGCCGCGCGGACCGATGCGCCGGTGGCCGATTTCTACCAGCTGCTCTACGGTGCTCGCGGCATGCTGGAGACGCATTACCCGATCTTCGCCACCCGGCGCGATTGGCTGCCCTGGTTTCTCAAGGATTTCGGCAAGACCATCAAGGTCGATCGGCTGAGTGAGATGCGGCCGCTGATGCGGCGCATTGCCCGGCACATCGCCGAGCACGGCCCCGTCTCGCCGGCCGATTTCCAGTCGGAGCGGGTGGTCGGCGGCTTCAACACCATCAAGGCCACGACCAAGGCGCTGGAATATCTGTTCTATCTCGGCAAGGTTCAGATCGCCGGCCGGACCACCCATTTCCATCGCCTGTTCGACCTGACCGCGCGCATCGCCCCCGACCTGCTGCAGCCGGTGCCGGACTGGCGCCGCGCCAACGGCCTCTTCTTCGTTCAGTCGGCGTTGTCGGTCCTCAAACTGGCGACCGCGCAGCAACTGGCGGAAAGGACGGCGCATCATATCGGCTCCTGGCGCGGCGGCGGCCTGCCGATGGCGCGGCTGCTGGTCGCCAAGGCGCAGGAGCAAGGCCTGATCGCGCCGGTCCCTTTCGACGGCAAGGCAACGCATCTTGCCTTGCCGGGTGATATCGATGCCTTCGATGCGCGTGCCTCGATCCTCGATGAGGAAGCGCGTCTCATCCCGCCGCTCGACAACCTGTTGTTCAGCCGGCGGCGCCTGACGGAACTCTTCGGCTTCACCTATAAATTCGAAGCCTATACGCCGCAGCATCAACGCCGGTTTTACTTCGCCTTGCCGATCCTGTATCGCGATGCGGTCGCCGGCCAGATCGACGCCAAGAAGGACGGCACGACCTGGCAGGTGCTGGATCTCGACATCATCGCCCCACTGCCGCCCGAGGTCCTGCGCCGGGCGGTTCACCGGCTGGCCGGGATCGCCGGCGCGGAACGTGTCGCCGTCAATACCGGCGTACCGGCCAAGTGGCGCCGCGGCCTGGCCGGACCCGTCACGAGAATGTGAGGGCTGAGTGGGACTGTAAACCGTGCATCCCCGCCTTACATCCTCAACCTGAGATCGCCAGCGGAAGAGGTCAGGGGGAACTTTGCGCCCCACATTTTCGTTGTCTCTTCAAGGTTTGCCGTTTCGGCAGCCGACGCTGCGCCCCATTCACATCACGCATTGCAGGAGGTGTCATGGCCCGACGTCCGACCGCCGATCATTCCATCGATGATATCGTCAGCGAATTCCGCGATCTCGCCGCCTCGATCGACGAATTGCTCTCTGCCACGGGCAATGAAAGTAGCGATGCCCTGGCGCAGTTGAAGAGCCGGGCGGCGGACCGGTTGAAACAGGCCAAAGCCACGTTCAACCGGGTCGAGCGCACCGCCGTCCAAACGGCCAAGGATGTCGCCACGAAATCCGACGATTATGTGCACGACAATCCCTGGACCTCGATCGCGCTGGGGACCGGGGTCGGCCTTCTGGTGGGACTGCTGATCGGCCGCCGTTAGTTTAAACGATGACCGAGAGCGGCATGCCTCCACCGGGTGACGGGCCACCCTCGTTCGGTGCCGAGCCGATCAAGCCGGAGCGGACTGGACCGGATCGGACTGGACCGGCCGAACGGTTACTGGTGATCGGCGGCAAGGTCCTTGCCGCCCTCACCGGCGGTGTCCAGACCCGCGTCGAACTGCTTGCGGCGGAGATGGTGGCCGAATGGAGCCGATTGGGTCGCCTTCTCCTGAGCGCGCTGGCCCTCGCCGTCAGCGCGCTGCTGGGTCTTGCTTTTCTTTCCTTTTTGATCATCGCCTATTTTTGGGACACCCATCGTCTGGCGGCAATCGCGGTCGTGACGATCTTTTACTGGGCAGTTGCCCTCTTCCTCGGCATCTCAATCTGGAAGTGGTTCGGGCGACGCAATATGCCCTTCGCTGCCACGGCCGATACCCTGCGACGCGACTATCAAGCCGTGTTACGGTCGATCGGTATCACACCGCACGAACCGGTTCTGCCGGACGACGAGGAGGATCGCTGATGTGGCCGGGCTTGGCCGAGACGAAAGCTGATCTCCGGATCGCCCTTCTGTGCCGCAAGGCGGAAGCGCAGCGGCGGGCAATGGGCGAGGCCACGCGGGACTACCGTGAGGTGACCGAACCTGTCGACCGGCGTTTTCTTCAGGTCACCGATTTCGTGCTGAGGCATCCGATCCTGACCAGCGCGACGGTCGGCCTCGGCAGCATCGCCTTGTTGCGCCAAGGCCGTCATCTGGGCCGCGTACGTTGGATTAACCGGGCCCACGGCTTGATCCGCGGCGGCCTGCTTGCCGTCGGCTTCCTCAAAGGACTGCGCGCCGCGACGACCCGGCGGTGATCTCCGTATTTTAGATTATTCGCCGACCTGCAGCAGCAGGCCGCGCTTTCGCGCCAGGGCAAAAGCATAGAGATAGATGCCGAGCCCGACCGTCATCAGCAGCGCGTTCAAGCCGACCGACGCGCCGAAATAATCCCAGCGGAAAACGTGATCGAACAGCACCGCACGCATACCTTCGAAGACATAGGTCGAGGGCAGCGACCAGGAGATCACGCGCAACCAGCTCGGCAGGATCTCGACCGGGTAATAGACGCATGAGATCGGCGCCAGCATGAAAACCAGGAACCAGGCGAGGTTTTCCGCCGCCAGCCCGAAGCGCAGGATCATCGCCGAGACGATCAGGCCAAGGCCGCAGCCCATGATCATCAGATTGAAGAAGAAAGCGCCCAGCGGCAGTCCCATCGAAAAGATCGAGAAGCCGTAAAACGGGATCGCCAGCAGCATCGCCGGCAGCACGCCGATCAGCGCCCGGACCAGCGCCATGACGATCAAGGCGGCGATATGCTCGATCGGCCGCAAGGGGCTGCAGAACAAATTGGCAAGATTGCGCGACCACAGCTCTTCGAGAAAAGACAGCGAGAAACCGAGCTGGCTGCGGAACAGCACGTCCCACAACATGACGGCGGAGATCAGCACGCCGAAGGCATTGGCGAGCCAGGAACTATGGGCATAGAGGAAGGTGCTGAAGAAACCCCAGATGATCATCTGCATGGTCGGCCAATAGGCCATTTCGATCAGCCTCGGCCAGGATGTCCGCAACACATAGAAATGCCGCAGCACCATCGCCGCGATCCGGCTGAGCGTGGAATCGCGAAAGCGCGGTGTTGCGGTCGGGTGTCGGTCGCTCATCATTCCGGCAGGCCTCTCACGTCGATCCGATATCGCGGTCCAAAGGCGGCACGCCGCCGGTCAGCACATCCGTTTCGCCATGGCCGGCGGAAGGATGCGTGCCGGCGCGGCGGTCGCGCGCGATATCGAGGAAGACCTCTTCCAAATTCTGGCGGCTATATCGTTCGATGAGATCCTGGGGCGCACCGGCATCGACGATCCGTCCCTGGCGCATCATCAGGACGTGATCGGCCAGGCGCTCCACCTCGCCCATATTGTGGGAGGCGAGCAGGATCGCTGCACCATGCCGGGCCTGGTAGCGTTCGAGATAGGCCCGGACCCAATCGGCGGTATCCGGATCGAGCGAGGCGGTCGGCTCATCGAGCAACAACAGTTCCGGCAAATTCAGCATCGCCTTGGCCAAAGCGACTCGCGTCTTCTGGCCGGCCGACAGGGTGCCGACCCGCCGATCGGTCAAAGCCGCCAGTTCCAGCTCCTCGATGACCGATTTGATCCGGGCGGCGCGGTCCAGCAAGCCGTAAAGCCTGGCGAAAACCTCGAGATTTTGCCGGACCGTCAGGCGGTGCGGCAATTCGACATAGGGCGAGGAGAAGTTCATTCGCGGTAACAGATGGTGGCGTCGCGCGGCCAAATCTTCGCCGAACAGGCGAATGGTGCCGGCGCTGGGCTGCAGCAGGCCGAGCAGCATTGAAATCGTGGTGGTTTTGCCGGCTCCGTTGCCGCCCAGCAGCGCCACTGTCTGACCCGCCGGACGGTGAAATCGATGCCATTGACCGCCGTTACCGCCCCGAAGGTCTTCATGAGGCCGGATACCTGGATCGCCGGCACCCGTTCCGGTCCGGCGCCGGGTAGAATGCGGCACGCCGGCCCAGGCCGGGTGGACAGGGGGTCCGATGTCGGTGTCTTGTGAGGCATGATCGAGGGTATAGCCTTGCTTGTCCGCGGAATCCGACAAGGGCTTGCCAAACAAAGCCCTGCCAATTCTTATAAAGGTTGATGATGAGCGTGACCACAGCCACGGCAACATTCCAGCCGAGACAGACGCGCAGCAGTCGCGGCCGTTTGCGGGTGCGAACGCTTGCCGTTATCCGCTGGATCGCCGTGGCCGGCCAGGCGGCGGCATTGCTCGTCGTGCAATTCGGCCTTGGCTATCAATTGCCGCTGCTGCCCTGCCTGGTCGCCGTGGCCGCCTTGGCTCTTGTCAATCTCCTGGGCCAGATCCGGCGGCGGCAATCGCACCGGCTGATGACGGACCGGGAAGCGGCTTTCTTCTTTGCCTTCGACATCGTACAGCTGGCCGTCCTGCTCTACCTGACCGGCGGATTGCACAATCCCTTTTCCGTTCTGATCCTGGCGCCGGTGACGGTCGCCGCCGCCGCATTGTCGCTGCGCAGCACGCTCGGCCTCGCCGCTTTATCGATCCTCAGCGTCAATGTGCTGGCGATCTATCACATGCCGCTGCCCTGGGGCGACGGCTCCTTCGTCCTGCCGCGTATCCTCCTGATCGCCTTGGCCATTGCCCTGGCCCTGGCGGTCATCTTCATCACCTTCTATGTGTTCCGGGTGGCCGAGGAAATGCGCCGCATGTCGGATGCACTCAGCGAAGCGCAGGCATCGCTTGACCGGGAACAGCGCCTGTCTTCCCTGGGCGCCCTGGCCGCCGCCGCGGCCCATGAGCTCGGCAGTCCACTGGGCACGATCTCCGTGATCGCCAAGGAGCTGGCGCATGACCTGCCGAACGACAGCCCCTTTCGCTCCGATGTCGATCTGCTGCTCAGCCAGAGCGCGCGTTGCCGCGAGATTTTGAAGGAATTGTCCAGCCGGCCGGCGGAAAGCGGTGAGCATCCCTTCGAAATGATCCCCGCCACGCTGATGGTGGAACTGGCCGCCGCGCCGCATCAGCGGCCGCATGTCGCCTTGCGCATCGAAGCCAAGCCCGATCCGGTCGATCCGGACATGCCCTTGGTCCCCCATCGGCCGGAAATCCTGCATGCCTTCGGCAATCTGATGCAGAACGCCATCGAATTCGCGCAGCAGGAAGTCAAGGTCGATGTCGCCTGGAGCCGCGAATGGCTGTCGATCGTCATCAGCGACGATGGCCCCGGCTTTCCCGATACCTTGCTGGCCCGGCTGGGCGATCCCTATCTATCCAGCGCAGCCCGCGGCGATGCAGAAAGCCGCACCGGCGATCATATGGGACTCGGTATTTTCATCGCGCAAAACCTGATTGAGCGGACGGGCGGTACCGTCGGTTTCCAGAACAATACCTATCACGGTGCCGAAGTTCGCGTGACCTGGCCAAGAGAGAGCCTCGAGAATGACTGAAGAATCCGACAAGACACTCCTGATCGTCGATGACGACGCGCCCTATCGCCAGCGCCTTGCCCAAGCCCTGGAACGCCGCGGCTTCGCCGTGCAGCAGGCGGAATCGGTCATGGCCGGCATTGCCACGGCCAAGACACAAATGCCCCGCTTCGCAGTGATCGATCTGCGGCTGACCGATGGCAGCGGCCTTGATGTCGTCGCCGAAATCCATAAGAGCAACCCCGATTGCCGCGTCGTCATCCTGACAGGCTATGGCAACATCGCCACCGCCGTCGCCGCCATCAAGCAAGGGGCTGCGGATTACCTGCCGAAACCCGCCGATGCCGATCAGGTGGAAGCCGCCTTGCTGCAGAATAAGAGCGCCCTACCCCCGCCGCCCGAACAGCCGATGACGGCGGACCGCGTGCGCTGGGAACATATCCAGCGGGTCTTCGAGCAATGCGATCGCAATGTCTCGGAAACGGCGCGCCGCCTGCGCATGCACCGCCGGACCCTGCAGCGCATTCTGGCGAAATACGCGCCCCGGAACTGATCATCAGCCGGAACGGCGGCCGGTTTGGCACGCCGTTCCGGTATTCACCTCCCGCGTCCAGGCCATGATTTTCGGTTGCCTTCGCTCGCCCGGCGTTATATCCGATTGGGAATAACGACAACCGAGAAGGGGGCCTGGACCGTCATGAGTCAGTCACAGAATCACGCCGTTGAGGGAATGATGAAGCCGATCCCGCGTCGGCGCCTGTTCACCCGCGTCGCGGCGATGTTGACGATCGCCGCCGGCTTGATGAGCGGCATCCATGTCTCGGCCCGCGCCGACGAGCCCGTCCGCCTGACGATCTTCGCCGCCGCCAGCCTGCAGAACGCAATCGATGATGTGAACGCCGCCTTTGCGGCCAAGCACCCCGCCGTCCCGAGATCCTCCTATGCCAGCAGCTCGGTTCTGGCGAAGCAGATCGAAGCAGGCGCCCAGGCGGATATCTTCATTTCCGCCGATCTCGACTGGATGAAATATATCACCGACCGCCAATTGACTGCCGAGAGAACGGAATACAACTTGCTGGGCAACCGCTTGGCTTTGATCACCAAGGCCGATGATCCGGTGACGGTGAAACTGGCACCTTCGGTCGATCTGCGCCAGGCGCTGGGTGACGGCCGCCTCGCCATGGGCGAGATCAAGAGCGTGCCAGCCGGCAAATACGGCAAGGCCGCGCTGGAGAATCTCGGCATCTGGGACAAGGTCCAGGACCGCGTGGTCGCCGCCGCCAATGTACGCGCTGCCCTGAAACTGGTGTCGCTGGGCGAAGCAAAGATGGGCATCGTCTATGAAAGCGATGCCAAGGTCGACAAAAGCGTGCGCGTCATCGATACCTTCCCCGAAGGCAGTCATCCCGCGATCATCTATCCGGCAGCCGTCACGAAATATGCTGCCACCCGCCAGGATGGCGGTGCGGACCTCGCCAAGGCCTATGCCGATTTCCTGCGCAGCGACACCGCGACCAAGATCTTTGCCGGCTATGGCTTCACGCCGCTGAAGTAACCGGGCGAGGGTTCAAAAGACACGGCCGGCCCGCAACGCGGCGCCGGCCGTTTTCATGTGCCGTTTTCAGTCGTGGGCAGTGGCAGATTTCGGCCTCTCGGCGGCCAAAGCATCCAGTCTTTTGAGCGATACCGCCGCTGCTGCCTCGGCCTTGGCCTCAATATCGGCAAGCCAGGCCAGGACATCCCGACCGGCCGAGGTCAACACCGCCCCGCCGCCGCCGCTGCCACCCGGCATCTTCTCGACCAGCGGTTCGCGAAAGGCTCCATTCACTTCCTCGACCAGCAGCCAGGCGCGGCGATACGACATGCCCATCGAGCGCCCGGCGGCCGAGATCGAACCGAGATCGTCGATCAGTTGCAACAGCCGGCGCTTGCCCGGCCCCAACCGGCCACCGGTTGCGAGATCCACGCGGAATGAGAGATGCGCCATGTCAGTCGTCGGCCTTCGAATACTGCGGAATGGTCGATTCTAGCCTACCGCGCCCCGCTGCCAAGCTTTTTGCGCGCCATTCGTGACGTCGCCGTCAGCGCGGCAGTCCAACCCGCTCCGTGGCCGGGCGCGCCTGCAGCATGCTGTCGATCAACCGGCCTTGATATAGTGACAGGCCGAGATCCCGGCCGATATCGATCGCCTGCTGATGATCGACCCGGCAAAGGATGATGCGTTCGCGGCCGATCCGCTCGATGGCGTCGCGCAGATCGGCGGCATGCCGGCCTCTGACATGGTCGATAAAAGCGGGTGTCCAGATGATTTTCACCAGGTCGAAGCCCAGCAGCTTGCGATCGATCAGCGGCAGCATCAGATGCGGCACCGCATCGATCATCAGCTTGTAGCCCCGCTCTTTCAGGAAATCGCGGGCGAAAAGATAATCGCCGGGCTCAGAAAAGACCTCGATTGCCGGCAACTCGATGGAGATCACCCCCCGATCCTTCTGATTCGTGAGCTGGTCGAATTCGAGAAAGTCGCGGCCAAGCACGGTCGCCAGGGTCAGGTTGAGGCTGGCATGGCTCAGCATGTCGCGATATTCGCGCTGCGCCAGCAAGGCCAGCATGCGTTGATCGAGTACCCGTGACAGATGCTGGAACAGCCATTTGTCCGAGGTCACGTCATAACCCGGCAGCACCGTATCCGCCAGGTAGCTCATGGAAAAGAAGATCTCGTGGAAGACCACGGCCGGGCGATTGCCGGGAATGACGGCGCAGATTTCCTGCCGCCGCAGCACATTCGCCAGATCGGCCCGGGCAATGGCCCGTTCCAGGGCTTCCAGATTGTTGAGATCAAGCGCCGCGCCGTTGCTGGCCGGCGTCTGGTTATCGAGATGGCGTTGCGCCGTTTCAGCCGCCGACAGAACCTGTTTGTGCCCGTCATTCATCTGCTCGACGCGGGCGAGAAAATCCGGATAGGCCGTGCCGAGATCGTACCAGGTGCAGAAATCCTCTTCGCTCTGCTCCGCGCCATGCACGGCAAAAAGCGGATCTTCGCTGAAGAGATATCTGATCTTCAGGATACAGGCATCGATGTCGGCGATGGTGGCATCCTTCGCCAGGACTAGCACGTTGTTGTTATGGATCGGATAGATACCGGCGTCGTATTTTTTGGTCAGCGGCTCCAGCGTCTTGGCGATGATGCGCAGATGCTGCGGCCGTTGATGATGGGGGCGCAGCAGAGAGACCTTGATCTCCACGGCCTGCCAGCCGGTCCGATGGCGGTCCAGGCGCCGGGCGTAGTCCAGCAGGATCTCTTCAGCGGACAATGTCCGGGTATCCTTGAACCACTCGACCATGCGATCCCATCATTCCGTCGCTCAAAATCGGCGAAACGTTAACGGGACAAGATGAATTTTCTGCTAATGAGCGCGGGAAACCCGGCTTTTTCAGGCATTTATCGCGGCCTTACCGGGTATGCAGCCACCATTTCTGCTCATTGATCGAATAGACCGGCTGATAGTGCTTGATCGAGCTTGCCGGCACCACGGTACCGATCTGGTTGTCCAGCACCATCGGCACGTTGTCGACATAGACCACCAGGATCGCATGGCCGATGCCAAGGTTGAGATCCCGCAGCGCGACGACCCGCATATCCGCAATCGGCACGCCCAGCGCCTTCAGCGCCATGTATTTTGAAATCGCGAAATCCTCGCAATCGCCGCTCTTTTTCAGAAACTCGAAGGGCGTCGCCCAATAGTCTTCCTGTCCCCAATTGTTGATATCGAGAATGTAAGGATGGAGGTTCATCTCGCGATTGACCTCCTTCAATTGGGTTTTGAGGTCCTTTCCCTTCAATCTGGCGATCAGCTCATTCCAGCCTTTGGTGCTACAGGTCGCGCCGTTGCAGGGTGCACCGTCTTTCCACCGTTTCAGCATCGAGGTCCATTTGGGGAACTTCTTCATATTGGTGGACGGAAGTTCGAAGGTGCCGAAGAGTTTCGGATAGCTGCGTGCCGCCGCCGGCTGCGCCGGCTGGATCAACAGCAACAGAACGAGAGGCGCCATCAGAAGCAGCAACACGCCGCGCCATCGGCGCGAGCGGCGATCGATGGCGCAGGCCCCGGCCACCCCGATACCGCCGATCAGGACGATGGTCAGCAAGGCGAACATCCGGATCCTGTCACAGGGGAAAAGGCCTTCTACCGCTTCGGTTGTATCTAATGTGCCCCTTACGGACAATATAACTGATATTCGTTATGCTAAGTCGGCACCTTGGCCTGATTGGCTCAAGAGAGCATTAATTATTCGTTAATTGGTGACCTGGGAGTATGGTGATAAAATTCGACTAAAGATCGCGCCATGCCAATGAGACCTGGGACGACCGTCCCGAATCGGGCAAGGTTACCGAGCCCCGGATGACGGAAAATGCCCCGTCGACCGGAAATGCCCGTCGACCGGAAACGCTGGGCGAGCGGAGTTGAGGAACAGCAGGAGAGTGACCGTGACGATCGGATCCGACCAGCCGGATAGCCATGGCAACCCACCGTCCCAAGCCGGTTCGGGCAGCGGACCGGCTGCCGGCTTGTTTGACGACACTCAGAACCGGGCCAAATTCGATATCCGCATCCTGTTTCCGATCCTCCTGCTGATCTTGCTGGCGGTCGCCGGCATCTGGGCGATCAACCAGTTCGTCCGCCAGGAGCAACAGCAGGAACAGACCCAGTGGCAAGTGCGCATGGGGATCATCGCCGATAGCCGGGCGGCGGAAGTCAGCCGTTGGCTCGACCGGCAGATCAAGGACCTGACCGGCATCGCCGATAACGAATCGGTTCAACTCTATGTCAGCTCCATCGGCGAATTCAACGCGGCGACGGCAAGCGGCAAACAGGACCCCAACCAGCAGGATGAGAGCGCCGGCTTCCAGGAATATCTCCGCAATCTGCTGACGGTCACCGCCGAGCGCACCGGTTTCGGCGGCGACAAGTCGCAGCCCGTCAAAGCGAACGAACAGCCAGCGAGCGTCACCGGCCTGTTGATCACCGACATGCAGGGCACGCTGATCGCGACCTCGGCCGATGCGCCGCCGTTCGACGGGCAGGTGAAGGATTTCGTGCAGAACCTCCGTGCCGGCGATACCGGCATCAGCCCGATGTATCTCAACAGCCGCGGCAATCCCAGCTTGGTTTTCGTCGTGCCGCTTTATGCCGTGCAATCGGACAATGCCGCGACCTCGCAGATTGGGCGCATCATCGGTGTGAAGGAAATCGGCAACGAGCTTTTCCCGCTGCTGCGCCAGCCGGGTGAGACCAGCCAGACCGCCGTCACCGCGCTGCTGCAGCGCAATGGCGATAAGGTAACCTATCTGTCGCCGATCGCCGACGACAAGCAACCGATCTCGCCGCTGGGCCTGGAGATGGATATCGCCACGCCCAAGCTCGATGCCGCTTTCGCCGTGGACAAGGTCAACAGCTTCGCCACGGATCGCCGGGACTACCATGCCAAGGATGTGCTGGTGACCTCCCGCAACCTGTCGCAGGTGCCCTGGGTCCTGATGTATACGGTGAGTTACCAGGAAGCCCTGGGTGAAGCCGACGCGCGTTTCCGGCAACTGGCGACCTATCTTGGCCTGGCGCTCCTGGTGCTGGCGATCGCCATCGTCGCCGTCTGGCGCCACGGCTCCTCGCGCCGTGCCAGCCTGGCCGCCGCTCAGTTCAAATCGGTGGCAAGGAAATTCGAAGAGCAGAAGGAACTGCTGCAGCTCGTCACCGACAGCCAGCCAACCAGCATTTTCATCCTCGACGGCCAGAATCGTTACCGCTTCGCCAATGCTCAGACGGCCCGGCAGGCCAATCTGGCCTCCGTCGATCTGCTGGGCAAGGAAGTGAATGCCGTTCTCGGACCCGCCGCCGCCAAGCGTTATGTCGATCTCAGCAAGCAGGTCCGAGAGCTCGGCGCCAGCATCACCGATGTCGCCCGGCAGGAGCAGGACAACAAGCTGAAGGTGGTCCAGACCGAGCAGATCCCGTTGCGCGGCCATGCCGGCATGGGCGATGACGTGCTGACGGTCGAACGCGATATCACCGATGTCGTTACCGAACGCGAGCGCCGGTCCCGGACCCTGCAGCAACTGGTCAAGACCTTGGTCGAGGTGGTCGATAAGCGCGATCCCTTCGCCGCCAACCACTCGACCCGGGTGGCCGCGGTGGCGCGGGCGACTGCCGCGGAGATGGGCCTCACGGAAACCGAGATCGAAACCGCCGAGATCGCCGGTAACCTGCTCAATCTCGGCAAGATCCTGATCCCCAGCGATCTCCTCGCCAAGACCAGCAACCTGACCCAGGACGAGCTCAATCTGGTGCGCAACAGCATCCAAATGAGCGCCGACCTGTTGCAGGATATCGAATTCGACGGTCCGGTGGTCGATACGCTTCGCCAGGCGCAGGCGCGCTGGGACGGCACGGGCACGCCTCCCCTCGCCGGCGAGGAAATCCTGGTGACGGCCCGCATCATCGCTGTCGCCAATGCCCTGGTCGGCATGACAAGCAACCGCGCTTTCCGCGCCGCCCTGGATATCGATGAGGCGATCGAGCGGCTGCTGAAGGATTCGGGCAAGGCATTCGACCGGCGCGTCATCGCAGCTCTCGTCAACTATATCGACAATCATGGCGGACGCGCCGATCTCAGCGCCATGGCGATGCCGCAAGAAGCAACCGCCTAAACCAGAACCATGGCTGGATCACACCGGTCCCGATACTGGGACCGGTGTGTCCGTCCCGACGCGCATCAGCCGCCGGCAGGCGGTCTGGGCAATGCGCAGGATTTGGGCACGCCGGCGGGCGCTGTGCAGCGGCGTCACCGGTGCTGGGCGCATGATGGCGGCGCCATGCCGGTCAGCCAGGATCAGGCCGCATTCCTGGGGGAGAATGTCCTGCGGAAAATCCGGCGCCACGGCAAAGAAAAAACGGTCGCAAAATTCCAGATAATCCCGCCATTTCCGATCAGTCTGGAAATCCGCGCAACAGCTCTTGATCTCGACGATGACGATCTGCCCCTGATCGTCGATCGCCGCCAGATCGGCGCGCCGCCCATTCGGCAGCGGCAATTCACCGACCGCGGCAAAGCCCAAATCGGCGAACATGATCGTGACGCCGCGGCAGAGCTGCGCGGCGTCAATGCCGCTATCGCAAACCGTCAGCGCCTGCATTGTCATGGTCATTCAACCTCCTGCGGCAATCCGGGACCGGCTCAGGCGGAAACCAGCCCGCACTTTAACCGATCCGGCCGGAAGAACGCCAAGCTTTACCACACCAAGCCTTGTTCGCAGCCGCCTGCCCCGCTATCAAATGGGCATGAAAGACGAACCAGGGTTGTCTTCCGATACCGCCGAGCCAGATATCGATGCGGATGGCGAGCTTCGCGCGGCGGAGCCGGCCGATCCGCCCCGATCCACCACGTCCTCGACGGCCGCGCCCTCCATGGCCGATAGCCCGGACATGCCCAGCAGCACCGCCGGAAAAGCGCCGCCCAAAGCCAAAAGCCCGCTTCGCCTCGGCCGGCTTTTGTTGCGCTTCATGGTCCTGATCGTCGGCTGTTCGATCATCCTGACAGTGATTTACCGCCTGGTGCCACCGCCGGTGACGCCGCTGATGTTGCTGCGGCTGGTGGATGGCAACGGGCTGCACAAGGACTGGGTGTCTTATGACGAGATATCGCCGAATCTGCCGCGCGCCGTCATCGCCGCCGAAGATTCCGGCTTTTGCCAGCACAATGGTTTCGACTGGACGGCGATCGAGAAAGCCTGGCAGCGCAATCAGCATTCACCCCGCTTGCGCGGCGGCAGCACGATCAGCAACCAGACCGCCAAGAACGTCTTCCTTTGGCCCGACCGGACTTATATCCGCAAGGCGGTCGAGTTCTATTTCACCGCCCTGATCGAGTTTTTCTGGAGCAAGAAACGCATTCTTGAGGTCTATCTCAACGTGGTGGAATGGGGACCCGGCATCTATGGCGCAGAAGCCGCCGCCCAGGCCCATTTCCACAAGCCCGCCAAAGCACTGACGCGGCGTGAAGCGGCCCTGTTGGCCGCGGTTCTGCCAAACCCGCGCCGCTGGTCCGCCAGCAAGCCCACTGCCTATATCCGTGGTCGCGCCGGCACGATCCAGGCCCGCATGGGTGATATCCCCGATCCGACCGGTGATCCCTGCAAACCCTAGCCGACGAACCCCGGCCCGCGACCCCTGGCCTGCAAATCCTGGCCTGTGAATCCTGGCCTGTGAATCCTGGGGCGACCGGTTCTTCAGTCCTTTTTCATGAGATCGCGCAGGGCGCTGGCCAAATCCTGCTGCCCCTGGCCGGATGCCATGTTGCGGTTCAACCGCTGTTTCGCCGCCTGAACCTGCATTGCCTGCGCAAGGCGTTCCTGCCGTTCCGGTGTCAGCAATTGGTTCGCCAGGGCTTGGCGTTGCGCCATCAGATCACTCGCCGTTTTCGCCGCCCCCGATGCCGGGGAAGACGTTTTCCCCGACGGTGCGCCAAAGAGTTTTGCCCACAATCCCATTGATTTTTTCCTGCCTTGCCTTCTTGAACAAAGGCCTAGCAGAAGAGCCTTAACACTCCCTCAATATTGCCGGCAGCAGCACCCCTCTGCCGGCTCTCGACCTGGGGTCGGCCGTTTCACCAGGCAGGCAAAGCCTAGCGCAGCCGCCGGCCAGACTGCCGGCTAACGCTGATGCTTCAGGCGACGCGCAGCACGTCCCGGCGCGGCAGGCCGATGACCCGGAATTGGTCGGCCGTCATGCCGCGCAAGTCGTGATTGTCGTTCAGATGCAGGTCGTATTCCTGCCGGCCGGCCCGGATATTCCAATAGCGCCCGAGGATATAGCCCTCCCGACCATCCGATAACTGGACGGGGGTGGTGAGTTCCAGCAATTCTTCAAAGGCGACTTTGCTGCGCATGTTCTCTCTCCTCTTGGGGTTAGAGAAGCTGGTTGGAGAAGCGCCAAAAGGCCGGGCGCCATCGGGTATGCGCTCAAACGCGGTTTTCGCGGAAATGACAGCGTGCCGGCACTTCCGGCCGTGTCACGCCATCGCCATAAAATATGGCGCGCCGTCATTTCCGGCGCTAGAGCATTGGACTCTTTTTCGGCAAAAAAATGCTGGGAAAACAATCCATTGCTGATTGGGAGCATTCTCCCGGTAGGCGCGAGAGCCGCGAAATTGCAACGGGTTTGCAGTCAAATTTTCTTATAAACTTATTCGAAAGCATTGCCTGCCACCATGTCCCGAAATTCTAGGAACCCGATCCGAGGCAGCCGCAGCCTTCCATGAGCAAGTCTGATTCCGTGCTTCAGCGACCGGCCGATCATCACGAACATGGGGACAATATCACCCGTGCCGCCAGTGGCGTGCTGGCTGGCGGCATTCTGGACCGCGCCGCCCGATGGCCGAATCCCTGGCCGATCGAACGGGTCCGGGTCCGGGTTATCGTACCTTTGATCCTCGTGACGCTGCTGCTTGCCGGCGGTGCCATCTGGTTGATCGATTATTCGGCGATCGACACGACCCGCACGCGCCTCGCCCAGTTGGCGATCTCCGTCGCCCAGCAGATGGATCGTGATACCGAGCAGATCGATGCCCTGCTCGATAGCGGTGTCCGCTTGCTGGAAGGGACATCCGATATCAACCGGGCCGATGTGAACCGTCTGCAGGAACAGATCCGGCCGCGATTGCTCGGCACGCCGTTGATGAAAGGCGTCATCTTCAGTGATGAAACCGGCACGCGGCGCATGGTCACGCGGGATTTCAACGATCCCATTTACGGTTTCGATTCAAATCATTTCTACCAGGATTATCTCCGGAATCCCGAGGCCCGTGCCTTTGTCGGCACCCCCTTTCCCTTCACGGTCGACGGTATTGGCATTCCCGTGACGCGTGTCGTGCGCAAGAGCGACGGCCGGCTGAAGGGTCTGATCACCGTCCTCCTGAAGTCGGAACTGCTCAGCGACTTCTATCGCTCCGTCGCGCCGGCGCCCAGTGACAACATTTTGCTGGTGCGGCAGGACGGCCGGATTCTGACGGCCAAGACCATGCCGGGTGATGCAGTCGCGGAAGCCTTGCGGATGCAGTTGCCAAAGGTCCTGGCGAAAGCGGACAAGGATGCCGGCGTACAATCCTTCGACCTCGTCACCAAATCCGGCATGCTCAGTTATCTGGCGGCGCGGCCGGTGCCCAATCTGCCCATCCTCGCCATTGCCATGACGACGCGGCAGGGCGTCATTCACAGCTGGATCCTGCAAGCGAGCATCGTCGCCAGCGTTATCATGGCCGCCGGCCTGGTTCTGGTCGCCATTACGCTCTATCTCGGGCGCAAGATCATCGCCAATGAACGCTCCTTGCTGGCGCAGGCCGACTTCACCAACCTGATCATCGATTCCGCCGAAGTGCTGATCTTCGTGCGCAATCGCGAGGGACAGATCGTCCGTGTCAACAACACGGCGGAGCGGCAGCTAGGCTCAGGACTCATTGATCCAGAAGATCATGATGGCGGCGATGGTGATGGCGGCCATGAAGGTGTGGGCGCACCGGTCGTAGCGGGTGGCGATGCGGCGCCAGTCCTTGAGGCGGGCGAAGAGGTTCTCGATCCTGTGTCGGCGGCGATAGACGGCCGGGTCGTGGGGGATTGGGATCTTGCGGCTGCGGCTTGAGGGGATGCAGGCGTCGGTTCCGCGGGCGGCGAGAGCGTCGCGGAAGCCGCGGCTGTCGTAGCCCCTGTCGCCGATGAGGACGCGGGCGCGCGGCAGGGCGCCCAGCATGAGGGCGGCGCCCCTGTGGTCGCTCATCTGGCCTTCGGTGAGCAGCATGACCAGGGGCCGCCCCCGGTCGTCGCAGACGGTGTGCAGCTTGGAGTTCAGGCCGCCCTTGGTTCGCCCGATGCGGCGGGGAACATCCCCTTTTTGAGCAGGCTCGCCGCCGTGCGATGCGCCTTCAGGTGGGTGCTGTCGATCATGATGGCGTCCGGCTCTCCCGCCTGTCCGGCCAGGGCCGCGAAGATGCGGTCGAACACCCCCAGGCGGCTCCAGCGCACAAACCGATTATACAGCGTCTTGTGCGGCCCATAGGCCGACGGCGCATCGCGCCAGCGCAGGCCGTTCCGGATCACGAACACGATCCCCGACACCACCCGCCGGTCATCCACCCGAGGTACGCCGTGCGCCAACGGAAAGAACGGCGCAATCACCGCCATCTGCCTGTCCGACAACCACAAAAGATCGCTCATCAACGCCTCCCCGATCCCTATCGGGAATCAGAGCAACGCCCGTCATGCAAGCAATTTAATAGGTCCTGAGCCTAGGCTATTCACTTGCGGAGCTGATGGATCGGGAAATCTGGCTGTCGATACTGCTCCCCGAGGAGCGCGAAGAGGTCCGGGCGACCTTCCTGTCAGAAAACCCGAAAGACTACCCCAATCGCCACGACAATTATCTGATCGCCCGAAACGGTGAAAAGCGGCTCTACCGCTGGTCCAATGTCGCGATTCTCGACAAGCTTGGCCGTATCTCCCTGGTGATCGGCCTTGGCGAGGACATCACCGCGGCCGCCCAGGCGCGGCGCCTGGAAGAACGCAGCCTGGCCGCGATGAATCATGCGCAGCGCATGGCCGGCATGCGTTACTACTTCCATAGTCCGGAATTCGGCCCGGCCGAAGCCGCCGCCTTCTCCTTCCGCGCACAGATGGCAGAGGTCTTGGGCATGGCCGTCGACGATCTGCCGACGGACCAGGACGCATTTATCGAGACCTTCATCCATCCGGACGATCGCGCCGCGACCCGCCAGCATTATCGGGCTTACGACGACGGAACGACAGACCAGTATCTGATCGAATATCGCATCAATAAGGCCGTCGGCGAAACCCGATATATCCGCGAGGGCACCAAGCGCCTGACCGGTACCGTCGATTACCTGACGCAATCGATCGGCATCATCCAGGACATTACCGATATTCGCCGGACCCAGCTCTCGCTGGAACGCCATGCAACGCTGATGGACAGGGCGCAGGGCATCGCCAGAATGTGCCACTGGTATTTCGAACCGGCGCCAAATCCCAAAAGCTATGATGACGGACAATATGTCTATTCCGATAATGCCCTGGACATATTCGGCGTATCGGCGGCCAGCCTCAATATGCCGGAGACGGAATTCGCCGCGCGCCTGATCCATCCCGATGATCGCGACTTCGTCTATCGCTCCTACCGCGAGTTCGTCGAGGGTCCTAACCTGACCTATCAGCGTGTCTACCGGTTGATTTTCCCCGACGGATCGGTCCGGTACATTTCCGATGCCGGTGAAAAGCGGCTATCCGCAGAAGGCCGGCTGCTGATGATCCTGGGCATCTCCCAGGATGTCACGACGATGCATAAGTCGGAGATTTCCCTCCGGCGCACCGAAAATCAGCTTCGCAACGCCCTGCGCATTGCCAGCATGGGGCACTGGCATGCCGATCGGGCGGACGCCGCCGAACAGGCTTACGTGCTGCAATATTCCGAAGAGGCGGCGGAAATTTTCGGCACGCAATCCGCCATCCTCAACGGCCTCACCATGGACAGCTTCGTCAACCGCTTCGTCATTGCCGAAGACCAGCGCCAGACCTTGGAGCAGATGCAGCAGTTCTGGCACAGCGATGCACCCGTCCTGTCGGCGGAATTCCGCATCCTGCGGAGCGATGGCAGCATCCGCATCGTGCGCATGATGGGTGAGCGGATCGGCCTGGAGACGAGTGCCGGTTCGGCACAGGCGCCGCAGGACAATATCTATAGCAGATCGTCCTCTACGCAGATCATAGGCATGGTGCAGGACATCACCGACTTGCGGCATCATGAACTGGTCCTGCGGCAAACGGAGACCCTGCTGCAACATGCCCACCGCCTGGCCAGGATTGGTTATTGGCTCTGGCAGCCAGGCGACAATCTCGACGCCGGCAATGGCCGGATGATTTATTCCGCCGATCTTCGGGCGATGCTCGGCGTCGATACCATCGACTACAACAACGAGACCGAAACCTTCTGCCAATTATATGTCCATCCGGAAGACAGGGCGTTGGTGCTGCAGACGTTCCTGGATTACCGGCGGACCGCCATCGACTCCTATAACCTCGACTACCGCTTCATCCGCCCGGATGGCGAGACCCTCACCTTGCGCTCGGTCGCGCAGCGGGTGCGCAATGATTCCGGCCAGATCCTTCACGCGATCGGCGTGGTCCAGGACATCACCGAACAGCGGCAGCGCGAGCAGGAGCTGATCCAGGCCAAGAACGAGGCCGACCTGGCGAACCGGTCCAAGACCGAATTCCTCGCCAATATGAGCCATGAGCTGCGCACGCCCTTGAACGCGGTGATCGGCTTCTCGCAATTGATCCGCGACCAGGCATTCGGGGCAAATCCCGAGCGGTATGTAACCTATGCCGAGGACATCAATACCAGCGGCAAATTGCTGCTGGAGCTGATCAACGACATTTTGGACATGTCGCGTATCGAGGCAGGCCGCCATGTCCTGAATGAGGAGCAATTGTCGATCGCCGATGCCGTCCAGGATTGCCTGCGCCTGGTCAGCACGCGGGCGACCGAGGGCAAGGTGACGCTGAATTTCAGCGCACCACCCGAGCGGCCGATCCTTTACGCCGACAGCCGCTCGCTCAAGCAGATCCTGCTGAACGTCCTCTCCAACGCCGTCAAATTCACGCCGCAGAACGGCCGGGTCGATATCGAAATTACCCGGTCGGAGACCGGCGGCCTGAGCGTAGCGATCCGGGATACCGGCATCGGCATCGCTGCCGATGTCCTGCCCAAGCTGTTCGCCCCGTTCCGCCAGGGCGACAATTCGATCAGCCGGCGTTTCGGCGGCACCGGCCTCGGTCTGGCGATCAGCCGCAAACTGCTGGAACTGCATGACGGGACGATCGACATCGAGAGCAACCTTGGCGCAGGCACGCTCGTTCGGCTGAATTTCCCGGCGGAGCGGGTCATGGCCATGCCGGCGACCGGACGGGAGCAATACCTCGTCGGCTCCTCGTCAGCCTCCTGAAACCAGACCCGAAAACAGCCGGAACGCGCAAAACCCCGCATGCCAGCCCTGCTCGCGAGTGGCTTGCGCTTGCTGCCGATTGTCGTATGTTTGGGCCATTATTGGCCTTGGCTGACCGCGCTGCATGTCCCGTTGCAGAGACCCCGCCCGGGCCGCCGGTTTTGGAGGTCGATTTGGCTCAGTATCGTTCCCGCACATCCACCCATGGCCGCAACATGGCCGGCGCGCGCGGCCTGTGGCGCGCTACCGGCATGAAGGATGCGGATTTCGGCAAACCGATCATCGCGATCGCCAATTCCTTCACGCAATTCGTCCCCGGCCATGTCCATCTGAAAGATCTCGGCCAGATGGTGGCGCGCGAGATCGAGACCGCCGGCGGTGTTGCCAAGGAATTCAATACCATCGCTGTCGATGACGGTATCGCCATGGGCCATGACGGCATGCTCTACAGCCTGCCGTCGCGCGAAGTCATCGCCGATGCCGTGGAATATATGGTCAATGCCCATTGCGCCGACGCCCTGGTCTGCATTTCGAATTGCGACAAGATCACGCCCGGCATGCTGATGGCGGCCCTGCGCCTGAACGTCCCGACCGTTTTCGTTTCCGGCGGGCCCATGGAAGCCGGCAAGGTCGTCCTCAAGGATGGCAAGCTGCATGCGCTCGATCTGGTTGATGCCATGGTCGCCGCCGCCGATGACAAGGTCTCCGATGAGGACGTGGCCAAGATCGAGCGCAGCGCTTGCCCGACCTGCGGCTCCTGCTCCGGTATGTTCACCGCCAATTCGATGAACTGCCTGACCGAGGCGCTGGGCCTGGCCCTGCCCGGCAACGGCACCATCGTCGCCACCCATGCGGCGCGCAAGGAGCTGTTCCTGCAGGCCGGCCGCACCGTGGTCGAGCTGACCCGGCGCTATTACGAACAGGACGACCAGAGCGCCCTGCCGCGTTCGATCGCCAGCTTCAAGGCCTTCGAAAACGCGATGACCCTGGATATCGCCATGGGCGGCTCCACCAATACCGTCCTGCATCTGCTGGCGGCGGCCTATGAGGCCGGCGTGGATTTCCAGATGTCGGATATCGATCGCCTGTCCCGGCACGTGCCGAATGTCTGCAAGGTGGCGCCGGCGCTCAGCACGGTGCATATCGAGGACGTGCATCGGGCTGGCGGCATCATGGGCATCCTGGGCGAGCTCGACCGGGCCGGGCTGCTGCACACCGACCTGCCGACGGTGCACAGCAAGACCGTCGCGGAAGGCCTGGCGAAATGGGACGTCAAACGCAGCGACGCCGCCGAGATTCACAAATTCTACAAGGCCTCGCCCGGTGGTGTGCCGACCCAGGTGGCCTTCAGCCAGGACCGCTATTTCGACGATCTCGATCTCGATCGTGAAAAGGGCGTCATCCGCAATGCCGACAATGCCTTCAGCAAGGATGGCGGTCTGGCCGTGCTCTACGGCAATATCGCGCTCGATGGCTGCATCGTGAAAACCGCCGGTGTCGATCAGTCGATCCTGACCTTCTCCGGCCCCGCTCGCATTTTCGAAAGCCAGGACGCCGCCGTCGAGGGCATTCTGTTCGGCCGGATCAAGGCGGGTGATGTCGTCGTCATCCGCTATGAAGGACCGAAGGGCGGTCCCGGCATGCAGGAAATGCTCTATCCGACCAGCTACCTGAAATCCAAGGGGCTGGGCAAGGCCTGCGCCTTGATCACCGATGGCCGCTTCTCCGGCGGCACATCGGGCCTGTCGATCGGCCATGCCTCGCCGGAGGCGGCCGAAGGCGGCGCCATCGCCCTGATCGAGGAAGGGGATCTGATCGACATCGACATTCCCCAGCGGAAGATCAATGTGCGGGTCAGCGACGATGTCCTGGCGCAGCGGCGCAAGGCGATGGATGCCAAGGGCCGTGATGGCTGGAAGCCGGCAGTGAAGCGCAATCGGCGCGTCTCGACAGCGCTTCGTGCCTATGCGGCCTTGACCACCAGTGCCGCGCGGGGTGCGGTGCGCGTTGTCCCGGAGGATTGAAGTTACGCGCCGTTAAGACATGTTATGCGACCATCGTCATCGGCTGCCGGATCACAACCGAGCAGCCGATGATGGCATGGATGAAAGCCTGCCGATGGAACCAGCAGGTCTGAAGCGGCCGTAAACAATGATCTACGACTTCCGCAATCCGGCGGAGCAACGAACCGGGCTTGCCCTCAACCCGTTATTTCCCATGGCTTATGTGTACTGGTTGCGGTTGTCGGAAAGTCGGCTGCCCCGCCGGGAAGAAATCGACCCCATCGCCGTTGCAGGCATCCTGTCAAACATCATGCTGCTGGATGTCCTCGACGGTGGCCAGGATTTCCGCTATCGGCTGGCTGGCAGCGCGGTCGAGGCCAATTTCGGCGGCAGTCTCAAAGGCGTCGTCCTTTCGGATATCCTGAAGGAATTCCCTTCCTTCGAGTCGATCATCGACGTCAAACGGCGTTGCGCCGCCACCGCTTCGCCCTATACCTGCGACAAAGCGATGTTCACGCATTTCGGCACCTTGAAGCGGGTCAATTGCTTTGCCATGCCGCTTTCCGATGATGGACAGCAGGTCAGCCATCTCTTCGCCGTCGGCATTCTCGAGGCCGTCAGGTAAACCGTGTCGATCGTCCAACAGGCGGATTGATCGCACATCCGGCCCTGGCTATGAATAGCCTGCATGCAGCCTGTGTCCGCCGGCAGAACAAGAACCGCCGCCGGGACGCATCCAATCGGGCAAGAGCCGCATCGGGCAAAAGCCGCACCGAGTAAAAGTCGAAGGGGAGATCGGAGCCATCATGAAGGTCTATATCAGCTGCGATATCGAAGGTATCGCCGGCATCACGCATTGGGACGAAGCGACCAAGACCCATCCCACCTATCCGGAATTCCGCGAACAGATGACGCGCGAAGCCATCGCCGCCTGCAATGGGGCGATCGCCGCCGGCGCGACGGAGGTCCTGCTGAAGGATGCCCATGACAGCGGCCGGAACATCCTGACTGCCGATCTGCCCGAAAGCGTGCGCATCATCCGCGGCTGGAGCGGCCATCCGCTGAGCATGGTGCAGGAACTGGACAGCAGTTTCGATGCCGTGATGCTGATCGGCTATCATTCGAAAGCCGGCGGCGAAGGCAATCCGCTCGCCCATACCATGACCGGCCGGGTCAACCAGATCACCCTGAACGGCGCCGTCGTTTCGGAATTCCTGCTGCACAGTTATGCGGCCGCCATGCATAACGTTCCCGTGGTCCTGGTCAGCGGCGACAAGGGGCTGGGCGAGGACGTCAAGGCGCTCAACCCGAATATCAGCATCGTCACGACCAGCGAGGGCATCGGCCGGTCCACCGTCAGCATCGCGCCGCAAAAAGCCGTCCGCCTGATCGCGGCGACGGCGGAAGACGCCCTGCGCGGCAACCGCACCGCCTGCCGCCTCACCCTGCCGACCGCCTTCAAGCTGGAAATCGCTTTCAACAATCCCACCGATGCCTATGCGACATCCTGGTATCCCGGCGCGCGGCATCTCGGCAACCGCACCGTCGGCTTCGAAACCAGCGATTATTTCGAGGTCCTGCGGGCGCTCAAATTCATCCTGAAGGTTTGATCTGCTGGACCGCCGGCAGCCAAGCGTTATCGCCGGCTGCCGGTCGGTCAACGCAAGATCAAGGCGTCACAAGACGCACCGCATAAGCCAGCAAAGTCACCGCCACGACGCCGGCGCACCACAGGCCGATGAACCAGAGCCATTGCGACCGGTTCGGCAGCCGCCGGCGCATCAATGATGCTCCGTTCCGTGATAACCGCCTTCAGCCGGCACCTTGCCGCGGAAGATCCAGTAGGCATAGGCGGTATAGCCGAGGATGATGGGGATGAGGAACAGGACGCCGACCAGAAGGAACCCCTGGGTTTCTGAGGGTGCCGCCGCCTGCCAGATGCTGATCTCCGGCGGGATGATGTTCGGCCACAGGCTGATCGCCAGGCCAATATAAGACAGCAGAAACAGGCACAGGGTCAGGAAGAAGGGCTGGACTTCGCGGCGCAGCCGAAGGGCGCGCCAGAGCGCCCAGGCAACCGCCAGCACCAGGATCGGCACCGGCGAGAGCAAGAGGAGGTTAGGCATCGAGAACCAGCGTTCGGCGATTGCCGGATGCCGCAGCGGCGTCCACAGGCTGACGCCCGCCACGAAGAGCAGCAGCAGCAAGCCGAGCACCGGCATGGTGCGGAACATCCGCGCCTGCAACTCTCCCTCCGCCTTCATGATCATCCAGCCGCAGCCCAAGGCGGCATAACCGATCACGAGTGCCAGGCCGGTAAAGATTGCGAAAGGCGACAGCCAGTCGAAGGCACCGCCGGCATATTGCCGGTCGACGATGGTGAAGCCCTGGATGAAGGCACCCAGGGCCGCACCCTGGACAAAAGCGGCTATGGTCGAGCTGGTCGCGAAAGCGACATCCCAGGCGGGCCGCGTCCGGGTCGATTTGAAGCGGAATTCGAAGGCGACGCCGCGAAAGATCAGAGCGATCAGCATCAGGATCAGAGGCAGATAAAGCGCCGGCAGGATCGTCGCATAAGCGAGCGGGAAAGCGGCGAACAGACCCGTTCCGCCGAGCACCATCCAGGTTTCGTTGCCGTCCCAGATCGGCGCCACGGAATTCATCATGATGTCGCGATCCTCCTTCCCGCGGATGAAGGGAAAGAGGATGCCGACGCCGAGATCGAAGCCATCCATCACCACATACATGAAGACGGCGAAGGCGATGATGATGGCCCATAACAGCGGCAGGTCGATGCCGAAGGAATGACCGTCCATGGCTATTCTCCTGCTTCCAAGGGATCTTGGGCGGCGGAAATAGGCCGCATCGGCTGTTGCGGCTGGCCCGGGCCGCCGGTTTGCGGTTGGTCCGCGAGCTGCGGCACCGGTCCGGTCGCCATCAATTTCAGCAAGTAATAGACACCCACACCGAAGACGATCAGATAGGTGGCGAAGAACAAAGCGAGAGAGATGGCGACATGCCCGGCTTGCACGGAAGAGACCGCATCGGCGCTGCGCAACTGCCCATAAACGACCCAAGGCTGGCGGCCGACTTCGGTCGTGACCCAGCCGGCCAGCACGGCGAGGAAGCCGCTCGGCCCCATGACCAGTGCGAAAGTATGGAACCACCGGGTCTCATAGAGCCGCCGGCGCCACCGCAGGACGAGGCTGGTCAATCCCAGCAGCATCATGGCGACGCCGATCGCCACCATCAGGCGGAACGACCAGAAGATGACCGAGGCATTGGGACGTTCGTCCGCCGGCCACTCCTTCAGCCCGCGCAGCGTTCCGTTCCAATCATGCGTCAGGATAAGGCTGCCGAGGTGCGGGACTTCCACTGCCCATTTCGTCTCCTCGCGCTGCATGTCGGGCATGCCGAACAGCAGCAGTGGCGCACCCTGGCGGGTTTCCCAATGACCTTCCATGGCGGCGATCTTGGCCGGCTGGTGTTCCAGCGTGTTGAGGCCATGCAGGTCGCCGGCCAGGATCTGGATCGGCGCGACAAAAGCCGCCATCCACATGGCCATGGAGAACATCACCCGTGCGGCGTCCAATTGGCGGGCATTGTCGCGTGACCGGCGATAGAGCAGATGCCAGGCGCCCACCGCGCCGACCGCGAAGGCCGTCGTCAGATAAGCGGCCAGGGTCATATGCACCAGGCGATAGGGAAAGGAGGGGTTGAAGATGACCGCGAGCCAGCTAGCCGGGTGGAAGCGGCCGTCGAGCACCTCATAGCCGGTCGGCGTCTGCATCCAGCTATTGGCTGAGAGAATCCAGAAGGTAGAAAACAGCGTGCCGATAGCCACCATGCAGGTGGCGAAGAAATGCAGGCCCCGTCCGACGCGATCCCAGCCGAACAGCATGATGCCGAGGAACCCGGCTTCAAGGAAAAAAGCTGTCAGCACTTCATAGGACAGCAGCGGCCCCAGCACATTCCCGGCGATGTCGGAAAGCCGGCTCCAATTGGTGCCGAATTGGTAGCTCATGACCACGCCGGACACGACGCCCATGCCGAAGGAGACGGCGAATATCTTCGACCAGAATCGATAGAGGTCGCGATAGACCCTCCGATCCGTCTTCAACCAGAGCCCTTCCAGGACGGCGAGGTAACTGGCCAGGCCGATGGTGAAGGACGGAAAAAGAATATGGAAGGAAATCGTGAAGGCGAATTGCAGGCGCGCCAGGAGAAGGGCATCGAGTTCCATGAATCAAGCTCCCTTGAGCCGGATGCTCACACGTGGAATCGCTGGAGCGATTGCGTGTCTGAGCTGAATCCGTCTCTCTTCAATGAGGTAGAGGGCGATTCAGCTTTCAAGTTGAAGCAAGGCTGCTTCAACTTGAAACCATCGCGCTCTAATGGACCCACCATGCTCGATCTACTCGGCAATCAAAGCATGCACAGTGCATAGCATTCGGGTCAAGGCCGCTTCGACGGTGCTGGATGACGCGCATCAACTTGCCGCTGCGGCGTTTCGGAGCATTGACCTGGGGGATGGTTCCCCGCCCGGCGATGATATATAAGAGAATTCTCGATATTTCCGGCTGGAACGCATGGCCATCGGAGCAACGGATGAGACGATGACCGACTATCCCGAGAAAATCGACCGATTGCGAAAATATTGGGAAAGTTTGGCTGGCGGGCAAACACCGGAGCGGCATCAGGTCGATCCGGCGGCCATTACAGGCTTATTGCCCTATCTGCTGCTGATTGAATTTGAGACAAATCCGTTTCGTGTTCGCTACCGGTTGACCGGCACGGTTGTCGATCAGATGACGGGCATGAATATTTCGGGCCGGTATCTCGACGAATTCGCGGTGGGTATCTATGCGGAGTCGGTGGATCAGTTGCAGCAGGACTACGTCGTCTGCCACGCCACCGGACGCTCCGTGATCAACACCTATCATTGGCCGGCCGGCGAAGGTTATTTCCTGCATGTCTGCTACGGGCTCTTTCCCCTGGCGATCGGCGGCCAGATTCGCCAATGCCTTTCGATCGAGGATTATGGCGAGCTGACATATGATTCCAAGGTCATCGACTGGTCGGTGCCGCTGAAGGAGAAGTGAGCCCACGCTTCCTATCCCTTTGCAATAACGAGGATTTCACGCCAACGAGGTGGAAATCGGCGGGGATTTGGCCTGGCAACTTCATGGATGCAATGGCAGTCGCTCTCCGGTAATGTGACCCGGCGCACAGGCAGCCGACCGGACTTGGCTGCTTCTACTTAACCGCAAGCATTTCAAGACAACTTTTTATGTCGCGCGTAACGCCGCACGGCGTTGCCGCACTTCATTTCGCCCCATCTCGGTAACGCGATGGCCCTCAGCAGTCCCCACGTAGATTCGTTTGCGGCCGCATTGATATTGTGGGTGTACCTAAAAATAGGAGAGGAACATGACGCCACATAAATTCAAGATCGGGCAGACGGTCATTTTTACCCCGAACATGAATCACGCTTCGACCTCGCGCGGGAGCTATCAAATCGTCCGGTTGTTGCCCAGCGAGACGGCAGATTGCCAGTACCGGATTAAGAGCTCCAAGGATGGGCAAGAACGCGTGGTTCGCGAAAGCGAGCTTTCCTGACGATTTGGTGGATGACACGAAGGAGGTGCAATGGCGCTAAAACCAAATTATGGCCAGCAGCGCGCTGACCGCAATCGATCAAAACAAGAAAAGAAAGACCGGAAGCTGCGTCAACAACAAGAACAAACGGCACTCCGCAAGGCGCAAAAGCCTGATGTCGACGCGACGGAAAAGAAGAGCTAGTCCCGTAACACAAGCCGACAGACGGCGTTCCGAACAGACGTCGCAATGATGATTAAGGAGACGGGTATGTCCCGCAAAAAGCCAACGGCAAAAGATAGCCCGCTCTTGTCTTTCGACATTGTCTATGAAGACGGCTCACGCAGCTCCAATCGCAAGATTCAAAGCGACGAATTGGATTTTACCAATGAGCTGGCATCGGCGAAGGCGATTCTGGAAGCGCAAGACCGGAAAATCTCCGAATTGTCCGGCCGCCCACGCCCTGGCATCAAATCTTTGATGCGCTCCAGCGCCTGACGCAAGAGCGCGGCGCTCGCATAATGCGAGCGCCGCGGAGCGTGTTCTCAGCTTTCCAACGACCTGGCCACCGCATCATATCCCGCAAGCAGCAGGTGATCGATTGCATCATCGACCGGCTGAGGCTGCGATGAGAGTTTTGCAATCACCATTTCAGCCGCCGGATCGACATAAATCCACTGTCCGTGGATACCGATGGCGCAATAGGCGCCGGCCGCATTTCCAGTCATATACCATTTGCTGCGATACCTGCCCTGCGGCAGGAACTTCGCCATCGATCCCTTCTGCCAGGCCACCGGATCGCCGTTCTGCAGGATATCCTTGACCCAGCCGGCCGGTACGATCTGCTTGCCGCCGATGGCGCCGCCCAGGCGCATCAATTCGCCGAAGCGCGCGAGATCGCGCAGGGTGATGCAGATGCCGCCGGCCGTACGAGGTGCACCCAAGCGGTCCACCGTGACATAGGCATCATATTCCGCGCCCATCTTTTGCCAGATATGTTCCGACAGCAGCGCGGTATAGGGCTGGTTCGCGGCGCGCTCGATGAGCCATCCCAGGAGATCCGAATTGGGCGACACGTAATAGAATCGTTCGCCGTGCGGATGGCGATCGCGCGGCAAGGTGGCGAGGAAGCCGCGCAGATCGTTGAGGCGCGCCGGATCATAAATCGGATTCCAGCCGGTCGCATCGCGATAGCGGGCGAAGGGCCCGTCGACATTCAGATAGTCTTCGACGAAATCGATGCTGACCGTCATGTCCAGGACATGGCGCACGGTGCAATCGCCATAGGCCGACTTGGCGACTTCCGGGATATAGCGCGTGACCGGCGCGTCCGGATCGAGCCGGCCGTTTTCCACCAGAATGCCGGCCAGCGTCCCGCTCACCGATTTACTGACAGAAAAGACAATATGCGGCTCGCTTTCAGTGAAACCGTTATAATAATTCTCGGTAACAATCTGGCCGCGCTGCAACACGATGAATCCATCGGTCGCGCTCTCTTCCAACATCCGGCCAAGCGTCCAGTCACGACCATCCGGGCCGCGAAAACTTACATCGCCCAGCTTGCGATTGCTGGCCGGAAGCGCCAAGGGAGCGCCCGCACCATGCCGGATATTGGCCGTCGGCAGAATCTCCCGCACGTGATGGAAGGACCATCGGTTAAAAGGTGGTCGGCGCCAGTTTTCCAGCGACACTTGCTGCTCGGCGGGGGACGGGAAACCGGTCATCAGTTTTTGCGCTGTCACAATGCATCCTCGATCTGGTTGAGAGAAACGACATGGCTTTGTGGCTTTAGTCATAGCACCCGGCGTCCGCGACAGGTACGCCTATCTTCCCTGAAGGACGGCAACTGGATGAATCTCAGCTTGCCTGCGGATGCTCGCCGGCAAAGAGCGCGCGCTCAGCCGCCAAGCCATCTCCGACGACATCAAAGAAGGCGCGTATGCGTGCCGTGCGCCGTAGATCGCTATGAGTCACGATCCAGAGCTCGCGCATCAACTCGGGGATCGGCGTGGCGATCGCGCGCCGTAAGTCGGAGGTGGAATCGCCGAGATAACAGGGCAAAAGCACCAGGCCGATTCCAGCTTTCGCCGCCATGAACTGATTGATCAAGCTGTTCGACCGATAAACCCATGCCGTCGGCGAAACGAAACTCGCCAGCCAATCGGAGGCCGGGATGCCGCCGGCATCCGCGCTCCAGCCGATCATCGGCATATCGGCGAGCTCTGCCGGTTTTTTCATCGGTGCCCGTCTCGCGAGAAGCGGCGGCGCGCCATAAGCCGTCCAGGCGATATCGGCCAGTTTACGACCAAAAAGATCTCCCTCTTTTGGCCGGGCCGGTCGCAAGGCGATATCGGCCTCCCGCCGCGACAGGCTGAGCACGCGGTTATCGACGGTAAGTTCGATGACAATGCCGGGATGCATCTGCCGAAACCGGGCGAAGTGACCTGTCGCCAGCCGGTGGGCCAGGGTATCGGAACTGGTGACACGCAGCTGGCCGGTCAGGCGATGATCATGGCCGGCAATCTCACGATCCAATGCGGCGGTTTCGGTTTCGATCCGTTCCGCCGTTTCCGCCATGCGGTCACCCGCCGCGGTCGCCAGATAGAGACCATTCGGAAGGCGCTCGAAGAGGCGAACGCCCAACCGACCCTCGGCCGCATTCAAGCGCCGGAAGGCCGTCGAATGATTGATGCCCAGCGATTGGGCGGCTCCGGTCAGCGAGCCGCGCCGGGCGACGGCCAGCACCAGCCGCAGATCGTTCCAGTCATCCATCCCGTTGGCGCCCGTCTATTCTTGCAAAATTGCAAACATAACTTCCAAAAGAACAAATTCTCTTGCGAAATTGTAAGTCATATCTTGCGTCCCGTCACGCTTGATCGACAGGAGACCCCCAAGATGAAACTCTATTACGGCCCCGGCACCTGCTCCCTGGCAGCCCATATCATCGGTCATGAGCTCGACCTCGATCTGGACCTCGAGAAGGTCGATCTGAAAAGCAAGCTCACCACCAGCGGCGCCGATTACACCGCCATCAACCCCAAAGGCTATGTGCCTGCTCTGGAGATCGATCGCGGCATCCTGCTGACGGAGGGCCCGGCGGTGCTGCAATATCTGGCGGCACAACGTCCCGAGCGCCATCTGCTGCCGGCCGAGGGGACGATCGAGCGATATCGCGCCCTGGAATGGCTGGGCTTCATCAACAGCGAATTGCATAAGACCTTCACGCCGCTCTGGCATGCGGAAAGCCCGACGGCGGCCAAGGACGCCGCGCGCGCGACGCTTGCCAGGCGTTTCCGATATCTCGATCACCATCTGGCGACACATCGATACCTGCTGGGCGCGGCCTTCACCTTGCCCGACGCCTATTGCTTCACCGTCGTCAATTGGAGCAACTACCTGCAGTTGGACCTCACCCCCTATCCCAACCTGAAACGCTACATGAGCGAGATCGAGACCCGTCCCGCCGTGGAAGCGGCGATGGCGGTCGAAGGCTTGAAGCAAGCGGCGCAGTAACGAGGCAACGCAATGAGCAAGCTTCGCCTGATCAGCCATCCGCTCTGCCCCTATGTGCAGCGCGTCGCCATCGCCTTGACCGAAAAGAACATCGCTTTCAACCGCGACTATATCGACTTGGCCGACAAGCCATCCTGGTTCCGCAGCTTGTCGCCCCTCGGCAAAGTTCCGCTGCTTCAGTTGCAGGATGGAACGGCCCTCTTCGAATCCGCCGTGATCTGCGATTATCTGGAGGAGGCCTTTCCGCATTCCCTGCACCCGGATGATCCATTGGACCGGGCGCGCGAGCGGGCCTGGATCGAATTCGGTTCCGCTGTCCTTGGCGCCCTCTGGGGATTGGAGACGGCCCCGGATGCCGAGACCTTGTGGTGCAAAGCCGATGAGGTGAGGGTGAAGCTCCAGCAGATCGAGCAGATCTTGGGTGACGGTCCCTGGTTTGCCGGTCGCCGCTTCGGCCTGGTCGACGCGACTTTCGGGCCGATCTTCCGCTATTTCGATGTCTTCGACACGATCGTCGACCTTGGTATCTTCGGCGGCCTGCCTAAAGTCTGCCAATGGAGGAAACACTTGTCGCACAGACCAAGCATTCAACAAGCGGTCCTGCCGGATTATGCTGATCGGCTCCGCCTCTTTCTCGCCGGTCATGACGCCTATCTGCATCATATCGCGGTGGGACATCGACAAAAGGCCGGCACATGAGCACGACGATTGCTTGGGCGATGCTGGTCGCCGCCGGCATACTCGATGTGTTCTGGGCGGTGTCGCTGAAATATGCCGAAGGATTCAGCAAACTCGGCTGGAGCCTTTTATCCCTGCTGCTCTTGGGTGGCCTCGTCTGGCTGCTCGGCCGCAGCCTGCTGGTCTTGCCGGTCGGCACGGCCTATGCCGTCTGGACCGGCATCGGCGCCGCCGGAACGGTCCTGATCGGCATCGTTCTGTTCGATGAGGGAATGGATCCGATGCGGCTCTTCTGGATCGGGTTGATCGTGATCGGCACGGTCGGCCTGAAAGTCGGAACAGCCTGACGCCCAAGCAAGAGGGCGGATCGCAACGCCGATCCGCCCTGCTCCCAGGCCTGTCCTTTAGGTACCTCTCATCTCAGCCTGTTTCGCCGGCGGCTCGGCGGCATTGACGCCGAAGATCACGCCGCGCGCCTCCTTGCCCAAACCGGTCAGGACAATGACGGCGACAGCGACGATGCCGGCGACCAGGGCCAAAGCGAAGGCATAATCGTTGTTATGGCTTTCAGCCAGTCCCGCTTGCAGCGTGGCATTGACGGATGCCAGCAGATTGCCAAGCTGATAAGCAACGCCCGGGAACGTGCCGCGGATTTCATCCGGCGACAGCTCGTTCAAATGAACCGGGATGACACCCCAGGCCCCTTGCACCGCGACTTGCATCAGGAAGGCGCCGACCGCCAGCAGAACCGGTGTCGAGGCATAGGCCCAAAGTGGGATCACCGGCAAAGCGAGGACCGCCGCAATGATGATCGCCTTGCGTCGGCCGATCTTCTCGGACAGGGCCCCGAAACCGAGCCCGCCGACAATCGCGCCGATGTTATAGACGATAGCGATCCAGCTCACTGTCTGGGTCGAGAATTCGTGCTGGACCTCGAGGAAAGTGGGATAGAGGTCCTGTGTGCCATGGCTGAAGAAGTTGAAGGCCGTCATCAGCAGAACCGCATAGATCAGCAGGCCGAACTGGCGGCGCACGACGGTCAGGACGCTTGGCCGCGATTTCACATGTTGCCGCGCGACGAAGGCCGGCGATTCGTCGACCTGACGACGGATATAGAGAACGAGCAAGGCCGGTACCGCGCCGATCATGAACATGCCGCGCCAGCCGATGTGATCGTAGAGTAGGCCGAACACCACCGAAGCCAGCAGATATCCGGTCGGGTAGCCGGCCTGCAGCAGGCCGGAGATGATCCCGCGTGTCTTCGGTGGAATGGTTTCCATGGTCAAGGATGCCCCGACGCCCCACTCGCCGCCCATGGCGATGCCGTAAAGCGCCCGCAGCAGCAACAGGACCGTCAGGCTGGGCGCGAAACCGGAAGCGAATTCAAGGATCGAATAGAGCAGGACGTCGACCATGAGGGTCGGCCGTCGTCCGAACCGGTCCGCCGCAAGGCCGAAGACCAGGGCACCGATCGGCCGCATCGCCAGGGTCAGGGTGATGGCGAAGGCGGTCGATTTCACATCGGTGTTGAACTCTGTCGCGATATGCTTCAGCACGAAGACCATGATGAAGAAATCGAAGGCATCCAGGGTCCAGCCGAGATAGCTGGCGACGACGGCGCTGCGTTGTTTTGCGGTAAGGGAACGCAGGTCAGACAAGATGGACACGTCAGACTCCTGACAACTAGGCGGGTAAAGCGGGACGATCGAAAGGGGAAAGTGCAGCAGATCTACAGACGGGATAATGGCAGCAAGTCTAACGCAGCGACGGTCAACTGCAAGTGATCACCGCCCGACAATCATCACGGCCACCGCAGCGGTTCAACCATGGTGGCTTCACTTACCGCAATGATGAGAAAGTGGGTGAGGTCGGATCAGCGTCAGGCGGTGGGCCGGCGCAGAGTCAGGGCCGTCTCTTCGACATGGATGCGCCACGCCAGCAGCAGCGTGTTCGCGATGGAGAAGATCACCGCCAGCGGCCAGGCACCGAGTGCCAGCGGCAACAAGGCGATTTCCAGCACGACCAGCAGGTAATTGGGATGCCGGCAGAAACGATAGGGGCCGTGCCGCACCAAAGGCGGTGCCTCTGCCGGAATGATCACGCGCGTCGTCCAGAAACGGCCGAGGCTGGCGAGGATCCAAACGCGGAACGCTTGCAAGATGAGATAGAGACCGACGGCCCAAGGCTGCAACGTCACATCGCCTGCCAGCGTCCAAAACCACAAGGCGATGAGCCAACCGCCATGCAGCAGGACGATCAGCGGATAGTGGCCGGCGCCGACTTCGGTGGCGCCGGCCTTGCGCAGCCGGCTGGTATTGTAATTGGCATAGACAAGTTCGGCGCCACGCTGGATCGTGACAAAGAGCAGCAGAAGGATAGCCCAATGGGTCTCACGCTCCATCGGCATGTCACGCCTCGATCAGTTGGAAGGCTGCCATGAAGCCGGGGCCCAATGCCGACATGAGGTATCGGCCCGACAAGCCTTGGGCCAGCATATGCTGGAGGACGAAGAGCACCGTCACCGCCGACATGTTGCCGTGGTCCCGCAAGACCTGGCGCGCCGCCGACATGCTGCCGCGCGGCAGATCGAGGCAGTCTTCCAGCGCATCGAGCACTTTCATGCCGCCCGGATGGCAAATGAAGCCGTCGAGATCGGCCCGTTCCAGTTTATGGCGCGCGAGGAAGCCGGCAATCGCCGTCCCGAATTCCTGCCGGACGATCGTCGGGATGTCGCGGGAGAAAATGACGCCCAGCCCATCGTCGCAGACATTCCACCCCATCACATCCAGCGAGTCCGGCCAGGTATGCTGGCCCGCCGGGCCAAGACGCGGACCCGGCGAGCCGGGCCGGCCCAGCACCATCGCCGCCGCACCATCGCCGAACAGCGCGGCGGCGACGATGTTGCTGTTGGACATATCGCCCTGTCGGAACGTCAGGCCGCACAGCTCGACCGCCAGGAACAGGACGTCGCCTTCCGTCTGCAAGCGCGCTAGGGATGCTGCATGGCTGAGGCCGACGACACCGCCGCCGCAACCCAGCCCGAAGATCGGCAGACGCTGGATATGGCTGGGCAGGTTGAGGCGATTCAGGATCAGCGCATCCAGGCTGGGGGTCGCGATACCGGTCGTCGAGGCAACCACCACGGCGCCGATATCGGCCGCTTGCCGGCCGGCTTTCGCCAGCGCGTCCAATGCCGCCCGTTCCAGCAACGCGACGGCGTGATCGATATACAATTGATTGCGTTCCTGCCAGCCATGCGGCTTGCGGTACCAGTCGAGCGGGACGCAGGAGAAACGCTGGGAAATGCCGGCATTCTGGAACACCGGCATCAGCCGTTCGATATTCGACCGCCGTTGGTCGAACAGGTCGGGAGCGACCATCTCGACATCGCCCTGCTGCAGGCGATGAGGCGGAACACTGGTGGCAATGGAGAGAATCGTCGGATCAGCTTCCAATCTGGATTCGAGCATGACCCTATCCTGGTCATCCGCGCGATATACCTTGGAAGGCCTGTCTTTGAATTGATCGATCAAGGTCATATTGGCACACTGCGTTTTGCGGCCGGAGGCCGCGGATAAAGCTGAGAGGTGGGAATCAAGACGACAGCGCAGCACCGATTATTCTATCATTCGCAAAGAATTTGTCGGCGAAAAAAGCTTGGCTGGTCATTGGAATAAATCGCGAAATACCGTAGTCAGGTATGCGTGGTGTATGTCCGCGTGTATGTCCGTGCCGTACGGTCCCAGGAACAGGACGCGCACCAACCGCAACGGCAATATCTGACGACGGTTCGCGGAATCATCCATGCATGACAGCCCGACAC
>SSEL01000056.1 GCA_008012315.1 Rhodospirillaceae bacterium
CGCCCAGAGCTGCGCCGCATCCTCTTCATGCCAGCCATGGCCGTCACCCGCAGCAACTCAGACCTCGCTCAAACCTATAAAGCTCTCCTCGCACGCGGCAAAAAACCTCGCGTCGCCATCGGCGCCATCATGCGAAAGATCATCGTCATCGCCAATGCTAGGGTCAGAGATCAACTCCAATATCAACAGAGTTGATGACAAGCTTATTTGTTGTCGCGACCACGCGATGACGGGCAACAGGGTTGATGACAACTGCGTATGCGATTCGGCAGCGCGCGATGACTGCCACCGCACCATCCATAACCGAAACCGAGCTCGCACAATGCCAGCCACCTCCCGCTTGTCACCCTCGGGCCTGACTCGAGGGTCCATGGGTGAAACGGCGCCCGTCGGCGGATTCATGGCTGAGGTCGGGCATGATGCCGTGGATGACAGCGACGAAGCGCATATCAATCGGCGTATTTGAGGATTATGCTGATCCGTCAATCCTGGACGTTCTCAGACCGGAGACGGATATGGACGTGAATGCCGATTTTTCCAGGCGCGCTGTCGTTCACGCCGCGCGGCTTCCCTGGGTTCCATCGCCCATTCCCGGCGTCGAGCGCCGCATGCTCGATCGCATCGGCGAGGAAGTGGCGCGCGCCACCAGCATCGTGCGTTATGCGCCGAACTCGCATTTCGCGCCGCATACCCATGGCGGCGGCGAGGAATTCCTGGTGCTCGAGGGTGTGTTCCAGGACGAGCATGGCGACTTTCCCGCCGGCAGCTATGTGCGCAATCCGCCAACCACGCGGCACGAACCCGGTTCCGATCTCGGTTGCACCATCTTCGTCAAGCTCTGGCAGTTCGACCCGGCCGACCGCACCGACCTGCGCCTCGATACCGCGACGGCCGCTTTTTCGCCTGCATCGGATCGGCCCGGCGTCGAGATCCTGCCGCTGTTCCAGGATAGCCGGGAGGATGTCCGCCTGGAGAAATGGGCACCGCATGCCGAGATCGCCCTCCCCCTGCCGGGCGGCATGGAGTTACTGGTGCTCGACGGCAGCTTCGATGAAGGCGGCGAGATGTTCGAACCGCAATCCTGGCTCCGCCTGCCGGCGGGTGCGACGCTGAAAGCCCGCGCGGGTCGCGGCGGCTGCAGGCTCTGGGTCAAGGCCGGTCATCTGGCCTATCCGCAAACCGCCCCCGCGTGAGCCGGATCGCCCCTCAGATCAACCCCTGCGCCTTGAGGAACTGGGTCGCGACGTCCGGAATGGATTTGCGCTCGACATCGACCTCGCCGTTCAGCTTCTGCATTGTGGCGTCGTCGAGCTTGCCGGCCAGTGATTCCAGGATGCCTTGCAAATCGGGATGCGCGTCGAGCGTTTCCTGCCGCACCACCGGCACCATGGCGTAATTGGGGAAGAAGTTCTTGTCGTCCTTCAGCAGGACCAGCTTCATCGCCGCGACCCGGCCGTCGGTCGCGCCGACCACGGCGACATCGACATCGCCATTGCCCAGCGCGGGATAGACGAGGCCGATCTCGATCGGACGAATATTGGCGCGGCCGGCCTTGAAGCCATAGGTCTTCTGCAGGCCGAGCAGGCCGTCCTCGCGTTTGGTGAATTCGGCGGTGGTCGCCATCAGCGGCTTCTTGCCGGCATTATAGGCGGCGGCGAGATCGGAGATGGTCGCCATGCCGTTCGCCATGCCGTCGGTCTTGGGATTGCCCTTGCGGATCGCCAAAGCATAGGTGTCATTGGCCCTGGAGGGCTTCAGCCAGACCAGGCCTTTCTTGCCGTCCAGTTCCTTGACCTTTTCATAGGTCGCTTCCGGCGAAAGCTTGTCCGTCACCTTGTTGAAGGTGATCAGCGAGGTGCCGGTATATTCCCAGTAAAGATCGACCTCGCCGCTTTCCAGCGCGGCACGGACGATATTGCTGCCCATGCCGTCTTTCTTGTCGACCTGATAGCCCTTGCTCTCCAGCAATTGCTTGGTCATCTCGGCGATCAGGAATTGCTCGGTGAAATCCTTGGCGCCGACCGTCAGCGTGGCGGCCTGCGCCACCACGCTGGAACCTAACAAGGCCGGGCCGAGACAGAGGATCGCCGATAGCGCCATCACACCGAAGTGTTTGAAAAAGCGCATCGGCTTGCTCCTTACATCAGGTTGTTGGACTTGAGAAACTCGGTGGCCACGGCTTCGATGGTCTTCTTGTTCACATCGACCTCGCCGTTCAGCTTCTGCATCTCGTCATCGGTCAGCTTGGCCGAGACCGATTCCAGGATGTCCTTGACGTCCGGGTTCTTGTCCAGGAAGTCCTTGCGCACCACCGGGGTCAGCGCATAGTTCGGGAAGAAGTTCTTGTCATCCTTCAACAGCTTCAGATGCATCGCGGCGATCATGCCATCGGTCGCCTGAGCCGAGACCACGTCGAGATCGCCCTGGCCAAGCGCCTGATAGGCGAGGCCCAGATTCATCGGCTTCACGTTCTCGCGGCCGGCTTCGAAGCTATAGACTTTCTGCAGGCCAAGCAGACCATCCGGACGCTTCGGAAACTCCGCCGTGGTGCCCATCACCAGCGGCTTGCCGGCATTATACGAAGCCGCCATGTCGGAGATCGTCTTCATGCCATCGGTCTTCGGATTATCCGGGCGGATCGCCATGGCATAGGTGTTGTTCGCCTTTGAGGGCGCCAGCCAGACCAGGCCCTTCTTGGCGTCGAGTTCCTTCACCTTCGCATAGGTCTCGTCCGGCGACAGCTTCTCCTTCACCTTGTTGAAGGTGATCAGCGAGGTACCGGTATATTCCCAGTACATGTCGATCTCGCCGTTCTCCAAAGCGGCGCGGACGATCTTGGTGCCCATGCCGTCATTCTTCACGACGGTATAGCCCTTGCTCTTCAGGAGCTGGTTGGTGATCTCCGCCATGATGAGCTGTTCGGTGAAGTCCTTGCCGCCGATGCGGATCTCCTTGGCGCTGGCGCTGGAGATGCCGGCGGTGCCGGTGAAGGCGACACCGAGCGCGCAGGCGGCGGTCATGCCCATGAAAGCAGTGGTCAGTTTCTTGAAATTGATCATTTTGGTCCTCCCTGTCGATCAAATGTTTTCCAAGTGGTTTTTCTCAGCGAAGCGGATTGATTCCTTTCGGCACGAGCCAGTATTGCAACTGCCCGACGATGAAATCGGTCAGCACGGCGAGCAAAGCGGTCGGAATGACGCCGGCCAGCAGCATCGGCAATTCATCCAGCGCAATGCCGGTGAAGATCAGCTCGCCGAGCCCGCCGGCGCCGATCAGGAACGCCAGCGGCGCGGTGCCGACGCAGATCGCCAGCGCCGTGCGGATGCCGCTGAAAATGACGAAAAGCGCATTGGGGAATTCGACGCGCCAGAAGATCTGCCGCGGCGTCATGCCCATGCCCTGTGCCGCCTCGATCAGCATCTTCGGCACGTTGCGCAGCCCGGTATAGGTGTTGCGCACGATCGGCAGCAAGGTCGCCATCCACAGGCCGAAGACCGCCGGCATGGTGCCGATGCCGAGCGCCGTCATGCAGAGTGCGATGATGGCCAGGGTCGGAATGGTGCTGCCGAGATTGAAGACCTGCAGCACGATCTCCGAGCTGCGGCGGAAGGCCGGCCGCGACAGGATCATGCCGGCGGGAATGCCGGTGATCAGCGCCAGGCCGCCGGCATAGGCGACGAGCGCGATATGCTGGCCGCCAAGATAAACGATATCCTCCTGATAGGTCAGGATGTCTTCCGGCGTATCGCCGGTGAACCACCAGATACCGACGGCGGCGATCAGCACCAGCCAGGGAATCAGCCGCCCCAGCTTATAGGCCCGGCCCGTGCCGCCGCGCAGCGCCAGACGCGGCGCCGTGCCGGCGACCTTATCGACGCTCACATCGCTCATGCCGCGATCTTCGAATTGGCAAGGCTTCTGACGATCGAGCGATAGGTCAGCACGCCTTGCAATTTGCCGTCCTCATCCACACAGGGGATGACCGGCATGTCATGGGTGAACATCAGGGCGACCGCGCTGCGCAGGTCGACCTTGACCGGCACGGTCGCCCGCACCGGCTCGGCGGCCTCGCGGCAGCTTCCCTGCCCCGTTATGCGGCTGGCGAGAATGATGCCCCCGGGACGGCCGTCACCATTGCTCATGATGATGGCCGGATGGCCGCTCTTCTCCATCAGGTCGCGGGCCTTGGCGACCGGATCCTCCGGCCGCACCGTATCGGCCGGCGTCAGCATGGCATCGGCCACCTGCACCAGGCGCAACAGCTTCAGTGAACGGTCGGTGCCTAGGAAAGTTTCGATGAACGGCGTCGCCGGGTTGGACAGCAGATGTTCGGGCGAGGCGAACTGCTCCAGCCGGCCGGCGCGGAAAATAGCGATCTTGTCGGCCATCTTCACCGCCTCGTCCAGATCGTGCGAGACGAAGATGACGGTCTTGCGCAATGTCTTCTGCATGCGCAGGAATTCGTCCTGGATCACCTCGCGGTTGATCGGATCGATGGCGCCGAAGGGTTCGTCCATCAGCATGACGGGCGCATCGGCCGCCAGTGCGCGCAGCACGCCGACACGCTGCTGCTGCCCGCCGGAGAGCTCCTTCGGATAGCGCTTCATGAAGGTATCGGGCTGCAAGCCGACCATCTCCAGCAGCTCGGCGGCGCGCGTCCGCGACTTCTTGCGGTCCCAGCCCAGCAAGTCCGGCACCACGCAGATATTGTCCGCCACGGTCTTGTTGGGGAAGAGGCCGATCTGCTGGATCACATAGCCGATCGAGCGGCGCAGCTGGATCGGATCGATATGGGTGACATCCTTGCCGTCGATGAAGACCTTGCCGCTGGTCGGCTCGATCAAGCGGTTGATCATCTTCATCGTCGTCGTCTTGCCGCAGCCCGAGGGGCCGAGCAGGACACAGATCTCGCCTTCCGGCACTTCGAAGCTGACGCGGTCGACGGCGGTGATGCCGCTGCCTGCCGCGCCGAAGGTCTTGGTGAGATTTTCCAGCCGGATCATGCCGCTACTCCCGTCGCCAGGCCTTTCGGCGTCAGCAACTTCTGTACGAAAGCGAGAAAGAGATCGACGGCAATCGCCAGGATCGACACCGCGACCGCACCGGTGATGAGCTGGCGCGGATCGGTCTGGCTGATGCCGCGCGAGATGAAGGTGCCGAGACCGCCGGCGCCGATATAGGCGGCGATGGCGGTGACGCCGATATTCATGACGACCGCCGTGCGGATGCCGGCCATGATCACCGGCATGGCCAGCGGAATCTCCACCTGGCGCAGGCGCTGCAACGGGCTCATCCCCATGCCGATCCCCGCCTCGCGCAGGGCCGGATCGACATCGGCGATGGCGGTATAGGTGTTGCGGATGATCGGCAGCTGCGAATAGAGGATGACGGCGATCACCGCCGGCACATAGCCGATGCCGTAGCCGATCGGCGACAGCAGCGGGATCATCAGGCCGAACAGCGCGATCGAGGGGATGGTGATCAGCATCGAGGCGAGATACAGGACGAAATCGGCCGCGCGCTTCGATTGCGTGATGGCAAGGCCGATCGGCACGCCGGTCAGGACCGCGATCGACACGGCGACACTGACGATGGCGATATGCTCCAGCGCCCGCGAGCCGATCAGGCTGAGATTGTCATAAGCGAATTGTAGCGTTTCCATGAGCTCGGCCTCTCAAGTCCGCTGACGGCAAGCAACGACGCGTCAAAGCGCGTCGTAAATGCTCGCCGCGTTTTCATAGGTGTAGCGAAGCGGCACCGATCCCTCGACCATCCAGCTCTCGACCGTCTCGCCGGCGATCATCCGGCAGGCACCTTCCGTCGTCGTTACCGCGCCACCATAAAGCCGATTGGCGAGGTTGAGAATGCCGGTCTGATGCATCGTTTCATTGCCGCTGCCGCAAGCATCCTTGATCAGCACGACATGGAAGCCGAGATCGACCGCATCCTTGACCGTCGCATCGATGCAGGCTTCGGTCCAGACGCCGCAGATGAACAGCCACTCGATGCCGCGCCGCTTCAGGTCGTCCGCCAGCTTGCCCTTGCGCAGCGCGCTGGCCTCCGATTTCACGAAGACCAGCTCCTCGCCAACCGGCGCCACTTCGTTGCAGATCGCCGACAAGGGATTGCGGCGGTCGCTGAAAGCAGAGCTTCCATCCGGCATCACCGGATGGAAGCGGCGCATTTCCTGACCGTCGGAATCGACGATATAGGCGGCATGCAGCACGGTCACGCCGCTGACGCGGGCGATCTGCTGCAATTGCCTGACATTGCTGATGATCCGGTCGAAACCGGCCACCAGATATCGTTTATCCAGACGATGCTCTTCCTGCAGATCGATGCAGAGCAAAGCTGCTTGGCCGGGCGGGACCAAAAGTCCCTGCCTCATACCGGCTCCCCCTTCATGCGCGTCTCCTCCTTATACTTGCATACCGAGAAGCTCATCCTCATAGGGGAAGTGCGACAGAACCTCGCAGCCCGTCTCGGTGATCAGAATTTCGTCTTCCAGCTTGACGCCTTCGCGGCCGTTCTTTTCGCCGATATAGCTCTCGACGCTGACCACCATGCCCGGCATCAGCACGCCATCCTTGCCATAGGTGGCGTAATCGATGGCATGGGCGATGAACGGCGTCTCGCCATGCATGCCGACACCATGCATGACCGAGGTATAACGCTGCTCGACGAAGCGATCGGGAATCTTCCAGGCCTTTTCGGCGATTTCACGGAACTGCATGCCCGGCTTCACAATGCCGATATTATGCTGCACCTGGTCATAGGCCATACGATAAAGCATCTTCTGGTAGTCGGTGGGCTTTCCCGGGCCGCAGCGGAAGCTGCGCGAGAAATCGGAGAAATAGCCATAGCAGCCGATCATATCGGTATCAAGGGCAACGATCTCGCCAGGCCGCACCTTGCGCCCGCTCGCTTCGTTGAACCAGGGATTGGTGCGCTGGCCCGAACTCAGCAGACGGGTCTCAATGAACTCGCCGCCCTGGCGAATCACTTCATGATACATCGTGGCGAAGAGGTCGTTCTCCGAGACGCCCGGCTTGATCGCCTCGCGCACGGCGGCCACCGCCGCCTCGGCGCCGGCCATCGAGACCTGCAGGCACTTGACCTCTTCATCGGTCTTGATCGCGCGTACGGCGAGGATCTCGCCCTGGCAATCCTTCACCTCGCAGCCGCGCTTCTGCAGCGCGATCGCATGAAGATGGGCGCAGCGGTCGAGGCCGATCTTCATCGAGCCGCCGCCATGCTTCTTCAGGAGATCGGTGATCTCGTCGGCGAAGGCGCCGGCGCTTTCATCGTCACGGTTCGAAACCGAGGACCACACCAGCTTCGACGGCCGCGCCTCATCCACCGTGTCGAGCACCAGCGAGACATGGTAGCTCTGCGGGTATTCGAACAGGATCACCGGCCCTTCGGTGGGGATGAAGAAATAGCGCGTGGAGTTGCGCAGGAAATAACCGAACATGTTGCGCGAACCGGTCGCGTAACGCTGGTTATAGGGATCGAACAGAATGATCGCGCCATAGCCGGCCTTGGCCATCCAGTCGCGCAGCTTCTTCAAACGGCCATGCCGCAGCTTGTCGGCATCGATATAGGAAGGTTCGGTATCTGACAGCCACATGCCACCGGCCGGGTCCGCCGCCACCGGGTGGCGCATGCGGTTGGCAAAATCGACATTCGCAGCCTTTTCGGGATCGAAAACAACGACACTCATTTCTATGTAGCCTCCATCGCGGGACAAAAAGATGCGACGATCCGATGACTGGATTTATGCTAAACTCCGTAAATAATATGCTGAATTCCGCAAAATGGGATTTGTCGCGCATTTGACCGAAGCCAAAACGGGTAGAGATACCCAGCGGCAGAGCCTGGAATTGCGACTCAGAGATGAAGACTTTGAAGCTGAAGACGCAGGCGTGGCGACTCAGGCGCGGCGACTCAGGCGCGGCGGATATCCGTCGGCGACTGGCCTTTGTATTCTTTGAAAGCGCGGGCGAAGCTCGACATGCTTTCGAAGCCGCAGGCCAAAGCCACATCGCGTACCGAGAGGCTGGAATGGGCCAGCAGGTCGGCGGCGCGGCGCAGGCGCAAACGGCGGTAATAGGCGCTGGGCGACATGCCGACCTCGTCGCGGAAGGCACGTTCCAGCTTGTCCGCCGAGACGCCGAGCCGCAGGGTCAGGTCGGTCATGCGCAGCCGTTCCTCCACCACCTCCTCCATCACGGCAATGGCCGAGAGGACGAGCTCGTTGCGGATGCCGGTGCGCAGGCGCAGCGGCATCATCTTGCGGTCGACACTGGAGCGCAGGGGACTGTGCACGAACCATTCGGCGACACCGGCCGCCAGCTCCGCGCCGCAATCCTCGGTGATGATATCCAGCATCATGTCGAGGCTGCCGACCCCGCCCGCCGAGGTGAAGCGGTTGCGGTCGAACACATAGAGATCGCGGCGCAGATCGATCTCCGGAAAAGCCTCCATGAAGGCCGGCTGGCTGGTCCAATGCAGGGTGCAGGCATAGCCGTCGAGCAGCCCCGCGCGGGCCAGCAGGAAAGAAGCATCGGCCACCGCGCCCAGCCTTGCGCCCGCGCGCAAATTCCGCCGGATCCAGGCGAGGGCGGAATCGGCGATCAGGTGATCGGCATTGCCACCCGAACAGACGACGATGCGGTCCACCATCGGCGCATCGCGCACGCCGAAATCCGGCTCGATGGCAACCCCGTTGGAAGCCTGCAGCTTGCCCGGCGACATGCCGACCGTGATCCAGCGATAGCATTGCCGCCGCGACAGGATGTTCACCGCGCGCAACGGCTCGATCACCGAACTGAAGGCCATCATGGGAAAGGCATCGAAGATCACCACCGCGAAGGTGATGGGTGCGGCGCCGGGCGCGATATCCGCCTTGATCGGCGCGACCTGCCGCGGCGAATTCTGCATCGGCCTCACCTGTGACGATCCTGCCGGTGATTTCGCTGCCTTCGGTGAGGGCGTTGCTGGCCGTGTTCTTGCTTGCCGCGCCAAATCGAATCCCGCCTGCCATAATGCCCGGTGTCATTGTCTGCCCGGCCGAATTCTGATAATTCCCCCGATCCGGTAACGAAGTCAAACTGCGCACCATCGAGAGAGGCCTGGCCGTGACCGCTTCCTGGGCTCATTCCGATCCGAACCTGCTGCGCGCCCATCACGCGCGCGACGCCATCATCCAGGCCGGCCCAGTGCCGGCGGATGTCACCGAGACGGTGCTACAGCCGCGAGACGGTTTCCGGGGCGGCTTGCTCTTCACCCCGCCAGGCGATCTGGGGGCGCCGGTCATCGTCTATTTCCACGGCGGCGGCTTCCTCGCCGGCAGTCCCGAGACCCATCGCTGCGTCACCGCCTGGCTGGCGAAAATGAGCGGCTTGCGCGTCCTGTCGGCACGCTATCGCCTCGCCCCCGAACATCATTTCCCGGCCCAGCGCGACGATGCCGTCGCCGCCTGCGCGATGGCGGCCACTCTCCCCGCCGCCGGCGATCTCGTCCTGGCCGGCGACAGCGCCGGCGCCTGCGTGGCGCTCTGGGGCTTGCGCGGCCTCGCGGCGGAACAGCGGCATCAGGTGAGAGGCCTGGTCCTGCTCTATGGTGGCTACGGCCTCACCGAGAGCGCCAGTATCGCTCGCTACGGCACAGCGGAAAACGGCCTCGACGCCGAAACCCTCGATATCATGTATCGCCGCCTCGGCGATCCGGCGCAAACCGGCATCACCTTCCCGCTTGCCTTCGCGGCCGAGATTCATGAACCGGCCTATGTCCTCGCCGCCGCCTTGGATGCCGTCTCCGACGATTCCTCAACGTTGTTCCGCGCTCTGCCCGCCCATCCTGCCAACCGGTTCGTCCCCGTCGAAGGCCAGGACCACGGCTTCTTCAAAGCCACCGGCAAAAGCGACATCGCGATGCAAGAACTGCAAAAAGCCGCCGATTGGCTCGGCGCCATGGTGCGCGGATAGCGACATTCATCAGCCGCCCCCTCACCCCAACCCTCTCCCCAAAGGGGCGAGGGAGTCTTTGTTGTAAGAAACGCTCACCGTCCCCCTTCTCCCTCGCCCCGACTGCGGGGAGAGGGTTGGGGTGAGGGGGTGGCTGCCATTGATGAAAGCCAATCAAGCAATCGTATCGAGCACGCCGCCATCCACGCGCAAGGCGGCACCGGTCGTCGCCGAGGCCTGCGGCGAGCAGGTATAGACGACGAGATTGGCGACCTCGTCGACGCTGGCGGCGCGCTGGATGATCGAGGTGGAGCGGTGTTCCCTGACGAAGGTATCCGCCGCTTCTTCGATCGTCGTGCCGGCTTTCCTGGCGTCGTCCTTCAGCATCTCGGCGACACCTTCCGTCAAGGTCGGTCCGGGCAGCACGGCATTCACCGTGACGCCGGTGCCGGCAAGCCGCTTCGCCAAACCGCGCGAGACCGAGAGATTCGCCGTCTTGGTGAAGCCGTAATGGATCATATCGACCGGAATGTTCACCGCCGATTCCGAGGCGATGAAGACGATGCGGCCCCATTTCCCGTCCACCATGCCCGGTGCGTAAGCGCGCGACAGGCGCACGCCCGACATCACATTGACATCGAAGAAGCGGGTCCATTCCTCATCGGGAATCTCGAAGAAATCCTGCAGCTTGAAGATGCCCATGTTGTTGACCAGGATGTCGGTCTTGGGTTCCGCCTTCACCAGCGCCGCGCAGCCCTCGGCTGTGCCGAGATCGGCGGCCACACCGCGTAGCCGCTTCTCGGCGCCGGCGACTTTCTTGCCCAGGGCGGCGATGGTTTTGTCGACGGAGGCCTGGCTGCGGCCATTGACCACCACGGTCGCGCCCGCTTCGGCCAAGCCTTGCGCGATGGCAAAGCCGATGCCGGCGGTCGAGCCCGTGACGATCGCGGTCTTGCCGGTAAGATCGATTTTCATGGCGACATCCTTTCAGCGGTTTCCGCCGAGCCTATCACAGGCCTTTGCGCGCTGCCTATGCGGTGCGGCGCGCGCTTTTTGACTGTTCCGCTCATTCTATGGCTGTTCCAATCACATTCGCCGCAATGGCATCTTCAGGGTTACGCCACGGCAAGCTTGCCCGGGTCGGCCGCGGGGCTTCCATTGCGCGGTGAGGAACCCGCGCTATCGATCTGTTGTTTCAGCACCTTCGTCTCCGGAGAGTGCAAGGCGTGAAGCTCGATGCTTTCGGTGAAACCCTTGAGCTTGCGGCGGCCGATCGGCCGTGTCTCACGGCGCCCCAGCAGATCGGCAAAGCGCTTCGACATCAGCAGCGGCTGCCCCATCGTACTGCAAGCATCCTGGATGCGGCTCAGCAGATTGACGTCGCGGCCGATCACCGTGAAATCCAGGCGCTGCTCCGAGCCGATATTGCCATAGCTGACTTCGCCGTAATGCAGGGCGATGCCGGCCTGCAAGCGGGCATCCGGCAGTTCGATCTCGGCGAGGCGGGACAAGGCCGACAAGGCAGCCTCGCCGGCCGCTGCCGCCGCGATGCGCGCGTCGTCATGGGCGAAATAGGCCATGACCGCATCGCCCATGAATTTCAGCACCTCGCCACCGGCCTGGGTGATGGCCGGCACGACGCGGTCGAAATAGATATCGAGCAATTGCAGGATGCGGGCACCCGGCAGGCGGTTGGAGAGTTCGGTGAAGCCGCGCAGATCGCAGAGCAGCAAGGCAGCCTCCAGCGTCTCGACCTGGCCGCGCCGGATATTGCCGCCGAGGATGCGCCGCGCGGTCGCCGAGCCGACATAGGTATCGAGCAGGATCGCTTCCGCCTGGCGCAGCACGCGCAATTCGACGCTGCTTTGCAGCAGCGGCAGAATGCGTTCGATCATGTTGCGATGGAGATTCGAAAAACCGCCGGGCGATGCCGTGCAGAAGGACGCCGCGCTGGGCCCTTCCCGATTGCCGAGATAGGCGATGAAATGCTCCACCAGGCCCCGGCCCTGGAAGATGTCGATATGCGTCCAGGCCACGCCGTCCCGGCCGTCATGCCGGGTATGGAACGATTGCCCGGTTTCCATCACCCGGCGCAGCGGACTGCCGAGGAAGGCGGCCGATTCCAGGAAGCCGTGCCGGCGGAGCTTCACCTCCACCGCCTCACCCGGCGCCCAGGCGCAGCTATGGCCGACCAGTTCGGGATGCGGCAGGCGGATATGGAAGGCCAGGCGGTCGATCGGCAGTCCCGCCTTGCAGAGGATCTCGCCCAGCCCGGCGACGAAACTTTGATTGTCCAGTTGCCGGCATTCGTCACTGGAAAGCCAGTCGACGATATCGGCAAAAGAAATCGGTGTTGCGGCTGGCAGTATTGTTGTCATCGCATTCCTCACCACTCCGGGTTGGATCGGTCGCGCTGTCCCGGGCAGGCCGGCTCCCTGGTCGAGAGCCGGCCGCCGGCTTGAGAGGCCATTCAGGCGCTTCCCACTACGCCACGATCGTTATGCCACCACGAGATTGGCCGGATCGGCGGCGGCGAAGATCTCCGCCCGGTCGGCACGCGGCGGATAGATCCACTCGCTGTTGATCTGGTGCTTCAGCGTCTTTGCCTCCATGCGGCGCAATTTCACCTCGCGGTGCCAGCCTTCGGTGAAGACCGCGCCCCAGGCGCCGAGATCGAGACAGGTCACGTATTTCGGCTGGCTGTAAGGCGTCTTCGGATGGCCGATCAGATCGGCGGCGGCGTTATGTCCGGCATGGCGGCCAAGGCTGATCGCATGCTGGCAGGACATCACCGCATGATTACCGATATCGTCGGTCGCGGCATAGGCGGTGTCGCCGGTCGCGAAGATGGTCGGCACGCCCTTGACCTGCAGGTCGGCGGTCACATGCAGGCGGCCGAAATTGTCGCGCTCGGCGTCGACCTGCGCGGTCAACGGACTGGCCTTCACGCCGGCCGTCCAGATCACCGTCTTCGACGGGATATGTTCGCCGGTCGAGAGCGTGACACCATCGGCATCGACGCTGCTCACCGCCGCATTGACCCGCCAGTCGATGCCAAGCTCGGTGATCGCTTCCATGATTTCCGGACGCGGGCCGGGGCCGAGGTCGGGGCCGATCTCGCTATTGCGCTCGACGATGATCACCTTCACATCGGCCTTGTCGCCCAGGACCGACCGCAGGCGCGCCGGCATTTCCGTCGCCGTCTCGATGCCGGTGAAGCCGCCGCCGGCAACCACCACGGTATTGCGGGCCGGCGAGTCCGGCAGTTTCTTCAGCGCGGCCAGGTGCTGCTCCAGCTTGCCGGCGCTGGCCAGCGTATCGACATTGAAGCTGTGTTCCTTGAGGCCGGGGATCGGCGGCTCGATCAGCCGGCTGCCGGTGGCGAGCACCAGGCGGTCGTAACCGATCGTGAAGCCCTTGCCATCCGGGCCGGTCGCCTCGACCTCATGCTTTTCCGGGTGGATATGCTGCACACTGCCCTGGATGTATTTGACGCCGACGGTATTGAACACATCGGTCAGCGGCGCCTGCATGGCAGTCGGGTTGACTTCATAAAGACGCGGACGCACATGCAGCACCGGTTCCGGGGCGATCAGCGCGATCTCCACCGCGCCGTTCTTCTTGGCCTGGTCCAGCAGACGCGCGGCGCTCAGGGCACTCCACATACCGGCGAAGCCGGCGCCGATGATCAGGATACGCTGTGTCATGTGACTTCTCCTCAGGTTGAGCTTCATCTTTGACCGGTCGCGGGATGCACCGGCCTTGCACGAGACAAATTCGGGTATTGCGGCACGCCTATGCGCGAGCCGGTGATCTACGCCGTCATGAATTTACGCGGTGTTGAATGCGGTAATGGACGCGATTAAATCCGACGATCCGCCGGTGGGGGATTAGGCATCGGCTTTCCCCCGCTTCTTAGAGGTTGCCTCGGCGCGCGCCTCTGCCCGCGCCTCCGATCTTGCCTGCGACCGGCCGTTCAGCCAGTCCTGCACATCGATGCCGAAACTGGCCGGCGCCTTGCGGCCGAAGGTCTCGGCCACATCGGCAAGGCTGGTTTGCGCCAGTTCCTCGCGCATGCTCTTCTCGGCCCGCAGCATGACGGCATGGATGGCGCAGGTGCCGTCCATCGCCCATTTCGGCGGCTTGTCGTCGAAGACGGCACAGCGGCCGCGAATATTCTGGCAGTCGAAGATCGCCTTCCGGCCCTCGATTGCATCGACCACGTCGAGAAAGCTGATCTCATGCGCCGGTCGCGCCAGCCGATAGCCGCCGCGCACCCCTTCCGAGGCCGTGACGATCCCGGCTTTTTCCAGCTTGGGGAAGATCTTGGCCAGGAAGGACGGGGACACTCCCTGCAATTCCGCCAGGTCGCGGCTGCTGGTCGGCTCCGCCTCCAGCCCCACCAGCCAGAGCAGGCAATGCAGGCCATATTCCACGCTACTTCCGAAATGCGCCATGACAGGCTCACTCTCTGATTTCCATAACTCAGACTATAATAGTCCGAGTTCGAATGCACAAGGGATTTTTTGACCGCCGGCTACGCTTGTGAGGGCGGTCACCGGACCTGCCTCGCCCGACCACCCATAGCCGGGGGCCCCAGCGGAACACTTGTCGGGTTCGGTGGTTAAGGACAATGGCAGGTCGTTGCCGTCATGCGTTTCCCGCCAGGCGATCCGGGTTTCCGTTTCATGTCTCCAACCGAGCAGCCCCCCTCTTCCGCGCCCGAACACGGCGAGACGCAGCCAGACCGGGTTGCACCAGATCAGGCTGCGCCGGAAGAGACCCGCGACGAAACGGCGGCACGCGATGAGAATCGCGCAAATGGTGCCGGCAAGAAAGACAGAAAGAAGAAAGAAAAGCGCGGCCTGTGGCAGGCGATGAAATCACATCCGCGTGTCTCCATCGCCATTGCCGTTCTGTTGGTCATCGCGCTGATCGGCGTGCTGGTCTGGTGGCTGCAGGCGCGGCATTTCGAGAACACCGACGATGCCTTCGTCGATGCGCGGCAATTCTCGGTCGCGGCGAAGGTACAGGGCTATATCGCCGATGTGCCGGTGACCGACGACCAGCATGTCAATGCCGGCGACGTGCTGCTGCGCATCGACCCGCGGGACTTCCAGGTCGCCTTGCAACAGGCCGAGGCGCAAGTCGCGGCGGCCGAAGCCAGCATCGCCAATGCCGATGCCCAGATCGCCGCGCAACTGGCCGAGGTGGATCAGGCGGAATCGGAAGTGAAACAGGCCCAGGCCGCGCGTGACTTTGCCGCCGCCGATGCCGATCGCTATCAGCAACTGGCGTCGCGCGGCACCGGCAGCGTGCAGCGCGCGCAACAGGCCACCTCCGATTTGCGGCAGCAGGAGGCCAATCTCAACCGCGCCAAGGCGGCCGTCATTGCGGCGGAGAAGCAGGTCGGCTCGCTCCAGGCGCAACGCGGCAGCGCCGAAGCGCAACGCCGGCAGGCCGAGGCGCAGCGCGACCAGGCGCGGCTCAATCTCGATTACACCACCGTCATCGCCGCGCAAGCCGGCCATGTCGTGCGCCTGTCCGCCGCCAAGGGCGAATATGTGCAGGTCGGCCAGAGCGTCATGATGTTCGTGCCGGACACCATCTGGGTGACGGCGAATTTCAAGGAAACCCAGATCACCGATATGCGGCCCGGCCAGCCGGTCGATATCGAGATCGACGCCTATCCCGATACCGATTTCCATGGCCATGTGCTCAGCATCCAGCATGGCTCCGGCACCGCTTTCAGCCTGCTGCCGGCGGAAAACGCCACCGGCAATTTCGTCAAGGTGGTGCAGCGCGTGCCGGTGAAAATCTCCATCGAGAACGTGCCGAAGGATCTCGTGCTCGGTCCCGGCCTCTCCGTCGTTCCCAGCGTGCGGGTACGATAAGCATGAGGGCGCAATAGGCATGGCGGCGGAAGGCTCCGATCTCGGCGGCAGCCGCAATCCGTGGCTGGTCGCCGCCGTCGTCTCCATCGCCACCTTCATGGAGGTGCTGGACACCACCATCGCCAATGTCGCGCTCCGCCACATCGCCGGCGGCCTCGCCGCGGGCTATGACCAGGCGACATGGGTGATCACCAGCTATCTCGTCGCCAATGCCATCGTGCTGTCGATCAGCGGCTGGCTCGCCACCGTGATCGGCCGCAAGCGCTTCTACATGATCTGCGTCGCGCTTTTCACCGTCAGCTCGTTGCTCTGCGGCCTCGCCTGGAGCCTGCCGGCCTTGGTCGCCTTCCGCGTCTTCCAGGGATTGGGCGGCGGCGGCATGGCACCCAGCGAACAGGCGATCCTGGCCGATGCCTTCCCGCCCGACCAGCGCGGCCGCGCCTTCGCCATCTATGGCATCGCCGTTGTCGTCGCGCCCGTCATCGGCCCGACGCTCGGCGGCTGGATCACCGATAACTACACCTGGCACTGGGTCTTCCTGATCAATGTGCCGATGGGGATTCTCTCGCTGGTGCTGGTGAACAGCCTGGTGCATGAACCGGCCTCGACCGAGGAAGAACGCAGGAAGCTGACCAGGAACGGCCTCTCGGTCGATTACATCGGCTTCCTGCTGGTCGCCCTCGGCCTCGGTTGCCTGGAGGTCGTGCTGGATGAAGGCCAGCGCAACGACTGGTTCGAATCCACCTATATCCTCGGCTTCGCTTTGGTCTCGGCGGTGTCGCTGCTGCTGCTCATTCCGTGGGAGCTGACGCGCAAGGAGCCGATCGTCGATCTCAGCCTGCTCGGCCATCGCCATTTCGGTTCCTGTTTCGTCGTCATGCTCTGCACCGGCGCGATCCTGATCGCCACCACCCAGTTCCTGCCGCAGATGCTGCAGGAGGAATTCGGCTATACCGCCACTTTGGCCGGCACGGCGCTATCGCCCGGCGGCCTCGTCACCATGATGCTGATGCCGTTGGCCGGGCGCTCGGTGAATATCATGCCGCCGAAATATGCCATTGCCAGCGGCATGGCGGTGGTGGCGGGTGCGATGTGGTATGTCACCGGGCTCAACGGCGATCTCGCCTGGTCCTATGCGGCCTGGACCCGCGTCTTCCTGGCGATCGGCCTGCCCTTCGTCTTCATCCCCATCACCACGGCCTCATACGAAGGCCTGCCGCGGGAGAAGACCAACCAGGCGTCGGCGCTGATCAATGTCGCCCGCAATCTCGGTGGCAGCCTCGGCGTCTCGCTGGCGCAGACCATGCTGGCCCAGCGCCAGCAATTCCATCAAAGCCGGCTGGCCGAGCATGTCTACCCTTCCAGCCCGCAGTATCAGGAGACGGTGCGACAGGCAGAACAGTTCTTCGGCGGCAAGGCCTCATCCGCCGCCGATACCTCGCAGCGCATCACCGACTGGATCGGCCAGGTACTGGCGAAGCAGGTCGCCCTGCTCGCCTATATCGATGTCTTCTGGTCCTTGAGCCTGATCGCCGTCGCCGGCATCGTCGTCGCCCTCGTCTTCATGAGCAACAAGACGCTCGGCAAGAAATCGCAAGCTCACCCCTCATAGGCCTTCCGCAAGGTGGCGACGTCGATCTTCACCATCTGCATCATCGCCTTCATGACGCGCGAGGCGCGCGCTTTGTCCGGGTCGCGCAGCATGTCGAAAATCTCGACTGGCGCGATCTGCCAGCACAGGCCGAAACGATCGGTCAGCCAGCTGCATTCGATCGGCGACCCGCCCTCGATCAGCCGGTCCCAGAACTTGTCGATCTCCGCCTGGTCCTTGCATTTCACCATCATCGACACCGAGGGATTGAACTTGAATTCCGGCCCGCCATTCAACGCGACATAATCCGAACCGGCCAGGGTGAAATTGACCGTCAGCACGCTGCCCTGCCGCTTCGGGTTGTTCTCATCGTAATGAAGATAGTCGCCGAGCGAGGCTTCCTGGCCGCAAGCACGGAAGGTATCGACATAGAACTTCGCCGCCTCTTCCCCTTGCGTGTCGAACCACAGACAGGTCGCAATCTTGTTCATGCTTTTCTCCTCCATAGCGGTAGATCAACGCACCCTGCGATGGCCATCGCACAGCCCGCAACAACTCAGTTGTCACCCTCGGACTTGATCCGAGGAGCCATGGTGCAAGCCGCGCGCCGCCGTCGTCTCTACTTCTTTTCCATCGCCTGCTGGGCGGCGGCGAGATCCATCCACATCACTTCCCAATGATGCCCGTCGGGATCCTCGAAGCTGCGGCCATACATGAAACCGTAATCCTGCTTCGGACCCGGATCGGCCTTGCCGCCGGCTTTTTCGGCCTTGTCGATGACGGCATCGACCTCGTCGCGGCTTTCCGCCGAAACACAGATCAGCACCGCGCTGGTCGACTTGGCATCGGCGATCTTCTTCGGGGTGAACATCTTGTATTTGTCATGGCTCAGCAGCATTGCGTGGATAGTGTCGGAGAACACCATGCAAGAGGCCGTGTTGTCGGAAAACTGCTCGTTCTTGCTGGCCCCGACCGCCTGATAGAACGCCGTGGAGCGCTGCACATCGCTAACCGGCAGGTTGACGAAGATCATTTTCGGCATGGCTTCCCTCTCCGCTGGCATGTTGCGCCAGCATCCTGGCATAAGACGCCGCCGGATTGAAAGCCTGGAACCTTCACCCGGCTCTGCCTGTTTTCGTTCATCTATATGACGATACGGAGGCTGTGGATGAAAACCGTACCGTTTCACGGTGTCGAGCAACGCCAGCTCGACGATATCCCCGAACCGCCCGCCGGCACCGTCAACACGCTGAAAATCATCGCCGGGATCGAACCGATCAACAGCGATCTCGATTCCTATGATGCGATTGACGCCCACCGGCCCGGCTGGCTGAAAACCGAATTGAAACCGGCTGTTTCGTAACGCTTGGCGAATGACGGAGAGGCGGCAATGGGCAAACTCGACAAGAAGCTCGCTTTGATCACCGGCTCGGATTCCGGCATGGGCCAGGCGATGGCCGAGGAATTCGCCAAGGCCGGCGCAACGGTCGCCATCACCTATCACAGCGACCAGGACGGCGCCGAGGAAACCTGCCGCCGCGTCAAAGCGGCGGGTGCCAAAGCCGTGATGCGGCAGGTCGATGTGCAGGACGAAAAGAGCGTCACCGCTCTGTTCGAGGCCGTCGCCCAGGAATTCGGCGCGCCGGATATCCTGGTCAACAATGCCGGCGTCGGGGCCGGCGGCGTCAATGTCGCCGATCTGTCGGCGGCGGATTTCGACCGCGTCATCAAGACCGATCTCTACGGCCCCTTCTATTGCTGCCGCGATTTCATCCGACGGCGGCAGAAAGCCGGTGGCGGCGGCAAGATCATCAACATCACCTCCGTGCATGAGGCAATTCCCAGCCCCGGCAGCGCCGCCTATGGCGCGGCAAAAGGCGGCTTGCTCACTTTCACCCGCTCGCTGGCCTTGGAGCTGGCGCCGATGCGGATCAATGTGAACGCCATCGCACCCGGCCTCATCCGCACGCCGATGACCTCGAAACGCACCGAAGATCCCGCCAAGATGAAAGAGGAACTGCCGCATATCCCCTGGAAGCGCCCCGGCGAACCCTGGGAAATCGCCCGCCTCGCCCTCTACCTTGCCTCCGATGATTCCGATTACGTCACCGGCCAGAGCTTTACCATCGATGGCGGGCTGGAAATGAACTGGGGCCAAGGGGCGTGAGCGCTGCAAGCAGGCATCATGCCTCGGCATCACCCATGGACCCCGCCGACGAAGGTCGGCCTACCCCGATGGGGATCAAGTCCGAGGGTCCATCGTTGCGGCTGATGAACGCCTCCTCCTCTCCCTCCTCGCTCGCGCTCGGCAGCCAGAGCGTGAATTCGGCACCCTGGCCGAGTTCGCTTTTGACCGACATATGGCCGCCGGCCCTTGTCACCAAAGCATAGCTGATGGAGAGACCGAGCCCGGTGCCCTGCTGCGGCTTCGAGGTGAAGAAGGCGTCGAAGACGCGGGTCAGGTGTTCCGGGGCGATGCCGATGCCGGTATCGGCGACGATGATATCCACGCCCTCGATGCCGTTCTCCGCGCGGTCTTCCGAGCGCAAAGTCAGCGTGCCGCCTTCCGGCATGGCATGCACCGCATTGACCAGCAGGTTGACGATGACCTGCTGCAATTCGGTGCGGTTCATCGACACCGTGCCGATCGCGCGGTCGTCGCGCCGCACCGATATATCGGCCTTGTTCAGGAGATGCTGGATCAGCACCAGGCAATCGGTAACCACATCGGCCGGCGCGATGCGGTCGAAATAGCCGGCGAATTCGGCAGGCTTGGCGAATTGCAGCAGCTTGGTGACGATCAGGCTGATCCTGTGCACCTGCTGGTCGATCAGGGTGAATTCGGTCTTGACCGCCTCCGCCTCCCCGGCCAGCAATTCGCGGGCGACATCGAGATTGCCCTGGATGACGGCGATGGGGTTGTTGACCTCATGGGCGACACCGGCGGTGATTTCGCCGATCGCCGCCAGCTTTTCCGAGATCACCAATTGCTGCTGGGTCGCTTCCAGGCGCTGATTGGCCTCCTGCAATTCGTGGGTCCGTTCGATCACGCGTTCGTCCAGCACCTGCGCCCAGTCGCGGAGTTCGCGGTCGCGTTCCTGCAGGCGATCGAGCAGCGTGTCGAGATGCCGGGCGACGCGGCCGATCTCGTCGCTATTGACCACCGCCCCGGTCCGCGCGCCGAGATCGCCGCCATCGACCCGCGAGATCGTGTCGTTCATCCGCTCCAGCGGCCGGAAGATGCGGGCGATCCAGCGCAGGAAGATCGGCACGGTGATCAGCGTCACCAGCGCCAGCAGGCCCACCGTCACCATCACGGTGCGGTATTTCATCTCGCGGAATGGCTTATCGAGGAAGCCGACATAGAGCATGCCGATGCGCTTGTCGTGGCTGTCGAGGATCGGCTCATAGGCCGAGACATACCAGTCATTGACGACGAAGGCGCGGTCGAGCCAGGTGCGCCCCTCGCCCAGCACCGTCTGGCGCACGATATTGGAGACCCGCGTGCCGAGTGCCCGGCGGCCCTCGAACAGCCGCACATTGGTGCTGACCCGCACATCGTCCAGGAACAGGGTGGCGGTGCCCTGGCTGCCGACCGGCAGGCTGGCGGCCTTGTAGACGAGATCGTTGATCGTATCGATGAAATCGAGGTTCTGGTTGAGCAGCTCGCCGCCGATCAGCGCGCCTGCCGCGCCATTTGCCAGCTCGATGGAGGTGCCGGAATGCACCACCAGGCCGCGTGTCTCGATCTTGCGGTCGGTCGGCGCGGCGGCCGGCGTCGGCACCAGGTCGATCCGCGCCCGCACCGCCAAAGCCGGCGACAATTCCGCGAGATCCGCCGCCTTGAAGAGATCGATCCGCGTCATTGTCTGCCCCGCCAAGGCGGCGGCGACCACCGGCCAGCGCGTCGGATTGCTCGATTGCGCCTGTTGCGGCGCCGCCGCGATCAGCGTGCCGCGCTCGTCGATCATATAGAGGAAATCGAGATGAAGCTGCTGGCGCCGCGCCTCCAGGAACGTCTCGATGGCACTGCGCGATCCCGCCTGCACCAGATCGGCGAAGGCGGCCGACTGGCTGATGGCGCTGAGATTCTCGACATCCCGCTCCATGATGCGGTTGAGATATTGCCGCGCGGTGGTGAGATCGCCGTTCACCTTGGCGCTCAGCACCTGGTCGAATTGCAGGGTCCACCAATAAAGTGCGAAGGCGATCAGCGCCGGCAGCACGATCACCGTCGGCAGCAAGGCGATGGCCAGCAGCCGCACCCGCACCGAGACACCGCGCTTGGGCGTCGCGGCCGTACCGCGCGCGGCCCCGGCTTTATCCTCGGGCGCAACTTCCGCCCGGACGATTTCGATTGCCGGATTGCTGTCGGCCTTATCCACGGATCAGCCGTTCCCGCCAGCCAGGCCCGTCCCCGCCGGGTATATACCCGCCAGGCATATGCCCGTCACACATTCCAGGCGGTGCATTTGCGGTCCAGCGTCTTGCGCGAGATGCCGAGGCGCCGTGCCGCTTCGGAGCGGTTGCCGCCGCTCGCCTCCAGGACCTTCAGCATATGCGCCTTCTCGATTGCTTCCAGCGCATCGGGATTGGCATTGGCGGGTTCGGCGGCCGCAATGCCGCCACCACGCCCGCCGGCAGCGATGTCACCGGTCACGATGTCATCGGGGAACTCGCCAAGGATCAGCGAGCGTTCGATGACATTGCGCAATTCCCGCACATTGCCGGGCCAGCCATAGGCTTCCAGCTCGGCCAGCACATTGGCGTCCAGCTCCATCGGCGCGACGCCGAGCTGGGCGGAGATGCGCTGCATCAGGATCCGGGCAAGCGGCGCCACATCCTCGCGCCGCTCGCGCAAGGGCGGCAGATGGAGATGCAGCACGCTGAGGCGATAATAGAGATCCTGGCGGAACAGGCCGGCGGAGACCGCCTGCGGCAGATCGCCATTGGTGGCGGCGACCAGGCGCACATCGACCGGGATCTCGCGTTCCGCCCCCACGGGGCGCACCTTCTTTTCCTCGATCGCGCGCAGCAGCTTCGATTGCAGTCCATAGGGCAGCTCGCCCACTTCATCGAGGAACAGCGTGCCGCCCTGGGCATAGAAGAACAGCCCCTCGCGCGAGGAAGCAGCACCGGTAAAGGAGCCCTTGAGATGGCCGAACAATTCGCTCTCGATCACTTCCGGCGCGATGGCGGCGCAATTGACCGGCACGAAGGGCTTGTCGGCGCGGCCCGACAGCGCATGCAGCGAGCGCGCCGCCAGCTCCTTGCCGGTGCCGGATTCGCCGGTGATCAGCACCGTGGTCGGCAAGGGCGCGGCACGGGCGATCACTTCGCGCGCCTGGCGGATGCCGGGCGAGACGCCGATCAGCTCGTGATTGGCGCGGTCGTTCTCCGGCATCGCCTGCAATTGCCGCTTCAGCACGAAATTCTCACGATGCAGCCGCGAGCGGTCGAGGCAGCGCGCGATCGCGGTGAGGATCTGGTTGATGCGGAAGGGCTTCAGCACGAAATCCGCCGCCCCGGCGCGCAAGGCCTGGATCGCGGTATCGAGATCGGCGAAGGCGGTGATCAGGATCACCTCGATGAAATGCCCGCCGCCGCGCAATTCCTCCAGCCAGGCGAGGCCGGATTTGCCCGCCATGACATTGTCGAGGATGATGACGTCGAAATGGCTGTTCTCCAGCCAGCGCGCCGCTTCCTCGGCATTGGTGGCGATCTCCACCCGGCGGCAGCGGCTGGACAAGGTCTTGACCAGGAAATTGCGCATGCCGGGTTCGTCATCCACCACCAAAATGGCGGCTTCCTTCAGCCAGGGGCCGAAGGACGTATCGGGCGCCGCTTCCGCGCGTTCAAGCAGCGGTGCAGGAGGCATGCTGTCGGCTCCATTCAATGACTGGTTGGATTCATAGAAGCATGGCCGGCGCGCCGGCGGCAAGGGCATCGAGATGCAGGGCGGCGCGTCTATCGGCTGGAAAAAGCGGCGGCGGCATCGATGCCGCCGCCGATTCCCCTGGTTTACTCGAACAGTTTCCAGGCGTTCTGCAGGGTCTGGAGCACGCCCCAGAGCAGCGGGATCCCCACCAGCAGCCAGGTCACGATCAGTTGCACGCCATGCGTGCCGCTTTCCTGTTCATTCGACATATCGCTTCCTCCCTCACGCTGGCTGGTTCTGCAGTTTCAGGTAATGCCGTTCATTGACCGCCTTCACCGCGAGGTTGCACAGGAAGCCGATGAACAGCAGGCCGGCCATGATGTACATGGTGACCGTATAGGCATCCGCCTTGGCGACGCCATGATCGATCTGGTACTGGCGGATATAGTTGACCAGCACCGGACCCAGCACGCCCGCCGCCGACCAGGCGGTCAGCAGCCGGCCATGGATGGCGCCGACGAACTGCACGCCGAAGATGTCGCGCAGATAGGCCGGGATGGTGGAGAAGCCGCCGCCATACATGCTGAGGATGATCGCATAGCAGGCAACGAACAGGCCGATGCTGCCCATATGCGCCGTGCTGGGCACCAGGGCATAGAGCACGATGCCAAGCAGGAAGAAGCAGTAATAGGTGTTCTTCCGCCCGATGATATCGGAGGTCGAGGCCCAGAAGAACCGGCCCAGCATGTTGAACAGGCTGAGCAGGCCGACGAAGCCCGCCGCCGCGACCGGTGTGATGCGGCCCTGGAACATCTCCTGGCTCATCGCCGAAGCCTGGCCCAGCACGCCGATACCCGCCGTCACGTTCAGGCACAGCGCCCACCACAGCAGATAGAATTGCGGCGTCTTCAGCGCCTCGTCGACATGTACGACCTGGTCGGTGATCATCTTCTTCTGCGCCGAAGGTGCTACATAGCCGGCCGGTTTCCAGTTCGCCGCCGGGACCCGCACGATCAGGGCGCCGATCGACATGAAGATGAAATAGATGACGCCGAGCGCGACGAAGGTCTCGGCGACGCCGACATGGGTCTCGCTGGAAAAATGGCGCATCAGGAAGACCGAGAGCGGCGAGGCGATGAAGGCGCCGCCGCCGAAGCCCATGATGGCCATGCCGGTCGCCATGCCGGGCCGGTCGGGAAACCAGGTGATCAGCGTTTTCACCGGCGAGATATAGCCGATGCCGAGGCCGCAGCCGCCAAGCACGCCATAGCCCAGATAGACGACCCACAGTTGATGCGCCCAGATGCCCAGCGCCGAGATGATGAAACCGCCGCCGAAGCAGGCGGCGGCGAGGAACATCGCCTTGCGCGGGCCGACACGGTCGAGCCACGATCCGGCGAAGGCCGCCGAGAGACCGAGGAAGACGATGGCGATGCTGAAGATCCACCCCAGCGCCGTCAGTGTCCAGTCTTCCGGCGCGGATTCAGAAATGCCGATGAGTTTCGTCATCGGCAGGTTGAACACGCTGAAGGCATAGGCCTGGCCGATGCACAGATGCACGCAGAGGGCTGCGGGCGGCACCAGCCAGCGATTGTAGTTCATCGGCGCGACGATCCGCTCGCGCGATAGAAAGGGTGCATTGGATGTCATGGCTTGTCGGTCCTCCTGTCGTTCTTCTTTCCGGTCTTTTTCTGCTGACGGGTCGGCTTTTCATGACCAGCTGCTCGCTGGCCCGACGTGGTTCGGCGGTCCATCGGACTCAGGCCGGCGCATGGCACAAACGCTTCGTACCGCCCGGCCCTGTCCGGTCGCTATCCCCTATCGCTGATCGGCATATCCCCGCACTAACGTCCTGTGGACTGTTTCGTTCTTGATGCGGCGCAACCGCACGGGTCTCTATGCAGCAATATCGATGCCAGAAAGTTCCCCTGACGGCAGATCAAGCAGTTAGCCGGATCGCTTCGGTTGCGATCAGACAGAATGTCCCATTCGCTGGAGCTACAGCACCACCGCCCAGACAAAATGACGCAACGGAGCCCCAGCCATGATGCAGTGCGGCATCGCGGTGCACCGCAGCCACCCCACCCGGCCTCGACCAGGGACCCCGGCTCAAGGCCGGGGTGATAAACGTGTTGGTGGTTGACGGGGTGCGATGGCTGGCAACACGCTTTACGTCAGCATCAACCGCTCACGTACAGCGCCCACGACCTCTCCCTTGCTCTCCATTGTCACCCCCTACCCCTCGATCCAATGCGCCAGTTGTTCCAGCGACAATTTCGACCCGGCTTCGTTGTCCTCGGGGCGCAGGCCCGGCGGCATGTTCTCGAACAGCAGCGTGACCAGCGTGCCGCCGGGTGCCTTCTCGAAATTGATGGTGAGCGTCATCTCACCGCCGAGAGCGGGATCGTCGCTGTGGAAGATGACCTTCTCGACGATGCAGCGCGGCCGCGACAGCACGGCGAAGCGTATCGTCACCACATCCTCATGCTCTGATGTCTTGCCGCGCGGCTTGTCGGGCGATGTCTCGGAGGGTGGATGATAAAGCGACATGCGGTAGCCGCCGCCGACCCGCGCATCGAAAACGTGGATCGCGGCGGTCATCTCGCCCGGCGGCAGCCAGTCGACCAGGGCCGCAGGCGTCAGAAACGCGTCATAAAGCTGCTCGGCATCGGCGCGGATGACCTTCGAGACACTTGTAGACGAAACATCTGTGGAATTGTCCTTGGATTGTTCTGCCATGCGGCCACCTCCCTCTCCCGCTGCATTATTTGTCCATCAACCCAATGTGATGATGACGGAACCGGCAGCTTATCTAGCAGTTGTACTTACCGTTCCTTTGATCAAGTGGAGGAAGTCGTGATCAGACACAAACTTCTCGCGACCGCTATCCTGTCAGCAACAGTTGCACTGGGCGCTTGTTCCACCAGCGGCGCCACGCGCAACGCAGCGAAGCTTGACGTAACCGCCGCCCCCTCGATGGCGGATTGCGCCGCGACCTCGCCGGAGCTTCAGGTCTACAACACGCCGTCGCGTGCGGTGAAATATGTCGTCGTCCTGCGCGATCTCAACCAGCCGGACAGCGAGCGCGGTCGTGGCGAAGCCGCGGTCACTCCGGCCGGCCTCATTCCCGCCGGCACGCTGAAGGATTTCCAGGGCCCTTGCGCCAGCCAGGGCAGCGGCTCCTATCGCTATGACGTGCAGGCCGTCGCCACCGGCGGCGAGGTGCTCGGCACCGGCAGCTACAACGTTACGCTGTAAGGCTTACCGCCCCACCTCGACCACGCGCAGATTGTTGGTCGTGCCGGCCTGGCCGAAAGGCACGCCGGCCACCACCACGACGAGATCGGTGCGGTTGGCGAATTCTTCCGCCAGCACCAATTCCGAGGCCCGCGCCACCATGTCGTCATAGCTGGCGATATCGACGGATTGAAGGCTATGCGCACCCCAGAGCAGACAAAGCCGCCGCGCGACATCGCGATCCGCCGTCACCGCCAGGATCGGCACCGCCGGCCGCTTGCGGGCAATGCGTGCCGCCGTGGTGCCGCTGGAGGTGAACGCGACGATGGCCGGGGCATGGATCGCTTCGGCGAGATCGGCGGCAGCGGCGGCGACCGCATGCGGCGCGGTCTGCTCCTCGCCGATATGAATCGCTTCGATGATCGAACGGTAAAGCTTGTGATGCTCGGTGCTGCGGATGATGCGGTCCATCATCTCCACCGCCTCGCGCGGATAACGCCCGCTCGCCGATTCTGCCGAGAGCATCACCGCATCGGCGCCGTCATAGATCGCCGTCGCCACGTCGGATGTCTCCGCGCGCGTCGGCGTCGGCGCGTTGATCATGGAATCCAGCATCTGGGTGGCGATGATCACCGGCTTCACCGCCAGGCGGCAGGCGCGTACCAGTTCCTTCTGCCGGCCCGGCACCTCCTCGTCCGGAATCTCGACGCCGAGATCGCCGCGCGCCACCATCACCGCATCGGAGAGGCGGATGATGTCGTCGATCTTTTCCAGCGCCGCCGGCTTCTCGATCTTGGCGACGAGGCCGGCACGGCCGCCGATCAGCCCGCGCGCCTCCAGGATATCGCCCGGCTGCTGCACGAAAGACAGCGCCACCCAATCGACGCCGAGCTCCAGGCCGAAAGCGAGATCGGCGCGGTCCTTGGGCGTCAGCGGCGAGAGACCGAGCACCGTGCCCGGC
>SSEL01000002.1 GCA_008012315.1 Rhodospirillaceae bacterium
AAACAGAGAGATGTGAATGGACGGCGCTTTAGTAAACCGGCGCGTGAAACTTTTGCCGTAGGTCATGCAGCGTCTCCAGCAATAGTCTGAGGGGTATGGGGGCGGAAAGCCGTGGTGTGATTTCCCATCGGCATATCCGGAACCCGTTTTTCCCGAGCGACTGGAGGTTGGCGTGACAGTGCAAGTAAATCCGACAAGACGAGCCGGCCGGGATGCGCGCCGCGCCACTCGGACCGCGCCCAACTTCGACATGCTTCCCACCCTGCGAAACGGATTGCCGGTCGTGGAGCCGATGAACCCTGAGCAAATCGAGCGGATTCACGAAGCATCAATGGCGATCTTGGAGGATGTGGGGGTCATCTTTCGCGACCCGATCGCGCTCGACGACTGGAAAAAAGCCGGCGCCGATGTCCGGGGCGAACGGGTCCATCTCGACCGTGGCCTGGTCATGGAGCTTATCCGCTCGATCCCGCAGCACATCACTTATCATGCCCGGAATCCCATCAAGAATGTCGAGCTCGGCGGCAAGCATTCGATCTTCGTCCCGATGACCGGCGCGCCCTATCTGCGCGATCTCGAGGACAATCGGCGCGCCCCGACCATCGCCGATCTCAACATCTTTCACAAACTCTCGCATATGCTGCCCGCCCTCCACTCGTCGGCGCATCATATCGTCGAGCCCATGGACCTCGTCGTCGCGCACCGTCATTTGCACATAACGTACTCGTCCATGAAGTATTCTGACAAGATTTTCATGGGTATGACGACCTCGCCGAAGAATGCCGAGGACGTCCTGGACATGTGCGCAATCCTCTTCGGGGCCGACTTCCTGGAAACCCATGCCGTGGTTACCGGCAACTGCAACGGCAACTCCCCCCTGGTCTGGGACCAGGTCATGCTGGGCGCTATGCGGGCGTTCAATCGCCGGAACCAGCCGGTCCTGTGCTCGCCCTTCGTGCTGGGCGGCGCGAACACGCCGGCCTCGACGGCGCCGGCCGTCGCCCAGTTGAATGCGGAAGCGCTCTCCGCATTAGCCTATACCCAGGTCGTCCGAAAAGGCTGCCCGGCAATCTACGGGCACTACCTTTCGACGGTTTCCATGCAATCCGGTGCGCCGATGGCGGGGACGCCGGAAATCTCCCTGATGAACTTCATGATCGGGCAGATGGCGCGACACTATAAAGTACCTTGGCGAACCTCCAACCTCCTCGGCGGTTCGAAGATATTCGACGCCCAGGCCGGCTATGAGAGCGCCATGACAATGATGGCCGTTCTTCTTTCCGGCGCGAATTACATCTGGCATTCCGCCGGATGGAATGAAGCCGGCATGCATTGCTCCATCGCGAAGTTCGTGGTCGATTCCGAGGTTTGCGCGATGGGCTATCGAATGGCTGAGGGCATTCGTTGGGACGACTTCGAGGAAGGCCTGGCCGCCGTCCGCGATATCGGTCCCGGCGGCCATTATCTCGGCCATCCGCATACCCAGGCGAATTTTCAGCGTGCCTTCTTCATGCCCAAGCTCTTCGACAATAACTCGATTGAGCAATGGAAAGCCGACGGCGAAAAGGATCTGACACGGCGCGCCTTGATTCAGGCCAAACGGCTGCTCAAGGAATATGAGGAGCCGAAGCTCGATGAGGCCAAGGATGAGGAATTGCTGGATTATATAGCCCGGCGCTCGAACGAGATTCCCTCGGTTGACGCCCTGAACGACGAATATTGAGAAAGACATGCGCATCGAAGAAATTCGCGTCTACGGCAAGAGCGTTCCCGTTGTCGACGGCGCCTATCAGATGTCGACCAGCAGCGTGAAGGAGCTGGACAGCACGATCGTCGAGATCGTCACCGACAAGGCGCTCTCGGGCTGGGGCGAGACCTGCCCGATCGGTCCTGTCTATCAACCACAACATATGCTGGGCGCGCGCGCAGCCATCGCCGAAATGGCGCCAGGCTTGATCGGGCTCGACCTTACATCGATCCGCGCCTTGTGGCAGCGAATGGATGGAAGCCTGAACGGCCACAATTATGCAAAAGCAGCGCTCGACATCGCCGCTTTTGACCTGCTCGGCAAGAAATTCAATGTACCGGTCTCAACCCTTCTCGGCGGCGCCGTCACGGATCGCGTCTCGTCCTATTATTCCGTGACCGTGCACAGCCCGGATGAAACGGCGCGCATCGCCAAGGAAAAGGTCAAACAGGGATACAAGCGACTGCAGCTCAAGCTCGGCGGCCGGCCGGTCGAGGAAGATATCGAAACTGTTCAAAAGGTCTGGGCAGCCGTGGGCTACAACGCCCGGCTGGCGGCCGATGGCAATCGCGGCTTCACCATTGTGCATACCATGACCCTGGACCGGCAATGTGCAAACGTGCCGTTTATTCTGGAACAGCCCTGCAACACCATGGCGGAAGTCGCGACCCTCCGGGGCCGCCTCGTGCATCCGGTCTATCTCGACGAGAACACCGAAGATTTGAATGTGGTTCTCACGGCGATCGGGGACGGGATCGCCGATGGCTTCGGTTTCAAGGTGACCAGGCTCGGCGGCCTCAGCAAGATCGCCATCGCGCGCGACATGTGCGCTTTGCGCTCCCTCCCCCATACTTGTGATGATGCATGGGGTGGCGACATCATTGCCGCAGCATGCGCCCATATCGGCGCTACGGTCGAACCCGATCGATTCGAAGGTGCCTGGATCGCGCAGGAATATCTCGAGGGGCACTATGACAGCGTCAATCCCGTCGATATCGACCAGGGGCATATAAAGCTGCCCGCAGGCCCGGGGCTCGGCGTCAATCCCGATTCCGGCATCTTCGGCAAGCCGGTTGCTGTTTACGGCAGATAGTTTACAGCAGATCGCTACGGGGGCTCGGGCGCAGTCAAAATTGTGCCCGGACCCCTCTTAAATTCAGCTATTCGATTCAGCTACCGATGTGAAAAGTCTCGGTATGTCCGTCGACCGATATTGCCTGTCCGGTGACCATCTTGGCGCCCGGCGAAGCGAGGAAGACGCACATATCCGCGACCTCCTCGGGCTTCACCAGCCGTTTGATCGACTGGGATTGGACCAGTTCCTTATAGACGACCTCATAGGGAATCTTACGCATCTCGGCCTCAGCGTGCATCACGCGTTCCATGCGGGCCCCTTCGACCGAGCCTGGGCAAATCGCATTGGCGCGAACGTCATAGGGACCCAATTCAATGGCGAGCGACTTGGTGAAGCCGATGACCGCCCATTTTGCCGCCGCGTAAGGCGAGCGCAGGCCGTAACCATAGAGGCCCGCACCGGATGACATGTTGATGATGCTACCCGACCGGCTCTCTTTCATGATCGGAATCGCCCGCCTGGCGCAGAGGAAGTGGGAATCGAGGCAGACAGAGAGACATTCCCGCCAGTCATCGAAGCTGATTTCCTCGACACCGCCGGTCGGCCCCTTGATGCCTGCATTGTTGACCAGAACATCGAGACCGCCGAGCGCTTTCGTCGCCGACTCGAACCAGCGATCGACAGCTTGTTCGTCCGACACATTCACCCGCGCGGCGACGATCTGCGGATGGTGCTTCGCAACCTCATCGAGCGCCTTTTCATCGACATCGCAAACATGGACTTTGGCCCCATTAGCCATGAAAGCCTTGGCGATCGCCAAACCGATGCCGGATGCACCGGCGGTGATCATGACACGCTGACCCATTCTCACTCTCCTGGTGAACTCGCGTTTATACGGTCAACGCAGATCTGCCGTTGCCTTTTGCAGTGCGATAATAAGCGCATCTCTTTTGGTCGACAACGAGGCCGGTGTCTCCTCTCCCACGGTTTCAGCCATCCCCTGAGTGAGCTGCTTTGCCAATCCCGCATCCAGATGCAGCGTCCCCAGATCGTCCCACCAGCGGTTGAAGCTTGCGGTGTAGCGCTCGCAGAAGGATCCGATCCCGCCGGCCCCGGCGCCAAGATGGAACAGCATCGTCGGCCCCATGACGGCCCAGCGCATGCCCGGCCCCGCCCAGACGGCCGTATCGACATCCTCCACACTGGCAACGCCGGATTTGACGAGATGCAGGGCCTCCCGCCACAGCGCCGCCTGCAGGCGATTGGCGACATGCCCCGGCACTTCACGCTTGACGCGGATGGTGATCTTGCCGACGTCCTTATAGAATTTTTCGGCGCCGTCGATTGCGCTTTCCAAGGTCGCGTGGTTGCCGAGCACCTCCACCAGCGGGATCAAATGCGGCGGATTGAAGGGATGACCGAGTACGAAGCATTCGGGATGCTTCCACCCGGCCTGCATTTCGCTGAGCGTCAGCCCCGATGCCGACGACGCAACGATCGCGCCAGCCTTCAATGCGGGCTCGATCTCGGTATAGAGAGCCGTCTTTATCTCGATGCGTTCGGGAACGTTCTCCTGTACGAAATCCGCATCCTTGACGGCCTCGCTGGCCGACTTGTGGAATGTCAGGCGGCCCGGCGAACCGGCCCGCACCAAGCCCAATTCCGTCAGCGCCGGCCAGGCCATATCGATATAGTCGCGGGTCGCCTTTTCGGCCTGTGGTGCCGTATCGAAGACGGCGACATTCCGGCCCGATGCTAAAAACAGCGCCGACCAGCTCATGCCGATGACGCCCGCTCCCAAGATCGCTGTGTTTTCGAATTCTGGCATCTAGAATAATCCCGGTTGGAGTGGCGACGCTGCGGTAAGACCGCCGTCGCAGGTGAAGCATTGGCCGGTGACGAACTCGGCCTGGTCTGAGACCAGCCAGGCGACCATATTAGCAATATCCGCCGGCCGCCCGAGACGGCCCGTTGCATGCCGCGCGATGGCATCTGCTTTGGCAGCCGCCGGATTTTTCGCCAGGGCAAAAGCGTCCTCGGCCATCGCGGTAACGATCCAGCCCGGTCTGACGGCGTTGCACCGGACGTTTGGCCCGTGGTCGATTGCGATGGAGCGGGTCAATGAATGGACGAATGCCTTCGAGGCATTATAGATCGCCATCGACGGGTCGGACACAACGCCCGATATCGATCCGATATTGACGATGGCGCCACCGGTTCTTTCCATGGATGGAAGGATCGCCCGACACATGTTGAACGTGCCACGCGCATTGATGCCCATGATCAGGTCCCAATCGGCATCGGTCGTCTTATCCACCGTCTTCTCGATCTGGACACCTGCATTGTTGACTAGAATGGTGACGTCGCCAAATTTCCGCTGGGCCTCGGCGACGATCGATTCGGCGTCATCGGTCTTTGACACATCGGCCTGGAGCCATTCCACGGTCGATGGCAGGTCCGATGGCCGGGCGCCTCGTCCGCATGTCAGAACACGTATCTTTTCCGTAAGCAACCGATCGACGATGCCTCGGCCAATCCCCCGGCCACCACCGGTCACGATCGCAGCTCTTGTACTCATTGCCTGAATCCTATCAAGACACCCGCACCAATCAGAACGCGACCTTGTCCCCACCCTTCAAGCCCAGTCGCGCCCGCGCTTCGGCCGGTGTCGCCACCGATAGACCGAGATTTTCGACGATCGCCCGGATCTTTTGCACCTGCTCGGCGTTCGATTTGGCCAGTTTGCCGGGACCGATATAGAGGCTGTCTTCGAGGCCGACCCGGATATTGCCACCGAGCATGGCAGATTGCGTGGCGAAGGAAAGCTGATGGCGGCCGGCAGCCAGCACCGACCATTCATAATCGCCACCGAATAGCTTCTGGGCGATCGTGTGCATATGCATCAGGTTGTCCAAGTCGGCGCCGACGCCACCGAGAATCCCGAAGACCATCTGCACGAAGAAGGGCGGCTTGACCCAGCCTTGATCGATGACCCAGGCGAGATTGTAGAGATGGCCCAGGTCATAGCACTCGAATTCGAATTTGGTGCCGTGCCCTTGGCCAAGTTCCTTCATCACATATTCGATGTCGCCGAAGGTGTTGCGGAAGATGAAATCCCGCGTCATCTCCAGGAAACCCGGCTCCCATTCATGCTTCCAGGTCTTGTACTTGGCAGCCATCGGGAAAATGCCGAAGTTCATCGAGCCGACATTCAGCGACGCCATTTCCGGGCTCGCCCTGACGGCCGCGCGCAACCGCTCTTCCCGCGTCATGCCAAGGCCACCGCCGGTCGAGACATTGATGACGGCATCGGTCGACTGCTTGATGACCGGCAGGAATTCCATGAACAGTTCCGGTCGCGGGTCCGGCCGGCCGTCCTCCGGATTACGGGCGTGCAGATGGATAATCGACGCGCCGGCTTCCGCCGCCTCGATCGAGGCTTGGGCGATCTGCGTCGGTGTGATCGGCAGGTGTTCCGACATCGTCGGAGTATGTACACCGCCCGTTGGGGCGCAGGTAATGATGACTGGCTTGGCCACGTGATCAGATCCTCATTTGCTGAACTTGTGCCGTCAAGGCGCCGTCTAAAACCCATAGCTGGCCGCTCGCATAACGCGCCTCGTCGGAGGCAAGCCAGTTGACCAGGTTCGCCACGTCCTCGGGCGTGCCGTAGCGGCGAAGCGGATGTACGCCGCGAACCGCCGTGTCGAGCGTCTCGATATCCCCCACGTCGCGAAAGAAGCTTCTCAGCATGGGGGTGTCGATATAGCCCGGGCATATCGCGTTTACCCGGATGCCCTCGGGGCCGTGATCGCAGGCCATGGCGCGGGTCAAGGCATGGACCGCGCCCTTGCTCGCGCAATAGGCCGCCAGGCCGGGATCGGCGATGAAGCCGTCATAAGATCCGAAATTGACGATCGATGCATTCTGTCCCTGGCGCAAAAGCGGCAAGGCATGTTTGGACGCCAGGAAAGTGCCGGTCACATTGATGGCGAAAATCCGGTTCCAATCGGCGAGGCTGGTTTGCTCGACCGTCTTCTCGATCTCGATGCCGGCAGCATTCACCAGGATGTCGAGCTTCCCGCACTCCTCTGCGACTTTAGCCATCGCCGCGCGCGCATCGTCTTCGGAGGTGACGTCGTATTTGATGAAGCGGCTTTCCGCCTCGCCCGACAGCGTTCCCTCCTCGGTGAGATCGGCTGCAAAGACAGTCGCCCCCTCCCGCAAAAACCGCGCGCAGATGGCGCGGCCGATACCGCCGCGCCCGCCGGTAACGAGCGCGATTTTTCCTGACAGCATATTGCTCAAGCTACATCCCCTCGACTTGCTGGCCAACTAGGCTCTGTGGTTGGTTGCCGCGGCATAAGCATCAAGGATCAGACCGTGGAAATGGTGAAGCGCATGTTCCGTCTTCCCCGATCCGGCGGGATCATAGACGATGCGGCCCTGGTGGAAGCCGGGTGTGCTCATGCCCTTTTGCACGCTCTCGACAAGCGCGATGTCCTCCACTTGCAACACCGTGTCGAGGTAATGAATGGCCGCCTTTTCCGTTTCGTCCGGCTCCGGCGTTTCAAGGAAAAAGTCATAGGTCTCGAGCGTCCGGTCCGGCCCCACCGGAATGATATTAAGGACGATCATCGAACTCCGGCCGGGATAGCGCATCAGGCAGGTCGTGGGCCAAAGCCACCACACCGCATGAGTCCGGACCTTTGCTTTCGATGTATCATAGGCCGAATTCGACTGCTGTCCGGCCTCCGCCATATGGCTCGAGTAAATGCCAGATGTCGTCACCTTGTACGTCTTCATATCGACGAGCGTACAGAAATCCTTGTGGGAAACCGGGCAATGGTAACATTCAAGGAAATTGTCGACGACGTTCTTCCAGTTCGACTTGATGTCATAGGTCAGCCGGTGACCGAAGGTCAGTGAATCGATATCCGGTGCCCAGTGGCGGATCTCATTCTCCAGATTGCCCGAAAGAGCTTTCAACGAAGGCGATTTGGTATCGAGATTCACATAGATAGAGCCGCAGAATTCCTCGACCTGAACGGGCTCCAGTGAAATCGATTTGGGGTCGAAATGTTGCAGATGTTCCGTATGAGGCGCGCGGGCGAGTTGCCCATCCAGCTTGTATGTCCAGGCGTGGTAGGGGCACATGATGACCGCCACCTTGCCCCCGCCATCGAGCAGCCGGTGCGCCCGATGCTTGCAGACATTGTAGAATGCCCGCAGCGTCCCTTCACGGTCCCTGATGATGGCGATCGGCTGGCCGGCGATCTCGATGGTCACGTAAGAGCCGGGCTCCCGCAGCTTTTCAGCGTGGCAAACCCATTGCCAGGTCTTCGAAATGATTTCCTTCAGATCCACCTGATGCCATTCGGGTTCGGTATAGGCATCGGCGCTCAATGAAAACGACTGGCTGGGATCTGAGTGATACCCCTGCTTGATGGCTGCGAATTGTTGTTTGTTCGGATATTCGCCCATTGCAACCTCCCTTGAGGACGCCGCTCGGCCTTGCGCCCCCAAAAAGAATCGCGCCGAAGGGTTTCAGAATCTATGCATATTTAGCCATCTATATTTCTTTTTCCGCCATCCACGTTGAAAGCAGAAAAAGGCTAGTTATCGCCCGGACGTTTTTTGAGATGCATCGGCCAGGCGCGAAACTCGAACGGAACACGCCCCTCGATCCGGTCGGACCGCGGGGTGAGTCCGAAGCGCTCCCGATAGGCCCGGCTGAAATGGGCTTGATTGGCAAATCCCGATGCGATCGCCACTTCCGACAATCGCATATCCGTCTGCGTGACAAGGCTGCGCGCCCGATCAAGGCGGATGTCGCGGTAATAGAGCACCGGGCTCTTGCGGACGAACTGCACGAAGAGCCGGTCGAGCTGCCGCTGCGACAGCCGAATCCGCTTGCAAATCTGCGGGATGGATAATGCCTCTTCGAGATTGTCTTCCATCAGTTTGATGGCCTTTTTCAGAACGGTCGGCGCCGTGCTGCCCAGCGGCTCGACCGAGGCTGGATTCTGGGATGTGCCCTGGGGCCGCAAACTCTGGTGAAACAGATAGCGCGCCGCGGAATTCGCCAACGAATCGCCATACATGCTTCTGATGATATGCAAGGCGAAATCGGTCGCTGCGCCGCCACCGCAACAGGTGATGCGTTTCCCATCGAAGACGAAGAGGTCTTCGCTCGTTTCGGTATCGGGATAAAGTTCTTTCAATGAATCGATATGTTCGTAATGCGTGGTCGCGCGCTTTTCCTTCAGCAGCCCCGCCTCCGCCAGAATGAAGGCGCCGGTATCGAGGGCGCCCAATGTAACGCCGGCCCGCGCCCAGCCAAGCAAGGCGGCGTGCAGCGGCGCGCTGTTATATGTTTCCGGTGCCCAGCTCGACGAGACGATGACAATGTCCTGGGGCTGGCTGCGAACATCGCGCAGGGCTTCGGTGCTCACGCTAAAGCCGTTGCTGGCAACGACCTCGCCGCCTTTGGCCGAGGCGATCTTCCAGCGGAACAGGATACTGCCTTCGAGGTAATTCGATGCCCGGAACGGATCCAGGAAGCCGACCGTCGCCGCCAAATTGAAATTTGGGGTGACGATGACGAGCAGCCTTAACGCGGTCTTCGGATCTTGGGCCATGGCCAGAGTTCATACCGCAAATTCTGCCGCAATAAGAGATGTGGAGAATGTTTTTGTGATTATATTCCTTTAGAACTCGATCGCGGCCAGTCAAGCGGAGGCGGGATCGGCTGGTGACGAAAGGCGGCCCGCCTTATGCGGTCGAATTCGCGCAAAGTTACGAGGGAAAAGCCGTTTCTTCATATGTTTCCTATGAAGACTTCGGCATCGACATCTGTAAGGTGATCTTCAATGCGCACTCGCGTGTGCAACCTAGGTGTGTCTCACCACCTCCTGAGTAAAGGCGCAAACTCCTTCCTCTTGTTGCATGGGACACTCAAGTGCAGAGTGCGGGCCTTGATGGCAATGCGCTCGCTGACGGCAATTGACGCATACCGGAGGTTACGATGGATACCCTTTTCGTTCACCCGCGCATCGGCGACAAGACCGCTGCCTTTCTTGGCCGGGAGCACAAGCTGCTGATCGGCGGCAAATGGGTTCCCGCCCAGTCCGGCAAGGTTTTCGATACCCATGATCCCGGAACCGGCCGCGTGATCGCCCGCGTGGCGGAAGGCGATGCGGCCGATATCGATCTTGCCGTCAAAGCGGCACGTCAGGCCTTCGAAAGCGGCCCGTGGAGCCGGATCACGCCGAGCGAGCGCGGCCGCCTGGTCTGGAAACTGGCCGATCTCCTGGAGCAGCATGCCGAGGAATTTGCCGAGATCGAATCGCTCGACAACGGCAAGCCGCTGACATCGGCCCGGGGCGGCGATGTCCCGCTGTCACCAGACTCAATTCTTGCCAGACCAGCTATTGGAATCATTGAATGAATCTGACCTCTCAGACTCGTTTTTTCCGTGAGTCCGACGCAACAGCTTGCCAGGTTTCCGGCCTTCTAAAGCCACGACGAGAAACATCTTCCGCCCCAATGACTTGCCAATGGTGAGAAGTCTCGACCGCAATCCGCAATAACTGGGTGCTGACAATTGAAAAGATCGGCATCAGGGCGACGCGGTGTCACTCGCCATCAGGTTGCGTCGCTGGGGATAGCTTGGACTGCGCTAAGAAAGGACGGCATGCAGCCGCGACGGGAGCGGTGCAGATGCTGTCACGCGCCCTTTGAACCCTAAACTGGGCCCACCGGATTCAGGCTACCGGAATGGAATCGCGTCGATAAAAGGTTGCCTTGACCGCGGCGGGGTCGAAGGCTGGCGAAACGCCCGCAGCTCCCAGCTCGCGTCGTACAGTCACTGCATGCTTCTTCTGTTGTGACGCAATGTCCGTAAGACTGATGTAGGTTGCCTCGAACGCAGCGAGGTCGTTTTCCATGACGACGGATTGAGGGCAACGGTTCACCGGGTTGATGACCGTGTGGGCAGGCAGGTGGCCGCCCGCGATCAGCCCCTTCAAAACGCGGCTGGAAACGCGGAGGCGAGTTTCAGTATCTCGAAGCTTGATGCCGCCGTGATCGTCACGACGAACCAGTTGCTTAATTTCGATAAGATCAACGAGCAGGGAGAGGTAACCAGTCTCGGCTGGGTCGATGCCTTTCCATGCGAGCTTGCCTTCGAGGATCAGGTTGACGACCTCCGCGGCCGAGCAGTTTGCCTTCTTAGCTGCCATCGGAATGTTGAGTTGGTCGGTGGTAGGTGCCGGGGTAGGTACCGCTTCTGCGAACAAGCTGTCCCGGAACTGATCCACATGATCTCTGGAGAAGGCATGTGAGCCAATGTTCGCCGTCCCTGCCGGTACGAACGGCTTTAAAAATCCGGCTTCGAAAAGTACCCCAAGCTGAGCTCTGGGAATATTGAAGTACTTCCCGACCTCGGTCAGCTTCATCGAGCCGGTGATCGCCTGGATCGCCGTAACCGCTCGATCAGCATCAAACAGAATGCGGTCGTTTGACAGGGTGAGGTCCTGCTCGGAGACAAGCCCGGCCTGAATCAGGAGCTTGCGAAGCCGCTTGGGGTGGAGGCCGGTCGCTTTATGTGCCGTATGGACTGAGTGGATGATCCGGCGGTCGACTGGCATCTCAAAGATGATTTCCCCCTCCCCAAAGGGCATCGTCGAGATGGCGTGCTGCCGGAAGACCTCGCGAAGAGGGTCGAAGGCCGGGTCTTTATCCTCGTAGGCGAGCCATTCATACAGTCTGCCGTAGACGGACCTCAGGCCCCAGTCGGCCCTGGTTTTCATGAAATCTTCCCTAAGGCGCCCCAGCAGCTCGCGAATGCCTTCAGCGCCCCTGGAGGCGAATCGGTAGCCCTCGACACCTGCGTCATACCATTGGCGGAACGAAAAGACCTCGGTTCGTACCCTCGGCCCCTCCAAGCTGACCGCGCCTAGCATTTCGCAGAGGCGCGCTGCGGCATACCAGGGAAAGCCGTCGAGCCACGGGAGGTTGCGCCGCACCCCATCGAGGCGATCAATGAGGTATTGCTCGAACGGCGAGGGGGCTCCAGGGATGGGTGTGGGTTCGATGTTCCATGGTGTCGACATCAGAACTGCCGTGGCGAAGTCATAAATCATCGCACCTTCAGCTTGTGGGTAGATCTCCACCAGGAACACACCATGCAGAAGGCATGTCCGGATGGCATCCAAGATCCAAATGTCCCGGCAGAAGGTCCGTGCCTCCCGCAGATGTTGTTCGTCGCCAACGTCCTCCTTGACGCAGATGGGGCAGGCAAACGTCCGGGCACGACGCAAGGCAGGGCGCGTCAAGACCTGACCGTGCAGATGAAAAAGTTCCCCGTCGCGGACGAGGCTATGCCGCTTCAAAGCCTCGAAGCTGATACCAGTCATCCTCGTGATCTGGAGGAGACTGGATTCCTTACCTTTGGCGACACTCCGCAGCGTCACCTCCATATCTCGGCAGATATGCGCTGGGGAGCATCGATTGATGGCTGCCAGGCGAGCGACATAAGAAGGCGCCGTCTCACGCAGACCAAGCCTAGGTTTGAGCGGTAGCTGCGGGGTCACGACTTTTTCTTCCGCCGAAAGCGCTTAAGCGCCTCATCCTCGACTTCTGCCTTCTTAGGCAAGAACGGCGAGATGTCATACCAGCGCTCCGCCAGGAACACGTTTTCCTCGTCACTACAGCCTGCATACGACCGATAGGTATTCGCAAAGTCTTGGACTGTGAGGATCTTCATCGAATAGTCAGCGCAAAGAACGTCGAGCGCCGTTTCGATAGTAAATTCGATCATTCGACCCAGGGCGCCTCGCACGGCGTGTGTCAGCCGTGCGAGGAAGTCGTTTCCCTGCAGGTGAGAGACGTCGAGGTTCGCCTTCTCGTGCATGAGATTGACTACATGACGGACGAGTTCCACGTCATTGGCGAAATCAAGGGTCCGCAGTTTGACGATTCGCGTTCGCCACCAAATTTGATCATCTTCAAGCTTGAAGTCAGCCAGGGAAGGTAAACCTGAGAAGATAAAGCGCACGGGCCAGGCGCTTTGCTGCATGATATTCTTCAGGGTGTTTGTCAGTAGGGAGATGTCTTCGAGCTTGGCACCTTCGAACACATGCTGCATCTCATCCACATGAACCAGCATGACGCGCCGCGCCTCGACTTGTTCTCGGACTTTTTCCCAGACAAGGTGACGCGCAAGCTGCTTTGGCACCGGATAATCCATTGCCCGGAGAAATTCGCGGCCGAATTCTTTGAGAATGCAAGGCGATGGCGCTTCGAAGGATACAAGCGGCATCATTGTGCCGAATTCCGTTTCGTAAGGCTGGAACTCTTCACGAAGGCGGAACTGACGCTTCAAAGCATGAGTCTTGCCGACGCCGGTCTCACCGACGACCATCAGTGCGCGGCCATCAGCCCGGTCTCCATGAACTTCAGCGATGCCGCCAGCAAACAGTTGATCGATTGCGGCACCGATAGTGTCATCGTTGTCCGTGCGGATATAGGATTTCCGGAGCATCGTGGAGAGTTCGGCCCGCTTTTGGAGCGCGTCAGACAGCAGGGACCGCGCGTGGGCGGCGGCCTCGGCATTGGCGTTGTCCTTGAATTGGTATTCGTAGGTCATGTTATTCATCCTCTGTGTGCCACTTGGTAAAGCCGCTGGCCGTGTTCGTCTCTGTCGGAGGCGGAACGTCCGTGACCTTTCCAGGTTTGTTGGAATTCGATTTCTTCGTTTTACGAGCCTTCTTTGGAGATGGACTGCCCTCCTCGGCGTCCGCTACCTGTCCCTGATCGCTGGTGGGTTCGAGGTCCAGATCGGGGTCGGTATCGTCGTCGGGCGTGTTGTCATCGACGATATTGCCGAAGAGCCCGTGAGGTGACGGTGGCGCACGCTCAATGAGCTGGAACACACGAAGATGGTCGTGCAATACCTTCTCGAGCTTTTCGGGGGTCCAGGTCTCATCAACAATACCCGCTCGAGCCTCGGCTTCAGCGCCGATTTTCTGGAGCTTTCTGGCAGCACGGAACAGGACAGGAAGGTGGATTTTCGCCTGATTGGCATGTTGCTGCGCGATCTGCCGGGCACCTTCGATCCATTCCGTAAGCCCGAGATTTTTAGTTTCCTTATGAACGCACTCGACGGTCAGGTAGCCCTTGGGGGTCTCAACACTGATCTTCGAGATGTCATCGGTATCGATGCGAATCTCGACCTCCTGGAGGCGGCTCTCAAACCGCTCTTCCATCAGGTCCCTGGATTGATAGTAAAGCCCAGCGATCTCAATGCCGGAATCGGTAATCGTGCGGGGATACCGGAGGCCAAACACGTGGCGAAGTTCATCCTTGTCGATGAGAGTATCGACCTGCCAGTTCTCTTTTTGGCGGTTCCAGGCATCAAACGGCGTTTCACCGAACAGCCCTTCATGCGGGGTCAGGTGGTAAACATCGACCACATAGATCGTCATTGCCTTGACGAGTTCATCAAGGGTGAGGGTGGCCGCCTTCTGTGCCGGATATAACCCCCGGTCGACGACGTTCGAAAATGTCCGACCGGTGAAATGGGCTAACAATCTCTGGCCGATGGAGCCAAACACGCGTTCGATACGTGCCCGCAGGCCAGGTTCGGCCGGAGGCGTCCGGGAGAGTTCGCATCCCATGCTCATGGCAGCAATCTTGAGGGCTTCAGAAGCCAGTGCGCTGCCGTTATCCGTGAAGATAGAGTGAGGGCGACCGTAGTATGCCCAGGCAGTCTCCGTCCCGAGATTGTAGCCGATATGGCTTTTGTCGACGAAGATAAGCTTAAGGCACTCGAGGGCGGTCCGGGCGCTGGGCTTACTCGTGTGGATGACGAAGCTCAGGAGACAGCGGGTGGTGCAGCAGATGGCGGCAGTCATCCATACCCTGGCACGGTCAACCTCAAGCTTCTCCTCTTCGGATAGAGTTTTGTAGATGCCAGCGGTGACGAGGAGGGTATGGAGCTGGACATGCCATTCGTCGATCTCGACGCGCTGCAAGGGCCAGAAGACCTGCAGGCCGTCGTTGACGATAGTGAAGTGCTTTCTTGCCCATTCGGTGGTATGGCGACCGGCGACGACATGGAACTTGTTGAGCTTGGCAACGGCGCGTTCCAGAGCTTTGACATCGGGAACCCGGAAAGGCTTTTTGCCCTCAGCCACCCGTTTGGCGTTTTCTTCTTCGACGGCGGGTTTGAAGTATTCCCTGTAGACAAAGGCTTTGCTGGGCCGCTTCGATGAGATGTACATCGCCGCGTGCCGTTCCAACATTGCCCGGAGCTCAGGCAGAAGCCGGTCTTTGCGATTGCCTGAAGCCCGACGACGCCGGTCGAGGAGCGATAGCGGATCGAAGTTCGAGTTCTCATAGCGCTTCAACCAGCGTCTGACCTGGTCCGGCGAAGGCATTGTCGGAAGCGTAACCGTGGATTGCCGCTTCTGCTTGGCAATCATCTCGGCCCGTTCGTAGATTTCTGCAAAGTGTGTCCGAATTGCAGCAAGCAGTTTTAGCCCGGAGCGTCGTGCTTTGCCGCTAGCGAGCAGGTTCAGAAGGTGATCGCAATATCCTTTGCGCTCCAGGATCTTGGCCTGTTCTTCAGGCGCCAAGTCTTTGAACAGTACGTTACCAGCCTGAAGGCGTGTCAGCGTTTTGGACGGGTTATAGTAGTCAGCCTCGATCCGCACTTTCCCATCATCGAAGAGGCTCTTAAGTCGATCCTCATCAAAGGTTTCGGGCCATTCTGAGCCGTCATCGCGGATCATCAGAACATTTTTCCCCTCGAACCGCGGCGAGCGGTAGGGAACGTTGTTGATGTGGGTCCGCGCGAACATATCCAGTCGGACCGGCGTAAAGGGCAGCAGTTTGGGTTTGTCAATGGAAACAGCCATGACTAGCTCTCCTTATGCGGCGCGGTGAGCCGACCGAGCGCTTGCTTGGCCCTTGAGGCGAACCGAACTGAAGTGATCGATCCGGCCGTCGGAAACCTCGAGGAGGCCCCGGTCAATAAGATTGATGATGGCCGGAAGGGCGTGATCGCGTAGGCCGCTGCTATAGGCCAACTCCCCAATCGCGACGGCGCCATTGAGGTTCGCGGCATGCTTTGCCATATGGGCAATCTGCAGCTCGTCAGACATACGGCGGCAACGCACAATCAGGCGGCTGTTATGTGCTAGCTCGCGCGTGATTTCTGCTTCAGTGCAGATACAGAATTTGTCAGCAAACTTGCTGCCAGTCTGCTGTCGGATACGTTTCAAGACGGTGCGGACCTTGGAGGGTTCAACCCGTGAATACGGCTTCACAGCAATGGCGACCCGTTCGCCGCTTTTGAAGCGAACAAGAAAGTCGAACGTGTGTTTGTGCTTTTCGCCTTTCGAATCCGCATAGATGACGGCCGGAGGCTGTTCCCAGACATCTTCCACGCTATTGTCGGCGAGCAGGATGTAAGCCAAGTCAGCCTCCAACGTACTTTCGAACACGATGGTTCGGTTGGTCGAGGGATCGACCAATGAGCCAACGACATGTCCTTTGGATTTCGCTACGGGATCTCGAGTGGCACGTGATGCCAAGGGCGGGTTCCAAAAACGCGCCTTTTCGCGGGCGGCAGTCAGCCCGCTATGTGTTCACCCCGCTTGACGGTCTCGATTTGCTGCTCCGCATGGCTATCGTTTGCGGCGCCGCATTTGGGTTGGAGGTCAGTATGGGTAATAATCGGGTGATCGTTGTTCATGGGAGAACCTCGCTAAAACGGACATAGCTGTACTGGCACGCGATTGCGTGTTCAGACGGAGACGGCTATGCGGCGTATGGTTCTCTTCATGGTGGTGTGCACTATACAGATTTCTGTCTTAGTTGCAAGGACTATATTGATATAAATCAATAAGTTAAGTTGCTTTTGTTGAAAATTGAATCGATGTGATTTGATTTGCACGGGGTAGGATCGACGGATTATCTCGCCCCTCCCACATAATCGGCTTCAAGGACGACGGACGATGGCAAGCACAGGTTTCGATGGTTGATCGATCCTTCGTCATCCGCGTCACGCGACGCGTGAACGATGAAGAAGGCGATGTGAACCCCCGCAACGAGGTCTCTGTCTCTTCGCCCTCCCTCAGCGCGAAGGGTGACAGAGGCTCGCTCACCCGCCATTGAGCCAGATCTGTTGGCTGTCTTCAACGAGCCAACAGTTGCATCTTTCACGATGTGATTGTGCCGCCGAAGAGGGGCGACATCTTGCATCGTTGGTGATCGACGCAGCGGTTCATATCCATGATGTGGCACGCAAGGTATTGCGCGCCATTTTTCTTGAGATGAAGGATTGTTTATGCTGAACAAAGCATACATTCAAAGAGAAGTAAGAATTGTGCTTGTGATGATGTAGCAAAATATGAAGCCGCTATCCTTCGTATCGGAAGGTCTTCGACGCGAAATGGTGTCTGTCGCCTACACAATATGGTCAAGGAGCGCAGCAACTGCCACGTGAAGAATAGCCTGCTGCCCAAGGGTCGATCTGGAGCGGGCCGTCGACTTTAGTGAGAACCTGTTTTTTCGGATCTATGGACATGGCAGGCGAAGGCCCATTAGCGTTGCCTCATAGGCCATGCACAATTCAGACCTCCGGAGCCGCCCGCGTCCTTTCGAGAAGATGGTTGGTGAGGCTGTGAACGAGCCCGGCCAAGTCCATTAGACGCTGGTCCTCGTCTTTCCCGCCCCAGGGAGCGATGAGGTTACCATGCATGACTTGGTTTCGAACATCCTTCCATGCGCGAGCTTGAGCCACCCCCACAACCTGGCGGTCGACCAAGCTCTTTAGAAAGCTCCCAATGGTCCGAATGCCTGCGCGGGAAATATCTCCAAGAATTCGTTTCTTAAGCTCGGGATCTCCTTCCCATTTCTTCACAGTCCTCTTCAGGCAAGCCAATTGTGCGCTATCAAAGTCCGACTTTTGCTCTTCGGGCCGCATGATCATCTTTGCGATGCCCTCAGCAGTGCTTGCCAAGGTTAGACAAAGTACCCAACGTGAGCCGCCAGCAGCTTGCGCGATCTCCTCGTAAAACCGTGTGAGTCGATTTGACTCGAAATTGGGTTGATTATCAGCATCACGCGCATTTGCGATGAATGTTAATAGAGCCGAGTACATTTCCCAGAAACTGTCCTTTGCTTCAATTGGGTCTTTCCCAAGCAATGAAGCCAGGCCCGCATTAGGCAGTCGAGATGGAGAGGGACGAAGCCACACGTCCGCGGTTCCGTTTCCCTTGTTCCGCGCGACAAGCCGCGGATAGATGAGTTGGCCAGTAAGAACTCGAAGAGGCTCAGAAAGCCAGTTTTCTAAATAGGGGTGCGGGAGTTCCGTAGACGCTGTTGCTGTGAGATATAGGGCTTCACTTCCTGGTAGATGGTAAAATTCAATCTCTGATCCAAGTACACGGAGAACACATCGGCCAGGCTCGCGCCTATATTGGATTTCTTCGCCGCCAATTTTTGTGACTGATTCCATCCAGTGTTCCATGGGAAGATGCAGTCTCGGAAGGAAGACCAACTCCACACCGGACACTTTCGATACCCATTGTCCAGATACTGAGGTGACGAGGGACCGCAGTTTCCCCGTGAGTAGCCAGCGGTCCTTAACGGCAGACACTAACCGAACACCGGTCCAACCACAGGCCCATTCGTTTCCGTCGTAGTCGACTGCCTCAAGTCGGAACTGCTCACGAACGTCGTAGGGATTGTCTTGGGCTCGTACGAGACGGCGGAATGCTTCATTCCCGTCGCTAGCCTGCGCAGACATTATGAAGTCCATAGACATGAACGAGGTGATTTTGATTTGTCCGGTCCCTACAAATACCGGGTCTTCAAAATCGGCAGCACTCAGTAGGCGCATCTCCGCACATTCGAGGGTATTGGGCACCGGCAATAGGCGCTTTTCCCACGTGCTTAAAGTCCTCATACTATGACCCTGCTGGTCATTCATCGTGCTTTCTCCGGGACGACTGGGTCGAGATGAGGAGAGGCTCTTGAGGGCCCGTCTCCTAGAGAGTTCCCTGGAGACCGAGCTAAGTAGTTCATCGAGCGTGCCAGTCCTTCCAATATTGAGCGGCAGCCGCCAGGAAAGCGTTGAGTTTTTCGATGCGCCAAGTCACGAGGGACGTAGGGTTTATGAGGTAGTACATCTCATTCGCGCATAGAAGCTTCTCCTTGTCGCTCGCGCTGATCCAATTCAGCGCGTTGGTGATCGTGTTACTGTACGATGTATCGAAGTTCTCATCTGGAACGTTATAGAGCATGCCTTCCAAGAAATAGGACGGTGCCGTGCCTTCATCTAAGTAACCGTTATCCACCATGCTATTGCGCATGTTTTTCAGGATGCGCACGGATGGCTTAAACCACCCGTCCGTCGCCTGATGCTTACTCGTACAATTCGCAGAATGCCGTTTTGGGTAGTTTACGATCTGGGTACCGTCATCGGTCCAAAAGACAATGCCCTCTGCGTAATCCGTCGTATTTTGGGGGCCGTAGCTGAAATACCTTCGGTACTCTGCGGCTGGCAGGACGTCTGCATCGCGCCTGGTGCCATTCCCTTGGACGAAGATCGCTTTGTTTCCGGGTTTCACTGAAGTTCCCAGCTTCGCTATCAGGTGGCTGGTGACCTGTTTACGAAAGTCGGCATAAGCGAAGCTACCCTTGCTCCACTTCGCCTTATACGCTTCAAGCTCCTGAGGCTTTAAGGCAGATGTATCGTCGTAGTAAATCGAGCTTGTACAAATGACGATGTCGACGTCACTGTCGGCATAAATGTTGGTGTCATTTCCGTATGAGCCTTGCAAGAAGATGCTATAACTTTTTGATGCGTAGGGAGCTGCCTTATCCTCCAGAATGCCGCGGATGGTCGCATATGTATTCTGCGATTGCGTGACGGAGCCTTGCTTGCTCCACGTATCTAGTTGGGTTTCAGGTATCGGCATCTTCATTTCCCCGACAGCAACTTCTTTATATCTTCTTCATGCTTCGCATATGATTCGGCGCCCCTTTGTCGCAGGAGGTTGAGCTTCTCCAAGTTGTGCTCAAACAAGTCGGTGGCCATCTCGGGCCGCTCAAAAGTATCGCTGATGCGAACAGTGGGGACGTGTTTGTATAAAATGGTTCGAAGCTGATCCATCGATTGGGTATTGATCTCCAGCGTCTTCTGCAGGAGCTGCACGCTCTTTAGGTACTTCGCCCAGTACATAACGCTGAGCAGCGACGCCTTTGGTGACGGGTAAGTACCAACGCCAACACTGACGACTCGAAGATCTTCTGGGGCATAGTTCAGCGCGCGCGTCGCGTCGGCGATGGCATAGAGCGTTGGGTTGTTCGCACAATAACCGCCATCTACCAGCTCGACGTCATCCCCGGCCGCAGTATGGACAACTTTGCGGTCAAAGAATGGGTACGCAGAACAGGATGCTTGAACAGCATCTGCGATGGACACCCCGAAACCTGGGACGAATGTACCGAACCGGCCGTGTGCTTGGCTGATATCGCCCTTAAAGATCATGGGGCGTTCCATCACCCATCGGGTAGCAACGATGCCCACACGAGTCTTGACGTCGGTGAACATCTTGTCTTCGAAAACCACGGTACCTAATTCGGCGAGGGCTGCCGTTTTGTCCCTGGCCGACTTGCGTTGCATGATACGTGGCACGTAATCGCAATAGAGCTTATGTATCTCATCGACAGAACGGCCCAGTGCGATCAATGCCGCGATGATGGCGCCTGTGCTCGTGCCGAAGACCAGGTCAAAAGCCTCGCAGAGTGGCTTTTGAACAAGCCCCTCTATTTCTCGCAGAACGCCGAGAGAATAGAAACCCTTTGCCCCGCCGCCATCGAGGCTAAGGATGCGAAGCGGCTTCGACGTTTGTTCTTCCCCTGCAGTCATGTTGGCGTTTTCGCCCATGTCGTTTAGTTAAACCTGTATCTGGAATCCACCGTTATGGCGCACTCGTGGAGCTCATAACCTCGTTATGCTTCAGGCATCCTCGGCATTGGCCACATGGGTAGACTGAGACGTGGCAAGAGAAGGTATAAGCGAGCAGTTCCGCAGTGATGCCTGATCGCAAGATTAACTCTTCAGACCGCATCAACGAAGCAGGGGCTGAGACGTTGACAGCTCCCTCCTGGACCCGCAAAAGCGTACCAATGGCATCAATGAATTCTGCTCGCCCATCCATGTGGACGACATCACTTGCTACAGTTCCAATCATAATTTCGCTTAGGCCCTCGGAAACGAAGCGCATTGCTCCGAGGGTTATAAGAAGCTGGTTGCGGTATGGCCACCATTCAGGCGCCGCGGCAAGAGAGCTCGGTTCTCGCCCGGTCAGATGACCAGTACCAAGAGCGGAGCAATCCACCTTGATCACTTCGTGGCGCAGCCCCAGTTGGGAGGCGACATACGCTGATGCTCTGATTTCGGCGGCTGCAACTCGCTGGCCATAGTCGACCGTGCAAAGCATGTCCGGCCGGAGCCAGGCAGCTATACATGACGAGTCGATACCACCTGACAGGAGCAGCAGCTTCATCGCATAGAGGCCCATACCGCTTTATACGCGGCCGAGCACAGGTCCCTCGCCACATCGCAGCCGGTACCCAGTGCCATCGTCAAATCGCGTTCATCAACGCTTTCGGCGAGTACTACGACGGGAATCGACCGAGACCTGGCATGGCCGACCTCATACCAAGTACCTGGATCTGCGCCGTCAACGATGGCGAGGACTGCATCGCAACCGTTCAGGCCTTCGATATCGGCGGGTGCTACCGTTTCCGGATCGCCAAAACCCACCTCGTGAATCGGCGAGAAGACAGCACATCCAAGGCCATGCAGAATATCGCGGAGCTCTTCAACCAGCCATCGCTGCGCCGTCGTGAAGAAGGGACCGGCCAGATAGATTCGTCCGGGAGGCCGATCTGTTGGGATCGGATCGCCAACCTCTAACTGCTCGTTGGAGGGAATGGGCAAGGATCGAGTGGCAACATAGTGCGCGACTGCCTTCGAAGCCAGGTCCGCAGCAATTGCCGGGTCGAGGTTCTGGTCAGCCCAATGGAAAGCGAAGATGGCCGAGAATATGTCTCCCGACCCGATCTTAAAGACGGCACTCGACTTGTAAGCTGGGACAAGGATCGGAGGCTGGGCAAGCCGATGAACCTGAGCACCGTTTGGCCCACACTTTACGACCACAACGTCGTCCCTGAATTCTTCTGATAGGAGCTCTTTTGCCCCAGCGGCAATATCGTTATGCCCGGTTAGCTCCGCTAGCTCGGTCGAATTCAGAACGGTGGCGACAGCGGCTGCTGTCGAGCCATTGTCGCGAAAACGCACGTTGCTTGACTGCGGGTCAAAGACTGCGCGCTCTGCGGTAACAATGGCATCACCCTCCAGGAAGCCAAATCGTAGAGCGGTGGGAGCTTCCACCCTGATTGGTTCTGCCTGAAGGTCAGGGTCCCAATACATTTCAGAGCGCGAAAGAGAATGGAAATATTCAAACGAGACCGATTGCCGAGCGTCTGAACAATGGACAGTCACGCCACCGGCACCCAACATCATTCTGATACGCGCCTGTCGGGAGGGTTCTGCGTAGGTGTATAAATTGATACCGGGGAGTTTTCCGGCCAGTGCCGCCGCTGCGCGACCCCCAGAGCCATATACTTGATCCCATTCATCGACGATTGAACGCTCGTGATAGACACCGCCGACAACGATCACTGCGTTGCCCCTTTTTTGTACCGAGAGACCTGCACGCTGCATCCTGGAGTGACATCCACGACCTTTGCGCGATAGACGTGCCCAAGGTCGATGCAGTCGATTAAGGCAAGAGCTTTGTCGGAGGAGGCTAGGCTTCCCACCGTTTCACCAGTGGTGATGATGCGACAGACGACGCTCGAGTAGAGATTGCTATCGACCTTGTCGACCGACAAGACGTCGCCCTTCTTGAGCTTCTTGACCACGGCGGGATCTAGGCCTTGAAGCGAAGTGCGAAACGATAGATCGCAATCGTCTTTGGACCCGCCTCCGGCAGAACCGCCGCCTGGTCCCTTTCCTGATTCGGTGGAGCCAGATCCCTGCTTGTTCCGGCCGCCGGAGTTTCCAGCCATATTTCAATCCCCCAATTTGATTTTATTCTTATCATTGGGGGAACTGATTCTCAATGAATTAGTGTAAAGGTATCGATCTCAGCCGACGCATATTGGTCCAGATTAAGGCATCGAGCGTAGCGGCACCGACGCCAAGACCACGGGCAAACGCCAGGAAGCGTTCTTCCAGGGCGAGATAGTCTTTCGGAAGCCGAATGTCGTCACCGAAGAGCCGCATAATGCGACAGGCGCGAATGATATGAATATCGAGGATCGCGACATCATCTGATCCGGTCACATTACGGACAATCCAAGAGGCAGTCTTTGGTCCAATGCCGCTGATCATTTGTAATTCGTTTCTCAGTCGAAGGGGATTGTCCAGACATGGCGGATTTGCGGTTAGATGCCGCATTGCTTGCGCAAGTCTCGTGCTCCGCTGCCGCGGAAATCGATAGCGGGTCCTCCGATCACCCACTTGCAGGGGCTCGTCCAGCAACTTCAATATCTGCTCTTCCGTGGGCTCCGCAGCATCGTCAAAAATACCTTCGGCGCTCAAACGTTCGAATGCGGCCGTGGCGAGTTCCGCGGTTATGCCAAATCCACCCAAGAGGCAAAAGCCCACCTCTGACCTGAGATCCCCATCCTCTCTGATATAGCCAAAGGTTGGGTCATCGGTGCTGTGGGCCAGGATGAACCAGAAGGCCGGACTGAGAATCTCATATGTCTTCCCCCAACTTACGCCGGGCACCACTTCGGTATCGGCATCGGGGATCTCTATAGTCTTAATCTGGCCATTCACACTGGTCTCAACGGTTTGCATCTTTACTCGCCTCCTTGCGATATGCATATTGATGCATTCCGATGCATAGTACAAGGAGGCGGACGGAGTGAGGCCGAGCTGGCAAAAAGTCGAGCGCGCCAGAGCGGATCTGGGATTAAGTCAGCGAAAGCTGGCGGCGAGAATAGGGGTGACCCAAGGGCACCTTTCCAAGATTCTTCGGGGTCAAATCCCAGACAAACATAACATTTTGGGCAAGGCTATGGCTGTTATTGCCGCACCGATGCAGGCCGACGGAGCCACCGATCAGTTGCTCGAAAGTGTTCGGGCGCTCGCCCTGCAATCACAGGAGTTTCGCCAGTTTTTATATCTGGCGATGCAGTTGGCTTCTCAGGCGCCTACCGATGCAAAATGATGCATCGGTAGCAGAAATTGCATTTCGAGGATGCGCTACCGTACCCTGTTGACGCGACCCACTATTGCGGCCGCATTTTACCACCGACGCTGGGTAAGCTTGATTGAGGCACGGCCTCGATATTCGCAACAAGCATGTCTAAGCCTATAAGGGTGCACTCTCGGCACGGTGATCGGTCAGGCAATGCGCATGGCTTGTATCCGCCAACACCTCGATGACGTGGCAGTTTTCAACGCGGCCTTGGCCGCACTGCTGAATCATGCGCTCCAGTTCCACTTTCAAAGCTTCGAGGCGCTGGATACGTGAGACAACCGCATCCAACTGCTTCCGGGCGATCTGGTCCGCTAAGTGGCAGGGCTGATCCGGATGATCGGATAGATCCAAGAGGCTGCGAATGGCTTCCAGTGGAAATCCCAACTCCCTGGCATGCCGGATAAAGGCAAGGCGGGACTGTTCGCGACCTCCATAGAACCGCTGGTTGCCCTCGGTCCGACCCGGTTCCGGCATCAGCCCGATTTGCTCGTAATACCGGATGGTTTGCACCTTCGTGCCGGTAAGGCGGGCCAATTCGCCAATGGACATGCCACCGGACGGGTAAGCAGTCGTCTTTTGGGTCGATTTTCTCATTTTTTGCTCTTGAAGCTACAGTAGCTGTAGGTCCCATGTTGATCTCAATTGGCTGGGTTTCAAGGAGAAGGCTGTGGATTCCGCCACCATTCGAGACGAGAAGATGGGCACCGAACTGCGTTATCAGGTCGAAGGCATGGATTGCCCAAGTTGCGCCGGGAAGGTCGAGCGGGCCGTTTCCGGGATTCCTGGTGTGCTGGAGGTCTCAGTTAACTATTCGGCGGCCAGCCTGAAAGTTCGAAGCGACGAACGCCCCGGCTTGGCCGAGGCTATTGCAGAAGCATCGAAGCGTATCGGCCACCCGCTAAGGGCGACAAATGGTTTCAAGCAGGGCCTAACTGCTATAGCGGCGGAGGGTGGAGATGCCCAACATGAAGGTGATGCAATCAGTCGCGCCTGGTGGTGGCAAACCAAGGTCCGGGCGGCTCTGACCTCAGTTGTGGCCCTTGGGCTTGCGGCATTGCTGTCTGAGTTCGTCATCCCGACTTCGAGCTTGATTCTGTATACGGCGGCCGTCGCTATTGGCATCTATCCCATCGCGCACAAGGCGATCCGCCTTGCCACGGCCGGGTCTCCCTTTAGCATGGAAATGCTGATGACAGTCGCTGCCCTTGGCGCCGTGGCAATCGGGGCGCCCATTGAAGCAGCAATCTTCATCTTTCTCTTCACCCTCGGGGAGCTATTGGAGAACGTCGCTGCAGCGCGCGCCCGGTCGGGAATCACGTCGATGCTATCGGTCATCCCGACGACGGCCACTGTTCTTACAAACGGGTCGCAGCGTCAGATCGCGGCTCAAGAACTGACCGTTGGGATGACGGTCCTCGTTCGTCCAGGCGAGCGGATTCCTACCGATGGCTCGGTTTCGGAAGGAACGTCCAGTGTCGATCAGTCTGCGGTAACCGGCGAGTCCGTCCCAGTGGTGAAATCGACAGGGGACGAGGTCTTCGCTGGTACGATCAACAACGACGGATCGCTGACTGTTGCTGTTACCAAGCCCGCTTCGGATACCTTGGTTGCGCGTATGCTGCATCTGGTCGAGGAAGCCCAGGAGAGCAAAGCGCCGATCTCTCGCTTCATTGATAGGTTTAGTGCCATCTATACGCCCATGGCGATGGCGGGTGCATTGCTGGTTGCCATCGTGCCGCCGCTGGCCTTTGGCGCATCCTGGCATGTCTGGATCTATCGCAGCCTTTCCCTGCTCTTGATTGCATGCCCTTGCGCCTTGGTGATATCGACACCCGCCGCTATTGCCGCAGGCCTCGCGGCAGGTGCCAGGCATGGTCTTCTCGTCAAAGGAGGTGCTGCACTGGAGATGCTCTCAAAGATCCGCGCTGTTGCCTTTGATAAGACCGGTACATTGACCATCGGTAAGCCAGCGGTGACGAATGTTGTCGAAGTCGGCCAGCCCGTGGACGACGTTCTTGCCTGGGCCGCTGCCGCTGAATCCACTTCCACCCATCCAATCGCCAACGCAATCGTTCATCATGCAAAGTCCATCGGCTTGGCCATTCCCCAGGCAAGCAACGGACGTGCCGTGCCGGGTAAATCGGTTTATGCAACAGTGCAAGGCCGTGATGTTTCCGTGATGTCCCCCCGCGCGGCGGCATCGATTATCGGACCAGAAGTAGAGCGGCAAATCGAGGCTCTCGAAGCCAGAGCCAAGACGGTCGTCGTCGTAAAAATAGATGACAAGGTCGCTGGCCTGATCGCTCTGCGAGACGAGCCACGCACTGATGCCGCCGTAGCTGTATCTCGGCTGAAAGCAATGCGGATCGGTAGCGTGCTGCTTAGCGGCGACAACCACCGGAGCGTGACAGCGATAGGGCGAGAGCTTGGCATACATGTCCGCGGAGAACTTCTGCCCGAGCATAAAGTCGACCAGATTAGAGCAATGAAGGCACGTGAACCGGTCGCAATGATTGGCGACGGGATCAACGATGCTCCGGCTCTGGCAGCGGCCTCGGTCGGTATTGCCATGGGTGGCGGAACGGATGTCGCCATTGAAACGGCCGATGTTGCCCTGATGAAGGATCGCGTGACGGGCGTAGCCGAGGTGATTTCGCTTGCCCGCACGACAATGGCGAATGTCCGACAAAACATTGCGATCTCGCTAGGTCTCAAGGCGATCTTCCTGGTCACCAGCCTATCCGGTGCAACTCCGTTATGGATGGCAATTCTGGCTGACACTGGCGCGACCGTTATCGTGACCGCCAACGCGCTGCGGCTGCTGGGCTTTCGCTCCAAATAGTAGTGCTAGTCCGCCTTCGCCTAACGGGAATGTCAGGCATGGGTAAGGCCTCCGCGTTATAACAACATACAAACGCGCGTTGCTATGACCATGAGATGGTCCCATGCTAGCTGACGTTGTTGTATCAGCAGGTAGCGATCATTCGTCTCCCCTATGCGGGGTGTTCGAACGTGCGACGCAAGCCGTCGCGAATGCTGTCAGGTTCGTGCTGGAGCGCGAGGTCGTCGCCGCCGCTCAGATCGTTTCCGAGGCGTTGCCATCGTCGATCCTCCAAGGCCTGCCACTATGCCGTCTGCCATATCCCACGACCTGGCTTGAATATGCGGGGCACGACAGACCCGAAATCGCCGCAATAGGAACGACGATACCGCATCGGGTTGGTCTGTTATGCGAGGCTGTGGCGGAATCACCCGGCGAATTTACCGTAAACGTCTTTTGGCATCTGGGCGGGAGGGACAACAGAGTAGAGCTTTGCCCGGTTGCTCTACTGATCGACATGACTGCAGAAGGCCGCGTGGCGCGCGACCCTCAAAGCGCCTCGCAGAAGCGGGACGCCACTATTGAAGGGCTCCAAAAACTGCTTCTCAGCAGCACCCAACGCTGGGATCAAAAGGTCGCTGCAAACCCGCGTGAACTCGAAGCAATGCTTGCGCTGAGTAACCGCATCTTCTTCATTAGGTCCACCTACTTCGCGCCGGTTGCAACGGCAATCGTGCAACACTCCGGTGCGGGGGCGCTGGAACGACTGCTGAACCTGTCGCGGCCAAATGCGGAAGCCGAAGCAGGCTTTCTGTTGGCAATTTTAATGCTGCTAAACAGTCGCAACGGAACGAGTCGGGAACCTGCGGATCTCGCCAAGATCAACACGGCGCGGCGCAAGCAGGGGCGACATCCGCTGCTTGATTTTTGCACCGTCAATCTGCGTCTGAGTGCCAGCCGATCTCGTGCATTGGGTAGATCTGATGTGCCGGTTCATCTGATGCGCGCGCATCTCGTGCGTGGCCATTTCAAGATTCGCCGAAGCGGCATCTATTGGTGGTCGCCCCACATTCGAGGCGACGCAAAGCTCGGCATGATTCGTAAAGACTACAAAGTTGCCTTGTGACGGGCTAGGTTAGGCCCGACAGAGTAACGCGTTCTACGTCCATTTGGGACCGTTTGCCGCTATGAAGCCGATACCTGAAGCGATACCGAAGCTCAATGACGATCAAATTGCTGAAGTAGCCGAAATCCTGCGACTGCTCGGCGAAGCCTCTCGGCTGCGCATTTTGTTAGCTTGCCTAGCGGAACCGGCGTCGGTGGGCGAACTCGCTCTGCGGGTGGGTATACCGCGCTCGCTCGTCAGCCATCATCTGAGAATCCTAAGGGCAAGTCGATTGTTGCGGGCCACGCGCAACGGCAAACAGATGATCTACTCGCCCATCGACGACAGGGTTCGGTGCATCGTTACGGATCTCGCTGCACACGTTCTAGAAGTGCCAGACGAACAGGAGGAATAAAAACTCTTGGGACTCGTTCCGCGGTGTTAAAATTTGCCTTCATCACCTAAGGCATTTTTCGGTTAGCGCGACTTCACCCTTGTTTGGCTTGTGGTGTGGGAGAGCCTGCACGCCACGGCCAGTAATTTCGAATGATTTAAGCGCAGTTCGCGTGCTCGCGTCACGGCGTAACGGTGATTGCGGTTACCATTCCCGCCGCATAATGGCCTGGTAGGTTGCAAATCAGGAGGTAAGAGCCAGGCGCCAGAGTCACCTCTAAAGATTTAGTGACATTGGGCTGCAAATCGGCGGCCTCCCCAAGCACCTTCACTTGCTCTTCGGGAACGCGCGCTTGGGGATAATCATAGGGAAGCGGTGATGCCGGATTGTCGACAGCAACCACAAGCATCTCATGTAAGACGCTCCTCGACCAGTTCGTGATATCAAATGTCACTGATCCTGCTTTCACCGCCGACTGATCGGTGCGGATGGTCATCATTCCGCCCATCATGCCCATACCCATCATGCCGAGATAGGTCTGTCCCTGTCCCTGTCCCCACCCTGGGCCCATCATACCGGGTCCCATCATCCCGTAACCGCTCAATCCCGTGGGCATAACGCTCGAAACATTAAGCAGTGCAACTTTTACCGTCGTCTTCACGTCTGCAGCAAAGCCAGGGCTTGCCATGGCAGCTAGCATCAGCAATGCGGGCGTTAAACGCCTTAGATATCGCTCAAGCAAGCACCCAAGCGAGCAGTGTCAGGCAAGGGCTCTAGGATGAGAAGTACGTTCTCACATGGGAAGGTTCCATGGAACGTGATCTGAGGTGCATAGCCTTTACGCAATAACCGATAGCCGCCACTATCTCCTGTCATCGAGCTTGATGTAGATCAAAGTAGCAGTGACGGATGATCTGTACTCTTTGAAAGCTCGGAAATATCGCTTGATCCAATGTTTCAAATTACAGACAGGCCGGGGATGTCAGGAACAGCAGCGCAGCGGCGTTGGATGTCGGCGCTGATTAGCATACTCTTTGCGCTAAGCATTCTGCTTCACATTGGACAGCCAACTCATGCCCACGCGGTCGCGTCATCAATCCCTGTCGCTGCTGCAAGCCATAACAGGGGACCCTGCGAAACCGGCCATCATGCGATGACGGCGCACTGCAGTAGCGCAATCGCATGTTCGTTCTATGCGCCGCTGGAGTCGTCGCCACCCATCTTAGCGGCTGCAAAATCTGCTCTTTGGCCGTCCTCGGACGCGCCCGAGGCCATTTGGTTGGCCACACCACAACTCCAACCTCCCCGGCATTCCAATCAGTCCTGATACGAGACCGGCGCCTGTGCGCCGGATCGGTTGCCTGAATCTTCAGTCAAATCGTTCTGACATTTGGAGTGCAAAGATGCTTCTACTTTCTCGCCGCAATCTTTCGGCGTTTCATGCAGACCGCTACATAAGTCGGGACCCCGGCACCCTGACTATCTCCTATGGCGCCAAAATCTTGAGAACTTTCCGCCCCCACCAGAAAGCCTTAATCGCAGCCGCGGCGGCCCTGTATGTTGCGACCGGAGGATTCGCATTGGGGCAGGAGACTGTGGATGTGCCGCCGATAAACGGCTACGTCTACACTGCGAACGAACTTGGAAATTCTATAAGTGCGATCAACCTGGCGGACGGACAGGTACAAACCGTCCCGGTCGCCATTTCTCCCCACAATATCCAAATCAGCGCTGACGGCGGCCGACTATTTGCGGTCGGAAACCCCGCCATGGAGACAGGCCACGACCAGCACCAATCTGGTCAGGAAGCGGAGATGGAGGGGATGGGCGGTATGGAGGGCCTGCTTCTCGTCTACGATCCGGCAAGGTTGCCCCAAGGCCCGCTCGCATCGATCAAAGTTGGGGAACATCCAGCCCACGTCGTGGTGGATCAAGGAGGCTCTCGGGCGTTTGTCACCTTGGCCGGTCAGAACGCCGTAGCAGTGGTCGACCTGGCGGCGAGAAAAGTCGTGAAAACCATCCAGACTGGTGCATATCCGCATGGATTGCGACTGAGTCCTGATGGCAGCGTGGCTTACGTTGCCAATGTCGAAGATGGCAGCGTATCGATCCTGGATACGACGAAGCTAACCGAGACTTCCCGTATCCCCGTCGGGCGAGCGCCTGTTCAAGTTGGCTTTACACCGGACGGCCGCCAAGTCTTCGTCTCGCTGCGTGACGAAAATAAGGTAACCGTCTTAGACACAACCACTCATAAGATCCTTGCAAAAATCGATGTTGGCCGGAACCCGATCCAGGTCTTCGCCACACCTGATGGTAAATTTGTCTATGTGGCCAATCAGGGCAGCAAGGAAGAACCGGCGGACACCGCTTCGGTGATCGACGTTGCCACCTATACGGTGGTCGCCACGATCCGTACCGGCCCAGGGGCGCACGGAGTCGTCACAAGTACCGACGGCCGTTATGTATTTGTCTCTAATATCGTTGCCGGAACGGTGTCTATGATTGATGTCGAGAACCGTCGGGTTGCTCGACAATTCTTAGTCGGCACAGGACCCAACGGCATTACATTCCAGCCTCAGAGGCCCTGAAACCACGGCGCCGTCGAGCGATAGGAGATTTCGGCGGCGCCGCGTCTCTCTGGGTGCCGAAACCGGCTGGGCAGGCATGCATCACTTTATAGGGGTGGATAAGATGACCATATCGATCAGCCCAATTCGCGCTCTCGTAGGCGATGCTCTTGAGACGGAAATTGTTGAGAGGAAGGGTCTCGGACATCCTGATACCATTTGCGATGAGATCGCCGAGGAGTTCAGTTTGGCGCTATCGCGCAATTACATGAAGCAATTCAAAGAAGTTCTTCACCACAATGTAGACAAGGTGCTGCTTGTAGCTGGAACTTCAAATCCAAGATTCTCGGGCGGCGAGATTGTGCAGCCGATGCGGCTTATATTGGCTGGCCGGGCAACGACGACGGTTGGCAATCAGATCGTGCCGGTGACAGCGCTGGCTCAACAAAGCACTTCTGCCTGGTTTAAGAAATATCTCCCGCTCGTCGACATTGACAATATATCGGTCGAAGTCGCCGTTCATCCTGGGTCTACCGATCTCACCGACCTATTTGCGCGGGCGCCCAGCCAACGAAGCAGACTCTCAAATGATACGTCTTGTGGGGTCGGTTATGCCCCCTTGAGCCGCTTGGAAACCATTGTCAGCGCAGTGGAGAAGGAACTTGGGGCGGCTGCTCTGGGCGCCCATCCCAGCTTCGGTCGGGACATCAAAGTAATGGGCATTCGGCGGGCCAGCCACATGCACCTCACTGTCTCTTGCGCCATGGTGGGGCGATGGTTGAAAGATATCTCAGGCTACCTCGACGAGAAGGATGCGATAGTTCGCCTTGCACGTAGCATTGCTAAGCAAAGGGGCGCCGACGATGTAACGGTCGACGTCAATGTTGCAGATGACCCGGATCGAGGCAGCATATATCTGACCGTGACGGGAGCATCCGCCGAGGCCGGAGACGATGGCCAGACGGGACGCGGGAACCGAGTTAACGGACTCATCACCCCTTATCGACCGATGACGATGGAGTCTGTAGCTGGTAAGAACCCGATCACGCATGTCGGCAAGCTCTATAACGTTCTTGCAGGGCTCATCGCCCAAGCTATCGTCGATGCTCTACCTAAAGTCCTTGCTGTCGAGGTCTATTTGGTCAGCAACATTGGGCGGCCAATCAATGAGCCAGCAGCCGTGAACATCCGCGTTGCTCCACGAGATGGATCGGACATCGATCAATTTAGCCCCGATATCAAGTCCATCTGCCACGAGCAACTTGCTCGACTGGACACACTTTGGCGAGACCTTCTGGATGGCACAATTCGTATCGGGCGTTGGCCTTTGTTGAATGCGACGACGAAGTAGTGTCTAGCGGTAGCGTGGGCGCGATATATTCGGCTTCTGTCGGGACCAGCTATCTGGGCCGCTCCCTATGCGCGGGAACGGTCGTTGTGGGTTCAGGCCGCGAGTGGAGTAAACCTTGTTGCACCAGTGTCGTATCGAAAGACGATATCCGGATCTGGTACGGCGTAATGTTTGTCACTCTCTGGGCAGCTCAGGCGCGAGAGAAGGTCCCGAATTACATTCAGCCGCGCAGCTTTCTTGTCATCTGTCCGAACAACAATCCAGGGAGAAAGCTCACTCGACGTGCGAGCGAGCATCTTATCTCTCGCTAGACTGTATGCATTCCAGTGTTCCAACGCGGCCTCATCGATGGGACTGATCTTCCACTGCTTCAGCGGATCTTCTCGGCGATCCCGCAGCCGACTCTTCTGCTCGGGCTTGCTGATGTCTAGATAATACTTGATGATTTGGATACCGGAACCGACCAGAAGGTGCTCGAATGGAAGGACACTCTCCATGAAGTTCTCATATTCGTCGTCGGTACAGAATCCCATTACTCGCTCGACGCCTGCCCGATTATACCAACTGCGATTGAACAGGACCAATTCCTGGGCGGCAGGTAGATGCTCGACGTAGCGCTGAAAATACCAGGAGGTCCGTTCCTTATCGGACGGCTTACCCAACGCGACGATACGGGTCTCACGCGGACTGAGATGTTCGGCTATACGTTTTATGGTGCCATCTTTGCCGCTTGCATCTCGTCCTTCGAAGATCACCAGCACCTTATGGTCATGTTTTATGATGTGGCGCTCAATCTTCACCAATTCGATCTGTAGCGTCCTCAGCGATGCTTCATATTTGGCATCAGATAACTCAGTCTTGGCGCGCTTATGATGTTTTCCCATGGCATGTTCACTTCGGTGCGGGGAGAATCAGCGACGTCGATTGCCGAAAAGCTGCAAAAGCATCAAAAAGAGATTGAGAAAATCGAGGTAGAGGGTAAGGGCACCGATGATGGCTTTCTTGCCAGCGATGGTGCCATCCTCGTCCGTGGCATAGATATTTTTAATGCGCTGAGTATCAAACGCTGTCAGGCCAGTGAAGAGCAGCACGCCGATGACGGAAATGACAAGTTGTAGGCCAGACGAGCGGAGAAAAATATTCACCAGGCTGGCGATAACAATGCCAATAAGGCCCATGAAGAGAAACGATCCGAAGCGGGAGAGGTCAGAGCGCGTGCTATAGCCATAGAGGCTCATCCCGCCAAAGCTGGCGGCAGCTATAAAAAAGACCCGTGCAATACTTTCACCCGTATAGACCAGAAAGATCCCCGACAACGACAGGCCGACCAACGCCGCGTATGCCCAAAAACATATTTGTGCGGTCGCGAGTTGCATTCGTTCGATGCGATAGCTCAAGAAGAAGACAAGAGCCAATGGGGCGAATAAGATCACCCAGAACAGCGGAGTCCCTACAATAGAAGCATAGAAGCCGGTCGCGGCTCCGAAATAGGCGACCGTACCCGTCAGGGTCAAGCCTACAGCCATGTAGTTGTAGACCCGAAGCATATATGCGCGTAGCCCGGTGTCGATAGCTGCGGAGCCTGCGGCGCCGTAACGCGGTGGGCTCTGATCAGAATGCTGGTGTACCATGGACATCGTTCCTCAAAGTGAGAAGCAACCAAGAACAGAAGCGGTGCGGCTCGGCTTTTCGCTGAAATCATCTGCCGCTGGTTCCCAGTCTGCATTTTGGCCTGGCCACGCCGCAGCGCATTGATCCGGATCAACATCTTGGAGGAGGAAGCGTTCCTGGCGCTTGCTGACCTTGCGGCCTAAGCGCCAGGAGGGCGAGTCTGGAGCCACGATATACCCCTGGAAAGAGGGCTACGGCGTGGTATTAATTCTTAGGCGACTTTCCGGGCCTGCTGGGAGCGAGGGTCGCGGCCGAACTGTGGGGGATCATTTGTTACAGTCGATGCTGGTTCTGCTGGAACGCTGGCGGGCCGATCCGAATAGCACCTATCTCTCGTGGTTCCTCTGGGAAGAGCGGATCAAGAACTTCCGGTCCATCCGTCGTGGATTACAGGAGGTGGTGAAAGAGATCGAAGCTGGGACGTTCGGCAATGCTTATCGAGGCTCGTCGCTTGAAACGGTCGTTCATTCGATTGCTGAGCAGCGCCAGATTTTTAAGGGAGCCGATCACGCTTTCCTTTGGAAACCGAAGCTGCGCATCCCAGACATATATGAAAATGCAGATAATCAGCACGCGTTTGGCAAGCTCCTGGATACTTGTCTCTGCTGCAACACCGAGCAGCAAATCATAGCGGCCGTTCACGAAATTGATGGCAAGAAGATCAAGGGCCTGGGCCCGGCGGTCGCTAACCTCTTGTACTTTCTCCACCCAACGCTCGTTCCGCCCTTTAATACAGCCATTGTGAATGGTTTCAACGCATTGACCGGTGCTCGAGTCAAGTTAGGTCGCTGGGATGACTTTCTGGCGATGCGCAAAGGCATAATTGAGTTCAACACCACCTATCGCTCACTCTTGTCTAACGACTTGGGAGCGGTTGGCGGTTTGCTCTTTGATGTAGGCAGTGGTCGTTATTCAGCGCCACCACAAGGCGATGATGCATTGGCTCTCCAGGCCTGGGAAGCGGATCTCGCCCGAGTCAGAGAAGAAGTCGCCAAGACGAATAAAGCTCTCAACAAGGCCCGCGAGGGCGATCATACGCATACTGAAGTCCAAGGCTGGCTCCGAGATCTAGGCCTGGCACTCGGTTACTCAGCGTGGGTAGCGGTTAATGACCGTGGTCGCCAATTCAACGGCGGTAAGCTTGGTGACGGTTGTATAGACACACTTCCTGCGGCGGCGACGCCACGTGGAGCGGAGTCCGTGCGTCTTATTGATGTCCTTTGGCTAGACAAGGTCTCGGGCGAGATCGTTGCTGCCTATGAAGTCGAGCATACGACATCGATATACTCTGGCATTGTTCGGATGTTGGATCTCGCTCTGGGCAGTGGCGCACCTGCACTTCAAGGGCTTTTCCTCGTAGCTCCAGATGAGCGAGAACATGAAGTCCGGGCCCAGCTCGCCAGACCAGCTTTTAGCCGGATCGCCGACCTCAAGGTCCATTATTTGCCCTACGGCGAGCTCAGGTTGAACAGGGACGCAATTGCCCGGTTTGGCCAGGGGATGAAGCCAGTCCAGGCGATTTCACGGGCATTGACCTAACAAGCGTAATTTTAGCTGAAAGATGGCTTTGGCCCCCAGGTATTCCCAGCTAGCTATCAGCGCAGTGAATCAGCTACCGAACCGAGGCAGGGCTTGGCTCGCTTTTTCGTGGCGTACCCTCGCTTTTGAGGCCGTTCAGCAACCCGAAGGCCAGCCCGGCCGATAAAATCATACCAGTCGCTACGAACATAAGAGAACTGTGCGGTGGATGGCCGACGTCTGTTAGCAAGCCACCCAAGAGAGAGCCAAGGGCTCCACCGAGGCTCGAAGCCGCGGTCTGTCTTCCAAGTTCGATCCCTCGCTCGGCTCCGGACCCAATCGAAATCCAGTACGTGAGAATGGGCGCCAATACACCAGCACTACTTGCCACGAAAGCAACGGTCGCCAACATCATCGTAAAGCTTGAAGCATATGGAGCAAGGGCGAGCCCGGCGGCCAATAGAACCAGTGCAATAGCTATGACCCAACGGCTCATCTTAGGCCTGATCGCAGGGGCAAACCCGATTGCCTGCGCCAATATCATAACGAGACTGCATTCGGTAAACATCACGGCAACCTGATATGGCGTCAGTCCCAGTTGCCCTTCGCCACGGAGTGCTAAGTCCGTCTCGAAGACGCCGCCCCCGGTTGAAACAACGAACGCCAACAGGAGGAGAGTACGACGGACGGCTTTGGATAGAAGCGCCGTTTCGCCAGGAGACCTGCTATCGTCAACATCTCTTTCAGCCCCGGATGTAGTTAGCCAAAACAGGACAAAAGCCACCATCGCCAGGAGGGCGGTAAATCGGAGAGGAGTTGCGAGAGACGTTTGCAGTTCGGCTCTGTACCAAATTTCCGAGGTGACTCGCGTGATGAATACACCGAGCATAGGACCTAGAAGAAAACCGGCCATTCCAGCAAGGCTAACCATGGTTAGGCGTCTAGCTTGGCCACCTTCGGCAACCTTAACATCTCCAATGAAGGCAGACGCTATCGGCGTTACAGCCGCGGCGAATATCCCGCTAAAGAACCGCTCCGCATAAAGCGCCTCTAAGCCTTCAAGAAACGAAAAGATTGCCATTGTTCCGGAAAAACCGCTCAAGCCCATAAGTAGCACCGAGCGGCGTCCAATCTGATCTGAAAGTCTACCCCAGAGCGGCGCAAACAGAACGAGGGCTAGCAGATAGATGGCAGCCAACAGGCCCGTATGGCGGGAAATCTGGACAGTCGTTCCCACGCTGCCGATTATTCGCTGCAGCGAATAGGGTAGCAAAGGAAGCGTCACGCCATAGCCGACCGAGACGGTGAAAACCGTCAGCATCAGTGCGGCTATCGCTATACGAGAAATCCGATATGGCTGATACAGCGCGCTCTTCACAACTGCCCAGGCCCTGTTAAAACGATCTTCCGGATCACTTGAATGCCTCGCCAAGCGAACTTAATGAATTCGTCCACCTCTCTCATCACCGGCGTTTTCCGCCCGATGGCCATGCGCTGAACGCCAGGAGCCATAGGCCGACAATGTTCAGAATGGGAAACAATGCGAGGAGACACCAGAAAGGTGAGTAGCCAATGCGCCGGATGATGATCCCAATTGGATAGAGGAACATCACGGCGAAGAGCGTGAACATAACCCAATGCCAGGCGGACCAGTAGGCGAACATCTCAGACCCGTACATCATAGCGACACCCCATCATGAGTCGATGAATTGGATTGTTGTAAGTGCCGTATCCGGACCATTCCGGAATTGCGGCACTTACACAGCAACTTTCTGCCGTTCAGCTATCGGCGACGTGAAGAGCGAGTTTGATACGAGACCAATGTGGGAGCCAGGCTGGAACATGTTCTGCGTAATGATCGTACTCCGCGCCGAATTTCGCGCGGACTTCATGCTCTTCCTGTTTCGCCAGGCGTACATACATAACGACCAGGACGGGGAACATGGCTAGAGTGAGAAGTGTGGGCCACTGAAGCAAGAAGCCCAGAAGAACCAAGATGAATCCGACATATTGAGGATGGCGCACAAAGTCATATGCGCCTGTCGTCGCCAGCCTGTTCTTTCTCTGGGCGTTGAAAAGAGCGTGCCACGCCGAGGATATCAGCAAGAAGCCAGCACCAATCAAGACAAAGCTCGCCATATGGAAAGGCCCGAAGTGCGGGTTCGCTTTCCATCCGAAGAGCTCTTCCAGAAGGTGACCGGCGTCGTGGGAGAACCAGTTCACGTCGGGGTACTTTGTTTGAAGCCAGCCGGAGAGCACGTAGATGGTGAGCGGAAATCCGTACATTTCGGCGAATAACGCCACGATAAACGCACTAAATGCACCCAGCGACTTCCAATCCCTGCTGGTGCGAGGCTTGAAGAAACTAAAGGCGAAGAAGATGAAGACAACGGAGTTGAGGACAACGAGACCCCAAAGACCGTAAGCGGGAGCTTCCTGGTTCATGGCTGAGCTCCTTTATCCGACAAAGGCTTCGGCGGATTGTTCTCACTGTGCCGATGATCTTCCTCGCTATGACTGCCATGCCCGCCATGGCCATGATGCATAAAGATATGCATGAGCGGACAGGCCAAAATGATCAGGAAGGGTATGTACCCGTAAAGATGGGCCCAGTGTTCGGTGATCAGGAAAAAGCCACCGACAGCGGCGAATCCCAGCATGACGGCTGCCGCCTTGGAGCGCCAAAAGCTTTGATGCTCCTCGTGATTTGAGTGGCGAAAGTCTCGTTCGTTTTTGCCGTCGTGATCATGATCGCCGTGTGAATGCATGCACATGGTCCTTACTCCTTTGTAGCAGGACGATTCTCTAAGCAGGTGCGGAGTTGCGACCGGCTCACATATGGCCAAGCAAAGCTGGCATTAAGAGCTCGTCAGCCGTGCGCTTCTGCTCATCAGAGAAGGCGGTGTATAGGGGCTTAACTGCGGCCTCTAGCTTTTGAACTCGACTGAGCTCCTGGGTAAGGACATGCTCGCGGACGCTCATCCTCTCGATCAATCCGTCGCTGCCTTTCTGTGGCATCATGGAACCGTCCATCCCCGGCATGGAATGGGTGGCGTCATTCACGCTCTCGCGCATCGCGTCGGCAAACTTGTTCCAAGCCGGTGCCTGCGCTTCAGTGATCTTGAGTTCGGTCTTAAGGAAAGCGAGTCGGCCTTCGATATGCTTGGGACTCATCATCTGGAGCATCGGCGTCATCATCGACATCATGCCGCCTTTGGCGCCTGAGCCAGCCATCATGGCATTTCCCATCATAGCGCCACCCATCATATTGAGTTGCTGCTGCGCGGCGTCGTCGCCCTCTGTGTTTTGGTGATGGGTGTCGTCGGCGAGGGCAGGCGTCGCCAGCAGAAGCGTTGCGCCGACAAGAGCGAGTTTAAGGGTATTCTTCATTTTAATCTCTCCGCATTAATCACTAGCTTGCATTGGATATTTCTGTTTGATCACGAGAGCATCGTGACCAAATCAGCTTGGGCGTTACCATCGGAGAAGCGGATTGAGAATCTTGGCTAAGTTCCTGCAGAGCTGGGTCGCTCGTCTTTCAGCCAGACTCGGCGCCCTCGATGGAGCGTCAGGAAGCGGCTATTTGCGGAGGGCGGTATTGAGGACGGACAATTCGCCCGTTGAAGTTGTCAATACGAGGCGGGGAGGGCAAGAGATTGTTCTGACTCAGGCTCGCTACCTCTGCCGGGAACGGCGCGCAAAGGGAGACGATAGATACGGTATGGCAATGCTTCACGACGCCATCATGACCTGTTTGGCAGGGGTCGCTACTGACAGTTCCGGCGAGCGCAATCGGCCTGTCGTGATGTATATGTTCGTACTTGCCGTAGCCAAGCTGTAGGATCAACGCCACCGCATAGAGCACACATATACCGATCCGAATGGAATGGCTCAGGGCCATCCCCCGCATAAATCTTCCTATGTAGCTTCCACGACGCATCGCTCGTACGCCACTTATCCATCGTCCTCGATGGTCTTAAGTTTGGCATAGTAGAACTAGAGTGCCTTGACGCAAATCAAACCCAGGGATCGAATTCCGCTGACACAGGCTCATTGGGACCCGTCGCCCTATGCGAAATGCAGCGCTGCAGCCATGACGACGAGGTAGCGGACGGCCTTGCCAAATGCGACAGGCAACAAAAAGGTCGCAAACGGGACCTTCAGGACCCCAGCGGCGAAGGTCAAAGGATCTCCGACAATCGGCAGCCAGGAGAATAACAGGCTCAGAATGCCAAACTTTTTGAATGCCCTGGTTCCTCTGTCGAGCTGCCGTGCATTGAATGGCGATAGCTTTCTCCTGAGAAGATCGATCCCTCGATAGCCAAGGAACCAGTTAACCGAAGCCCCCAGGGTATTGCCTACTAGGGCGACTATCAGGAGCAGCCATGGCTCAAACTGAGCGGCCAATAGCCCGGCAAGAACTACCTCCGAAGACAGAGGTATGAGGGTCGCGGCGACAAAGGAGGAGATGAAAAGCAGAGCAAGGGCGCCCGCGAGGCTGAGGGCGGGGTAGTCAATTGCTGTCACTTTGCTGCTTCCTCAATAGATAGTCGCAGCCGGTGCCTTGACCTTCCCATAATTGGAATCCCCATATACTTCACTGGAGCGCTTTTTACAGGAGAAAGTCAAATGACCAAATTCAAGGTATCGGATATGACCTGCGGCCATTGTGCTGGTGTGGTGACCGAAGCCGTTAAGGGGGTTGATCCAAAGGCCCAGGTTTCTGTCGATGTCATGTCCAAGTCTGTTTCTATCACCAGTGCTGCCGATAATCAGAAATTCATCGCGGCAATTCGAGAAGCGGGGTACGATCCGCAAGTCGATGTCTCCCAGCCCTGACGATACGGAGGGGGTGTGATCTTCGATCCCCCTCCACTTTTCTGGGAATTATCCCGCGGTTGGTAACGTCGCGCTGCGGCGCGACAACTTCTGCCTGAGCGCCCAGCCGAGAAATGCGATCCCCAACATCCCAACATAAGGTCGGACCGGCTCAAAATAGGTCAGCAGCAACTGGCCGCCAAACAGCAGCATTAGCAACTTGTTGCATACTGGGCAGGCAATCCCGAGGAAGCCTAGAGCACTACCGGAGCCTGCCGCTCCAATAGAGCAGGCAGGTGCCTTTAAGCCCAGATACAGCCCTCCCAACGCCGATTCGATGGCGAGCAAGAGATACTCGTAGCCCGCTACCGGCGTCATACGGATAAAGAGTGCGTTGTTCCAAAGCGCCGCTACCGAACCGCCAATGATAAAGATGCTGACGGCAAAGAATGCCGACCTCGCCATCTCGACCGCCGAAATACTCCTCAGCGAAGCGAGGAAGCTGGCATATACCGTGACCCGTGGCTCAAGCATGTCTTCATTCCATACCAAGAAAACGAGAACCTCCTAAAGGATTGCCACGTAGCAAGGTCAAGGAGGATGTCGCTTTGACCTTCTCCCTGACCAGAAGTGCCGCTAGAGCTTGAGCCATCGAAGGCGTAACGAATTCCCGATAACCGAAACAGAGCTCAACGCCATTGCCGCCGCGGCAATGATCGGCGACAGGACGATTCCAAAATTTGGATAGAGCACCCCTGCGGCAATGGGGATGCCGAGAATATTGTAGATGAAGGCCAAGAACAGATTCTGACGTATGTTGCTCATCGTCGCCTGGCTTAACTCCCGCGCCCGCGCAATGCCCGCAAGGTCGCCTTTAACCAGTGTCACCGCTGCACTTCGGATTGCGATTTCGGTACCGGTACCCATCGCAATCCCGACATCTGCCTCGGCCAGAGCTGGCGCGTCATTGACACCATCGCCCGCCATCGCGACCATGTGGCCCTTCTGACGGAAGTCCTTCACAACTTTGTTCTTCTCATCGGGTAGCACTTCCGCCACGACATCCTTGATGCCGAGTCGTCGCGCAACGGCCTCGGCAGTTGTCCTATTGTCGCCGGTCAGCATAACAATCCGGACACCACTCTTGCTGAGCGACTCCAGGGCGGGCTTAGTTGTGATCTTGACCGGGTCTGCTACGGCGATGGCCGCCGCCAGTTTGCCGTCAACGGCCATGAATAGGGCAGTGGCGCCGTCCCGACGAAGCTCTTCGGCCTTGGCAGCCAGGCTTGACATATCAACGCCAGAATCCTGCATAATTTTCATATTGCCGAGCTGAATAACTTTGCCGTCCACGCGACCAGACACGCCCTTGCCGGTTGCCGAGGAAAAATCGGTCACGTCTTTGAAGGCTAGCCCCTTTTCGCGCGCCGCTGATACGATGGCTGCCGCCAATGGATGCTCGCTCGATCTTTCGACCGACGCAGCCATGGCAAGGGCATCATCCGGAGCAAAACCATTGGCTGTTTCGATGGCAGCAACTTTCGGCTTACCCTCTGTTAAGGTACCGGTCTTATCGACGACGAGGGTGTCGACCTTCTCCATATGCTCCAGAGCTTCGGCGTTCTTGATGAGAACACCGGACTTGGCTCCATTGCCGACGCCAACCATGATTGACATGGGCGTTGCCAGTCCGAGCGCACATGGGCAGGCGATAATTAATACGCTTACGGCCGCGACCAGACCCTGGGCGAGAGGCTGCTCGTTACTGAACTTAGCCCAGGCAAAGAACGCAGCAACAGCGATAGCAATGACGATAGGCACAAACCAGCCTGAAACAGTATCCGCCAATCTCTGAATTGGCGCGCGGCTCCGCTGTGCCTCGGCAACCATGGCGACAATTTGGGATAGGACAGTGTCTGCGCCGACTTTCTCTGCCCGCATCACCAGAGCGCCGCCACCATTGATGGTGCCGCCGATAACTTTGGCGTCCGGACCTTTCTCGACCGGAATAGACTCGCCAGTCACGACTGACTCGTCAACGGCACTGTTGCCTTCTTCGACGACGCCATCGACTGGGACACTCTCCCCCGGACGAATCCGCAGCCGGTCGCCGATGGCGACAGCTTCGAGCAGGATATCCTCGTCATCTCCAGCCGAGGTTAAGCGGTGGGCGATCTTCGGTGCCAGGTCAAGCAGCGCTCGAATGGCACCACCAGTTTGCTCGCGCGCTCTCAACTCCAAAACTTGTCCCAACAGCACCAGGACAGTGATGACGGCTGCGGCCTCAAAATACACCGGCACCGTTCCGTCCGCATTCTTGAAGCCAGCGGGAAATGCATCCGGAAAGAACACCGCGGCGACACTAAAGACATAGGCAGCGCCGGTACCCAAGCCGATAAGCGTAAACATATTGAGGCGACGCGTGATGAGCGAGCGAGCGCCCCTATCGAAGAATGGATATCCGCCCCATAGAATAGCCGGAGTCGAAAGCACGAACTGAATCCAGAGTGCCAACTTCGGGGCCATCAGTTGATGGATCATGAGGGCAGGTATATGTGCGCTCATTTCAAGTGCGAGAACTGGAACGGTAAAAACCAGACTGACCCAGAACCGCCGCGTCATGTCAATTAGTTCGGGGTTTGGCTTATCGTCACCGGTCGCCACCAGGGGCTCAAGAGCCATGCCGCATATCGGACAATTGCCCGGCTGATCACGTCGTATCTGAGGGTGCATGGGGCAGGTGTAGATCACACCAGATCCATTCGGTTCCGCTTTGGCGGGCGCCGAATGTGTTTCGGTTGACGCCATGTAGCGATGTGGATCTGTGTCAAATTTCTGTTTGCAGTCCGCGCTGCAAAAATAGAAAGACTGACCCATATGTTCCGATGAATGAGGCGTTACATTTGGATCAACCATCATCCCACATACGGGATCTTTCACCTTCCCATGGTGGTGCACATGCTGCTCATGATCATGATGACCGTGGACTGATTCCTGATTCACCGTCTGCTCCATAAAAGCAAGATGAGATAATTCTACGAGTATCGAGATCGCTACCGGAACTGCCTTGACGTAGCGCAAGTGAACTCATGTCAACTTGCTCCCGCAAACCCTGATAGTCGCTGATCTTTGGCCGGTAGTCTCGTCTACCGACCGGAGATAATTGCGCGCCGAGCGTAGCGAGGCAGAGGAGGAATGACCGCTAAAACCATCCGCGGCTCATTCCTCCTGTCCGCTTAGGCGTATTGATCGTAAACGACTTCAGTCATCATACCGGTCGCCATGTGCAGCAGGTTGTGACAGTGAAGCGGCCATCTCCCTGGATTGTGGGCATCGAAGGCCACCGACACCGACGCCATGGCGGGGACAAGAACTGTATCCCGGACCGCACCGTTAACGGGCACACCATTGATCCCAATGACTTGGAAGTGATGCCCGTGAAGATGCATCGGATGAGCCATCATGGTTTGATTGACCATCTCGACAACCACGCGCTGCCCTTCGCTAACCTTGAGCGGCCGATGATTCTCCCAGGTCAGGCCATCGATTGACCAAACATAGGGCTGCATGGAGCCGGTTAACTGGATCTTGTGGGTTACATCTGCTGCTCGGGCCGAAAGTGGCTGCAATGGCCGCAGCGTCGCCTCCAAAGATAGATCCAGCGTCTCACTCTTGCGGCTGGCAACGCTGTCCACCTTGCCCACCGAGGCGCCAGGAGAGGCGAGGATAATGCCTGTCCTCGCGGTGTCGCCCTCTCGCTGTGCCAATATCGGGAACGAACCCGAGCGAGGAAGCGTGATCAGGACGTCTATTCGTTGCCCCATCGAGACGCCGATGCGTTTGATATTAACCGGCTTGATGGGATTTCCATCTACGGCAATCAGGTCGCCGCTGAGGTCCAAGAAATGCAAGTAGAAGGCTGTCGAAGTTGCGCCGTTTATAAGGCGAAGCCTGACACGCCCGTTCCGCTCCACGCGCACTACCTCAGGGTCTTCCAGCGTCCGGTCATTGGCCAGATAGGCGTCATAGTTGACGTCATTCAAGTCCATTTGCATGGAATCCGCCGGGGACATCGTCTGACCGGATTCCATCTTCATTGTTGACCCACCGGACATGTCCATGCCCGGCATGTTCATATTGCCGCCTCCAGACATATCCATACCCGGCATGGACATGTCGTGGGACGCAGCGGAAGTGCTTCCCTTGGTCAAACCGTTGAGAACATCCACCGGATTCTTGAATGTGAAGTCATGGAGGAGAACCGTCACTTCCTGGACATCTGCTGCGACATCTTCCTTGGTTCGAACGATCAAGGGCGCTGCCATCAACAACTGCTCCTGAAGCCCGTGATGCGAGTGCATCCAGTGCGTGCCAGGCTGGGGCACAAAGTCATAGGCGGCCGATTTGCCCGGTACGATCAACGGACGCTTGGAATCGGCAACGCCGTCTTGCAGGTACGGGGGCGTCATGCCATGCCAATGGATGACGGCATCCTCACCAACTTGGTTTAACAAGTTGACATTGAAGCGTTCGTCCGGCTGCAGGAACAGGCCCGGTTGGCCATTGGCCCGGACAATGCCGAAGACCTTGGCGGGCTTCCCCAGGACCTCCAAATTTCGCTGAACAATGCGAAGGTCGGTCGGTGCCGACGTGTCGGCAGCAGCTCTAGTAAGTGGGAGGATACCGGCGGTTCCGGCTACGGCAGCAGCGGCGGAGGAATAAGCGAGGAATTGCCGTCGTGACACAATTCGAGACATGATTTGTTCCTATTCATCTGATAGCGATAGCAAGGGTCGAACGTGGTTGTGGCCCTTTGAATCTCGATTGGTGGCGATCACTGCCTGAAGGCGAGGACGCTCACCATTGCACCCTCAGATGAATTGGCGCGGCGGCCTTGGGGTCGGAGCAGGTTGTAGCCCGTATCCGGTCGCGGACGAAATCGCCTGCCTAACGCCGTTTGTCATTTGGGGCGTCGGCAAATCGATGCTGGTGAGTTCGACCATCTGTACGGAAGGACAGAAGGTACCCAAGCAGCAATTGGTTTTCTGAACAGGAATGCGTCCGCAGTCTCCCTTCTGCCCAGAGTCGGACATTACGGAATGATGGCTAATTGACATCTTCGACTGGAAATCACCTGCGCAGGCGGCGGTATGGGTGACGTTGTGATGCTTTGAGCTCATCGAGGCATCGCCCATCAAGGGCAGCAGAGCAAAGGCCACCGCGACGAGCGCAGCGGTCAGTGTTCTCACAACATGCCAAGCGTTTGATCGCATTCGATCTCCCTATCCTGTCGTCAAAATAGGTGCAGTTGCGGGCCCGCTCAATGAGCTATGTCAATTCGCCATCCAAATTATCAGCCAGTTCATGTGCGGGAGAAATATTTCCTAATTTCATCAATAGCATAAACGCCAAGGCTATCGGGCAGAATTGTGCTTGAGGGGGACGACTGGCAATGCAGGGCTAGTTTCCGGATGGGCTTCGGCCGCTGGCTGTCACCTGCTCCTGAAACTTCCGCTGCTTTTCAGGCCAAGTACTTTCGATATAGGCGATCACCGCCCGGATCTGGTCGTCGGAAAGGGTTCCGGAATAGGCAGGCATGTCCGTTTTATAGTCCTGCCCGGCGAAGGCCTGGATGCCATTCTTAACGATCTTGAAAAGGTCGTCATCGCTGTGATGCCAAGTATGGCCGCTGGCATCATGCGGTGGTGCCGGGAGCTTGCCATCCGGCTTGCGCTCCATCCAGTTGGGTTGCCCTTGAAGCTCTGCCCCATGACAACTGGCGCATGTCCGCTGATACAAATCTTTGCCGAGCGAGATTGTCGCTGCGTCCATCTCTATCTGGGCAGTGGGCTGAATTCCCCGCCACGTGAAATATGCTCCGGCAGTTGCAAGACCCAAGAGGACAAGGATCATAAAAATCGCCGTTTGCATCTTGGACATCTGGATTCGCTTTGGTCGGAGGCTATCGTAAATGGAATATAAGTCGACATTTTGAGCCATATGCCTCCAAGGCGTCTAGGTCTTGACCTTCCCCCAATGGGAAGCATTAGCATTGCCGATCCGGACAGATGAGACGACGGCATAACAGCATGCAGTTATGTCGCATGGCCTACCGATGAGACGGCGAACGAAGCAGATTAAAAGAATTCTGGCGAAGCTCACCGTCCTTCTGGTGGTGCTGATATCGCTGTGCCATGTCGAGGACATGGCAAGCGCGGGTACAACAGGCCAGCCCGAAGGCCCAGTGGCAATGGGGCTGCATGGAACCATGGTCCCTCAGATCCCTCAGAAGGGGATGCCTGCCGAGCATATGCAGTGCAATCTGCTCTGGAATATCAACGAGCCCAGTGCCGTGAGCAGCCCGCAGGCGACCAACGCACGCAACCCGTTCGGCCAAGGTTCCGACGATTGGCCGTTGTCGTGCTCGCCGCGCCCGGAAATTCACCCGCCACAACCGCTGACACTCTGATCTCCGCGTCACCCAGCGCTTACATGGTCCAGCCGTACCTCTCGTTCTGAGGCAAGAGATCTCAGATTGGTTGGCCGTGTCCGGCGCTATCGATTTTCTGCATTGGATAGCCACGTGAGTCTATTGGCACGTTGGCGCCTAGAGTTTGAGGCGTACCCATTTGCGCGAAAAAGTTAGCATCAAACGCACATTTACGCGGCGCGTCGCTTTGTTAGGCGCTGCCAAGATGGCCCTCATCGGTGGCCTTGTTGGCCGCATGTACTATCTGCAGATTGCGGAAAATGCCAAATATCAGGCTCTCTCAGACAAAAATCGGATCAGTCTGCGCGTGCTTCCACCGCAACGAGGGGTCTTGCTCGATAGGAACGGCGTGCCGATTGCATCGAATACGCCAGCTTACCGGTTGGAGATTATCGCCGAGCAAAGCGAAGACGTGACGGACGTCCTCAAGCATCTCCAGGAACTGACACCGTTGACGGAGCAGCAGGCCGCAAAGCTGCAAGCCAGGCTGAAGCAGCAACGGCCCTTTCTGCCCGTAACCATCATTGAGGACCTTTCCTGGGATGATATTGCCAAAGTCGAGCTCAACCTGCCGGACTTGACAGGCGTTTCCGTCCAGACGGAGCAAAAGAGGAATTATCCCTACGGCGGCATTGCATCTCATATTACCGGCTATGTGGCGGCACCTTCCGAGGAAGACATCGACGCCAATCCTTTGCTGGCCACACCAGGGCTGCGAAATGGAAAAGCCGGGCTGGAGAAGCAATATGAGGAGAATCTCCAAGGATCGGCTGGAGTGATCCAGCAGGAGGTCAATGCAGGAGGTCGTATCGTCCGCGAGCTTGACCGCCGCGAGGGGACAGCCGGTACAGATATCAGAACAACCTTGGACATAGGGCTGCAAGCTTTCGCTCACCAAAGATTGGCGAGCCAACTGTCTGGTGCTGCAGTCGTGCTGGACGTGCAGACAGGCGGCATCCTCGCTATGGCCTCGGTACCGGGATATGACCCGACAGCATTTTACCGTGGAATAGGTGCTGACTATTGGCGCGACTTGACAAGCGATATCCTCCAGCCGCTTGCAAACAAGGCTATCTCCGGGCAATACGCGCCAGGCTCAACCTTTAAGCCGATGACGGCGCTGGCGGTTCTGAAGGCCGGAACTGACCCTTCTGCCGAAGTCGTGTGCTCTGGCGTCTATACGCTAGGTAATGCAAAATTCCACTGCTGGAAGAAGGGCGGTCACGGCCGCGTCTCGATGGCGAGTGCCATTCAGCATTCCTGTGACGTCTATTTTTACGAGATGGCGAGGCGGACGGGCATCGATGCCATTGCCGAAATGGCCAAAAACTTCGGCCTTGGTCAAGCGAGCGGTGTCGATCTGCCAAGCGAGCGAGCCGGTCTTATTCCATCGACGGGTTGGAAACGGAGCGCCCTGGGGTCACCGTGGCAGCAGGGTGAGACACTGGTCGCCGCTATTGGACAGGGCTTCGTTCTCGCAACGCCGCTCCAATTGGCACTCATGGCGGCGCAACTGGCAAATGGTGGCCGTCGGATACAACCGCACTTTGTTCCGCCACTGGAAGGCCTCGGCACGAGTACCGAACTCGGCGTTGATCCTCGCTGGTTAGCAGTCGTTACCGAAGGGATGAAACGTGTGACCAATGACCGGCAGGGGACGGCCTATGCTGCGCGCATCGAAATTCCGGGTATGGAGATGGCAGGGAAGTCGGGTACATCCCAAGTTCGCCGAATTTCCCTGGCTGAGCGCATTAAAGGCGTAATAAAGAACGAAGATTTGCCCTGGCCAAGAAGAGACCATGCACTCTTCATCGCCTTCGCTCCCATAGATGCACCGAAATATGCCTGTGCGGTGGTTGTCGAACATGGCGGCGGCGGCTCGGCTGTCGCTGCCCCGATTGCCAGGGACATCTTGGTTGAGTGCCAGAAACGGGCGGGCAGCGCCCCAGTTCGTTCAATATTCTCCCGGACATGAAAGTCTATCCGGCAACAGCCATTTGCTCATGGCAGCCGTAAGACCAGCCAGCATCAGAAGGCCGCCAAGATGTTCCGTAAACATTTCTGGCATTTGATTCGGGGCGTGAAAAAGATCAAGCCGCAACATGAGCACTGCCAAGCTGGCGCTCGCTATTCCACCTAAGACAACCGCGCGGTCCCTCAGGATCGGCGCCGCCCGTCGCAACATCAGGGTCAGAGTGATCATCGGAAACAATGCGAAGCTGACAAATAAGAATATGCAACTCCAGGCCGGGCGAAACTGAGTCATGTCGAGCCGCCCGCCATCGGCATTGTTCCACAAGCTGAACATCAAAATGCATGCCCAAATAACGAGAAGAGGTACCGGAAGATAGGCAACCCATAAAGATCGCCCAGGATTACCTGAAGAAAACGCGGCAAAAGCGGCGACTATCGATGTGGCTAGCGCAACTAAGATTTCGAGACGCTGAAGCTTGATGCCTAAGGTCTGCAACGCATCCGGCCGACCAAGACCTAATAATAGAAATGCTGATCCCACAACCAGCGGTACAATCCAAAATAAAGTGCGTACTGCGGGGCTTGGTAGCCGCTTGACCGGGCGAAGGTCCCAGGCAAGCCTATCTATTAGGTCCTCTGTTTTCATGGCCGCTCACTCCAATCCCTGACGCGCCATCAACAGTAGTATTTTTACCGCATATTGCCGGTATGTCCCAGAGAATAACGACCCGGCTGCGGCCAGACGGTAAGGCCGTGCGGTTCCATGCCCACATGGATCACCTTCATGTCGCCACTCTCTGTATTGATCGCATAGACAACGTCATCATATCGGCCCGATAACCATAGATACTTTCCGTCGGCGCTGACATTACCCATATCCGGGCTGCCGCCGCCAGGGATCGACCAATTGGCGACAACCTTGCGGCTGGCGAAGTCGATGACCGAGACGCTGCCCTTGCCCAGAGGCTTGCCGTGAATTTGGTCCGTTCCTCGATTGGCCACATAGAGCTTCGAGCCATCGCGGCTAGGATAGAGGCCATGGGCACCTACGCCGGTGGCAATGAAATCGATCTTGGTGAAGCTGTCGCCATCGATCACATGGACGCCGCCCGCTTTCATATCGGCCACGTAAAACACTTTACCATCCGGAGAGATCCGAATGTCCTGGGGCATCCCCTTCTTTCCGAGCTGCAAATATCCCAAGACTTTGCGGCTGACCATGTCGATCTTCGCCAGGCTACCGTCAAACTCACATGTGAAGATCACGTATTTTCCATCAATGGCAAAGTCCGCGTGGTTGATCCCTTTACACTTTGGGACATCCAAGCTCGACTTCAGCGCCATTGTGTGCGGATCACGGAAATCCAGCCGTGCATGGGCTTCGGCCACAACGATGGCTTCCTGACCATCAGGCGTGAAATACATGTTGTAGGGATCATCGACCATCACTTCCGGGCCTGGTTTGCCGGTCTTCGGGTCAACGGGAGTCAAGCTACCATCGGTGCGGCCTTCGGCGTTATTGGCGACCCAAAGTGTTTGCAGATCCCAGGAGGGAACGACGTGTTGTGGGCTTCGTCCGACCGCAAACTTGTCAACGACTTTGAACGTGGCCGGATCGATCACATAGACATTATTCGAACGCAGATCGGGCACATAGACGCGGGAAAGAGCGCCTTGGACTGCAGGGCTCATGCTGTTAGGTCCTGCATCTCCATAGAGGTTCTTCGTATCGGTGACGGGCGGCATGCCAGGCAGTACGGAGGTGAGAGATTCGGCGGTCGCGAGCTTGGTGACCGCCAGACTGGTTAAAACAATAGCCAATGATGAAGCAATGCGGGCCGGTCGAATGGAAAGCATCCTGGATTTCCTAAGTGAATAGTTGACGCAAGATAGGTGAGGGGCGAACTATGGGTTGCCGGTGTCTCGCCGAATGGCCTGCACGGTGACGCGGATGATTGCGTCGATTCCGAGTTCGCCTAGCTCCGCCGTTGACCGACGCGGGTCACCGCCATAAACGCCATCACTTTGGCTGGGTTTGGCCGCCGCCTTCAGCTCTGCCTGTCGAACCATTTGCGGTGCGACAGCGAGTTGCAAGGATGTATCTGCGAGAGCGGCATGGGTGCCTATCTCATCGTCCTTGATCCCTTGTTTTCGAAGGATCTCCGCATAACCGTCAGAGCTCATCTGGTAATATTCGGGTGGGTTGATTGCGCGAACGGAAGAGCCCGTCCAGGCTTTGTTCAAACGAGCAACGGTCACCTTGATATCTTTTTGATACCCGCCGTGGTCGCCCAGGAAAACGATGTTCTTAAAGCCGTGAATGGCAAAGCTGTTAGCGGCCGATTCCAGTGATTTTTCGAAGGCGTCATCCGATATCGTGATTGTGCCGGGAAACTTCATATGTTCGGTCGGCGGATTGAAGCTGCCCTCGGGAGTATAGGCCACGACCGGTGCAACAATGGCGTTGCCTAACTCCTCAGCTATTTTTCCAGAAATCACCTTCACGCGCACATTGTGCTTACCGAGCGCAACATAGGGTCCACTCTGTTCCGTTCCACCTATAGGTATGATTATCGTCGTTTTGCCTCCGCGAACTTGATCGCGAAGCTCCGTCCAAGTCATATCTTCAAGGAAAACGGTCCGAGGTGCTTGTGCTAATGCCACGTCACCGATGAAAAGGCCAAAAAGGCACATAACGAAGGCGAGCGCCTTGCCCAATTCAGAATACATCTGCAGTCCTCTGGTTCGTTCTTATCGCTGCTTTTTGCATCTCGGAGGCAGCATTCGTCTAGAAATGTTTGAGCTTGACCTTACCCCTATTGGAAGCTGCAGCATACAAGGCTGCCTTTTGACCTACGCTTCGGCACTATTCCGCACCATCTTGTGAATGTTGATGCTTGGCATTTGCCGTATCAGCCAGCATACCGAAGACAGGGTCGCGCGCCTGGGTCTTGGCGTCGCCCGAAATCCGATTTTGATTGGTGTGATCGCGAGTAGCTCGGTGAAGGGCTATTGTCCACCTTACGAGCGGGCCGATCTCTAATGAATAAAGCAATACTTCCCATTACTGGAGGGTCAAGGGGTTGGAAAAAATGGCCATCCCTTACCATCTTAATAATCGCGACCCCAACATCGCACCAATGGCCACGCAAATCAGGATCGGCCCTAAATACCAGAAAATCATGAAGGGTATCGACATGGAGGCTTGATGAAGCGTGTAGGCGGTCGCGCCGAGCGCTCCGGCAACCAGTCCAGCAATAGCGCCTGCCCAAGTAGGGCTGGTCGGGGCTTCCTTCCTTAGTGCCCAGATGATGGACGTAAAGGGAAGAAGGGCGAAAAACGGAATGCAAAGTAAGCATGCTGCCCATTGCGGCCCAAATAGCATAGCGCCCCATGTGGCAGGGTGAGACGAGAAGAGAAGTCCGATAGCCGCTACGAGAGCAACAAAAGACACGAGTCCAATAGCAATAACTGGCTTGCGGGAGATTTTCCCCGGCCGCGCAGCCTTGAGCAGGAACCACACCCCGGCGGCAACCAGGCTGAGAGTTAAACCCAGACCGACGATTTTGAGCCCCAGGCCCTCACCGCCTGAAAACGTCTCTGGCGCGCCAAGCGTCAACAGCATCAGGCAGAGTGACGCCGCAGCTCCCGCAGCAACGGCCGCGAGAATCGTATTTCGCAAGTGGTTGCTCTTGACAGGTTCGGTATGCGTGCCCAGCAAGCTAATGAGATCATCTGTCTTCATGATGGCTCTCTCTCCCTGACCAGCAGAGATAAAATCTTCAGACCTCGATGAACGGAAACCTTGATCATTGATGGAGACATACCCGTTCGCTTGGCCGCCTCGCTGACGCTCAAGCCGTCGACTTTGATGGACTGTATGGCCTCTCGCATTTTGGGCGTCAGTTTGGAGAGGAGTTTTGATAGATCGATTCCGCTATCAACTGCTGTCGCGTCGCTTTCAACGAACACGTCATCCGCAAACTCGACAGGCATGTTCAGACTCGCCGACTTGTTTCGGCGCAGGTAGTCAATCAGCCTGTACCGGGCAATTGCGTATACCCACGGTGTAAGAGGCGCAGACTTGTCATAAGTATGTCGCCGCACATGCAAGGAGATCAGGGTCTCCTGGACAAGGTCTTCCGCTTCTGCCGAACTCTGTCCGATACGCGCAAGTTGCCGCTTAAAATATGCTCGCAAATAAGTGCTCAATTTAGTCAGCAAAGCTTTATGCGACCTGTCATCGCCATCCAGGCCAGCAAGCATCAAGGCTCTCAGTTCAGTTTCATCCGAGCTCGTTTTCATTTACCTTGAGAAACCCAAGAAATTGGTAGTCATTCAAAGCCTCTCTCGACTGATACGTCGCTTTCGCTACGGGCGATTGGCGGCTTTGGTTGTTTTAGCGCTATCAGACTGGTGACGGTGTTACCGCAATCTGGCGTCAAAGCTCTCTGCCGCTTCAACGCCAGATGCAAAGGCCCCTCACCATCACCAGACTTCAGGACTCGTCTTGGCAGTTTTCTCGGTGTTGGTGGTGTCCTGGCTGCTGCCCGCTTGCGGCTTATGTCCCATACCCCTCATACACATGAACATCATCACAGCGCAGGGCAGGACGTAAAGCAAGGGCGCCAGTGCAGCTAGCGTAACCCAATGCTGGCTCAAAGCGAGGCCTAAGGCCAGCGCAGCCGCACCTCCGGCGAGGAACAATTCGCGATGTCGACTGAACAAGCTGCCTGAACTCTGTCCGGTCCCATGACAGGACGAGCCGTGGCTGCGGGGCAGAGGTGCATTTGTGGTTTCCATATCTATGTTCCTATCTGATGGCGAAGATGCTCTTCGCAATTTAGTGTTTGAGCGGCGGCGATCCGTCTAATGCCGGGTCATCTTGATAGCCCGAGGCGACCTCGGTGAGGAGCGAAGCCTGGCGTCGCTCCCCACCGATTCGTTAGCCTTTCAGGCCGGTCGAGCCTTCCGGTCTCGACATCATGGAATTCGACCGCATGGATTCCATCATGCGGTCGCAGTTGGCGGCCATTTGATCGAGCTTCTGCTGCGTCTCGCTGTTCGTCGCCGTGCTACCCGTCGCTCGGCCGAGGCTGTCTTGGCTGCTGTTGCCGGTTGTGATCGTTTTTTCCGTCGGCCGGTCGGGCCGGTCATGATGAGTTTCGGCAAAAGCGCCCGCGCCACTCAGGGTCAATCCCGCCAGAAAGGCAGTGGCTGCAATGACTCGTTTGCGGTTCTGTGTCGTAACCATTCTGTAATCTCCACAATGAAGCCCTCCAGGGGGTGACGCGGGAGGGAAACGCGGCATCAGCACTCGGGCGGGGTAAGGCTGCACGAGAGAGGACAGCAATTCGGCGCGCCTAGCCGAAGAGAGCGACAGGTGCCGCCCGGCACCGGGCAATCCGATATGCGTCCAACAATGAATACGCAGGGGGATAGCGCCCGGTTACAGCTCAATTGGATTTGGAGCCCCGGAAGAGGAAATAACCGCCATTATGGCGCAAAGCCGACCAAATCTACACTAAGCTATTGATCCCAGTTATTTGCTAGCGGTTCATTCTTGCAGCCCCATCAGCTACCGTTTTGTCTAGTTCGATCAATTTCTCTGAAGTGCTAGACATATGCAGTTGCCACTCATCCGCCTCGACCGTGTCCTACATCTTGGGACGATGGACCCCATTAATCTTGGTCGCAATTCTGGGCGGTCGAGTTGGGAAGGTAACTGTTTGTCGGTATCGCTGTGTCCGCATGCTTGGCAACAGATCGTCAAACTGGGCGGTCATGATCTCCATGAGCTGGTCTCGCCAGAGGCACATTTCCTCGATATCCACGAGGTCCAGAACGACGCCGATCTCCTCGCCGTGATCATTGATTGGGCCGTTAGCGAGAAGTTTGCTAAGCGGCAGCAGCTTTGGAGGGCTTGGCGTTATGACCCCGAAATGGAGGAATGGCGCTGTTCCGACTTCGATACGCAGGAAGAGGCCAACAAGGATGCTGTTTTCTCCTCGGATGAGTGGGAAGAAGGCCTAACTGTTGACAAATTGCAGGGGCCAGATGGCGGCCCTGTTGTCGAATTAATTTCGGCGGTTACTGGCTCAAGAGCACTGGCAAAGCTGACTGGCATGCGGTCACGCGGCCCTAAGGACGGTGATGCGACAGATGCAGTAATTATGGCTTGGGCTATGAAACAGCTTCCTTCGCTTTCCGCCGTTCCCGTTCACGGTTTATGGTGGAACGAGAGGTATGACCCGGACACCTATTCGGCACCGCGCGGCGGCATCATACCTTCCTTCGTTGACCAATGGACGGCTGCGACTGTCGATCTAGATGAGATTGAAGACGTCGAAGAGCCATTGGATTCCGAACGGGTGATCATGACAAATCCCTGAATTGACGCTCAATTCAGGATGACCTGTTTTGATGTCCTTTGCTGGTCGGATTTGCGCCATAATGGCGAAAATAACCACGCCCAATATATGATGTGGACAACAGACAAACTGGGTAGCGAGCCTCATCTGCCCGCCTGTCAAACCCTTCCATGTGGCAGGGTTTTAGATGCAAATTTTCCGCTTAGGTGTGTAACCGTGCCGCAGGCACTAACGAATTAAAAATTAGATACTCGACCTCAGCCATGGTCATATAGAGCGCATGACGAAGATGATCCGCCTGGTTCTAGCTACTTTGTTCGCCGTGACATTTATGTTCGGCGGCCTTGGCGGAGCTGCGTCTGCACAATCTGTGGGCCTCGCGTCGGATCAGCCTTGCCATATGGTTGCCATGCAAGCGGATTCGGGCTTGAAGCCGACAATGCCGTGCAAAGGCTTGAAGGCCGATTGTGTCAACCAAATGGGTTGCATCACGATTAACGCATTGGTGGTCCAGCCATTTGGTCACCAAGTGGGCATGCAATATGCCGCGACGCCTGACTACTGGTCGGTGGTCAACGTCTTGCCAAGCTTTATGCTTGTCCCCGAGCCCCTTCCTCCCAGGACAGTCTGATTTCGTCTCAGCACGAAAGTCGTGCATCTAGCTGACAATCAGAAAATCCCCTCGCCACGCGAATAGCTGCTGGCGAGCCAAGAAGGGTCTCCAAATGTTTACCCGTCAGATGTTGCTGGGCGCTGTCTCGCCCACAGGCTCTGTTGCGCCCATAAGCCGGAAGGCCCGGCCGCTCAGCCTCAGCCTGGGCTCGCCAACAGCCGCTCCCCGTGAAATCGAGAGTCAGGGAGCGCAACGCCATGCGTAGCAAATTGATTTGGTTCGGTACCAGCGGGATGCTGGCCGCCAGCCTCGTCGTTAGCCAGCCAGCCCTCGCACAGCCCGCTGATAGCCTTTTGGGCGCAACTGTGGATGATCTACTGGCGGCGGCTCATCAGTTGAGTCCCGGTTTGCGCGCAGCGACCCTCGATACTGCAGCAATGGCGGCCAAGGCGGAGGGCGCCGACAAGCTCGATGATCCGACGATCAGTGATGGCTACCAGTACTACAAGGACCCCGGCGTTTTCAGTGCCCATACGGTCACAGTGTCCCAGGCCTTCCCACTTTGGGGCAAACGCGACCTGCGGCGCCAAGCGGCCCTCGCTGATGTCGATGCAGCACGCGGTCAAGAGCGAGCCGCGCAAGACGAACTGGATGAGAAGATCAAGGTTGCCTATGCGCAATATTTCCAGACTAGTCGGAGCCTCAAGGTCAATCACGAGATATCCGAACTCGCGTCTCACATGCGCGAGGCTGCTACCGCCCGGTTCAAGTCAGGCGGTGGGGATCAGTCCTCGATCATCCAGGCGATGGGAGAGGAAACTGCCGCAAAGATAGAGGCCGTCAGGCTCCAGGGTGATTTGGGTGCGGCGCGCGCGAGCATTAACGCGCTGGTTGGCCGTGCTGGAAGCGCTCCCCTGGCTGACCCGGTGAAGCTACGAGCGATACCAGGCACGGCCCTGGCTGTCCCGGCTCTCGTCGACCGCGCGCATACCGGGAATCCGAACCTTGCGGCAAATGATGCGGCCGTGGGCGCGGCAAGAATACGCAGCAAACTGGCTGATAAGGCCTGGTACCCCGACCTGACCGTCAGTGCCGGACCCATTGTCCAGACCAATAACATGCCGGTCGGATTCGCGGCCACGGTCGGGATCAACATTCCGGTTCCTTGGGGCCGCGAAGCCTCCGGACAGCACGAGGCCTCGGCTCAGCTCGGCGCCTCACAACAGCGATTCGACGCCGCCCTTTTCGAGATTGAAGGTGCCCTGGGGGAAAGTGTCGCCAAATTGCAGGCGGCGCAGGCCACTGAGCATCTGCTACAGCAAGAAACTGTGCCCCAGGCGAAGGCGATGTTCCAGACCGTCCTTGCTGACTACAGCCAGGGTAAAGGTGATCTGGCCGCCGCCATCGCCGCCCAGCACCAGATCCACGATGTCGAACTCCGCCTGCTCCAGACCCAGCTCGATGAGCAGATCGAGCTTGCTGCCATTGAACGCCTGATTGGAGGAGATCTCTGATGCGCTTCCTCTTCTTTTTCCTCATCGTCGTACTCAGCGCCGTGTCGGCTACCGGCCCCGCTCAGGCTCAGGATACAACACCGCAATCCAACGCCGATGGGAAGCAACCAGCGGCGGCCGAGCACCGCATCCTCTATTACCGCAATCCCATGGGGCTGCCAGATACATCTCCGACCCCGAAGAAGGACCCGATGGGTATGGACTACCTGCCGGTCTATGCCGACGAAGCTGGGCAGGATGCAAAGAAATCAGGATCGGGTGAGCGCCATATTCTCTACTACCGCAACCCGATGGGTCTGCCGGATACCTCGCCTACGCCGAAAAAAGACTCCATGGGCATGGACTATCTGCCGGTCTATTCCGATGAAGGTGGCCAAGACGACCCGCCGGGAACGGTGCGGATCAGCCCCGGCCGCTTGCAAACGCTCGGGGTGCGGACTGAGGCAGCCATCATGCGCCCCTACGCCGCGCGCAGCGTCCGCGCGACGGGTAGCTTGCAGTTTGACGAGCGACACCTCGCAGCCGTCACGACAAAGGTGTCCGGCTGGGTCGAGCATCTCGCCGTTTCTGCAACTGGCGACCGGGTGAAGCGGGGTCAGGTCCTGGCCGAGATATATTCTCCGGATCTTGTCGCCTCGGAGAATGAATATCTGGTCGCTGCCCAATTGGATAAGTCGTTCAGCGGGGCCTCGGACCAGCGCTTGCGTGCGTTGGACATCCCCGCCGGGGAGATTGACCGCCTGCGCCGAACTGGCAAAGCCTCGCACCGGATCGCGGTCGTGGCGCCTGCGGATGGCGTCGTGGTTGATAAGCCTGTCCAGGAAGGTATGCGAGTCGAAGCTGGGGAACCGCTTTATAAGACAGCCGACCTTTCGACGGTCTGGCTGGTTGCCCAGATACAGGAGCAGGACCTCGGGCTCATTCAGCCGGGACAGCAGGTAAGCGCGACCTTCGTTGCCTATCCAGGACGCAACTTCACAGGAACGGTGGATTTCATCTATCCCACGCTGTCACCGGAAACCCGGACCGGCCAAGTGCGCATCATCATGCCAAATCCGGATGGCGCATTGCGCATCTCCATGTACGCGAATGTCCAAATTACCGCCGCTGTCGACAATCAACCGGTTCTTGCCGTGCCGAGTTCGGCTGTGCTCGACAGCGGTACCCGGCAAATTGTCCTTGTCGCGGTTGGTGAAGGCAAATTTCAGCCCCGCACCGTCCGGCTCGGCGCCCGCGGGGATGACTGGGTTCAGATCCTGAATGGCGTCAAAGAAGGTGAACGTGTCGTCGTTGGGGCAAACTTCCTGATCGACGCAGAAAGCAACCTCCGCGCTGCCCTCCAAGGTTTCACTGACGGGGCGAAGTCCAGCCCCGATCAATCCAAACCCGCACAACAGGATGTCACGCAATGATCGGTCGTCTCATCGAGCTTTGTGCTCGTAACAAGATGTTGGTGCTGCTCGCGACCCTGGCTCTGGTCGGGGTCGGTATCTGGTCACTCATCAACACGCCACTCGACGCCTTGCCGGATCTCTCTGACACGCAGGTAATCGTCTATACCGAGTATCCTGGCCAGGCCCCACAAGTGGTCGAGGACCAGGTGACCTATCCTTTGACGACGGCTCTCCTGGCGGTGCCACATGCCAAGGTGGTGCGCGGCTTCTCGGATTTCGGGTCTTCTTTCGTCTACGTCGTGTTTGAAGACGGAACCGATCTCTATTGGGCGCGCACCCGTGTCTTAGAATATCTGAACTTTGCCGCCAAGCGCCTGCCACAGGGTGTGACGCCCGCCTTGGGGCCTGATGCGAGTGGTGTTGGCTGGGTCTATCAGTACGTCGTCATTGGCGCAGAACGCTCATTAGCCGAACTGCGTAGCATCCAGGATTGGCTCGTCCGCTATAACCTGGTTACGGCAAAAGGTGTCGCGGAAGTCGCGAGTGTTGGCGGTTTCGAGCGGCAGTATCAGGTGGTTGTCGATCCACTGAAACTTCAGGCATACGGTATCTCCCTCGATAAAGTCACGGATGCGATCCGCAACAGCAATCAGGATGTCGGCGGACGTACCATCGAGATGAGCGAAACTGAATACATGATTCGGGGCCGTGGCTATCTCAAGGATACGCAGGATCTTGGCAATGTTGTGCTGAAGGCCGATCCAAATGGATCGGGTACGCCAGTGCTGCTGAAGAACGTCGCGCAAATTGAGCTAGGGCCGGACGAGAGGCGTGGTATTGCCGAGATGAATGGTACCGGTGAGGTCGTTGGCGGGATCGCGCTGAAGCGTGACGGGGCGGACGCTCTGACAACCATCAGCAACATCAAAGACAAGATCGAGGAGCTGAAGCCCGGCTTGCCCAAAGGGGTATCGATTGAGCCGGTCTATGACAGGTCTCAGCTCATCGAGAGTGCCATTCACACACTTAAGCACACCTTGCTTGAGGAAAGCCTGATCGTTGCTGCTGTCTGTGTCATCTTCCTCCTGCATTTCCGTAGCGCCCTTGTGGCAATTCTAACGCTACCCATCGGCATATTGCTTGCCTTTGCCGGTATGCACGCCCTTGGCATCGGCTCGAATATCATGAGCCTCGGCGGCATTGCCATCGCCTTAGGTGCCATGGTGGATGCGGCTATTGTGATGATCGAGAATGCGCATAAACATGTCGAGCGCTTGAAGCCCGGAGAGCCACGTGGCCCGGCCCTGATCGCGGCGGCGAAGGAAGTAGGGCCGTCCCTGTTCTTTAGTCTTCTCGTCATCGTCGCATCCTTCCTGCCAGTTTTCGCGCTGGAAGATCAGGAAGGCCGGTTGTTCAAGCCGCTGGCCTATACCAAGACCTTCGCTATGGCCGGTGGTGCGCTCCTCTCGGTGACCTTGGTCCCGGTGCTGATGCTGTTCTTCGTTCGTGGCCACATCGTCCCCGAACATAAGAACCCGATCAACAAGGCGTTGATTTGGATTTATCGGCCGATCATCCGGCTTGTCTTGCGGATTCCGGTGTTGGTGGTGCTTGCGTCCGTCATCGTTCTCGGCGCCACGGCCTGGCCAGTGTCCAAGCTCGGCAGCGAGTTCATGCCGAGCCTGAACGAGGGCACGCTGCTGTTCATGCCCGTGACCTTGCCGGGGCTGTCGGTCACCAAAGCCGCCGACCTGTTGCAGACCCAGGACCGCATCATTAAGTCCTTTCCGGAAGTCGAGTCGGTCTTCGGTAAGGCAGGCCGTGCCATGACGGCAACCGATCCGGCACCTGTGGAAATGAGTGAGACCGTCGTCAACCTGAAGCCGCAGAGCACCTGGCCAGCGGGTGAGACTCTGGACCAGCTCATTGCCAAGATGAACGCGGCGCTGCAATTGCCCGGCGTCAGCAATGCCTGGACAATGCCGATCAAGGCTCGCATTGACATGCTGTCGACCGGTATCCGCACCCCGGTTGGTGTCAAGGTCTTTGGACCGGACCTCCATGAACTGGAGCGCCTCGCGACGGAAGTAGAGCGGGTTGTCCATGACGTACCGGGCACGACCAGCGCTTTCGCGGAACGCCTCGAAGGCGGACATTACGTTGAAATCGAACCCAATCGAGCCGCGATTGCCCGCTATGGCCTGTCGGTCGATGATGTTCAGAAAGTTGTTGCCTCCGCTCTCGGCGGCGAGACAGTGACGACGACGGTCGAAGGGCGCGAACGCTACGGCGTCAATGTCCGCTACCCCAGGGGCCTGCGCGACGACCCTCAAGCCATCGCAAGTCAGGTTCTGGTACCGACGATGAGCGGTGCAATGGTGCCCCTGGGCCAAATAGCAGATATTCGCGTCACCCTGGGGCCGCCCAGCATTCGTACAGAGAATGCGCAACCGGTTGCCTATATCTATGTCGACCTTCAAGGCCGTGACCTGGGCGGCTACGTGACAGAGGCGGCGCGCAAAGTGGCCGAGCAAGTGACGATGCCGCCGGGATATCACATCGAATGGAGCGGCCAGTTCGAATATCTGCAGCGGGCTGAGGCCAAGCTCAAGATCGTCATCCCCGCGACGCTGCTGGTAATCCTGGTGCTATTGTTCCTGAACTTTGGCCGCCTGACGGAAACCATCATCGTGATGCTCTCCGTACCCTTTGCACTGGTCGGCGGCGCCTGGCTGATGTGGTGGCTGGGATACAATATGAGTGTAGCTGTTGCGGTCGGGTTCATCGCGCTTGCGGGTGTGGCCGCGGAGACGGGTGTGGTTATGCTCATCTATCTCGACCACGCTTTGGCTGAAATCCGTGATCAGCGAGAGCGTGAGGGCCGATCCCTGAGCGCGGCAGACCTACGGAAGGCTATCATGACCGGCGCTGTGGAGCGGGTGCGGCCAAAGATGATGACGGTCGTCGCCATCATGGCCGGGCTCGTGCCGATCCTCTGGAGTACTGGGACCGGATCGGAAGTCATGCGCCGTATCGCCGTACCTATGGTAGGTGGCATGGTCTCCTCCACAGTCCTCACGCTACTGGTCATCCCGGCTATTTATGCCATCGTCAAAGGCTGGCGGTTGCCGAAGGAAAGGGAGAAGCCTGCCCAAGAGAGTGCGGGTGCAGTGCTGCCCTCGCCAGCGGCGGCAGAGTGACCAGCAAAGCGCCTGCATCGAACTAATCGATGCAGGCGCTTTGTTTATGCATTCTTCCAGGTGTGGAATTGACAGCCCAGATGCGGCAAGAGTCCGACGATTCAAGCTTCGCCTGGTCTTCGTTTTGCCGAAAATATCTTCTGGAAATGGTCGCCGTTCGGTATCAAAGCGGCTTCTGACGGCGCGGAAGGAGAATCCGGCCCCAGATGCGTTCGCTGCCCCACCAGAGAACAACCGTGCCAATGGCCGTTACCACACCAATAGTTGCCCAGCCCTCGTCGCCCAAGTGCACCAGACCGGCGCGGCAGGCGACCACTAGAAGGGCCATCAGCAAATAGAATGGCCCGGTGAAGCGGCAGTGCGTGCGCCCACATCGGCGTGCATTTACAAGACACGCACCACCCATCCAGACAAGTGCGGCTGACCAGACGACGGCGCGCAAGAAAGGCCCCAAGAGCAGAGCCGCCAGCATGACGAGAGCAGGCAGACCCCAGAGGATCGCGAGTGAGCGCCCATGACCGGCCCAGTCATTGCGAGCCGGTCCCGTATCGGATCTGTCAGTCATGACCGGCCGATCCGCAGCATGATGCGGCTGTTCGCTGCCCGGTTCGTTCCTGCTGGATCGGCGGGCATGGCACCGACCCGAAGGAACAGAAGACGCAACAATCCCCGGCCTTCGGCTTCAGCAGGGTACCGCACCCGCCGCATTCATAGAAATACTGGCAAGAATCCGTCGGCATCGTTTCAGTGGTCTGGTGGCCGCATTCCGGGCAGGTAATGGTCGATTGCAACTCGGTCATCTGTTCAATTTTTAACTATGGCCGGATAACCAGCATTCTTGCTGGCGGAGGCGATGGCATCGACCGTTGTCTTCGTGTCGTCGAATGTAACAGTCGCGGTCTTGTCCTCGAATGACACCTCGACTTTCTCCACGCCACTGACTGCAGACATCGACTTCTGCACGATGTAGGGGCAAGCCGCACAGGTCATGTTCTGGATTGCCATTGTCACCGCGCGTTCGGCCGCCATTGCGCCGCCTGCATTTGCGGCGGTGGTCAGAACAAGGGCGACGGCGAGGAGCTTGATCATTTTTGGAGTCTCCCTGTCGGTTCATGCCGCTAACAGCAGCGGCGCGATGTAGTCAAAAGCGAAGGCGATGATGACCAGGACCGTGGCGATCCACAGGCTGAACTTCACGAGCCGGTTCGGCAGCGGCCGGGCGCAGGCCGCGTCGGCGGCGCAGGCGCGTTTTGCTTTCCAGTAGACGGCATAGAAGCCATAGCCCAGCAGTCCCGACGTAGCGGCCACAAACAGCGGCTTGTAGGGTGCGAGCGCAGTGAGGTTGGCGATCCAGGCGCCACCGATGCCGAGGCTGAACAGCAAGAGCGGAATGACACAGCAGGACGACGCTGCAATGGCACCCAGAATGCCGCCAGCCGCAACAAGACGTTGGCGCTGCAGTTCGCCGCGCTCTGCCTGCCGCAGATCAACCACGGGCATGGACCGTTCGGCAATCTGATGAATTGGGGTGAGCATCTTGGCGTCGCCTCGCATTGTCATAGAGATCCGATGAGCCTAGGCTAAGCCCTGTAGTAACTACAGGTGCAAGAGGCAACTTCCTATGTCTGGCAATATTGCGGCAAAGCCTTTGCAACGCGCGGAAATCGCTAAGCGGACCGGCTGCAACCTGGAGACCGTGCGGTATTATGAGAAGGTTGGCTTGCTGCCGGAACCCCCACGCACCGAGGGCGGTCATCGCGCCTATGACGCTAACCATGAGCGTCGGCTGCGATTCATCCTGAGGGCGCGGGAGCTTGGCTTCGCGTTGGATGAGGTAAGAACCTTGCTCAGACTTGTCGACGAGCGGGACGCCCCTTGCGGCGAAGTCCGCGACGTTGCCGCGGCTCACCTGCGAGACGTGCAAACAAAGATCGCTGACCTAAGGCGCATGGAGCGCGTGCTAAAAGAGACCGTTGCACAATGTGCTGACGGAGCGCGGCCCGAGTGCCCGCTGGTAGAAAGCTTGTTTCGGTAGATCGGAGCGCTTCCAGGGCTTCAATCTCACACTTCGGGCGGAATGTCTGGGTGCTTTGCCAAGGCATTGAAGGTGCCGCCTGAGCGTAGCCCAGTAAGCTCGTGCTGTCGCGGCATCGAAATGATACAGGAGCGGTAACTCATTCCTGAAGCGGCAGCCTCGATATTTGAGTCCTGCCAATGGTGCTTAAGTTCAACCGCCTTACTCGACGAAGAGATATCAAAGTAACGCCCCAGAACTTAGCGACGGGAAGCAAGAGACTCCCATCTCACTTGCTACCCTTTATTCGTAAACCGTGTCACGACGGCACTGTTCGGTCTCACGGCATTTCAAAACGGCCACCTTCGATATTCGGATTGCGCCGTGACGGGTCGCGCCGCTGGCATTCGATCATGATGTCGCGGGCGATAGGTGCTGCAACGGCGGCTCCGCCGCCGCCATGTTCCACCACAACACAACAGGCATAACGCGGAGCATGAACGGGCGCGAAGCAGACAAACAAAGCGTGATCTCTCTGGTGCCAAGGTAGGTCATCATTTTTCCGCACACCGTGGCTGCGTTCAGCCATGCTGATGCGCCGAACCTGGCTGCTGCCGGTCTTCCCTGCCAGTTCCATGCCGGGAATGGCGATACGGGCGCGGAATGCGGTTCCACGCTCCTCGTTCGACACCCGGTCCATGCCGGTTCTGACGATCCGTAGGAAATCCGGGTCGACCTCGATGGGTGGGTAGGTACTTGGTCCCTCTGCCTTCGCTTGCTCATTCTCAGTGGCCAGTCGCACGAGGTGGGGTTTAACGGCATAGCCGCCATTGGCGATCCGTGCCGCCATCACGCAAAGCTGCAAGGGTGTTGCCTGGACGAAGCCCTGGCCGATTGCGTTCACCAGGGTTTCGCCTTGGTGCCAAGATTCCCCCATTGTCGCCTTCTTCCAGGCGCGGTCTGGAATGAGGCCACCTTTCTCGCCCGGCAGATCGATTCCGGCAGGCTCTCCGAGGCCAAAATCCCGCGCCATCGCCGCTATTGAATCAATCCCAATCCGGCGCCCCATCTCATAGAAATAGACATCGCAAGAGTTTTTCAGTGCGTCTGTCATGGCTTGGGTCCCATGACCCTCCTTGCGCCAGCAATGAAAACGGGCGTTGCCAAGCACAGTGACGCCGCTGCAGAAAACGGTCGCACTTGGGTTGATCCCCGCCTTGAGCGCGGCAAGTGCGGTCATCAGCTTGAACGTAGATCCGGGGGGATACTGCCCCGCCGTAGCCTTGTTTGTAAGGGGTCCATAAATGTCCGCCGCCAGTTCCTGCCACTCGGCAGGCGTGAGGCCGCGATAGAAAGCAGCGGGATCGTAGGACGGCGTCGAGGCCATAGCGAGAACGTCGCCGGAGAAGATATCCATGACCACGGCCGCACCCGATAGCTCGCTTGACAGGCGTTGGTGAGCAAATTGCTGTAGACCGATATCGAGCGTTGTAACAAGATCCGCGCCCGGAAGGCCTTCTTCGCGCGATAGCTCGCGAATAATACGTCCGACGGAATTGACTTCGAGCTGGCTTTCTCCCGCCTTGCCGCGCAAGGAGAGATCATATTGCTTTTCCAAGCCATTCCGGCCCAGGCGGAAGCCTGGCAGTTGTAAGAGAGGATCAGGATCTTGCGCTACATCGCTGTCCGAAGCGGCAGCAACATAGCCGATGATATGAGATGTGATCCCCCCGAAAGGGTAATAGCGCTTCTGATCGACATCGATGCTGATGCCGGGAAGATCCGGCAGGTTCAACTCGATCTCCGCCAATTGCTCCCAGTTGAGGTCCTGCTTGACGGCTATCGGTGTAAATGCGCGGCTCTGCGCAAGTAGCTTCGAGATTTTTCGCCTCTCGTGCTCCGAGATCGGCACCAGACGACCGAACGCACCCAACGTCTGATCGAGATCAGGCGACTGTTCGGCGATAAGCATCGCTTGATAATTCGGAAAATTGCCAGCCAATGGCAGGCCAAACCGGTCGAGGATGAGCCCACGGGGTGGGGGTAGCAGGCGGCGATTGATCCGATTCTCGTCGGAAAGCATGCGGTATTTATCGGCTTCGACCACCTGCAGGTAATACATACGGCCGAACAGCAGCGAGAGAAGCAGCACCTGCCCACCGCCGAGCATAAAAACACGACGCGAGAAGACTTTCTGGAGTGTTTGGGCCTGGTGTTTATTCATGGGGAATGCCAGGGCAGCTAGCGTGGCAGCTCATGCTGCCCCATGATTCTGGGACAGTTCCATTCAACTCCTCTTGACCTTGCGACCATTGGAAGGTGCACAGTTTGAATCCTGACAAGGGCCAGGTCAGGAGGCGCTCAATGATAAGGGTGAAGGTAGACGATTTAAGAAGCAGCCATACTGCGGCTGTTATCGCACGCGCGATCAGAAATATCGATGCAAGAGCACTCGTGGCGGTCGATGTGCGCACGAGGATGGTGTCAATTGCAAGCAAGCTCGATCCTTGCAGGTTTGTCGTTGCCATTCGCGAATCCGGGTACAAGCCTTACCTAGTCCCGGTGCGACGCAGTCACGCTTAGGGGTAACCCGAAGACGAGTTGAGGTCCGGCGTCTTCAGCTCGGCGGAACCAAACCGAATTTCGCTCGACATCGCCAGTCATCCGATCCGCCCAAGAGCCGGAATGTTTTCCAGAAACCAGTACGACAGTGCTGAAAGTTGGCCGGTGACCATCAATACGCCCATGGCCATCATCACCATCCCTGCCATCACCTGCAGCCATCGGCCTGTCCGGCGTAAGCGTGCCAAGGTTGCCGTGAGCGCGTCTGCCGAGCAGGCGACAATCACGAAAGGAAGCCCCAAACCCAGCGCATAAGTCGCCAAGTAGGCGATGCCATGCGAAATGGTGGTTGAGACGGCGGTCAAAGTGAGAATCGTACCCAGTACCGGGCCAATGCATGGCGTCCATCCAAAGCCAAAAGCCAGACCGAGGATGAGAGCGCTGGCTGGGCGTCCGCCTGGGATCTGCGGATGGACCCTGAACTCGCTCATAAACCATCTCGGGCGCAATATGCCCATGGCGATGAGGCCGAAGGCAATGACGACGGCACCTGCGACAAAATTGAGTTCGTATCGATAGGATAGGAGGAGACGCCCGAGCACCGTGGCGCTCGCACCGAGGGCCATAAAGACGAGCGTAAATCCGGCAACGAAGCAGGCGCTCAACCAGAAGCTTCGCATTCGGCGCTGGGTTCGTGAAGTTGGATCTTGCACCGTGTGTCCGGCAATGAACGAGACGTAGCCGGGCACCAAGGGAAGCACGCAAGGTGACAGGAAAGAAATAGCGCCAGCGACAAAGCTGGTCGTCAGTCCGAGATGTCCGTAATCAGCCATGGTCCTTTGTCCAAACGGATTTAGTGGTCGGCGTCGTTCTTTTGATTGCCGCCATCGCCGCCACCTTTCTTTCCACCCATACAGAGACCGAGCGCACACATTGCGGCGCAAGGGAGTAGGCCGACGATTACTGGCGCTACACCGGCGGTAATGAGCCAGTCGCGCTTCATATAGAGCCCTACCGCGACGGCCACGATCCCGATCATTAGAATGACGCGCCGATTTGCCAATGCAGCGCGCAACAGCGACGATAATTGGCTTTTGGGATTGATATTGGCTCCCATGCTCATGATTTTGCTCTCCATCGCCGTGCGCTATTTGGACCTCAGTTGGGTTGAATGTATTTTCTCAATAAGGTTTGCATATCGGCGCTATCCCACTCTGCTGGCCCAATCAGCCTTGCCAGTTCCTCGCCTCTCGGATCGATCAAGAGTGTCGTCGGGAGGCCGGATACGCCGAGATCTCCCGTAACCCGCGTGGTCGGATCGACATAGATCGGTAGATGTTGGACATTGAGGTCGGCGAAGAACTTCTTCACCTTGTCCAGCCCTTCCGTATCGATTGAAAGGGTAATGACCTGGAATCGCTCGCTGCCCAGCGTTGCCTGCAGCCGATCCAAGGTGGGCATTTCCTTGCGGCAGGGCCAGCACCAGGTTGCCCATAGGTTGAGCAGAATGGTTTTGCCGCGAAATTCCTCTAGTTTGTGCGTTGCGCCAGCCTCATCCTGAAACGAGATGTTCGGCAATGATCGCGGCTTATCCTGAAAGACGAGGTTGCTGTCCTGCGCCTTTGCCGCGTTGCCCATTGCCACCAAGACGGTCGCCATGATCAACAATCTCCTGATCATGGCTTGGTGCCCCCGGTGGCCGCCCGGAGCTCTGTCACCATTGGCAGGATTTCCGCCGTTATGTCTTCATCGGTGAGGGGGCCGACGTGTCGCAATATGACTCGTCCATCTGCGCCGATGAGAAATGTCTCAGGCACACCGTAGATGCCCCAGTCTATCGCGACGCGGCCGTTAAGGTCGGCTCCCGTCCTGGTATAGGGGTCTCCGTTTGTATCAAGCCAGGCAGCCGCATCGGCAGGCTTGTCCTTGTAATCGATGCCGTGGATCGAGAGGACATGTTGGGCGGCCAGTTTCATCAGCACAGGATGCTCGGCCTTGCAGGCAACACACCAGGAGGCGAACACATTCACCAGTGAGACCTCGCCTGACAGATCCTTGCTTGCGAGGCCAAGCTCGCGGCCCTGGACGGGTGGCAAATCGAATTGCGGTACCTCTTTGCCGATCAGGGTCGAAGGTATCTCCGACGGGTCCCGGCCCAGCCCGAAGAGAAAGACGGCCGCAAGGAAAAGAAAGGCGAGTAGCGGTGCTAGAAAGAGAGGGCGCCACCACCGGATTTTCCGTGCGGTTTCAGGGTGCTGTTGACCGCTAAGTGCCTCTGGCCCAACAGTCGGCTCTGTGCTGATCGCGGGCGCATCCTTTAGCATCTTCAAAACCATGCTTTCAGCCTGTCCCAGAAGCTGGGCTCGCCATGCTCGTGTGGAACCTGAATGTGATTGGTGAGCGCATTGATGTAGACGACGAGATTCGCCGGGTCGAATTGCAGGCCATGGAATCTGGCTCGTAATCGGCCGTCTTGATCGATGACATGGGTCACGACCCCATGCATTTGTACGTCGTTTGAATCTTCAGTGAATTTGAGTCCGTATGCCTCGGCAAGCTTCCGCGTGACATCTTCAGGCGCGTCCTTTGGCACCGTCAGAAATACCCAGTTGGCCGAACTGAGGCCATGTGCCTTGCCGTAGCTCCGGAGAACGTCTGCCGTGTCGCGCTTGGGATCGGTTGTGATGGTGATGAATTCCACCTTCTCTTTCATCGGTGTCTGATTGACCATCGATTGGATCTGCGCGATCCGTTCGGCATGCAAGGGGCAGACGTCGGGACAGTTCGTGTAGATGAAATGCAGGACGACCACCTTTCCTCGAAAGTCAGCCCAACGGACAAGATGTCCGTCCGCATCCTGCAAGGCGAAGTCTGGCGTCGCGCTATCGACAGGCTGAAAATATTGCTCTGCGCCTTTGAGTTCTTCATTGAGTTCCTGCAGCGAATGCGCATGCGCTGGCGGGATAGCCGCCAGCACCAGCGCAGACGCCAAGGCAATGGGTAAAAATGCTCTTACCTGGGTCAATTCCGTTACTCGACCGCGTAGACGGTGGGGTCCTTACCATCCTTGGTAAAGGCGTAGATCTTGAATGGCTCAGCTTTGGCACCCGGCATCCCAGGGGCACCCGTCGGCATTCCAGGCAAAGTAATGCCAGCGATGGCCGGGCGCTCCTTCAGGAGCTTCTGGACAACATCGATTGGGACGAGGCCGTCAATGACATAACCTTCCACAAACATCGTGTGGCAACCTTCGAGATTTTCGGGGACTCCGGCATTTTGGCTGATCTGAGCCAGGTCATTGGTCGGCTTCAGCTCGACCTTGAATCCATTCTGCTCCAGATAGGCGGCGTAGCCCTCGCAGCAGGTGCATTGGGGATTTTTGTAGAGGACCGCCGGAATAACATCGGCCAAAGCGGGCAGAGGTGCCGTCAGCAACGTTGCAAGGGCACCGAAGCGAATGATCTTCTTCATCTAAGTCTCCTTAGTTGGGCAAGGTTAGAGGGTTATGCGACGCGTAATACGGTCATCAGACCGGACACCTGGTGATCCATGACATGGCAATGAAGCATCCAGTCGCCGGGGTTATCGGCAACGAAAGCGCAGTCCACGGTTTCTTTCGGCGGCACCAGAACGGTGTCGCTCCACTGATGGTGTGGCACGGCAACGCCGTTACGGCTCACTACCCGGAAGCTATGGCCATGGAGGTGCATGGGATGCCACCAGGCGGTCTGGTTCCGAATGGTCAGGATGTAGCTCTTGCCGCGCTGTAAGGTGAGGAGCGGTTGCATGCCGGACTGGCCATCGCCCGTCATCGACATGCCATTGATCGCCCAGACCGCGCCGCCATCCATGCCGGGCATGGCCATGCCGTTCATACCGCCCATCCCAGTCATCATACCGCCGCCCATCATGCCGCCTTGCAATGTGATGTCGTGATGCTCTGCGGCAACCAGGTCAGGCTCAGGCGTTGGATTGCGCGGTAACTGAAGTGGGGTTTCGAGAGGATGCGCCCGGACCGGCGCGTCCTCGCTATAGGATAGATTTGTCAGGGTATAGGCGAGGTCCTGATAGAAATCGTCAGTCACCGCATAGCGCTGACCAGGGTCGCCCTGCATATCGATCATCACGTCGATGCGCATGGCTGGGCCTAGGAGCAGACGGCCGCCTTCCGGCTCATGCGGCTCGCAAGGCTGACCGTCAATCGCGACAATGACAGGGCGATGGCTGTCAAAGCGTAGCGCCATTATCCGGGCAAGCGCGGCATTGAGCAGTCGCAATCGGATACGCTCACCGGCTCGGACGGGCTGATCGGCCGGGACGGTGCCATTCAAGGTGACGGTATTGCCGACACGGCCCGCCATTCCGGCGTCCATCATGTTGCCGAAGCCGGTCGCCAATTGCTTGTTTGGCTTAAGCCGCCAATCCGTCAGGACCCAGAGAATGTCCCGATCAACCGCTACCGGCTCTGGCTCCTCAATAATCAGAGCTCCCGCAAGACCCCTGCCGAGCTGCTGCAGGCTGTTAGCGTGGGGGTGATACCAGAAGGTACCAGCATCTGGCGGCGTGAATTCATAGGTGAAGCTTTCGCCGGGTTTGATGGGCGGCTGCGTCAAGCCCGGAACGCCGTCCATGGCGTTAGGCAACCGGATGCCGTGCCAGTGCACTGTCGTGTCCTGATCGAGTTTATTCGAGACGACGACTTGCAGCGGCTCGCCTTGCCGCGCACGCAGGACCGGCCCAGGAATCTGTCCGTTATAATTCCAGACATCAGTAGGTTCTTGGCCGGGGCCAAACAGGTGCGCCTGTCCTGGAACTGGTGCGATCTGGTATTCCGTTGCGGCAGCCGCCAATACCTGGCGGCGCGATCCGGCCGCGGCCAAGACCATACCGCCACCAGCGCGAAGCACTGCCCGGCGCGAAATGAGAAAGCCGAATGCACGAGTCACAATTGGACCCTTCAAAATGACGATAGGCCAGGGAACGCGGACCCTCTTTGGCTATAGCCACGAGGCGGCCTAACAAGGCGAGCGAAAGCTCACGCGCGTTCCGACGATCAGCGCATAGCCGGTTTCTCGGCTATCACTGAGTCATGCAAGGTCGATGGATCTAGGTGGGAAAGGTTCCGGCGCCGTCAAACGGCCCATGAGAAGTTGGGGCGTAGGAGGGGCAATCCGGTCAAGTGTGAAACTGAAGGCCATAGGCAGGCCTTCAGGCAGTAGGGCGGCAACGGAGGTGGCGCAAATCGAGCCACAGGTCATCATTTTGACGCCGCCCCCGTCCTTGCCGCAGGCATGGCAATCGCTGGTCCCGGCCGCACCCATATCGGATGCCATCGCCATGGTATCGGGCATCGCCTTGCCCGTCATACTGTCAGTTTGAAGTAACTGCAGGCTCATACCGAGAGCGACGAGCGCGCTCAGCACGAAAGAAAAAACCTGACGGACAGTTCTAGGCTTCATGGCACTCTAGGATGGCCAGATTATGATCGGAATTCAAGTTCGAATGCTTGGTTGCGACCTTTGGGCGGTAATCCAAACCCTCCCATGTGGCAAGCTTGGTCAGCCAATTCCTGCGACCTGTCGGCACCCTTCCCGTCAGCGCTATATGGCGCAGCCACGCTGACTCATCTGGATGTTCCTTGGCATGAATTCGGCCAGTTTGATTGTCGAATTAACGTTGCGTTGCCATCCGGTCAGGGTCGAAAACTCAGGCCCGAGTATCAGGCGAGGCTCGGTGTCTCGCCACATGACACCGTCAAACAGGGCCAAATGGAGCGCTGTCTTCGCATATTGCGCGGGGAACCAGTGACTGTTGGCAATAAGGGCAAGCCGGTAGAGGTCGTCCACAGATAGGCCCTGTGAAGCACCCAGTTCGAGCAAGCCGAGGAGAGCGGAGCCATGGTTGCAGTCCTGCAGAAGTGTTGAGTTGTCGCAGCAGGGGCGAAAGCTCGTGGACGCAACCTGTTTTACCCGCGCCTCCTGCTCATCGGTCAACAGAACTGCGGAGACCTTGTTGAAATAGGCTGCGCCATTCTCCTCGTGCCCCAATGTCCATCCGGCCGTGCTGGCGAGGTTCGGAAGATTTGAGGTATTCACTGGGCTGGTTTCGTTAAACTTGGTCTTCGTCGACAATCCAATGGGCCAGAACAGATTCAAAAGATGAGGCGCCGTGTCGAGGCTAAAGACGATTGGTTCAAATGAGGGTTTGACTAATAGCCCTTCCAGCCAAGCTGGAACGCTGCCATTCACCCCATAATTGGCTCGCAACTTGCCTGGGTCGAGGGCGCCAGCAGCAATCACCTTTTGTAGGGAATCACCGAAGGTTACCTGGGTGTTTATCCCGCCAGTCGGTACCATCTCGCTGAGCACATCCTGATAGCGAATGAACGGGTCTGGAAGGAAACGCTGCCGGGCGTAAAAGGCTCCCGCAGCCACCAAACCACCGATGCCAAAGGAGGCCGTGAGCGCAAGGGCGAAGCGTCGGCGCGTGACGACAATGTTCTCGTCGTGGCGCCGAGGCTCAACTGCACTGCTACTCGGAAACGGATCTGCCATGCCTGATCCTAACACAAGATGAGAGACGTAACGACAACCTGTGGCTAGAGAACCCAGATAAATTTAGGATATTCTAACTTGCCTTGGCCCAGCTCTTTGAGGGCATGTCAATGCCACGAGTGCTCAAAGTCGCGTAAGCGCGTTGGATAACCAAATTGCCACGATGTCTGGAGCGAGTGTCTTTGAATTTGCGGCGTACCTACTTCATAATAATTCCTTTGAGAGTTTTCCGCCATTATGGCGCAAATCCGACCAGCAAAGGACATCAAAACAGGTCATCCTGAATTGAGCGTCAATTCAGGGATTTGTCATGACCACCCGTTCAGAATCCAATGGCTCTTCGACGTCTTCAATCTCATCTAGGTTGACAGTCGCGGCCGTCCATTGATCAACGAAGGATGGTATGATGCCGCCGCGTGGTGCCGAATAGGTGTCCGGGTCATACTTCTCGTTCCACCACAAGCCGTGAACGGGAACGGCGGAAAGCGAAGGAAGCTGTTCCATCGCCCAAGCCATAATGACTGCATCTGTCGCATCACCGTCCTTCGGGCCGCGCGACCGCATGCCAGTCAGTTTTGCTAGTGCTCTTGAGCCAATAACCGCCGAAACAAGTTCGACAATAGGGCCGCCATCTGGCCCGTGCAATTTGTCAACAGTTAGGCCTTCTTCCCACTCATCCGAGGAGAAAACAGCATCCTTGTTGGCCTCTTCCTGCGTATCGAAGTCGGAACAGCGCCATTCCTCCGTTTCGAGGTCATAACGCCAGGCCCTCCAAAGCTGCTGCCGCTTAGCAAACTTCTCGCTAACGGCCCAGTCTACGATCACGGCGAGGAGATCGGTGTCGTTCTGGACCTCGTGGATGTCGAGGAAATGTGCCTCTGGCGATACCAGCTCATGGAGATCATGACCGCCCAGTTTGACGATCTGTTGCCAGGCATGCGGACACAGCGATACCGACAAACAGTTACCTTCCCAACTCGACCGCCCAGAATTGCGACCAAGATTGACGGGGTCCATCGTCCCAAGATGTAGGACACGGTCGAGGCGGATGAGTGGCAACTGCATACGTCTAGCACTTGGGAGAAATTGATCGAACTAGACAAAACGGTAGCTGATGGGCCTGCAAGAATGAACCGCTATCAAATAACTTGGATTAATAGCTTAGTGTAGATTTGGTCGGCTTTGCGCCTTAATGGCGGAGTTTTCCCCTTAGTGCCTACTCGACAGGGTATGCCGGGCATCAATGATCACCTCGACGAGCAGTCGAAGACTTCTCATAGAGCCACCAGACCAAGCCATATATAAAGCCTCCAATTCTTCCACATCCAGAGACCGTGCCCATCTTTCATCATACCCTTGCGCAACGAGTGTCTCCCTCAGAATGGCGTTAGCAAGGACATGCATATGGATGTGGTTCGGTGGGGGAAACTGGATCGCTGTCATACGGTCAAGCAGGGTTGGGGGAATGCCTTCCCTGGAGTTAGCTGTCGCAATCCAAATCATATGTGATAGATCGATGGGCGCCTGGATATAGGGGTCTCGCCAGCACTTGGCCGATTGAGGCTCTAAGAGCGTGAGCAGGCAATCGAAGAGTGAGCCATTATGTCGGCTCGCACTTGCTTTTTCCAGTTCGTCCAAGATGACACCGGGTGAAGCCGTCCCGTACCGTCTGATCAGGGAAAGCGGCACAGACGGTTCGCCGGACGACCAGCGGCGCGCTGTGCCCATGAAGGCGCTGTCAGACGTCCCGCCGCAGGGAAATACCTCCGCAGGGACACCAAGCTCCTTCAGCAGCCGCTGCGAGTAGGTCGTCTTGCCTGACCCAGGCGGGCCGATCAGCAACAAGGGCTTGAGCCTGACATGGTTTGACCCAAAGAGACTGTTAACAATCCTGGTGGTGATTTGAGTAGCGTGAGGGAAGGTCTCGTTTAATCTTCTCTGCACCTGGGCCAGGTCCTCTACCGGACACAAAGGCAAATGTGCTCCGACAAGGGATTTGAACTCGCGCTGGACATCCTTGCCTTGATTCACATCAGCATTGCCAAGGGCCTCGATGACAACGACTGAAGTGTGCCTTTGATCGGTTACCCAGCTCGGGGTATCTGTGGGAGGAGCTTCCTTCGATGCCTCCTTTTCTTCCGGTGCCAAATGTGAGTTCTTGTGCTCAAGATATTTCCCTGCCTGGCGATCATGTTCCTGCAGCATCCGCACAAACAGATTGGAGCCAATTGCTTGTGCGTTACGATGACCGTTGATCGGCCGGGCGAAGCCCTGTTCAGCCAGGGATAGCCATCCGAGGGCAGCAAAGCTGAGTTCGAGGGCGACTTCTTCTGCACCAGTACAGCGCATAGTTTCGCTAACAGCGTGACCGGCCACCCGCAGCATCGAATCTTGATGACCTTTGCAAGCAGCATAATAGTCACAACGTCGTTTGGCGTCGTGTAGATAGACCTCAGGAAACTTCCGACTCTCAGGATGGGTGCCAAATGCCTCGCCAACATCTAGAAAATCCGACGTCTCAATGGAGACCGCCAGGATACGAAGAGCGGCGCCCAACGGTGTGTCGAGTAGGTTCTCGCGCTTCAGTCGCATCAGGACGCGGTTGGCGAACTCCTCACAATCCGCTCCCAGCCGCCCGCCAAACATGTCCATGCCTCGTAAAAGCTCGATGAAGTTCGGCAAATGCACGCCTTCTCGAGCCGCACGTGCACGTCTGTCGAAGATGCGCGCTCGCTTGGCACGCGCTTTTTCGTCGTCCATGATCCCCTCCGCAAAAATGAAAGCTTCTGCTTGCCCTACAAGGCAATCAGTTCGGAGGGGATTGCGTCTTAAGCCGACGTTCGAGTTCCTCTCGGAGATCCTTGAGGGAATCACCAAGGCGATAGTAACGCGAGAACGTCCGAGCCCAGCCTTGCTGCTGATCGATAGCCCAAAGTTGACTGGTATGGATTTGGGTATTGCCGAGGATTGGGTGCCCGGTAACCTGGCCGCTGAGGCAGAAGCTCAGATAGGGCTCCAACTGATAGCCATTTAACAATGGTGCGTGTTGAAGTTCAGCGTGTGTCGGACCAGTGCCACCTTTGATAGCCTTCAAGTCCTGCACTAAGTTTAAAAGAGTTGCGAGGGTATGCTCACCATCGGCGTCATCGCCGAGCCAGAAGCCTTCCATCATGGCACATCACCTGTCTGCATGTGACTGGATCGACGGCACACGCCGTCGGCGACACAGGTGATGCAGCTAGATGTTCAGTAGACGGCAGCCACCACCTGTTCAAAGGCCGCTCGTATTCGGCCATCGATGATGGAGAGCTGATAACTGGCCACGGCCAGCTTGATGAGTGGAAGGTCTAAAATCACGGTCTTCACTCCGCACGAAATTGTCGTCGCGCCTTGAAGAGAACGTAAAGAGAACACATCTTCGCTCCCATGTCAACTGTGAGGGCGAGCGTCATGGACCAAAACTATTTGGACCATCTGAATCCGCAGCAGCGAAAAGCGGTCATCTACGGCCTCAACCGGCCGGGGAAATTGCCGCCGCCGCTCCTGATCATCGCGGGCGCCGGTACTGGCAAGACGGCGACGTTGGCTCATCGTCTTGCGCACATCGTCGTTTGTGGTGGTGACCCGGCGAAGGTTCTCCTGATGACTTTCACGAGACGGGCAGCCACCGAGATGATTGAGCGAGCCACCCGGCTGGTCAGTAAGGTCCTCAAGCTCGACACTTCGATTGATTTGCCTTGGGCAGGGACATTCCATTCCATCGGTGCACGGCTACTGCGCGAATATGCGACCACTATCGGACTCAGTCCGAATTTCACCGTGCACGACAGAAGTGATTCTACCGATCTGATGGACTTGGTTCGCCATGAGCTTGAGTTGACTCAATCGACGAAGCGTTTTCCCAAGGCAGCCACGTGCCTTGCGATCTACAGCATGATCGTCAATACACGAGGCAGGCTTGAGGAGGTGTTGTCTGCGGCGTTCCCATGGTGTGAACAGTGGACTGAAGAGTTGAGGACACTGTTCGCCGCTTACGTCAGAGCCAAGCAGCTTCAGCACATCTTGGACTTCGACGACCTACTCCTTTACTGGAGCCATATGATGAAGATTCCGACTATCGCGGAGGACGTTGCAGATCGTTTCGATTACGTGCTCATCGATGAATATCAAGACACCAACCTGACCCAAAGCGATATCCTTCTCAATATGAAGCCAGGCGGGGAAGGGGTTACAGTCGTTGGTGACGACGCCCAATCAATCTATCGTTTCCGAGCTGCCCAAGTCGAAAACATCCTCACTTTCCCAACTGCCTATGACCCAGCAGCCAAGGTCATTGCGCTTGAGCAAAATTACCGCTCAAGCCAGCCTATCCTGGATGCCGCCAACGCGGTGATCGCGTTGGCTGAGAACCGGTACACGAAGAACCTGTGGTGTGCTCGCGCTGCCGGAGAAAAGCCTCGCCTGGTCGTCGTAAGGGATGACGCGGATCAAGCGAGGCATGTCTCGGAGGCATTGCTCGCAAATCGGGAAGCAGGGGATAGTCTAAAACAACAAGCCGTTCTCTTTCGAGCATCACACCACAGTGGCCAGCTTGAGATCGAGCTTACTCGCCGTAACATTCCGTATGTCAAATATGGCGGATTGCGCTTTATGGACGCCGCCCACATCAAGGACGTCATTTGCATCCTGAGATGGGCCCAGAATATGCGCGACCGCGTCTCTGGCTTTCGTGTACTCAAGTTGCTTCCTGGGTTTGGACCAGTGAATGCGGGGTGGTTGGTTGACACGTTGGCGGCCTCTCAATCACCAATGGAAGAGATCCAGAAGTACACGCCGCCGCCGTCTGCAAAGGGTTGTTGGAAAGACTTCCTTATGCTGCTTGGGCGTCTCCGAGCGCCGATGCTTGGTTGGCCAGCGGACATGTCTCTTATCCGCGAGTGGTATACCCCGCTACTGGATGGGCTTCATGATGATCCCAAGGGGCGGACGGCCGATATTCTGCAGCTTGAGCAGATTGCCGCTACTTTTCCAACGCGCGACAAGTTCATCACCGAACTTACCTTGGATGCGCCCGATGCAGCCTCTAAGCAATCGGGAGATCCAAAGTACGACGAGGATTATGTCATCCTCTCGACTATTCACTCAGGGAAAGGGCTGGAGTTCTCTCGCGTTTTCATTCTGAGCTGTATCGATGGATGTTTCCCAAGTGATCTGGCGGCCGGGGAGAAGGAGGCTATTGAAGAGGAGCGTCGACTTCTCTATGTCGGGATGACACGGGCGAAGAACTCCCTGACGCTGCTTCTTCCCCAGAACTTCTATATCCATCGGCAACCGGCAAGGGGGGCGAGGCATATCATGACTTCGCGAACACGCTTCATCCCCGACAGCATCATTAACAAATTTGAATTGGCTGCTTGGCCGACAACTTCGCATACCCCCTCCAGATACAGCTCGTCTCCGGCCGTTGATATTGGTGCGATTGTAAATTCAGAATGGGTGCAAAAATAGCCAAGGGGCTTCCTCATAACTCCGTTTGACGAGCTTCCACTTCGGCTCGCTTCGCATATTCTTGTCCGCGCGACTATTGACGGAAGCGGTCTCACGAAGATCGCAGACGCTTGATCGATTCTTGTGCTGGATCTGTGGCTGTCGAATGCTGGACCTGTCCGGAATGACGCTGTTTCTGGAATTCGTTTCGGATCGAGCTAAATCTGGATTTATTCCGCGGATCGGCGAGCGTCGCCTGTAGCGATTCGGTGAAATTGTCCGTATCGATAACAGTGGCGCCGGTGGCTCGGAAATGGCCTACGTTTCGGGTGATCACGTAAAAGCATCTGATGTCGGCTGTCGCTGCAATGATTGCATCCGCAAGACCGATATCTCCGCCACACTGCCCAGCCTTTGCTCGCAGTTCTGCCGAACGAACAAGGACCCATTTATCGACAGGTAATATCCTGTCCGAGAACATTGACAGGAGTTGGGAGTTTAACCAGGCGTACTTCGTTGCTTTCAACCTATCCTCTACGGACTTTTTGATCGCAAGCCGTGCCACCCCAAATTCGAGTTCATGAATACTGATGGATGAGACGAAACACAGATGTGCCTTATCGTCGAGCCACTTCAGCAGATCGGTCGGCTCTGGGTTGCGATTGATGATGTCACCGAGGACATTGGTGTCGAGCAGGAAACGCTGCACGGGCTCCCCTCCCAAGCGCAGAACTTCCTCAGCCTTTCGTCGCGATGGCTCTCATTTCGCGGATGACGTCGATAAGGGAAGGAACTCTGGCTTCGAGAGATTCCCACAGCCTCACGTCAATGACAACCACCTCGAGGTTGTCGTCCATACCTACGATAGCACCCCCAGAGAGGGCTGCATCGACTAAGGTCGCTTTGACTTCGTGGTCCCAATGCTTACCACTTATTCTCTTCATCTGTTCCTCAGGCCAAGGCCATTTTGCTTGGCATAAGAGATGGAATTGCAAGCAAAACGATTCTGTTTTGCTTCATCAATCCTTACGGCCCAAGAAAAACGTCCAACTATCCTTCAGATCCAGATAACGCCGTGCAATATGGGCTCGGTGGTGATGTCCACAGAGTATAGCACCATTCGTTAAGCAGGAAACATTGAGAAGCGATGAGCTGATGAAGGGTGTCACAACTTCCGCAAGATCACGCGAGACAAGTCACATTTTTGTGCTCGCCAGTGATGGCCTTGATCGTCTTGGGTTGCGTCATTCTGTCCTGAGTGTGCGGGCAATTATCCTGCCGGTCAGAGGAACGATGATCTCGAAGTGCGAGCCCGTCGTGACGTCTAGGATATCTTTCGGAATATAGGCGGCAAGATTGATTCCTCCTTTGTGACGAACGCTGTCGTAAAGGATGCCACCTTTGCCAGTAGCTCTGACCTTTTCGCCAAAAACCTGCGAGGCCTCATAATCAGCAGGGTCGTAAAGCTCGGGGTGATGGGCCTGATGACCGCAGACATCGATGAAGTCACCGCGGTGACCGCTCAGATATTCGCGGTATTGCAGTCTCATTTCATCTCGACGGCTAAGGATAGCTTCTCGACGCAAATGATGCGCAACTTCGGCGATAGCCGTCCGCAACTCATACGCTGCATACCAGGCTCCTAGCTCGCCATTGTTGAACCGCATCCCGGTGGGTGAAGCATGGAGAAAAGAAGCCAACACAATGCTGGCGTTCTTCTCGCCGAAGATCCATTGCTCACGCGGTAACCTACTGACACGCTCTAGCACCAGCCTGTCGTTGGTCCATCCCTCCAACTCCATGACCGCAGCCGCATCCTCTGCACTGGCGACATCTTCGAATGCAGCGATAGGTGGGAAGCGAGACGGAATGAGCCGGTGCGTGCGGCGGTCAATTTGAACGATTTTGAAATCCATGCGGCTCAGACGATCACGATGTCTTCGTCGGATAAGGGAGGCGTCTTATCTGCCGCATTCGGGGCAGCGAACGTGCCGCCACGGAACGCATCAAGATAGCGGCGAACGAGCATGATGCCGTCCGGCGAACCGCTGGTGATCAGCACCATTGGAGCCTGGCCGCCGAAGGTCGGCGCATCATGAGGGCTTCGGAGCCAGCGCAGCTCTTCATTTGCATCGTTGAAGAGGATGCGAAGCGATTTATGGATGCCAAGCATCGCCGAGATCCGCAGAAGGGTATCGACCGGTAACAGAAGCTCCTGGTCCTTCCGCGCTTTGGAGACCCAGTTGAAATAGGTCGCTCTGGCCGGAAAGCCTAAGATCCGGAGCCGGTCCTCTTCTGAAAGATGCCAGGCCTCGGCGATGTTCAGAAACGTTCGCATGCCTGGCCCGCCGAGCCGACGGCGCTTGTCCGGCTCGAACCGGTTCTGAGGTAGGGGGGCTGGCCCACCCTCAATCATGGATACTGGGCCTAGTTCTCGACGTGCCACATGACACCTCTATATCTAAAATAAGACCATATAGTCTAAATATGGACTATTCAATATGGATCTGCCCATGGCGTTAGATTGCATGCCTACCAGGTAGCACCATCCCCATTATAGTCTTTGGGATTTTGCAATTAACGGACGTTGCAAAGAATCCAGGAACGGGCTTTAAACCTATCTAACCCTGGTCTTGAACTCAGCCTGCGGAGAACGCTGTGCCAAAAAGCGAAACCCCAGGAGGGGCCAAGGCCTGTCCTGGGGCTCTATCTGATGCCAGGGGCGCATGCCATTGGATGGCAGAGGGGCCGCACTGACTGCTTGTTCGCGTATAATGGATATCCGATGGCTGAACGTCAAGAAGAGTTCGCGTATACTCCTAACCTATTAAATTCTCTAGAAAAATCTCTGTCGGCGCCAAGGTTCGGGTCATATGTGGTTCGGGGTGGAGGGAATGACAAAGTCTATGCCCTTGACCTATATCTTTTTAACGCGCGCCTCGCTAAAGCCCTGCTTTTTCCACTGCACGTCGCCGAAGTCACCGTCAGAAATGCAGGGAACGAGATATTGGTCAAAGATTTTGGATCTGATTGGCCAGGCCCGGCTGCCGCCTTCAGGACAAACCTACCTGCACCGCATCCCGCAACCGCAATCGACAAAGCTGTTGAGCGACTGCAGACGGACGGCGTCCTTCAGCCCACCACTGATCAAATCGTGGCGACACTGACATTTGATTTTTGGTCCAATCTCTTTCGCTCCGACTATGATCGATACATCTGGCAGACAAACATCCACGCGGCTTTTCCAAATCTGCCGCAAATCGAAGGACGGCCAGAAGTTCAGAAACTCGCGAGAAGTGTGAATCGTCTTCGAAATAAGGTCGCTCACCATGAGAGCCTCCTAGACGTTCAGCGGCTGCCAGATGAGCTCGACATACCAGGGCAACTGAGCCAAATCCTCAAATTGATCGCGTTGAGGTGCAAAGAGACGGCTAAGTGGACGAAAGCTCATAGCACAGTCGGACGCGTGCTGCGTGATCGACCGACCAAGCATGTAGGTCGAACGGGCCAACCCGCTATAGACCGCGCCATTCGCAAGTTCGAGACCTTGAAAGAGAGCGATAAGGTCGGCGATGCCCTCGAAAAAATCATCAAGCATCAAGAAGCAATTGCTGTCGTAGAGCTCACGGAGCAAGAAGCTCCGTTCGCGCTGCTCAGTAGTGAGGACGTTGCAAGATGGCTCTCATCAAGCCACTTGGATGGTTACGTCTGCCTCAGCGACGGAACAATTAAAGATGTGCTGCAAGCGTCGCGGCCTCGATCAATATTGATCAAGGATAAGCAGGTTACTGTACCGGAAATAACGCAGCTAATGTACGAACCTGGGAAGAGTAGCAAAGAACGCCCATCAGCAGTCATCATAACCGAGGGTATCCCGCCGACACCTGTTGGCATCATCTTGCGGCCTCATACGAGGCTGACATGATTACACAGTGCAAGAAGACAAATGGCAGCGGCTAAAGCATGGGAGTTCCGAGCTGGCTGTTTGGCAAAAAGCAGGAGCACTGCCCGGTCAATGCGTCTGAGGCTCGGTCGCAGTTCGACTGATTTCAGAGCGGCCGATACCTCAAGCCCTAACGCTGCTTTCTCCATCCGTCCAATCCGACGTAAGGCGTTAGCTGACAATAAACGCGCTTTAGCCGCGAACAAGACAAGCAGCACAGCTTTCGTGGTGACACTTCCTTAACGAATCGGCCCTAGGAACTTTCTCTGACCTAAGAAAAGAGTCTTCAGAGGTGCCAAGTGCCGGATCTAGCCAGAAATAAGCAAACTCGGGACATTCATTCTGCCGCGGAACTACGAGTGGTCGAAGAGCTGCGGGATGCGACGTGGGAGTGCCCCGATTGTGCCGTAGAAATGCATGCAGCCGCTGTTGATCCGGACAGGGAGTTCAAGAAGGCTCCCTACTTCACTTCCAAAGCTAAGCATATGGACGATTGTCGCGGAGATGGCATCTGGGAAGACGTGGCACCAGGACCTCGACGCCGGGCGAATGATCAAATGCTGGCTGCCGCACGTATTCCCGTAGGGCTCCGCTTGGCGCAACAACGTCTGCGTGTCAATCGGGTGGAAGGGGAAGAAGTAGCGGCTCCGCAACCCCAAAATCGGAATTACATCCGACCGGCGCCCGACGGCAATGATCGGCAACGGGATTTAATTGCAGGAACGATCCATCGGATTGCCGAAGCGTACGCAACGTTTGATATCGACGAATTGCCGCTTGAAATAGCGGGCTGTGTCGGCAACACCTACGGTACCTGCTTTGAGCGGTTAGGCAACATATGGCGGCCCCAACAATATCCCCGCAAAATTTATTACGCGGAACTGGCGTTCCAGCGTTTCGTCACTAATGCAAACAGCATCCAAGTGTTCCTGTATCCGGCTCTCATGCCTCAGGGCCCAAGAGGGGAGGGAAATCAGCTTCAGCGGCTTTCCGTCACTTTCGACATGAATGATTGGACAGATCGTCGAAGAAACGGATTTCAAGATGACTTAGAAACTTATCGCCGAGAGCAAATGAGGCTTCGGAATGAAAATGCGGATACCCTCGTACATTTGTTCTTCCTTGGGGATCAAGACCCAGGGAACCTTCTAAACTTCGTCGTCAACGATCCTCGGTTGGCGGCATTTATCAGAATGCCACCTGCCTAAGCTGCTACTGAAGGCGAATGAAAAGCTGCCTGGGAAGATACGTTTGCTAGCCGCCTTAGACTGCGAGCAGCGAGGATATGGAATATATCGACGCCTGCTTCCTGCTGGATGCCAGTGAGTAAGGTGCCTGCAAGGTCGTAGCTAAGGACCGATCCGTGGTCCCTCTGGGTTTTGCAAAATTCGATGATGACCGATCCCCATATGGCAGATGAATGAGCCTCGACGAATTCACTCGTCACGCGACTGACCCAGTCCGAACGGTCAATACTTCTCCACAAATTTCCACGGTCATGTAGGTATATGCCGAAGTGATCCGCGCCCCGGCGTGCTGCCGGTGCCAGCGAATTCCACCAGGCGCAGAGGTAATGAACGCCCTCGACCCCTCCGATGGCTTGAGCCTTGTTAAGTGTCGGGGCAGGCAAAAGGGGAAGCTGAATTGTATCAGTCAGGGTTTCAGACACAATTTTGGGCAAGCTTTCGTGGACCATAATGTCGACCTCCAAATGGCAGAATCACCAGGCCAACACGCAAACTTGCAAGAGACCATAGTTTTTTACGCGAAGAGAGGATAACGAAATCGACCTCAAAGAAAGCGCTCTAAGGCGGCTTCGAGATCGTCGTCGGGCCTCTTAGGGAGGATAGACCCTAGCTTTTTCGCCTCAGCGGACAGTCATGCATTGTGCCGCAGCATGCGCGTTTCTTATGCGAGCGCCAAAAGTCCGCCTCTGCTGCCTGCCAATTAGCCTCGGTGAGCACCAGGCAGATCTTCTTCTTTTTGCGGCACTCACGCCGGAGGTATGGACGGCCACGTCTACCTTTGTACCCGCATAGGCACGGGAGTCTCCCGTTGAGCAAACGTTTCCGGTCCGGGTTCACCAGCCATTGATTGTCGACGATCCAGCCTCGACCTGATCGCGCCTGAAGAAGATCCGCCTCTTTGCCAAGGATCTGGGCAGCCGTCTCAGCCGCGAACTGATAAATAGCCGCATCACCATGTGCCAACTCAGCATAGCGGGGCCAGAATCCACTCTCCGCCGCAGTGTCTTGGCACAACAGGTAAAGCTCAACCTTTTGCCACCAAGAGATCGCATTCTCGGGTGTGGAAATGCCAATCTCGGCTCGATAACCAAGGCAAAATGACTGGTCAGAATTGATGTGGCGTTGGGGACAGAACGTCGGAAGCTGACCATATCCGTCCTCTCTGACCTCGATCTCCTCTGCATCAGTCTCTTCGATCAAAAGATTGTAGGACCGGCCTTCAACGCCTCCGGCACCCATGGGGCGCGCCGAAACGGACAATCTATTTACCCGGTATTTGCGGATAAATACCCAAGCTGGGACATGGCGGGCAATAAGCTGTAACGCTGTTGGAGAACTCATTGCCGCGCCGGTACCGCCAAAATTACCTGTCGGAATACGAACGTGCTGACGGTTGCTCACTCACGATTTTGACAACCGGCGACGTCGGCAATCCGAGAAGGTTTGCCGCCACCGGGTATTCATGAAGGACACCGCTGGAGAAATACTTCCGTACATTGTCATTCGCGTGTCGATGAGCTTCAGGACCCATGCTGAAGCCACCGCCTTCGATGCCCTGCTGCTGGAGCTCAGAGACAACAACGGCGAGACCGGCCGCACACCGGATGCTCTCTTCACCAGGGTGACCGATCCGGGTCAATGGAATTGGACCATACTCGATCCCAATCGCGAGATCCAACGGGGCCAGACCTTCGACAATCGTGGTGCACAGCTTAAATGACGACTTCATCGCCGTCGCACATTCTACCGCGTCTTGCACTGTGCCTTTCGGGTCGTCTTTTTCCTGTCCTTCCGCCATCAAGCCGTGAATGCAATCACCAATGAAGCGGACGCGTTTGCCCTTGAAGTCTTCTTTGAGAACGTCATTCAGCTCTTCGCGGATGGTATGAATTCCAACCACTGCACGCCGGATAGCCTCAATTCCTTCCCTCATCGCGTTGTCGACAAACTTGGTATATCCGTCGATATCGGCAAAAAGAGATACCATTCCCCGGCGGATAGTGCGTGACGGCACCAGGTCGTCAAAGTCCACTGACGACAGAGGAAGGGTAGGACGAACGAACGTGAAGTTCGGGCGCTGCAAGGCTGCCTGAACCACCTTTTGGGTCGCTGCATCAATAGAGGTGAAAGTAAAGGACTTACGGAGTTCCTCAAGCAGCCGCTGTGGCGCGGCTACACCTGTCTTCCAGGGATCAGACGGACGATCATTGAGGATGCTGTCGGCATGGTCGGTCAAGTGAACGCCAGGACCGTCCTTTTCCTTTGCCGCCAACTTTGCAGCATGATTGGCCGGACGCCCAAGGAACAACGTATCAGTGTCATGGGAGCGACCGGCAGTCATGGCAAGGCAGTTGCCGTGATCAATGCCAAAGCGAAATGTGGCAGGAATGTTGTAGGCAGCAGCGATCTGTCGCATTGCCTCATTCAACTTGTCAGCTAGCGCCACCGCCTTACGCACCTGTTCTTGCGGCTTGCCTTTAGGTTCGACAACGATGGCATGCAGTCTCGGGCCATGGAAATCCACGCGAATGGCATCTTCGCCGTCCACGATGGAGTCCCACACCTGGTAGTATGCATTGAGAAACGTCAGAATCCGACGATGACTTGCCTCGGTCTCGGTTCTATCTTGATCGAGAACGATTTCATTGAAGTTCATCATCTGGCCATATAGATGCGCACCCTCAACCAATAGGGCCACACCATTCGGGAACGATTTGGTTGCAGATTTCTGAAGCGCTTCCGCCTTCATGATATTGCGGTGCTCAAGAAGGCTGAGTTTCGGGTCGACCTTCGGCGCACGCACCATGTGCTGCTTGATCCTGGCCGTAGCGCGTTGCTTATCCCAAGCCATTCATATCTCCTAAGACCAATAGACGATCAAATCGGTATTCTTTACGCGGGCATTGAAGGGGCCATGAAGGATGATTTCGTTGGCGTCGTCCTGCTGCCTCATGAAGTCAAAAAATTCTTGGCTGACGCGGATGGCACCAACCGCATCGGGATCGGAAGCAGGCAACTGATCAGCTTTGCGCCCGACATCTGAGGCGCGCATTTGCTCGAAGCGGGCGCCGCGGTTAACCGTTTCTCCGATTAGCGTAACGGCTATGCGATTGTCGGTGCCGAAATCACCGAAACAAGCGGGGCCGTAATGCAAGCCAATGCGAAGAGACAATTCCGAGGTGCCGAGTTCTTGAATCCGCTGGGCGAAGTCGCTCACAACTTGTGACGCCGCAGCATAAGCTCGCAATGCGACATCTTGTTGATAGTGACCTTCACAGAACCAATAGGCCATCAAGCCGTCACCCATCAGTTTGTCTATCTCTCCTTTGAACAACGCGATGGTCTGCATCTGTAGACCCATAAGAGCTGCCACAACCTCGGCCACGCGTTCAGGAGTTTGTCGATTGGCCCAGGTGCTGAAACCGGCGATGTCGCTGAACCAGACGATCACTTCCCGTCTCCTTATGGGAAGTGTTTCTCCAGATAGGGCGGTCCGTACGAAACCGAGCGCCGTATGGTCGCAGAATCTCGACAGCAGGCGACTCTGTGCGCCGATCTCACCATGCAGCCCCGCACGCTGGGTGCTCGCTTGTTCAAGCTTCTCGTTTACGACATTTGCCAGCAGCGAGAAGATTTGAGCGCGCTGTTCAGAAGGCACTCTTTCAATGAGCCCGGCATCGAACTCCAGCAACGTAGTGTCTCCATGGCATTTCATGTCTGCCGTTCGACCCGTTGCACGCCCCTTCCTAATTGCCGAGGGCGTTTGCGCCGACAGAAAAGCCATCTCACCGATTAGTTCTCCGGCAGCACGTTCTTGAAAGAACGTACCGTCGGCATAGTAGATATCGACCTGTCCCTCGACGATCAGCCAGAAGCAGGTGGCGACGTCACCTGTCCGACAAAGGACATGGTCGTGGCGATACTTTTGGATGGTATGGAAAGCAGAATCCGTCAGCAGCGTGAAAAGGGAATCGGCCGCCTCCGAATAATCGGAGAGAAAATTGCGCAGCACGTTCGGCCATTCTTGCATCAATCACCGTCACACGAAGATGTGTCTTTCCCAGAAAATAGAGATAGGGCGCGGCGAAATGTCTTCAACCAAAATTATGTACGGTTAACTAATTTTTAACGCTTGACGCGAGTCGATTTGAGGATCGCCGCTTGTTGCCGAGTCGCCTGGCCGCAGCAACCATTGATGCCTGCGGTGGCCTTTACCCAAGCCGTGCAGTGGCCGTCATGCTGGACTAGGTGGTGGCAGTGATGAGGTAGGCCTTGACCACCGTAACCCACGGGTATTTAAATATTGCCACAAAGCAATTAATAAACACATAAGTAATTATCGGTTGCTATAAAGCAACTGATAAGCGACGAGGCGACTATGAGGCCATCCCAACACCAAAGTGCATTGCGTTGTCCGCTCAATGACATTCTCGGCTCAGAGGCTGGTGTGCGTCTCATCCGAGAACTAGTTCGGCATGGAGGAGCCTTGAGCACCGCCAGGCTCGCGCATGCCGCCGGAATGACCCGATTTGGTGTAGGCAAGACCCTTACGTTGCTTGCCGCAATCGGTGTCATCGAGAAAATTGGAAGCGGCAAATCGATCCTTTATCGCGTCGAAGCACAGCATCCATTGATTCCTGCCATCGGTGCCTTATTCCGTGCCGAAGATGAACGCGTCGACGGGATAATCGATGCCATCGCTAAGGCGACCAACGATCCGGAGATTGTTGGTGCCTGGATCTATGGCAGCTTTGCCAGGGGCGAGGATACTATCGATAGCGATCTCGATATCGCCATTGCAACCACTACCCGAAACATACAGCTCGCCGACAATGTCCGCTCTGCTCTCGATCAAGCTGCCGAAAAACTCTTCTTCTCTCCATCCGTCGTCGACATCGATTTAGCAGATGTAGAGCGATTGAGTACCGGCGATCCCTGGTGGACGAACCTCGTCAAGGAGGCCATCGTGGTCAAGGGAGAGAGGCCGGAAATCGTGGCCAAGCACCGCAGGGTCAAAGCTCATGGTTAGGACGGGTCCCACCAAGACAGTGTCGTCCTCGCATGTACTTGGCCGTCTTCGGAAAGCCCGCAAATTCATGGATATCGCCCGCAATGAGATGGAGCTTGCCGACAAGAGCGATGAAACTGATCCGATAGTGTCAAACATGATTCTTGGCGCTATCGCCTATGCGGATTCACTGACCGCAGCGACCATTGGCGAGGTGAATCAAGGGGATCACGCCGGAGTAATAAAGGTCGTCCGCAAGGCCCTCGGTGATAGATTCCCAAAAGCTCAAGAAGGGCATCTCAAAGCATTGCTGCAGAGAAAGGACCAGTCACAGTACGGCAGTGCCTTCGGTCCCTATCAGGCCGCGGAAAGCCTGTTAAAACACGCGAAAGAATTCTCTGCATGGGCCGAGCTCGAGCTGAAACGTATCCAACCAGGACTGGAGAGTACCAGTCACGATAAAAAGAAAGAATGACGGCGCAGAGTGATCACGGACTACCTTTTAGAGGGGATCGGTCCGGCGTCTATTGATTAAGACAAAGCTGCCCGATCAAAGATTGGCGCGGCGCTTAACTGCAACGAAGCCCAAGTGCCCCTGCCTGTCGACCCGCTAAAGAGCCCTTTACTGGTAAGCTTTAGCATCTTCATGGTCTGCAAGAGAAAAAGCAGGGGCGAGCTTCTCAATGTCAACGTCAGAAACCCCGCCCTCCTGCATGAAGTTGCGCCACGACCTGACGGCCGGAATAACTTTCTTCACGATTGCTTTCGCGTCATCTGATGTGACACCCAATTGGGCATGAGATTGCATAGCATCTGCAATGCTTGCATCAAAAGACGTTGCAAATCGCAGCACGTGCTTTTTGTCACCTTTAGGCTGCGGCACAAGGTCGAATGCAGGCGACAGAGTCCATTCGCCCGATGGCTTCCGAATGACGGCATGATTGCGCAGATGGTCATCGTTGTTGCCGATCAGCGCATTGAATAAGAGCCGCCTAAAAATTTCCGCACCGGCTGGCTCGCCAATTCTTCGGACTGCCGCCGCCATGTCAGCATAGCTCTTGCCAGCATAGAATCTCGTCGGCTCAACCGCCAGTAAGGTTTGCAAGGACAAGAACCCCAAGCGCTGTTCTTGGCCGTCAATCATAGGTCTGTCGAAGCGGCGAACAAGTAGGACAGTATGGTTTCCGACCTCGGTAACCATGTGCTCCGGCACATCGATGCCGCAAGCTCTTGCCAACGAAAGTACGGCGCCTTCCGCTCGTGGTTCGTTATACTCATCGCCGCTCATTGAGAACTTTGCCACCCAAAGCTGCCCATCGTGGTCGCGAAAGGATGCCTTCGCCCTAGCACCACCCGGCGAGCCGCCGAAATTCAGATATGGCGCAAGCTTTGGAGGGATCTCGGCTCCCTTTTCAAAAAGCATTGCTGCTTCCTGCAGCACCTCTAGGGGCATCGGCGCATCCGGGTCTTCAAACAACGTGCCATCAGGGGCTACACATCCCGTGGCGCCCTTGGGATCAATGCCAATACCAAGCATCCCAACACGATGATCACCTGCAGCAGATAGATAGTCGAAGTCGCCCAAGCGCGTACCCTGGAAGCGCTTATCAATGATCCGCTGCCCCCAGCCGTCCGGAGCTGCGTCTCTAAAAATGCCATGGAGCTGGTGCCCGTCGGGCGCACCCTGCCAGGTTTCGATTAGGGGCAACCGCTCAGGGTCGAGTGGAAACGCATCGCTACGGGCTAGCCAACTCTTGGCGTAAATAAATCTGGATGAGCGACCAGCCGGAATCTGATCACCAGCAATGCGTTCCAGGCGACCGCAAGGAACGAAACCACCATCGTGCCAGCAAAAGATGATCCGGGACGGCTCAGACATCAGAAGTCAGCCGCAGCCGTATCGTCCCTGCGAGCGATCTTCGGACGCCGTTGAGCCTCTAGGGACTCCCCAACGATATCCTCGCGCAAAAGGGTTCCTAAGCGCTGCTCCATCCCTAGCGCCCATAGAGCTGCTGCGAGAGGACCAATGCCCACGGAAGGGTCGCCCTGTTCGACCTTTCGCAACGTCGGCACGCTCACAACGCACTTTTGAGCCATGTCCGCCATAGGGAGACGCCTCCGAATGCGTGCACGCCGAACGTCTCGGCCCAGTTGCTGAAGCGCCTCATGAACCGAACTAGGCAGTGCAGTTATGTTCATCGATTTAGACATAGCAACTATACTTTCTGTATTCTCAGGAAAGAGAAAATAAGATTTCTGATATGTGAAATATAAGGAAAGTGGCCCCAAGCTTCAACAGGAAAGCAAAGGTAAGGTTTTGTTCATAAAATACAATCGGTTAGGTGGAATTCCCTCGGACCAGCAACCGGAATCCATCCCAGGCTCCCGGTTGCCGATCAGGACGACCCAAACGGCATCAATCACGGGGACCCGTCGGCTGCGAATCTATCTTGCTGCCCAATGACGCCAACGCAGGGTGCTGGCGGGGCCCGTCTCGAATGGGGCCTAGACCTCAAACTTGGCAGGATGCCCCGAGCGCTATCAAAGCTCTTTAAGTAGGGCTCCATCCCGGAGACCATGAGCGCGCGAGGGAGGAGGCTATAGGCCTCCGTTGGGATAAAACCACTGGGTGCAGAGAGCTCATCCCAGCCTGTACCCAGGCTGATATCGGCGCAAAAGAAGCCGCCCGCCTAGATGATCCCGAGGATCGAGTTCTAAAAGATGCTCAGCACAGTCCTTGGCCTCGTCTTCATACGCATCGTTCAAACCAAATAATCTCGCCGCGTCGTACATCGCCCGAAGCGTCGAGCGGGTGCCGACATCACCCCACCAATGGAGTTCGTGCTCCTTCTCATACTTTCGGAAAGCCATCGTTCCCGATAACGCAGCTTGCCTTAAATTGATCGCCTTCGAACTCGATGATGTCGCAGCCTCCGCAGCCAAAAGCCAGATGCCAGGGCAATACGGATCGGTCTCGTAAGCCAGGTCATGAATGTCCTGGCGGGTGTCGGCGCAGATCTCGTTCATGATCAACGGAAGAAAACGGTCCGCAGGACTCACCAGAGTGGGGCCAATGGCCGTCAGCTTTACCGTCGTCCGGCTTGGGATCTCCACGGCATTGTCACCCCTCGCAACCCAGCTTCTAACTCTCATGGCATTTCTCCTTATAGGAGAAATGTTCGGGCAGTCCCTTGCATGGGACAAGCTATGGTGAACTGCCGCAGCACTTGAAGGGCTTGAACCTGCGACCTACTGATTACGCATGGTCGCCAAATTCAGCAGGGGGAGGGGGAGGCCAAATAAGGGAACGCCCCGGAAATCCTGGGATTTACCGGGGCGTCAATCGCTAGCTAGCGATTTGTTGCGTCTGACTCGGGTACTTTGTGGCCCTCAATAGGCATCTGTTGAGTCTGGTTACACCCGCTCAGCGTCGATATGTTCCGCTACATGGCCGGCTGGGCGACCAAGATCACGGGTGAAACACTTTCCATTTCGACCCCAGGCAATTTCCACGCTTTCACCTTGCGCGAGCCCGTTGGTGTCGTCGGCCAGATCATCCCCTGGAATGCGCCGCTTCTGATGGCGGCCTGGAAGCTCGCACCGGCGCTCACCACCGGTTGCACCGTCGTCCTCAAGCCCGCCGAGCAGACGCCCCTTGCCGCGCTGCGCCTTGGCGAGCTGATCCAGGAGGCCGGTTTTCCCGATGGTGTCGTCAATATCGTGACAGGCTTCGGCCCGACGGCGGGTGCGGCCATTGCCGCTCACCCGGATGTCGATAAAGTTGCATTCACCGGATCGACCGAGACGGGCCGCCATATCGTCAATGCCGCCACGGGGAATTTCAAGAAAGTGTCCCTGGAGCTGGGTGGCAAATCGCCGGTGATTGTCTTCCCCGATGCCGACATGTCCGTTGCCATACCTGGTGCGGCGCAGGCGATCTTCGCCAATTCGGGCCAGGTGTGCTCGGCCGGTTCGCGCCTCTTCGTGCATAAGAAAGCTTTCGACCGCATGATTGAGGGGTTGACGCAGGAAGCCGGGAAGATCCGGGTCGGTCACGGCCTCACGGAAGGCACGCAGATGGGCCCCGTCATCTCGCAAGTGCAGCTCGAACGCATCACGGGCTATATCGATCAGGGCAAGGCGGCCGGCGCCACGGTCGCGGCCGGCGGCGCACGCGTCGGCAACGAAGGTTATTTCATCGCCCCCACCATCCTGACCGATACCAAACCCGACATGTCGGTGATGCAGGAAGAGATCTTCGGCCCGGTGCTCTGCGCCGTGAGTTTTGATGACGACGACCTCGAGCGCATCGCCAAGCAAGCGAATGAGTCGATCTATGGCCTTGCCGGCAGCATCTGGACCCGCGATCTGAGCACGGCGCATAAGATGATGCGGCGCATCCGCGCCGGCCGCATCGGCATCAATGTCCACGGCTCAGTCGACGCAGCCATTCCGACCGGTGGCTTCAAGCAATCCGGCTGGGGGCGCGAAAAGGGCCATGAAGGCTTACACCTCTACACCGAAGTCAAGTCGGTCATCGTGTCGCTATAGGCGATATCGAGCCAGTTGCGGTGGGCGGCAAAGGCCTGCCCACCGCATTGGCTTGGTTCATTCGAAGCCATTCCCGCCCTCTACTTTATTGAATAGAGACGGATCCAGCTCATACGTGCAATCACTCCAGCGATTCCACTGATGAGCATCCGGCTCTAGGGGATCAATCGATCCGAACGAAGCTGCTCAAAGAGCCGGATGAATGCATCATCCGTCGGCTGATAGGCTGTGAAGCCGAGGCGCCGGCTCTTTGACATATCGGTGACGACCTCGATCGGCCGTCCGAGATCGACATCGGTGTGCCATGGCGAAGCCAGGCGAGCCAGGTCGGGCTCAACCAGCCCTTCCCGCTCCGCAATCCGTTTCCAAACATCGGCATCGCCGGACATCTGCTCTTCGAGTGGCTGGATGCTGCCGGCGAATGGCGCCGGCTCAAGGCCAAACCAAGCTGCAATCCGTCCCCACATCCAGCTCCACCGGAAAACATCGCCATTGACGACATTGAATGCCTGATTGGCTGCGGCAGGGGTTTCAGCCGCCCAAAGAAGATGGCGCGCGAGGAGCGTGGCATCCGTCATGTCCGTGAGGCCATTCCATTGCACCGATGAGCCGGGGAAGCGGAATGGCCGTCCAATTTCGCGACAGATACTGGCATAGACGGCCAAAGTGGTCCCCATATTCATGGCGTTGCCCACAGCCTTTCCAATCACCGTGTGCGGGCGATGCACGCTCCAGGAAAATCCGTCCCGATGGGCAGCGGCAAAAACCTCGTCCTCCTGCGCGTAATAGAAATTCTCGATATCCAGCCGCTCCTGTTCCTCGCGGAACGGGGTCTGCGGCAAAGCGCCCTTGCCATAGCTCTCAAACGGCCCGAGGTAATGTTTGAGCCCCGTCACCAATGCGACATGGCGTGGTGTTCCACGCGATGCGCGCAATCCGTCCAGCAAGTTGCGAACCATGGCCGAATTGACCCGGATATTCTCCGCCTCACTATCTTGCCGAAGCCAGGTGGTGATAAAGACCGCGTCGGGGCGCGCAGTTGCCAGTGCCGCCGATACCCCGCCTGCATCCTGAAGATCGGCCACGATCGGTTCGACCCCGGATTGCTGTACCGGACGGCGTGCGAGACCTTTCACCGCCCATCCTTGTTCGCCGAGAAGCGCCGCTATCGCGCTTCCGACGATTCCACTCGCCCCAACTACCAATGCAGTACCGGCCATCTTGAAGCTCCTGTTGATCGCGCATTTGAGGACAATTGTCATAGGGTACGCTTACCACGAGCCGACCGCAAAATCGGGTTCAATTTGGATACGCTCGTCGGAAAGACCTTAGTCAGGAACCTGAACATAAAGGCTCGAACTTCCTCGATCCGCAGTTGAAAAACTTGGGCGGAGGCTGAATTCAAGATAGGCGAGGCATAGCTTCCCATGTCACATTGCTGGCGATAGCCTTTCATGACCTATGACGCCGCGACATAACCAATGAGTATCGAAGAGCTTAAGGATACCGGCTCGGCCTTTCCCCTCTCCGCCAGCACTCTTTTCTTTCTTCCCCTGGCAGTCGCTTGCGGGAATTTCATGGTCAATCTTGACCAGAATATCGTTGTCACCGCCTTGCCCGGAATCGGCCTGACCTTGGGGCGTGCGCCAAGCCAGCTGGGACTGGTTATCACCGTCTATGTTCTCAGCCTGATTGTGTCGATGCCCCTCGGCGGCTGGCTCACCGACCGCTTCGGCACAAGAGCCTGCTATTGCGGAGCCCTGGCGTCTTTCGCGGCTGCCTCCATTGCCTGTGGTCTGGCGACGAGCCTCTGGGCGCTGGTGCTCGCACGCGCACTGCAAGGCTTCGGCGGCGCCCTCATGGGAACGGTGGGCCAGGTCGCAATCCTGCGTGCCTTTCCCCGTTCGAAAATACTGAAGATCAACATCTATATGTCATTGGCCTCGCAACTCGGGCCGCTGGTCGGACCGCTCGTCGGCGGTGCGCTCACAACCTATTTGTCCTGGCACTGGATCTTCTTCATCAATGTGCCCCTGGCGCTCGCCGCCGCCGCCTTGGCGATCTCGTATTTTCCGCCCAAGAGACCCGGACGGGTGCCAAGGCTGGATGTTGTCGGCTTCATGCTCATGAGCGCCGGGATGACGCTGCTGGTGTTCAGCATGGATTCATTGGGCGACCGCAGCTATTCCGGTTGGGCAGCGACGGGCTTGCTGACGCTATCCTTGCTGGCTCTCGGAGCGGCGGTTTTCTATCTGTGCCAGGCCCGCAATCCTCTGCTCGATCTGCGGCTGTTGAATATCCGCACCATCCGCATTTCATTATTGACCGGCGGAGGGCTGGATACGATCGGCCTGACCTCCGTCACCCTGCTTCTACCGATGATGTTCCAGGTCGGCTTCGGCATGACGGCCGTGGAATCCGGATCCTGGACATTCGTCATCGGCATCGGCTCGATCATGTCGCGCTTTTTTCTTCCGCACCTCCTGAAGCGATGGGGATTTCGGCGGATCCTGGTTTGGAATACGCCCATCGTCGCGGCCCTGGTTGGCGGCTTCGCGCTTTTCCAAGCCACGACCCCGATGTGGCTCGGCCTGACCTATATCTTCGTCTTCGGTCTTTTCCGGTCGGTGCAGTGGGGAACCGCCAGCAACCTCTCCTACGCGGATGTCGGCGCGGAGCAATTGGCCGATTTCAGTGCGCTGTTCTACATCTTCTGGCGGTTGGCTGTCTCCATCAGCATGGGCACCGCCTCGGCCTTGCTGTCTCTCTGGGCATCCACCGATGGCGTATCTTCCCCTGGCGATTTCCGGGTGATCTTCATCACAGAGGCGTTGATTACACTCTGCGCGTTCCTTGCCTATCGCCGATTGACCGTCGATGATGGTGCCGCCGTCTCGGGCTATCGTTCGGATTTGGCAAGCGACTGATGCAGTGGCAGAGCCGGCCGCCGCAATGCTGAATGAGCGGTGTTGGAGCTGAGGTGCCCATATAGCGATACTTGTGACGATCGAGAGTTTTACTCGATCTCTTCAAGCGCCGATGACGGCTAGCTTCGCTTAGCAAATAGCGGTCGCGACCTGACCAATCGCAAGCCTTATCGATATCCACGGCTTGTCATCGGCCGGATCGGTATGGGGCTGGATCGGTAGGGGGCCACCTTGGCCAAGCATGTGGATCGTCTCGAATTAAAATGGTTAAGATGCAGGGCCCTTTATTTCTTTTGACACCCCCCATCGATCCGCTCTTCATGAGTCAGTCCCTCGGAAGTGCTTGCTTTCTCGGGGCGCTCATCTGCCTTTGGCAATATCATTGCCACGGCGATCTCCAACTTTATCGCCTTGCCGCCCCTCTGATCCTGGGCTCCACATGTGCCGGCAGCCTCGTCCTTCATCTCACCGCGGCGACCTAGCGAAACCGCCGTGGCTGCCTGCACCGGCATCGCCATTGCTGGATTTCTGCAGCGCCGGACATGCAAGGCAAAGGACATGGATCGGAACAAAGCCGTATCTCTTAAGACAGTTAAGGATTTTTCCTACAATGGCCTTGACGCTACCGCCTCGCTGACATCTGATTATAACCGGTCGTAAAGAACCGGAAGGGGGGAGCGACCGTGGGGAAAGGTTTCTCGGTTCTCCGTGCCGATCAGGAACGTATTGTCCTGATCATTGCCGCGGTCCTGTTTTTGGCTGCAGCGATTTTCCTGCCCGGCTTTCTTGAGCCGTCGAATTTGATCGCGATCATCCGCAGCATATCCGTTCTCGGTATTCTCGCGGCGGGAATGGCGATCGTCATCATCGGGCGCGGCATCGACCTGTCCGCAGTCGCCGTGATGGCAATGTCGGTCGCCTGGTACCTGCAAATGCTTGGCACCCGATCCCCCGATTGGATGGCATTGCTATATGCCGTGGCCGCGGTCTTGGCGATCGGGCTTATCAATGGCTTTCTCGTCGCCTATGCGGATGTTCCCGCCATCTTCGTCACCCTCGCCAGCGGTTCTTTCGTCTTCGGCTTCGTCCGCTCGCAATTGATTAACCAGGATGCCATCGCGGTTCCCCCGGAGCATTGGATCGAGCGGCTCGGGCGCCTACGGATCGAGGGCATTCCCAGCGAGGTTTTCATTTTCTTCGGCATTACCTGTATCGCCTTTATTTTCCTGCGCTACACCAAATGGGGGCGCTATGTCTATTACGCGGGGGACAATCCCGTAACGGCCCGCAACAGCGGCATCCCGGTTCGCCCCATGCTGGTGCTGCGCTATATCATCTCCGCTTTGACGGCTTTCATCGCGGGCCTGCTGACGGCCTCAAGCCTGCTCTCCATCAACACGCGCGTCGTTAATTCCACGCTGCTCTATGACATCATCCTGGTCGTGGTGATTGGCGGCATCGGCCTTTCCGGCGGCAAGGGCAGCATGCGCAATGTCATTGTCGGTGCCTTGCTGATCGGCATCATGCTCAATGTGATGACCATCCTCGACATTCCCAACATTTATCAGAACCTGATCAAATCGACGATCTTGCTCATCGCCATCATTATCGATGGCTTGATGAATCCGCGGGACGAGCAGACCGCGCAGCAGGGCGATATCTAGATGCTCCACATGAGGTTACGTTTCATCATATGAAGAGGTACGATGTTCGGGATTGCAAAGAGCATCGCAGCGGCTGCCTTGGTGGCAGCGCTCGCTTTCACCTCAACCGCCCAGGCCCAGGAAGATCCGGGCCCTGCCGCCTATGATGCCGCGCTCAAAGGGAAGCGCGTCATCCTGGTACCGATGGCCATGGGCTTCGATCTGGCCCAGGGTTGGGCGACCTACATAAAACGTGAAGTCGAAGGTTTCGGTGGCGTATTCGAAACACGCGACCCGAATTGGAGCGCCGAGGCCGGTGCCCAGGCCATCACCGAGGCGATTTCCTCCAGTGCGAGACCCGACGTTCTGGTGGTGCATTCGCCGGATTTGAACTCATACGCCAAAATCCTGAAGAAGGCGCAAAAGGCCGGCATTTACGTCATTCTGATCGACAATCCGGCGAACTTCGCCGCCGATGCGTTTATCGGCAGCGACTGGGACCGGCTGGGCCAGCTCGAAGCCGAAGCCGTGATCAAAGGTTGCGGCGAGAATTCATCGAAAAAGATCGGCCTTGTGCAGGGTGACCAGGTCAATGCATCGAGCCTTTATCAATATGCCGGGATCATGAAGATCCTCGACAAGCATCCGGACTTCAAAGTGGTCGCCAAGCCCGATTCGAATTGGGATGCCACGACCTCCCGCAACGTAACCACGACGATGCTGCAACAGCATCCCGATATTTGCGGCATCATCGATTTCTGGGACGGCGACGCAACCGGCGCCGCCGCCGCAATCCGCGATGCAGGCAAGCAGGATGCGATCTATCTGGTGACCACGGGTGGCGGGGAAAAAGTCGATTGCGACAATCTCGAATCCGGCGTCTTCGATGCGGTCGTTACGACCGAGTTGCATAACCAGTCGCGTGACATCAACGCGATCATCAAATTCCTGCTGCAGAGCGGTCAACCCCCCGGAACCTCGAAGACCTATATCTACACGCTTGAGAAGGCGACCACGAAGGCGGATCTCACGCCGAATTCCTGCTGGGACCTGAAAGCATTGCAGAGCGCGTCGAAATAGATCCTTCCCGTTGGCAAACCATCCTGGGCTGGCCCGGTTGCGATATGGGGCCAGCCCATTCTTGATCAACTTCGGATTTCTTTATGCCTGTTCGAGACCTGCTGCTTCGGTGCCGCTACAATCTCATTCCCGAACATCTGATCGGTGAAGTTCTGACCAAACGCTGGACGGATAATGCGATCCCGTTTCTGGCCCTGGTCATTACCATCGTCGGATTCGGCACGGCAATTCCGGGTTTTTTCCAATTGCAATCGCTGAGTGATTCCACGCGGCAACTGGGCGAATTCTCCATCGTTGTCACCGGCCTGACCATTGTCATGCTGGGTGGTGGCATCGATCTCTCCGTCGGATCGATATTTGCGCTCTCAGCATTTGCCGCGGTCTCCGCGTTCTTCATCTTTGAACAGCCCACCTGGATCGCCTTGCTTGCCGCCCTGATTGTTGGGGGCGCTTTCGGCGCATTCAACGGATTTCTCGTCGGTTATGCCGGGCTCCGTGCCTTTCTAACAACGCTCGTCACCTTCATCATCGGCCGCGCGATCTACGATATTCTCGTGGTGAACTACGCGGCGAAAATCCAGCTATCGATGATGTCGTCGGATGTCTGGGATTTCATCGGCGATGGAACTGTCTTCGGTCTTGCCATCAGCGTTCTCGCAGCGATCATGCTCGCCCTCGTCGCTCATATCATGCTCAGCCGTTCTCGCCCCGGCTGGCATATCCTTGCGGTCGGTGGTTCCAGGCGATCGGCGCATAATGCCGGGATACGCGTTCGCCGCGCTGTTTTCGCCACCTATGTCATTTCCGGGCTTTGCTGCGGCATCGCCGGTTTCCTCCTGGCCTGCCGGCTCAGCGGGACCGGGCCTGGCACCGGGCTCAATCTGGAGATCATGGCGCTGACCGCCGCCGTCGTCGGCGGAAATTCGCTGGGCGGCGGGCGCGGCTCGATCATGAAGGGCATCATGGGAGCCGTCATCGTGCTGGTGACGACGAACGGATTGATCCGCCTGGGCTATGGGACCGGAACCAATCAGATGGTTCTGGGGCTGATGCTGGCGGCGGCCGTCATCCTGGACATACGCTGGCTGAAGAACCGTCATAAGGTCCTCAACGAACTTTATGTCGCGCCCATCCACCATCGGATGGGAGAAACCCAATCGGCCGAGCCGCAAGCAGATTCTCCTTACGCGCTCAATGACCGGCTGTCCCAGGCAACGCCGATCGGCCTAGGTGACCTGGAAGGACCGGAAGACGTCATCCTGGATCACGACGATCACCTTTATTGCGGCACGCGTCACGGCGAGATCATCAGGTTCTTTGCGCCGGATTATCGCCGCTCCGAGGTCTTTGCCCATACCGGCGGCTTCCCCCTGGGGCTTGCTTTCGATCGCGCCGGCAATCTCATCTCTTGCGTCGGTGCGATGGGGCTCTATTCCATCGCACCCGACGGCATCGTGACGAAATTGACGGCCGAAACCAGCCGCTCGCTCACATCCGTCGTGGATGATGCCAGGTTGCGGGATCCGAATGACTGCGATGTGGCGCCTGATGGCCGTATCTTTTTCACCGATTCCACCAAGCGATACGATGCGCATGATTGGGCCCTGGATTCCATCGAGGGCCGCCCGACGGGCCGCCTGCTTTGCTATCACCCAGCGACCGAGAAAACCGAAACCTTGCTCGACCGCTATCGCTATGCCAATGGCGTCTGCATCGCCCATGACGGCCAGTCATTGTTCTTCGCCGAATCCTGGGCCTGCCGTGTTCATCGCTACTGGTTCGACGGCCCCAAGGTCGGCACGGTAGAATGCGTCATCAAGGACATGCCCGGCTATCCGGACAATATCAACCGGGCCTCGGACGGTACCTACTGGATGGCCTGGCTCGGGATGCGCACACCCAGTTTCGATCTGTCGCTGCGACATCCCGGCATGCGCAAGCGAATGACGCGGCGCCTGCCGCAGGATGACTGGCTCTTTCCCAATATCAATACCGGCGGGGTGGTGAAATTCGATGAGAACGGCCGGGTCATCGAGACATTGGGTGACCTCGCCGGCGCCGCGCATCCGATGGTGACCTCGATGCGAGAGCATAAAGGCGAGCTTTTCATCGGCGGCATATTGAACAACCGCATCGGCCGCTACGTCATCCCAGGCGCCAATCAACGCTGGACCGGGTTGCGATCATACTGGGGAGAGGACAGATGATCTTCGACCCTATCCTGAATCTGTTTCGTGGCCGCGCCATCACGATCCCGCCCTACGACGGCGCTTTTCGGCCGAACACGGCACTCGAGACCGCCGAAATCCTGCATGAGGTGGCTGCGCCGGATAATCTCTGCCAGACGAAAGATCGGATTCTTTTAACCAGCGGCTGCGACCTTCTCCAGATCGACCCGGCAGGCGCCGCCTGCATGTCGCTGGCGGTTTATCCGGCGCCGATTACCAGCCTGGCCATCTCCCCAGACGGGAAACAGGCGCTTTCCTTGGCCGATGGCCGGCTCCTGATCGATGGCGAGACGATCCAATTATCGCCGGAAATCCGCTGTATCACCGCCCTCTCCTTCGATGCGGATGACCATCTTTATCTCTGCAATGGCAGCGACAGTCGCCCGACCACGGATTGGGCCGTTGACCTGATGGAAAAAGGCTGCCGGGGTTCGGTCTGGCAGATCTCGCCCGATGGCCGGCAACCCAATTGCCTCGCGCGAAACCTGGCTTGGCCCAGCGGCATTCTGGTCCAGCAGGAGCGACTGGTAGTCAGCGAAGGTTGGCGGCACCGGCTGTTCAGCATGGCAAAATCCGGCGGACAGCCGGTGCCGATGCTCGATAAAATACCGGGCTATCCAGGCCGCCTCACGCCGTCGCGCTTCGGCGGCGCTTGGCTTGCCATCTTCGCGCCACGCAATCGGTTGGTGGAATTCATCTTGCAAGAAGATGATTATCGCCGCGACATGATGCGGGAAATTCCCCGCTCCCAATGGATCGCGCCGTCCCTTGTGCCAAGCAATAGCTTCCTCGATCCGCTGCAATGCGGCGCCATTAAGACCATGGGCGTTCGGAAGCCCTGGGCACCCGGCCGATCCTATGGGCTCGCCGTCCGTCTCGATGCCGAACTGCAACCGATTGCCAGCTATCACAGCCGTGCGGATGGCACACATCACGGCATCACCTCCATTGCGGAAATCGACGGACATATCTGGGTCGCCGCCTGCGGCGGCAATCGCCTGCTTGATCTCGGGGCGGTACACGAGCTGGGAGCGGTATGATGGAGCCGATCATCCGAATGCAAAAGGTCACCAAGACCTATCGCGGGGTCGCCGCCATCCGCGACATCGATTTCGATCTGCAGCCGGGAGAGATCCATGCGCTATTGGGCGAAAATGGCGCCGGCAAATCGACCCTGACGAAAATCATGGCGGGCGCGGTCGAGGCTACCAGCGGCGCCATGACCTATCTCGGCAGGAAAGTCTCTTTTACCTCGCCGAATGAAGCGCTTCTTGCCGGGATCGCCATGGTCTTCCAGGAAACCAGCCTGATCCCGTCCATGACGGTTGCGCAGAATATCTATCTTGGCGAAGAAAAATTCCTCAACCGGCTGCGCGGCATCTATATCAGCGCCCAGCAATTTCTCCAGTCCCTGAATTTTTCCGTCGAGCCGACCGCCTTGGTGGAGACGCTTGGCGCCGCAAAACGGCAGATGGTCGAAATTGCCCGCGCCGTGCATCACGATGCCAAGGTCATCATTTTCGATGAACCGACGGCGACCTTGACCCCCGAGGAGAAACGGCATTTCTTCGCCTTGCTTGCCAGATTGAAGAAACGCGGCGTCTCGATCGTCTTTATCTCTCATGCGCTCGAAGAGGCGCTCACTCACGCCGACCGCATCACGATCATGCGGGATGGTGCCCATGTCCTGACCGCCCCTGCCGGGGAGCTCAACCGCGATCTCGTCATCCGCTCCATGGTCGGACGTACGCTATCCGATACCATTTACAACAGAAACCGTGTGGCCGCGGATTTACGAAAACCCGGCGAGAAAATCCTCTCGGTCGAGGATATCTCGATGGGCAGCATGGTTCGCAACAACTCCTTCTCCATCTTTACCGGCCAGATCACCGGCGTTTTCGGCCTGATCGGATCGGGGCGCACCGAAACCTTCAAGATCGTGTCCGGCATCTACAAGCGCAATTTCCTGCGTGGCGGCGAGATCCGACTTGGCGAGCGCCAGATTCGCTATTACGTGCCGCGTGAGGCGGTTCAGGACGGCATCGTCTATGTGACCGAAGACCGGAAAAGCGAAGGCTTCTTCGAGACAATGTCGATCGCCGAAAATCTGATGTCCGGCCTGCTGGCGGCCGATAGAAGCGGGAAGATCGGTATCAATATGCGGGACATGCGGAAGCTCGCCGCCGGCTGGACGAGTCGCCTGAATATCCGCGCCATCAATGAAAATGCCCGTGTCGTCGAGCTCTCCGGCGGCAACCAACAGAAAGTCGTGATCGGCAAAGGGCTCATTCAGCAACCGCGCATCGTCATCTTCGACGAACCGACGCGCGGCGTCGATGTCGGCGCCATCGCCGAAATTCATCAGCTCATGACTGAGCTGGCGGATCAGGGGCTGGCTGTCGTGATGATATCTTCCTACCTGCCGGAAATCATGAGCCTGTCGGACCGAATTCTGGTTTGCCGCCAGGGCCGGATCGTCGAAGAATTCTCACCCGTCGATGCGACGGAAGAAAAGATCATGTACGCCGCCGTCCACTAGCGCCTATCATGGTCGAACGCTTATTCAAGGAGACCTGATCGATGGCCACTGTGAAGCTCCCTTCAATCGAAGAAGCCGAACGCAATCCCACCGTGAAAGCCGTCTATGACGATATCCGCGCCACGCGGAAGTCGGATTTCATCAACAATATCTGGCGCGCGCTTGCCTTCGATCCGCCTGTGCTGCAGCGAACCTGGGCCCAGATCAAATCCGTCATGGCCGTTGAAGGTACGCTTGATCCCCTGACGCGGGAGCTGATTTACATTGCCGTCTCGACCGCCAATTCATGCAGTTACTGCGTCCACTCCCATACGGCCGCCGCGCGCGCAAAGGGCATGACGGATGCCCAGCATGCCGAGCTGATGGCCATTATCGGCCTCGCCGCTCAGACCAATCACCTGGTGAACGCCATGCAATTGCCGATCGATCCGGAATTTGAGGTCAAATGATCCGAAGGCGCTCCATAGCCGGGTCTTAGGTCGCTGCCGATCCACCTTCGCCTGCCCATCTCGCCATGTCCTTCATTTTCCGTTTGATTTCGAAATGGAAAACTGGGACTGACATGTCGTGGTTAGACTGCTGGCCCTCGTTCCGTTCCTGAAAGGGAACACCTTCGGGCATCGGTGGGCGGGTGAGGGCTTTGATGGACGACGAAAAGCGCCGGCTGGGCTATGTTCTTTTCCTGATTGCCGGTTCCGGGCTGATCGCCATTGCGCGGGCGATGTCCCTGACCTTTGTCGCCATCAAATTGCAGCAATCATTCGGCCTGAACCCCGCCGCGGTCGGCGCGATCCTCGGCATCGGTCCACTCCTGGGCGCCATTACCGCACCTTTCGCGGGTTCATTCTCCGACAAGGTCGGCCGCAAATCCGTCCTTGCCATCACCCTGTTATCGATGGCCATCGCCCTGGTCGGCATGGGGATCGCTCAATCGGTGATGGCCTTCTGCCTGGCCCAGGTCGTTTCCGCTGTCGCCATTGCCGTCTATGAGCCGATCTCCCGGGCCTTGATGAGCGATGTCTGTCCCGAAAGGCTGCGATTAAAATATTTTTCATGGCGCTATACGGCGTCGAATGTGGGCTGGGCAATCGGCCCGCTGATCGGGGCCGCTGCCGGCGCTGCCTCCGGCAAGCTGTTCATCATCTCGGGATTCGTCTATGCCGCGATTGCCCTCGCCGTCCATTTCCGGCCGGCTCCCATTGCCCAGATCACCGATAGCGGCATGCCCCGCGAAGCCGTCTCGCTGCTGAAAAGCATTAAGGCAGCAGCCCTCGATCCGCGGCTGGCATTCTTCATCGGCGGCGGAACGTTGCTGATCGCACTCTATGGCCAATGGTCGGCGACGATTGGCACCTATCTCGCCGGCAATGTCAAAGATGGCGTTCAGATCTATGCTTATCTGTCGTCGATCAATGGTGCGGTCGTTCTGCTCGGCAATCCCTTCGCTCGCCGTTTCATCGAACGTGCCGGCGCGCTGCCGGCCCTTGTCGTCGGCTGCCTCTTTTTCCTCGTCAGCGAAATCAGCTTTCTGCATGCGACGGCCTTCATCGGCTTCGCGATTTCGATGGTCATCTTCACGCTTGGCGAGATACTTGTCGTCCCTTCGGAATATCTGCTGATCGACCGCATCTCGACCGCGCATAACAGAGGCAGCTATTTCGGCGCGCATTCCTTCTCAACGATCGGAAATTCCCTCGGGCCGATGCTGGGCGGGCTGATGCTCTTTGCCTATGGCGGTGTCGGGATGTTCTCCCTGTTTGTCGCCTTCGCCGCGGCAAGCGCGACATTCTTTATCATCGGCACGCATATGCCCCCGCCACCGCTCCGGAAAGACGACCGCAGCATGCAACCGGGCGACCGGCCTCATGATGCTTTGTCGGTTGACTTCGGCGTTCAGACGGCCTACCGCGGAACAGCCGTGTAGGGGATACTTAACGAGACGATGCCGAGAGGACGCCCTGCTCTTCTCGATATCGGTCGAGCCCGTCCGTCACGGACAAGCAGGTATCGCGCCACAATTTCGCTTCCCGTGTAGCGGTTTCGCCTTCAGCCAGTTGCCGATGACTGCATTTGTCGGCGGCACGGTTCAATGCCCTGCCGATATCCTGCTCAATTGCCTGGAAAATATTGGTGAAAGCCGTCACGCTCTGCCGACTGTACGGATCCTCTGCACCGTGGGTGGTGAGCACCTTGCGATTCGCTTCGATCCCGCCGAGATAATCGTCGAGATTGGCGAGAAGGTCCGTTACCTGCTGGGAGAAAGCGATTGTGGCATCGGCCACATGCGCCTTCTTTTCCGCGCTGCATTGGCATCCCTCGCCGCCTTCGATGCCTTTTTTCTCCAGCTCTTCCAGGAGTGACGCGTTTCGCTGTGCGGCCGGGTGGGATTGCGATACCGGCAGATGCGCCAGAACCTTCAGATAGGTAACATCACTCCCTGGCAGAAGACGTGAAGCCGGCGCTGTCGCCCCGTCCGCCTCGCCGCTCTGTAGTGCAAGGCCGCTTTCCTGCCAACGGGCCGTCAGAACGATGGGCAACTTGAGTATGCCCTGTGGCGTCAGGTAAAGCGTCACGACATCGTCACGCTCGACACCCCGGATATCCGCCTGGCCGCCTTTCTCGCGTCCGGCGGAATTGATCCAGGTCTGCTCGATCATGCCGGCAATGGTATTGTCAGCTGTCTTATGCAGCGTGAGTTTGACTGCCGACTTGCCGAACATGCCGACAAACTGGCCCGGCATCTGCTCGGACGCATGCGCCCCGCCCGCTAAAAGGAGAAATCCGAGGCACCATGCAGATAGCTGCCATTGTCTGGCCATGACGTCTCCTGTCTCGTAGGCCTCTGCGGTTGTGTCGTCCTCTGCTGCTACGACGACGCTGCATTCAGCAGGACCGCCGAAGTGGGGCTCCAGCTTAACCAGATATCCTTGCCCACCAGATGGTCGACCTGGCCTTCGCGGATCATATTTTGGCGGGCAACGGCCATTGGCACCAGATTATGCACCGTTTCGACATAATAATGATTCCGGTCACCGAGATAAGCCCTGGCGGCCAATCGGCCTTTGACGACATTTTCTTGCGAGGACGGGAACGGCGTCTCGCTCAAGGTGATCTTCTCCGGCCGAACGGCGATGGTGACATTGCCATGCAAGACCTGACCTTCCTTGGCCGTCACTCGCAATTGACCGAAGGGGCCCGCATCCACCACATGATCGCCATGTGAGGTCGACAGCAAGCGGCCATCGATGAAGTTCATCGATCCGATGAAGCCCGCAACCTCTCGGCAATTCGGTTCTTCGTAAAGCTGTTGCGCTGTATCGATCTGCAGCACCCGCCCTTTCGACATGACCGCGATGCGGTCGGACATCGTCAGCGCCTCCTCCTGGTCATGGGTGACGAAGACGAAGGTGATGCCGACCGATTGCTGCAATTGACGCAGCTCGAGCTGCATCTCCTCGCGCAACTTCTTATCCAGGGCACCTAGCGGTTCGTCCAGCAACAGCACTTTCGGCTGGCAGACCAGAGCACGTGCCAATGCCACGCGTTGGCGTTGCCCGCCGGAGAGCTGATGTGGCTTGCGATGGCCGTAGCTCGGCATCTTGATCAGATGAAGCGCCTTGTCGACCGCATCATCGATGGCCGCCTTCGTCATCTGACGATTGCGGAGGCCATAGGCGATATTCTGGCGCACATCCAGATGCGGAAAGATCGCGTAATTCTGGAACACCATGTTGGTCGCCCTGCTGTTCGGCGCCACGCCCGACATTGGCTGTCCGTCGATATAGATTTCGCCCTCGGTGGGGTACTCGAAACCGGCCAGCATCCGTAGCAACGTCGTCTTTCCACAACCGGACGGGCCGAGCAGGGAAAAGAATTCACCTTCACGGATAGTGAAGCTGATATCGTCGACCGCCCGCAGCGAACCGAAGAGTTTCGAGACGGACTTGATGTAGATGAAGCCGTCTTGTGCTGTCATGATACCAGGGCTCCTGACTCTTTAACGGGACCGCCGCGGCGGCGGACCACTTCCGCGAGCGTCACCAGAATGACCGACCCCACCAGAATGCAGCTACCCAAGGCAAGGACACCGGGCAGGTTCTGGGGGAATCTGAGTTGGCTGAAGATGAAAACCGGCAAGGTGCCATCCGATCCGCTTAGGAAAGCGGCGATCAGATATTCATCGAAGGAAGCGGTGAAGCAAAGCAGCAGACTGGACACGATGGCCGGCCAAACCAGCGGCAGCGTCACCCGCACCAGCACTTTCAGGGCCGAATCGCCGAGATCATAGGCGGCTTCCTCCAGGTTCCTGTCGAAACCCTCAAGGCGGGAGATGAGGATGAGCATGGAGAACGGCACGCAGAGCATCACATGCCCGGCCGCGACCGTCATCAGAGATAGCTCAAAGCCGAGGATCTTCCGCAACACGACCAGCAGTGCCAAGGCCAGGACCAGCGACGGGATGATCAGCGGCAGCATGATGAAGCCGACGAACAGGGCCCGTCCCGGCAAAGCGAACCGCGTCACCGCCTTCGCTGCGATGAAGCCCAATGTGGTGGCGATCACGGAGACGCTTGCCGCGACCTTCAGGCTGGCCTTGAGCGCATTGATCATCTGATCATTCTGGCTCATCTGCTGATACCAGTTGAAGGTGAATCCCTTCAGCGGAAAGGTGATGTAGATGCTGTCATTCACCGAAAAGAGCGGCAGCAGCAGGACCGGCCCATAAAGGAAGATCAGGAAAAGGACTGCATAGGTGCCGAGTGCGCTTGGTCGAAGCCGAGATCCCATCATGTCACTCCCGCACCAGTCTGCGTTGCTGCCCGGTCGTCCAGAGGAACAGACAGACAATCAAGGTTACGACCAGCATCATGACGATAGAAACCGCCGCGCCCATCGGGGCGTTGTCGGACCGGGTGACAAGCGACTGGATCACATTGCCCAGCATCATGCCGGACGTACCGCCGACCAGTGCCGGTGTCACGTAATCGCCGACCGTCGGAATAAAGACCAGCAGGGTCGATGCCAAAGTGCCCGGCATCGACAAAGGCAAGGTGACGCGCAGGAAGCGCTTGAGCGGACTGTCGCCAAGATCGGTCGCAGCTTCCAATAGCGAGCGGTCGATCTTTTCCAGCGAGACATAGATCGGCAGGATGGCATAGGCCGCCCATGCATGGCTGAGCGTGATGGTGACGGCGACCGGATTATAGAGCAGGAATTCCAGCGGCTTGGAAATGAGACCCAATCCCATCAGGCTGGAATTGATGACGCCATCGAAACCCAGGATGACTTTCCAGGCGAAGATGCGCAGAAGGTAGCTGATCCAGAACGGTACCGTGATCAGGACGATCCAGATCAGTTTGTGCTGGCGGATGCGGAAGGCCAGGAAATAGGCCATGGGATAAGAAAGCAGCAAGATCGCCGTCGTGGCGATTGCCGACATGCAAACTGATCGGATCAGCAGGTTTATGTAAAGTGGCGATTCGTCATAGGCAAAAAACTGCCGATAGTTCTCCAGCGTGAAGGTCCGGTCGAAAACGATACCGTCCTGTGTCCAGAAACTGAGGACAACGAGCATGACCAGCGGAATACCGAGCAGCGCGACCATGACCAGCAAGGTCGGCGACAACAGGAGATAGCCCCTGACCGCCTCCGACCTTAGCCACAAGCGCCGCAACGTCCAACCGAGCGAGTAGGAAGGACTTGCGGATGCCATGGAATTTGTCGAGGAGCGGATCGATCCGATTGCCGACTCCTCCTGTTTTGCAACACTCATTTAAATGTCGGCTTCCCTCTGTTCATCTCCGGAACGGACAGGCCAAGCTTGCGGCAGCCACAAGCTTGGCCGATCGATGATCTCAGCCGCCGGCCTTGATCGTATTGAACAGGCTGACATATTTCTTCCGACGGTCTTCCGGCACCGCACGGAGGAATACCGTGCGGCCCATCATTTCCGTCGGATTGCTGATCCCCAGTTCGTCAAGCACCTTGGGATCGACGAGGTCGAAAGCCTTCTTGTTGGCATGCCCCGTGCCGAGCGCCTCGACCAGATATTTGCCGGCTTCGGGGGAAGTGAAGGCATTGATGAAGTCATAAGCGAGATCCTCATGCTCAACATCCTTCATGAGGACCAGGCCGCAGACCCAGGTCCGCATGCCTTCCTTGGGATTCATATAGGCGACGGGCAATCCCTGCTTCTTCAGCCGCGCCACGGCGTCATTCCAGGCATAAGCGGCGACGAGTTCGCCGGAGGCCAGCCCCTGCTCGGCGGCCGACTGGTCCGACCAATAGAAGCGGATGTTATCGCGCTGATGCCGAAGCAGCTTCGCACATTCCTTAAGCTGGTCATCGGGAATATCGAAGATATCGGGATAGCCGAGAATCGCGGCAGCGATTTCGACATTGGGCGGCCCGGAATCGTAGCTTGAAATCTGGCCCTTATACCGATCATCCGTGAACAGCAGCGACCAGGACGGATCGCCTTCGATCTTCACCTTGTCCGTGCGGTAGAGGATCGAGGTATTGCCCCAATCGAACGGGACGAACCACCGCTTGCCGGCCTCGTCCACCGTTGCCGGCAGCTTCTGGATTTCCGGCCAGAAATCTTTGGCATGGGCCAGCTTGCTGTCGTCGAAAGCCTTGATCATCCCTGACTTTCGCCACCGCGCCATGTCATCGGCGCAGGGATGGGCGATATCGACCTTATAGCCGCCGGCAAGCTTGCTGAAGGCCTCATCCGTGTCGCCAAAGAAGCTGACATTCGGCGTGCCGTGCTTACTGACGTAATCAGGGAACAGCTTGGGGTCGTTGTAATTCGTCCAGGTATAGACGGAAACCTGATCGGCGGCGAAAGCCCGGCCGCGTGTTGCACTCATCACAGCAACGCCGAGACCGACCGAGGCCAACGCCTTGAGCATCGACCGTCGATCCATCGGCTTTTGCCGGAGCTGCTTTTCGATGTGACACCACTCCATCTTTTCCTCCCATAATTTTTGTTGATTAAATTGTTTTAGTCGAATAAAAGATTACTGGAGTTTTTCGGCAGTCGTCAAGGGAGAGAAAGCTCCGGCCTTTGTTTTTTCGCAGAATCAAGACCTAGGGCTCCCTGCCTCGCAAATGGCCTCAAACATGGATTGCCGAAGGACGACCCGTCAGCCGAGCATCGGGAGGAATCGGGGTATTTTCAATGAACGAAGCGGGGCGACGGAAAGCGAAACAATCCACGAAAGAGGCAGACGCATTGCAAAGGAGCCGTGCGTCGCAAAAGGGCACCGTGCCGGCGAAAGATGCGCCGCTGCGTGACCGCAAGAAAGCAACGCAGCGCACCAACCTGTTGCGTATCGCTTATGAGCTGTTTCTCAAGCGAGGCTTCGATCAGGTCCGCCTCGAGGACATTGCCTTTCATGCCAATGTCTCCGTGCCCACGTTCTACAATTACTTCAGCAACAAGCGGGACCTGCTGATCGCGATCCTGATGCAGGACCGCAAGGACGGCGCACCATCCTATGAGAAGGTTTTGGCCAATCCGCCGGCCGATCCGGGCGATGCTATCGCCGAGCTCATTTATGCCAATGTGTTCATCATCCGCAGCCCCTCGGATAAACGCCTGTGGCGTGAAATCTTCGCCGCCGTGGCGCTCAGCCACGATCGCGAGCAGGATGCCTTCAATCGCAACCACCAATCCTTCAAAACCTATATCAAGCGGTTGCGGCAACACTTCGTCGAGAAGCAGACCCTGCCAGCGGACTATCCGCTGGATCTGGCCTCGGATCTGATCTTCGCGCTGAATGCACAGAACTTGCGGCGTCTCGCCGCCAGCAAATGCTGCACACCGGAAGATATCCGCGAGATCACCCGTCGGCAGATGCGCCTGCTGCTGCAGCGCAACAGTGATGCCATCACGGATGCTCGTCCGCCATCCATGCCGAAACCCGGCATATCTAACCATCCAGTCAAGAAACGCTCACGTCCGGAAAGACCAGTTCATGTTCAAAACAAGGCCTGAAGTAAACGGAACCTTTGGTGTTGTGACCTCGACGCATTGGCTGGCCACCGCTGCGGGTATGTCGATCCTGGAAAAAGGTGGCAACGCCTTCGATGCCGCCGTCGCCACCGGTACCTCGCTTCATGTTGCCGAGCCGCATCAGAACGGGCCGGGAGGTGAAATGCCGCTCGTTCTTTATGCTGCAGCGACAGGCAAGGTCGAGGTGATCTGCGGCCAGGGCGTCGCACCAAAAGCGGCGACCGTGGGAAAGTTCAAGGAGCTCGGCATCGATATCATTCCCGGCAATGGCCTGCTGCCCGCCGTGGTGCCCGGCTCGTTCGGCGCCTGGATGCTGCTGTTGTCGGAATATGGCACGATGAGCCTGCGGGATGTGCTGACGCCGGCGATCACCTATGCCCGTGACGGCTTCTACCTTCTGGAAAATACCGCCGCCATCATTCGCAATGTCGAGCATCTGTTTCGCAACGAATGGCCGGCCTCCGCGGAGGTCTGGCTGCCCGGCGGCAATCTTCCCCAGGCCGGAAAGCTGTTCCGCCGGCCGCATCTCGCCGCCACATTCGAACGGATTATCCGCGAAGCCGAATCCGCCAGCGGCAGCCGCACGGGCCAGATCGAAGCCGCGCGGCGCTGCTGGTATGAAGGTTTCGTCGCCGAAACGGTGGATCGCTTCTTCCGGACCAGTCAGTTGCAGGACACCACCGGCGAGCGGCATGGTGGCCTCCTGACCGGGGACGACATGGCGGCCTGGCGCGCCACGCTCGAAACGCCCGTCTCCTATGATTATGAGAACTACACCGTCCACAAAGCAGGGCCTTGGAGCCAAGGGCCGGTCTTCCTGCAGCAACTTGCCCTTCTGAAAGGCTTCGACCTGAAGAAGATGGGCAGCGACAGTGCGGAATTCGTACATACCGTCACCGAATGCGCGAAGCTCGCCTTCGCCGATCGCGATGCCTATTACGGCGACCCGGATTTCGTCGACGTGCCGATCCGGCAGTTGCTCGACGATGCATATAATCTTGGGCGGCGGAATCTGGTCGGCGGCAATGCCTCGCTGGAACTGCGTCCCGGCACGATCCCCGGTTATACGCCGCATGTCGTCATCAGGCCGAAGGGATCGACGGTCATCGCGACACCGGAATCGCTCGATTTCAACTATCCGCGGCCGAAGGAAGACCTGCCGGACTCGGTCGCGACTGGCGATACCACGCATTTCGACATCATCGACCGCTTCGGCAACATGATCTCGGGCACGCCGAGCGGATCGTCCCTGCATATGGCGCCGGTGGTGGCCGGCCTTGGCTTCGGCATGCCGGCCCGGGCACAGATGTTCTGGCTGGAAGACGGCGTGCCGGGCACCCTGCTTCCCTGCAAGCGGCCTCGTACCACGCTGACGCCGACGATCGCCATGCGGGACGGCAAGCCCTATATGGCCTTCGGCACGCCCGGTGGCGATTGCCAGGACCAATGGGCGCTGCAAGCCTTCCTGCGGCATGTGCATTTCGGTCTCGATCTGCAGGCCGCGATCGATGCCCCCACTTTCCACACCTATCATCTGGTCGATTCCTTCTTCCCCCGTGAATACGATCCCGGCCATCTCGCCATCGAGGGACGTTTCAGCAAGCAGGTGCAGGAAGACCTGCGCAAGCGTGGCCATCGCCTCGAAGTCTATGACGACTACACGCTGGGCTACGTGACCGCCGCGGCGACGGATGATGGATTGCTGAAAGCCGGTGCCAGCCCACGGGAAGCCCAGTGCTATGCCGCCGGCCGATGACTGAACCTACCGGCCGGACGTCCGTCCGGCCTCACCGCCCCCGAACGACCTGTCACTGAACCAACTGCAACTGAACGATTTGAGATTCTGGATATCATCATGGTTACATCAAGACCGGAAATCGTCGGAACCTATGGCGTCGTCGCCACCACCCACTGGCTTTCGACCACTGTCGGCATGACCATCCTGGAACGCGGCGGTAATGCCTTCGATGCCGCCGTCGCTGCCGGCTGCGTGTTGCATATTGTCGAGCCGGAACAGAACGGACCGGGTGGCGACGTCCCCATCGTCCTCTGGTCCGCTGCAAAAAAGCAGGTTGACGTCATCTGCGGCCAGGGCGTGGCCCCCGCCGCCGCGAGTGTCGGCAAGATCAAGGAGCTCGGCCTCGATATCATGCCCGGCATCGGCCACATACCGGCGGTGGTTCCCGGCTCCTTCGGCGCCTGGATGCTGCTGTTGCAGGAATACGGCACGATGAGCGTGCGCGACGTGCTGAGCCCGGCCATCGAGATCGCCCGCAACGGCTTCCATGTGAAGCCGGAAGTCTCATCGATCCTGAAGAACCTCGCTCCCTTCTTCAAAAAGCATTGGCCAAGTTCAGCGGCGGTCTTCCTGCCCGGCGGCAAGGCGCCGGAAGCCGATAGCCTGATGGCGCTGCCCGCCCAGGCGGAGACCTATGTGCGCATCATCGCCGAAGCGGAAGCCGCCGGCGGCAACCGCGAACACCAGATCGAGGCGGCCCGACGTGCCTGGTATGAAGGCTTTGTCGCGGAAGCGGTCGACAAATTCTTCCGCCAGCCGGTGATGGATACCTCGGGCGAGGCCCATGCTGGCTTCATGACCGGCCAGGATCTCTCCAATTGGCGCGCCACCATCGAAGAACCGATTTCCACGACCTATCATGAATACGAGGTCTTCAAGCCGGGTCCCTGGGCGCAGAGCCCGGTCATGCTGCAGCAACTGGCGCTGCTGCGCGGCTTCGACCTCGCTTCCATGGATCCGACCGGGCCGGATTTCGTCCATACGGTCCAGGAATGCGCCAAGCTCGCTTTCGCCGATCGCGATTCCTTCTACGGCGATCCGAAATTCGCCGATGTGCCGCTGCGTGTCCTGTTGGGCGAAGAATACAATATCGAACGGCGCAAACTCGTCGGCGGGGAAGCCTCGCTCGACCTCCGGCCGGGCACGATCGGCAATTTCGGCGGCGGCATTCCGCAGCGCGCCTCGGGCTCGACCAAGGTCGCCCATCGCGAAGCCATCGTCGATGCCGAATCCGAGCGGACCAAGAGCTATGCCGAATATCTCGCCAGCAAGCATGGCGATACCTGCCATCTCGATATCATCGATCGCTGGGGCAATATGATTTCGGCAACGCCCAGCGGCGGCTGGCTCAGCGGCTCGCCGGTGGTGCCGGGGATCGGCTTCAGCATCTCCGTGCGTGGCCAGATGTTCTGGCTCGATGAAGGCCATCCCAACAGCCTCGAACCTGGCAAACGGCCCCGCACCACCTTGACCCCCAGCCTGGCAACCCGGCATGGCGACCCTTACATCGCCTTCGGGACGCCCGGCGGCGATCAGCAGGACCAATGGGCCTTGCATGCTTTCTTGCGCCATGTACATCACGGCCTCAATCTCCAGGCGGCGATCGATGCGCCGAGCTTCTATACCCAGCATTTGCCAAGCTCGTTCTATCCGCGCGAATGGCTGCCGGGTCATCTGGCCGTCGAATCGGCTTTCCCGGATGAGACCCTGGCCGAACTGAACCGGCGCGGGCACCGTCTGGAAGTCTTCGGGCAATGGGAGCACTACAACTCGGTCACCATGGCAACGCGCGCCATCGCACCGCAAGCCGGCCATGTTCTGAGGGCTGGTGCAAGTCCCAGGCGTATGCAATCCTACGCCATCGGTAGATAGCTCGGTTGTGGCCCCCCGACGGGGGCCACAGGCGGCTGTCTTATTGTTCAGACCGTCTGGAGATCCGTAGATGAACCCTGCTTCCAGGAATATTCGAGAACTCGCCAGCTCTGGTAATCCCGCTGCTGATGTCATTCTGGCGCCCGAACAATCCCCCATGACGCGCGCAGGCCTCGCCGCGCAGATCGATGAGACGGTCCGAAAACTGCGCAGCCTGGGCATCCGGCCGGATGATCATATCGCCATCGTGCATCATGACGGGCCGCATATGGCTGCCCTTTTCCTGGCGATCAGCTCGGCCGCCGCCGCCGCCCCGCTCAACCCCGCCTATAAGCGCGAGGAGTTCGAGTTCTATATGACGGATCTCGAGGCCAAAGCACTGGTCATCCAGGCAAATTTGGACTCGCCCGCCCGTGAGGTCGCCAGGCAGTTGGGGATCGCCGTCATCAATGTGGTACCCAGCACCGACGGGATCGCTGGCAAGTTCAGCCTCGACGCGGATCAGCCGGTCGGCAAGGCGGTACCCGATGAGACAGGTGACATCGCGGATAATGTGGCGCTGGTCCTGCATACGTCGGGCACCACCTCGCGGCCGAAGATCGTGCCCCTCACCCATCGCAATCTCACCGCCTCGGCCAGCAATATCGGCAAGACCCTTTCCCTATCGGATCGCGACCGCTCGCTGATCATCATGCCGCTGTTCCATATTCATGGCCTCGTGGGGGCACTGCTTTCCTCGCTCCAGGCCGGCGGCTCGGTCTATTGCGCCGGCAGCTTCAACGCGCTCAAATTCTTCGGCTGGCTCGCCGACTCGAAGGCCTCCTGGTATTCCGCGGTCCCGACCATGCATCAGGCGATCCTCGGTCGTGCCGACCGCAATAAGGACATCGTCGCCGCGCAAAAATTGCGCTTCGTCCGCTCCTCCTCCGCTTCCATGCCGCCGACCTTGATGCAGACCATTGAGAAGCTCTATGGTTGCCCGGTGATCGAGGCCTATGGCATGACCGAGGCCTCGCACCAGATGGCCAGCAACCCGCTGCCGCCCGCCGGTCGCAAACCCGGCACCGTAGGTTTGGCCGCCGGCCCCGAAGTCGGCGTGATGGATGATGCCGGCCAGTTGCTGCCACCGACCAAGGAAGGCGAAATCGTGATCCGTGGGGCGAATGTCACCAAGGGCTACGCAAAGAACCCCACCGCCAATGCATCGGCCTTCACGAATGGCTGGTTTCGCACCGGCGATCTCGGCTATCTCGATCAAGAGGGGTATCTGACGATCAGCGGCCGGCTCAAGGAAATCATCAATCGCGGCGGCGAGAAGATCGCGCCGCGCGAGGTGGACGATGTCCTGATGGAACATCCGGCCGTCGTCCAGGTGGTGACCTTTGCTTTGCCGCATGAAAAACTGGGCGAGGCCGTAGCCGCGGCCGTGATTTTGAAGGAAGGGGTGAGCGCGTCGGAAAATGACTTGCGCGAGTTCGTCTCGGGCCGCCTGGCCGCCTTCAAGGTCCCATCCAAGATTCTCTTCGTGCCGGAGATCCCGAAAGGCCCGACGGGCAAGATGCAGCGTATCGGCATGGCGAAACGGTTAGGAATGGTCGAGTGAAGATCGCAATTGTCGGAGCGGGGGCGATTGGCGGCCTCCTCGGTGGCCATCTCGCCCGGATCGGCGTCGATGTGACACTGATCGCGCGCGGTCCCCATCTCGCCGCCATCAAGCAGAACGGCTTGCGGGTGACGGGTGCCGGATCGGATTTCACCGTCCATCCGAAAGCGGTGGAGGATCCGGCCGAAGCCGGTGCGCAGGATTATGTCATCGTCAGCCTGAAATCGCCCGCCGTGGCGAACATGGCGAAAAAGATGGTGCCGCTGCTGAAGGACGACACCGCCGTGGTCATGGCGGTGAATGGCCTGCCCTGGTGGTACTTCCATGGCCTTGAAGGCCCATTGCAGGGCCGCAAGCTCACCAGTCTCGATCCCGAAGGACTGCAATGGGATTTCATCGGACCGCAGCGCGTCCTCGGCTGCGTCGTCTATCCGGCTGCCGAAGTCTCCGATCCCGGCGTCATTACCCATGTCTCCGGTGATCGCTTCAGCCTTGGTGAACCGGGCAAGGAAGTCACCGACCGGGTCCGCACGCTCAGCAAGCTGCTGATCGATGCCGGATTGAAAGCGCCGGTGAAGAAGGACATCCGGGAAGAAATCTGGGTCAAGCTTTGGGGCAATGTCGCCTTCAATCCGCTCAGCGCCCTGACCGGCGGGACACTGGCGCAGATCTGCGGCAATGCGGAGACGCGGGCCGTGGCCAAGGCGATGATGACCGAAGCGGAAAATGTCGCCAATGCCGTCGGCGTCAAGATGCCGATCGATATCGAGAAGCGCATTGCCGGCGCCGCCGCCATCGGCGAGCACAAGACCTCGATGCTGCAGGATTTGGAACGTGGCCGGCAGATGGAGATCGATGCCATCATCGGCAGCGTTGCCGAGCTGGCACGGCTTGTCGAGGTTGCCACGCCAACGATCGACGCCATTCTCGCCCTTGTGCGGCAGAGGGCGTCTCTACTCGGCCTCTATCCATAACGGGACGGCCCAGGTGAGATTGATCTTTCTAATCGCCTGGACCGCGCGCCTGGCTCTGCTCAGAAAGTTGGAATGACGGCGATCGCTGCTTCATCAACACAGCGATTGACTCAACTGAGCATGACAACAGGTGACTATCATGGCCAAATCATCTTGGTTTAAGGAACGCGGCATTCAAAATATCGAATGCATCATTCCTGACATCAATGGCGTGCCGCGCGGCAAAGTGTTGCCGGCCGATAAAGTTTCCGATAACGGCGAGTGCCCGGGGCTTAAATTCCCCATGAGTGTCTTCGCCGTCACCGTCATGGGTGATTATACCGGTGTCGTCCGAGGCGACGAAGCCTATCGGGATGTCGATCTCAGCCTTCAGCTCGACATGAAGAGCCTGCGCCGGGCGCCGGGCGGCAGTTCGCCCACGGCCTATGTCTTTGCCGATCCGCATGGCAAGGACGGCGCACCTTGGAAGCTCTCGCCCCGCGATGTGCTGAAATCGATCCTCGATCTCTATCGGCAAAAAAACTGGCGCCCTGTCATCGCCCCGGAGCTGGAATTCTACCTGACCGCACCGAATACCGATCCGAACCAGCCTCTGTCGCCGCCCATGGGGCGGTCGGGCCGGCCCGAATTTTCCGCCGAGCCCTATGGTTTGGAAGCGATCGAGGAATTCCAGCCGATCATCGATCAGATCTACGAGGCCGGGAAGATCGCCGGCCTCGATCTCGATACGCTGATACATGAATCCGGCCGCGCCCAGCTCGAGATCAATTTCAAGCATGGCGATCCCTTGGGCCTGGCCGATCAGGTGATCCTCTTCAAGCGTATCGTCCGCCAAGTCGCATTGGCCCATGGCTGCTACGCGACCTTCATGGCGAAGCCGATCGAGGGTCAGCCCGGCAGCTCCATGCATCTACATGTCTCGGTCGTCGACCATGCCAGCGGCAAGAACGTCTTCGCCGATGCCGGCGGCGAGGATAGCGCACTGTTCCTCAATTTCGTCGGTGGTCTGCAGACCTATCTGCCCCAGGTCATGCCCCTCTTTGCGCCATTCGTGAATTCTTTCCGGCGTCTCATTCCCGGTTACAGCGCGCCAATCAATGTGCATTGGGGACTTGAGAACCGCACCTGCGGTCTACGCGTGCCGGAATCGGATGGAAGCAACCGGCGTATCGAAAACCGGCTGCCGGGTGCGGACGCCAATCCCTATCTCGCCATGGCGGCGACCCTGCTGGCCGGCTATCTCGGCATGACGGAAAAGCTGACGCCCTCGCCGCAAGCCTTGGAAAATGCCTATCGGCACGAACATGCCTTGCCGAAGACGATGAATGAGGCTCTGGCCAAGATGGAAGCTTGCGAGCCGATCCTGAAGGTATTGGATGCCGGCTTCGTCTATGCCTATTGCAATGTCAAGAAGGCGGAGTTGCGCGAATTCCAGTCCGTCATCACGCCGTGGGAACGGCAACATCTGCTGTTGAAGGTTTGATTGCGGGGCATGATCATGGGATTCAACGATACACTCAATATCGAGCGTTCTTATTACGTCGCTACCGCCAACCGTAAAACGGATCATCCACGCCTCACCGATGCGATCGAAGCCGATCTTGTCGTGGTCGGTGCCGGCTGTACCGGCCTGTCGGCCGCCCTCCATGCCGCCCAACGTGGGCTGAAGGTCGTCGTCCTGGAAGGCGGCAATGTGGGATGGGGCGCATCCGGCCGCAATGGCGGCCAGATGAGTCCCGGCCTGCGCAAAGGCGCCTTCGGTCTGGTCAAGCAATACGGCGAGGAACGTGGCCGCATCATCTACGAGACAGCCTTCGCTGCCCGGCAGCTCGTTCTGGACATCATCGCGAAGCACAATATCCAATGCGATCTCAAGCTGACCGGCCATGTCAGCGGCATCATCAAGAAATCCGATATCGCCCATTATGAGGCTGAAGCGGCGTGCCTGCGGCGCGTGATGGGCGTGGATCACCTATCGATCCTGTCATCGAGCGAAACCCGCAAGCTGGTCGACACGCATTATGAAGCCGGCACCTTCAGCACGGTGGCCGGCCATATGCATCCGCTGAACTATACGCTGGGCCTCGCCCAGGCGGCGGTCGATGCCGGCGTGACGATCTTCGAGAACTCGGCGGCGATCGCGCTGCAGCGGAAGCCGCGCATCCGCGTCTCGACTGCATCGGGCGCCGTCACCGCGCGTCATGCCATTCTGGCAGGCGATGCCCTGCTGCGCGGCTTGGAGCCCGAGGTCAATAACCGTATCATGCCGGTCGGCAATTATATCGTTGCCACCAATCCCCTGCCGAATGCCCATGAACTCATTCCCAGCGATGCGGCGATTTCGGATTCGCGTTTCGTGGTGAATTACTACCGCCTCTCCGCCGATGGGCGCCTGCTCTTCGGTGGCGGCGAGAAATATACGCCGAGGCCGCCGAAGGATATCGCGGCTTTCGTCCGGCCTTATGTGGAAGAGACCTTCCCGCAATTGCGCGGCTGCAAGATCGATTATGCCTGGGGCGGGCTCGTTTCGATCACGACCTCCCGGTTGCCGCATATTGGTCGCCGGGGCGATGTGCTGTTCGCCCATGGCTATTCCGGCCTCGGCGTTCTGCTCTCGACCCTGGGCGGCAAAATCCTGGCCGAGTCGCTGGTGCAGAACACGCCGGAATTCGAGACCTTCGCCGCCTTGCGGCCACAGGCTTTTCCCGGTGGAACCGCCCTGCGCTCACCACTCTATGTCCTTGCAATGCTTTGGTATGCCATGCGGGACCGGCTATAGGGAGGCGTGATCGTTTGACCCGCTTTTTTGGGTGACCTAAAGTATTTTTCGATATTCGTATCGGCCTGGTGTAAAGCTGGGAAAAATAGGTCAACAAAGATAGCGATATATGCCGAGAGTAAAATCCGCTCCCCAAGCGGGGAAATCGTTGTTTCAGCGGGACGATTTGTCGGAGCTGAGTCACCGTGATCGAAAGAAGGCGCGGCAGCGTGCGGAACTGCTGCGCATTTCTTTGGAACTCTTCAAGGAAAAGGGCTTCGACAGCACCCGCATGGAAGACATCGCGCTGCAAGCCGATGTGTCGACACCGACGGTCTACAATTATTTCCAGACCAAGCTCGATGTGCTGGTCGAAATCCTGAAACAGGATCGCGAAGACACCAAGCAGGCGTTTGACGAAATCGTCGAGAACCCGGCCGCGGAGCCGGAAGAAGCGCTTGCCACCCTGGTCCAGGCCAATATGAACAATGTCCGCGAGCCGGGCGATAAAAGGCTCTGGCGTGAGATTTTGGCCGCCGTTGCCCGCAGCCACGATAAGGAAGATGATTCCTTCGAGAAGAATCACGAGGTCTTCCGGCGCTATATAAAGCGCCTTCTCACGCATTTCATCGACGCCGGCAAGCTCTCGAAAGCGATTCCATTGGATATCGCGGCCGATATCATTTTCGCCATCAATTCGCATAATCTGCGCTACATCGCCTCATCCGAGCGCTGCACGCCGGAGCGCATCCGGGATATCTCGCGGCAGCAATTCAAGCTGCTGATGAGCAACTGGCGCACCGATGCAAAGACCGCTTCAAGCAAGCCGCGAACCGCCCGCAAATCCGCGAAGAAAAGCAAATAGGCTCCTCCTGGAGCACTATGGCGTGAGCGGTTGCGGCGCCGTGCAGACCGCATGCTCGCCGAGCTTGCAACGTGTCTCGCTCGCGGCTTCGGCCTTCTCGCGCAAGGGCAGCAGCGGCACATCGCCGATGCTTTCCCACCAGCCGGTCGTGCGGCCGCAGGCGATCCGCTCGATCATCATGTGCCGGCCATCGAAACGCGGCACATAGAGCGCGCCATCTTTCGCCGCCCGCATAATTTTGACGTCACCGGACCGACCTGGCGCGATATCGGCGATGTCCGACGTTACCCAATGGCCGAAGAGAATGACGCATTTCAGCGGCTCGCCGCCGTCATTGCGAATTGTCAGGCTCGTTTGCAGATCGGCCGTCGCGAAAGCCGGCTTTACCGGTGCAGTCAGGCAACACACCAACAGAATGGGGGCTAGCCGAGACCAGGGCATCATCATGCCGATATCTCCATCAAGGCTGCGTCACGCGATGTCATGGGCTCTTGGCCACGCAGCAGATCGCTGGCCCGCTCGGCAATGGCGATGATGGCCGCATTGACCGGCCCGGTGGTGATGCTTGGCATGACCGAAGCATCAATCACATAAAGCCCCTCAACTCCATGAACGCGGAGATCCGGCCCCACCACGGCATCTGCATCGACGCCCATCCTGCAGGTGCCGACCGGGTGATGATGGGTAAAGGCCGCCTGCTGCAGGAACATCAGCCGGTCGGCTTTGCTCTCGCGGGCCGGACCGGGCAGGATTTCGCTGTCGCGCCAATCGGCGAGCGCATCGCTATGTCCCAATTGGCGTGCCATTTCCAGCGCCTCAAGATAAACCTCGCGATCATAGGCTTCGGCGAGATAATTCGGATCGATCAACGGCGCCGCACCGGGATCGGCCGACGCCAGACGTATCGTGCCACGGCTCCTGGGATGGGTGAAGCCATACATGAGCGTATAGGCTTCACCCATGGCAGGGCGCAAAAAGCATTCGGTGACGACCGGCAGGACAACGCAAGCCAGGACCAGTTCGGGCGCTTTTGCGCCGTCCCCGCTCATCCGCGGCAAATACATTAGGGATTCGGAATGTTGATAGCGCGATGGCGGCACAGATCGCCGCGCGCGATAGACATTCCCGCCCGCCAGCAGATGATCGTGCAGATTGTGCCCCACACCCGGCAGGTCATGGCGGACCACGATGCCGACGTCACGGAGTTCCTGCGCCGGACCGATACCGGCCTGCAGCAGCAGGCAAGCAGAACCGATCGTCCCCGCCGCGAGGATGACGCCGCGCTCCGCCTGTAGTTGCCGCGTGCCACCATCATGCGCAAGGCTTACGCCGCGACATCGGTTCCGGCCGTCGAAATCGAGCGCGGCGACCCGGTGTCCCGGCAACACGGTCAGATTGGCGCGCCCCAAAGCCGGTGTCAGATAGGCATCGGCTGCTGTCTGCCGGCGGCCGTCCCGGATCGTCAGCGTATTAACCGTCGGCCCCACCATCTGGCCGCCGTTATGTTCGGGAATTGGTGCGAAGCCGGCCGCCACACCCGCCGCCATGTAACTCCGGGTGATCGGATGCGGATCGTCGGGCTGGATCAGGCTGAGCGGTCCCTGATTGCCATGCAGCGCCGAGGGGCCGAAAGCCGAGGTCTCGGAGCGAATGAAGTAAGGCAACAGATCGCGATAGCCCCAGCCGTCACAGCCGGCTGCGGCCCAGGCGTCGAAATCAGCCGGATGGCCCCGTATATGGGCCATGGCGTTGATCGCCGTCGATCCGCCGATGACCCGGCCACGCGGCCAATCGTGTACCCGGCCGGCCGTATGAACCTGCGGCACCGTCCGATAGCCCCAATCGACGGCACTTCCTTGCAGGAAGGGCCATTGCAGCGGATCTGCGATGGCGGGATCGCTCGCCCCGCTGCCCGCTTCGACCAGCGCAATTTTCAGGTCGGCGGATTCGCTCAGCCGCGCCGCCAGGACGGAGCCGGCAGCACCCGAACCAATAATGATGAAATCAAACCAATTTTCCCCCGATGCCACGCTGCCTCCCAGAACCAATGCAGATGACTGGTGCATATCGATTTCACTTTTTGGTCCGGGAGTCTATCATGCCGTGAACCAAAAGAACGGGGAGACAAACGCCATGAACCATATCCATGAAAAAGAGCCGATTTTCACGCTGTCCGCGGGCCCCGTTGCAGCTTATCCGCGTGTCCTGCGCGCGCTGTCGAGCCCGATCCAATATGACTACGACGCTTATTTCCAGGCTTTTTACGAATCGGTCGCGCGGAAATGCAGCACGGCTTTGCGGATCAAGGAGCCGGCCCTGATCCTGCATTACGAACCGGCGGCGGCCATCGAGGCGGCCGCTGCCTCGTTGATTGGTCCCGATGACGTGGTGCTCAATCTGGCTTCCGGCGTCTATGGCAAGGGTTTCGGCTACTGGTCCGCGCGCTACAACAAGGAACTGGTCGAGATCGAGGTCCCCTATAACGAGGCGATCGATCCGCAGCAGGTCGAGGATGCGTTCCGCCGCCGTCCTGATATCGGCATCGTCTCCCTGGTGCATCACGACACCCCTTCAGGCACCATCAATCCGGCCCGGGAAATCGGCGCCATCGTCCGCAAGCATGGCGCGCTGTTGTTGGTGGATGCAGTTTCCTCCTTCGGCGGCATGGACATCCATCCCGGCGATTGCGATGCCGATATCTTCATCACCGGCCCCGGCAAATGTCTGGGCGGCGCGCCGGGCGTCACCGTCGTGGCGGTCAGCGACCGTGCCTGGGAACACATGGCCGCCAATCCGAAGGCGCCCCGCGCCTCGGTCCTCTCCTATCTCGACTGGCGCGATGCCTGGAGCAGGGAAAAGCCTTTCCCCTTCACGCCATCTGTTGCCGAGGTCAACGGCCTCAATGCCGTGCTCGACCAGTATCTCGATGAAGGTGCTGAACATGTCTGGCAACGCCATGCGCTGACCGCCAAGGCCTGCCGCGCCGGTATGCAGGCCATGGGCGTCAAGCTCTGGGCCAAGACCGAAGAGATCGCCTCACCCACCACCACCGCCGTGCGGGTGCCCGAGGGCCTGAGCGACAGCGCGATCCTCGCCGCCGCCAAAAGCCTCTATGGCGTCGCCTTCTCGGCAGGGCGCAACGAGACCTTGGGTAAGCTGATCCGAATCGGCCATATGGGGCCCGTCGCCGAGCCGTTCTATGCGATGATCGCCGTTTCCGCCTTCGGCGGTGCGCTGCGCCATCTCGGCCAGAAGATCGATCTCCCCGCCGGGATCGAGGCCGCCATGGCCATCATCGATGCGGCAAAGGCGAAGTGACAATCAACGAACATCCAACGGGAGGAAGAAAATGCAAAGATTTACCGGCCGCGTGGCCATCGTAACGGGTGCCGCCCAGGGGATCGGCCGCGCCATTGCCGAACGCCTCGGCAAAGAGGGGGCCCAGGTCTTCGCGGTCGATCTCAACGGTGAAGGCGCGGCGGTCACGGCCACAGCGATCGGCGGCAATTCCACCGGCCTGCAATGCGATATCGGCGAACCGGATTCCGTCGCGAAGCTGTACGCCGATATCGAGAAAGCCGCCGGCAAGCTCGACATCCTCGTCAATGCCGCCGGCATCGTCCCCTTCGTGCCCTGGGACCAGGTGACATTCGAGGAATGGCGCCGGGTTATGCGCGTCAATCTCGACGGCCTTTTCCTGATGTGCCGTGCCGGATCGGATCTGATGCGGAAAAAGAACTATGGCCGCATCGTCAATATAAGCTCGAATTCCATCTTCGCCGGCACGCCCAACATGGCCCATTACGTCGCCTCGAAGGGTGGCGTGCTGACCTTCGGCCGTGCCCTGGCGACCGAGCTCGGCGCCTACAAGATCACCGTCAACACCATCTGCCCCGGTCTTACCGATACCGAGACGGTACAGAAGACGCCCCATAAGGATGCCTTCGATTTCGTCGAGATGCTGCAGGCAATCAAGGGGCATGGCAAACCCCAGGACATCGTGCCCGCCGTCGCCTTCTTCGCCTCGGAAGAAGCCCATTGGATCACCGGCCAGGCCTTGTCGGTCGATGCCGGCATGATCCGCTGGTAACAAGAGCACCTCACGAACAAAAAAAGGGTTCGCCTTTCGGCGGACCCTTTTCTTCATGCCGTAAGAAAATCAGGAATAGTAAGCGGCATCCTTCTGGTAGCCGACAAAGCTTTCTGGATCATGCGAATAAAAGAGCTCGGCATCGTGCTTTTCCGCCAGCTCCTTCAGCCGCTTCATCGAATTCAGGCTGGCGACCGGATCGAGATGGAAGCTGGAAATGCACATCATATCCATATTCTTCTGGCTATAGCAGGCATCGGCGGTGAACAGCATCGGCCGGCGATTCTTCAGCTCCACCATCAGGCTGTAATGGCCGGCGGTATGCCCCGGCGTCTCGAACAGCCAGAGTCCCTTGGCGATTTCCTGGTCGCCGGTCAAAGTCTGGAAGGTCGGCGTATAGATATCGAGCACCGGATCGGGCGGCAGCGGCTTGCCTGCCTTGCTCGCGATTTCCGGCGCGAAGGTCAGGTCGGAATAGCCGAGATGCTCAAAGGGCTGATGGCAGCCGCAGGCTTCCAGCTCCTTCGTGTGGCAGATCGTGCAGGCCTTGTTAAGATGCTTGTTCCCGCCGCAATGATCGAAGTGATAATGGGAATTGATGACGTAATTGATGTCATCGGTGCGCAGGCCGATCTTGGCAAGCTGACCGGGAATGGTCTGCTCCTGGGTCTGGATCGGCTTCTCGAAGGGCAGGACCCGTTGCACATGGTCATAGTCGTAGCCGGTATCGAAGATATAGCGGCCATCCTTGTGCTCGATCAGGACGGCATAGCATGGAAAGCGGAATTCACCACCCGGCCCGCGATTCCAGAAAGCATGAAAGCCATCGATCACCAGCGAGCCGCCGTCGAGCAGATAGACTTTGGTATCCGACATGATTCGTTCTCCCATCTAGCAGCCGCTGCGTCGTTGCCTTGCAATGCGGTCTGACCAAGATCGCCGACACCTCCCCAGATACCGGTCGATCAATTACGAAAATTATCGTTCGCCTCGCACATAAGGCAGGCCCAAGGCCGGCGGCAGGACGCTGTGCCGGGCAAAGATGACGAGGACCAGCATCACCATGGCGAAAGGTAGCATCTGCACGACATCGGTCGGGATATTGATGCCGGCCACCTGCAAGGCCGTGGTCATCGCCAGGCTGATCCCGAACAACGCCGCGCCCAGCAGCACCCAGACCGGCCGGCCGCGCGCGAGCATCGCGAGGACGATGCCGATGAAACCGGCGCCATTGGTCATGAACGGCACGAACAGGCCGGCACCGACATTCGCCATATAGGCACCGCCGATACCCGCCAGAAAGCCGGTGGCCAGTACCGCCGCCGACCGCGTTGCCAGAACGCTGACCCCGGCCGCATCGAGTGCCGCCGGCTTGTTTCCGGCGGATTCCAGATTAAGCCCGATGAAGCTGTTACGGAACAGCCAAGCCAGGAAAAAGGTCAGGAGAACCGCCAGATAGACCAGCGCATTGTGATTGAAGAGCGCCTGGCCGAGCACCGGAATATCGGAAAGACCGGGAATTGCCAAAGTCGGCACCGGCGACAATCTTGGATAGGTGCGGCTGAACTGGACGTAATGCAACAGCGCCGTCAGCCCTTCGAAGCCGATCGTCAGGGCGATGCCGATGACGATCTGGTTGAGGCCAAGGCGGATGCACAGCAAGGCGACAAGTGCCGCAACCACCATGCCGCCAAGCCCGCCGAAGAGATAGCCCAGCCAGAACGATCCCGTGTAATAGGCGGCGACGAAACCGCAATAGGCACCGAACAGCATCATGCCTTCGATGCCAATATTCAGGACCCCCGCCTTTTCCGAAATCTGTTCGCCGAGGCCGGCCAGCAGCAAGGGGATGCCGGCCGTGACGGCGCCAAAAATCAGCGATGTCAGGAAAGATTGGGTGAGCAGGACGTCCATCGCCCTAATCCTTCACACGCTTGCGCCAGAGTTGATCGAGATATTCGACCAGCGCCAGGAAAAGCAGCAGCAGGGCGACAAGCACCAGGACATAATGCTGCGGCACGCCGATCCGGCGCGAGGCGCTTTCACCGCCGATCATCAGGATCGCGAAGAACAAGGTGAAGCCGATCGTGCCGATGCCGTGGAACCGGGCCAGGAAGACCAGGGGCACGACGACCAGGCCATAAGCCGGATTCCAATCCGCCCGCACCGTTCCCCAGACACCGAGGATCTCGATCGATCCGGCAAGCCCGATCAGCCCGGCACTCAAGGCGAAGGTCGCAATCGTCAGCCAGGCGACATTGAGGCCGGCATGAACGGCAGCCCGCGGATTGGCGCCGACGATCTGCAGCTTCAGGCCGAACGACGTGCGAGTCATCATGATATGCACCAGCACGATGACCACCAGGGCAATCAGGATACCGGCATGAACCGTGGTATCGAACAGCCGCGGCAAACGGTCTGCCACCGGCAGGTCGGGCGTCTGCGGCACGGTCGTCGTCGGATCGCGAAAGACCAGCTTCACCAGCACATTGGCAAAGCTGATGCCGAGGAAGCTCATCATCAGCGAGGTGATGATCTCATTGATGCCGTAGCGCGCCTTCAACAAGGCGGGCAGCAATGCCCAAAGCGCCGATACCGCGACCGACACCACGATGCAGCAGATGATCATCAGCGATCGTGGCATCACCTGAATAAGAGCCGGTGCGAGCGCCGCCGTGATGACCGCCGCCAACAGGAACTGGCCATCGCCGCCCAGATTCCAGATACCGGCCCGAAAGGCGACGATCAGCCCCGCCGCCATGAGCAGCAGCGGCACCATCCGCGTCAAGGTCGCCTGGAAGCCGCCCCAACTGAACAGGCCGCGATTCAGCACATAGCCGTAATAATCCAGCGGATTCTTGCCCATCGCAAAGAGGATGAGCCCGCCCACCACCAGCGCCAGCAGGACCGGCAGGAAAATGCGCAATACGGCCGCAAGCGTCGATTTCACCAGCTTGCTGCTGGGCGGCTGGGGCACGGCGGAATCGGCCCGGGTATCAGATACGAAACTCATCCCTGTGCCGCTCCCGTCATCAGCAGGCCGATCTGCCGTTCCGCCTGGCCGGCATTATCGACGATACCGGCGAGCCGGCCCTGAAACATGACGCCAATGCGATCCGACAATTCCAGCAACTCGTCCAGCTCCGTGGAGATGACGATGGTCGCCAACCCCTTCTCCGCGCCGTCGCGAATACGTTCGCGGGCAAGACGGATATTGTGCAGGTCGAGCCCATAGGTCGGCTTGTTGAAGATGGCGATGCTGGCCGTCTCCGTCAATTCACGCGCCAGCAGAGCTTTCTGGATATTGCCTCCAGACAATTTGGCGATCGGCGTTCGTTCCGACGGGGTACGGATGTCATAGGTACGGATCTGATCGCGCGCCTGCTGATTGACCTTGTCCCACAGGGTCAGGCCATTGCGCCAAAGCGGCGGCCGGCCGATTTCCTTGAGGACCAGGTTGGTCGCGACGGAAAAGATGCCGACGGTTCCCTCGCCCAGCCGCTCATCGGTGATGTAGCGCAGGCCGAGCTCGCGCCGCGCTTCGACGCCGCCCACCGTGACATTCCGGTCGCCGATGACGATCTCGCCTTCGGCTGCCGGCCGCTGTCCGGCGAGGACTTCGGCAAGATGTTTCTGGCCGTTCCCATCGACACCGGCAATGCCGAGAATCTCGCCCGGCCGCAGCTCGAAACTGACATCGCGGATCGGGCATTCGCCGCGCTCGGCAACCGTCGAAAGATGGCGCACAATCAGCCGTGGCGATTGGTTGGCGATGTTTCGATCGGCTCTCCGGCGGTGCTGGCCCAGCAGAACGTCGACCTCGCCGCCGGTTTTGTCGCGCGCGCCGAACATCAGATGGATGACTTCCTCGGTCACGTCATGCTGCGACATCGTCGCCCGGCGTCCCGGCTCGATACTGCCGACGAGGCGGCCAAGGCGCAGCACGGAGATGCGGTCGCCGAACTCATAGGCCTCCTGCATCTTGTGGGTGATCAGGACGATCGCGACACCCTTGTCGCGCAATCTCTTCAGCACCTCGCCGAGATCGCGCACACCCTGGGGCGTCAGCATCGAGGTCGGTTCATCCAGGATCAGTACCTGCTCGCCGCGCCAGAGGGCGCGCATGATTTCGACCTGCTGCTGCTGACCGAGCGACAGGCGGCCGATCTGTGCATCGGGATCGATGCTGACCCCGAGCAAGCCGGACAATTCGGCGAAACGCGCCAAGGCCGGCGCCTTGTTGAGGCGCTGCCACCAGGGGCCACCCAGCATCAGATTCTCGATGACCGTCAGGCTCGGTACCAGCAAAACATGCTGGAAGACCGTGCCGATGCCGTGATCCAGGCTGACCCGCGGCGAGGTCAGCCGCATCGGCCTGCCGGCCAGCAGAATCTCACCGGAATCGGGTTGCTGCATGCCGGCCAGCATGGCGATCAGGGTCGATTTACCGGCCCCATTCTCGCCCAGCAGCACGTGAATCTCGCCGGCATGGAATGCCAGCGAGACGTCATCATTGGCCACGACGCCGGGATAGCGCTTGGTAATGCCGGTCACGGCAATGGCGGGGACGCGTCCTGACGAAGCGCCCGCCGCCCGCGCGGATACTGTTTCTTGGGCCATTCCTACTACCCGCTCAATCGGATCGCCATATGCCCCGGCATATGGCGATCCTGATCTTACACGTTATGCACCGAACGGGTTACTTCGCATCGACCGAGGTCATCAAGGCCCGCACCTTCTGGGCATCGAAGACCGGCTCGACCTTGATCTTGCCGTCGATGATCTGCTGGCGCAGGTCGGAAATTTCCTTCCAGACATTGTCCGGAATGTATTTGCTGTGCAGCAGTTGGACGGAATTGTCCTTCAGGCTGATCTCGTATTTATGCGTACCGAACTTGTCGGTCTTGATATCCTCGATCATGGCGCTGTAAACCGGCTCAAGGTTCCAGATCACCGAGGAAAGCAGGTTGCCCTTGTCGATCGGCGTCTTGTCGCCGATCACATCGATGAAATAAGCTTTGTCGCCCTTCACCGGCTTGGTCGTCTCGACGGCCTGCAACATGCCGAAGCTGGCACCGTCGCCCTGGCCGAAGATGATATCCGCACCGGCGCCGATGACGGTTTCGGTGACGCGGCGGCCACCGGCGGCGTCGGAATAGGCGGCCGGGCCGATCACGGCATAGATGATCTTGACATTGCTGTTCTCCGCCTTCACGCCCTCGGCAAAAGCCGCCGATTGCGAGTTCCAGGAAGGCGGCTCGCCCGACACGACGATGCCGACCGCACCCGTCTGCGTCATCTTGGCGGCAAGACGTCCCGCCAGATAGGCACCCTGATGGCCGCTCAAGGTATAATCGGCGATCTGTCCCGGTTTATTAGCATCGGGCCGATCGACGATCGCTACCGGCACCTTGGTCTCGGCACCGATTTCCGGCGCCGCCGTGTTATAGCCGCTGGCATGAGCGATCAGCAGATTGGCGCCGTCTTCCGCCAGTTCGCGCAAGGTCGGACGCACATCGCCATAGCCGAGACCGGTCGCCGGCATGAAATCCAGGCCGTATTTCGCCGCCACGGCCTTGGCGGCTTCAAAGCCCTGCTGGTTCCAGCCGTAATCGGTCGGATCTTCCGGCGTCAGAATGGCAATCTTCTTGATCTCGCCGGCCGATGCGATTTGTAGCATCAGCAGATTGCCCAAGCCGACGGCACCCGACAAAACGGTCGCCGCCAGCAGAAGCCGCATGCGCTTCGTGAATTTCCTTCTTGTCATCTTGGCCCTCCCAAAGCCTTCCCGATGTTGCCCTCGAAACGCCACTTGTTTAGCAGTTATTCGATACCCCTGAAGTCGATATTCCGGCGGATCGAGGTCTTGATTATACTATCTCCCCATGCTTGGCCAATCGGCCAGGCAAGCAATCTAGCTTTGTAACGTCTTGCGCACGGAAACCAGCTTGCGGGCGCGCTGCTCCCGCAATTCGGCAATCCGTTCCGGCGTGTAGTCGAAAACACCGCCACCGGTTTTGATTCCCAGCTTTCCTGACGCCGTCCTGTCAGTGACATATTTGCTGACATCGGTGCGATTGCAGAGTTCCTTGTTCAGGTAGCTGCCGACCGCCTGATAGATGTCGAGCCCGGCCATGTCGAGCAGCGCCATCGGCCCGATCACCGCCAGCTTATAGCCGATGCCCCAGGAAACGCAGGTATCCAGCCCCTCGACATCGATAACGTCCTGATCCACCAAGTCGACGCATTCGCGCAGCAGGGCATAGAGAACGCGGTTCTCGACGAAACCCGGCACATCCTTCTTGACCACGACCGGCAGCAGGCCGATCGACTTGATCACATCGACCATCCATTTGACGATCTCCGGCGACGTCTTCTCGCCGGCGACGACCTCGATCATGGGAATGATATGCGGCGGGTTCGACCAATGCATCCCGACCAGCCGTTCGGGATGGGCGACGCCCGCCTGGATCTTGCTGATCGGAATGCCCGATGTATCGGAGGCGAGGATACAGGTCTTGTCCACCAGCTGTTCGACCTCGCGGAAGATCTCGATCTTGAGATCGAGCTTCTCCGGCACGGTCTCCAGAACGAAATCGGCGCCCTTGACGCAATCGGCCAGGGTTTCCGCGATCCGGATTTCCGACCCATTGCTTTTATCCGGCACGCCGAGATTGCCCAGCACGGCCTGCGCCACAGCCAGATTCTGCGCAGCCTTCTGGCGTTGATCCGGGCTCGCATCATAGGCCGTGACGCTCATGCCACCACGTGCCAGCGTCGCAGCGATGCCGGGCCCCATCGTGCCGAGACCGATAATTGCGGCCTTTGTCATCCTGTCCCCTGTCCTGCTTTATCCCAGCAAGGATGAACTGCCACATCGCAGCCCATCCGCGATCCCTCTTAATTGAAGACTTTCTTGAAAGCCGGTCGGGCCAGCAAGCGATCGCGCCAATCCTGCAGTTTCGGCAGCGCCGGCAGCTCGACCGGAAAAGCCAAGCAACGCGTGACGATCGAAGCCAGACTGAATTCCGCCAGGCTCAGATCCTTGCCGGCAAGCCAGGGCTGCGACGCCAGGGCCTTTTCGAGAATCTGCAATTGCACGATCAGCTCCTTGCTGTCGGTCGCCCAGCTCGCCCCCCGCTCCTCAGCCGGCTTCTTGGCTTCCTTGAAGATGCCGAGATAGGGGTTGTTTAACGCCGAGAGCTGCCAGTCCATCCAGCGTTCGACCTTCGTGCGGGTCGCCGGATCGGTCGGGTAGAAGGCGGTATTACCGGCCTTGTTGCAGAGATAGCGCAGGATCGTGTTCGACTCCCAGATGACGACATCGCCATCGACCACGGTCGGCACCTTGCCGTTCGGATTGAGATTGAGATAGGCAGCGTCCTGAGTGTTGTTGAACTGGCGGCCGTAATCTTCGCGCTGATACGGAATGCTCAGTTCTTCCAGCAACCAAAGAACCTTCTGCACATTGCCCGATGTGCTGCGACCGAGAACTCTTAGCATTTCATAAGCCTCCCTGAGAGGACAAGCGACGCATCAGCCTGCTTGTCTAATTTCACTATTTGCCAGCACTGCATTGCCAGTGCCGCCGCTTATCACTGCGGCTTATAGGCGATGGCATCCATTTCGATTTTCGTATCGATCACTGCGCGCGCTTCCACTGTGGTCCGCGCGATATGACCTTCCGGGAAATATTCGGCGAAGACGCGATTGTAGCGGCCGAAATCGCGGGTATCTTCCAGATAGACCGTGACGCGGACGATATCGCTGAGATCGGCCCCATCCAGCGCCAGAATTCGGCGCAGGGCTTCGATCGTCCAACGGGTCTGGTCCTCGATGGTGCCGGCACACATATTGCCCTTTTCATCCTTGGCCACCTGGCCCGAGATGAAAATGAAGTCGCCTGCCCGCACGGCGGGATGGAACGGCAGGTTGGGATTCTTCGTGCCGATCGGCTTGATTTTCGCTGTCTTCTTGTCGCTCATCTCAAATCCGTCTTAGAAAACCGTCGTTTCGATGATATCCACGCCGCGCTGGCGATCGATCAGGTAAAGGATCCCACGGTCGTCGATCGTCACATCGTTCGACGAGGCCAGTTCATGTCCTTCCGGGGCATCCGCTTCGTAGAACCCGACCTCCTTCGGCCGATAAGGATCGGCGATATCGATCAGACGAAGCCCCTTGGCGAACCAGGCGAAGGGGATGATCGTGCCGTTGAAACGCTCCGACGGCTGATGGCATCCCATCATCGGCGGCTGCGGCGAGCCGTCCTTGTCGACACCTTCGACCTGGAAGGTCGAGATCGGAATCGGGCAATGCTCGTTGGTGATGTCGTAGATCCAGGCAAAGGCCGGTGCTGCCGGCCAGAGCTTCGCCACATCCTCGTCGGCTACCACCATGATCTGCCGGCCCTTCAGCGGCTCGGGAATGGGCAGACAGGTATGGGTGGGGTGCGGGAAGGTCGGCGATGTATTGCCGCCGGAGATCATTTTCGGCTTCGACATGTCGGAGATGTCGAGAATGTAGTAACCGTGATGCCAATAGCTGACATAGAGGCGGTTGCCACGACGGATCGGATGATGGCAGCGCGGCGGTGTCCAGTTGTCCCAAGGATATTCCTCGCCGCCCGCCTTCCACTGGCCGGGAATCCACCAGCGGCCAACTTCTTCCGGCTTGGCCGGGTCCTGGAGATCCAGGATCATCACGATATTGCCGATATAGCCTTCGGCCGTCGGCGAGATATAGGCATAGCGACCATCGAAATCGTACCGATGCACGCCCTTGCCATGGGTCCGCCATTTGCTGATCAGCTTGGGTTCTGCCGGCTTCGAGACATCATAGATGCCGAGCCCGCCGCCGAAATCGGCCGGCCCGTCCGGCCCCTGCTTTTCGTGATTGACGACCATTATGCCATTGGTTGCGCGCACCTTATGCGAATGCCAGCCGACCGGCATTTCGATCCGCTTGAGGACTTTCGGATTCCTGGGATCGGCGACATCGACGATGGTCGTGCCGGTGGGCTGGCGCATATGGCCGATGAAAAGGGTCGTCCCATCGACCCAGACCTGACCGCCGCCGGGGCAATCGATATGGGCGAGACGTTTCGTGTTCAGACTTTGCGCCATGATACCTGCCAAATATGCATCGCCGGACAGTCTCTATCCGCAACGATGTCGATTTTATTGAACGATCGATGTCCAGCCGTTCAGGTAAGACGAACAATCTCGCCGCTCGGCTTTTTCCCATGCTTCTGATAGAGCGCCAGTGCTTTCAGCGTCGGTTCGTCGCTGGCAATGAAAAGGATCGCCGGCTCGGTCGATGACGTATTGACATGTTCGCACCAGGCGCCACCCGGCACCGCAAAAGTATCGAACGGTTCCCAATCAAGCCGCTTGTTGCCGACGATGCTGTAGCCGCGGCCTTCGAACGGCGCGCAAAGCAGGCTGGCATTCTGCTTCAACGGCAAGGTCTTCTCGCCGGGTCGCAGCATCTGCATGAAGAAGGTGATGGTCTTGTAGACCGGCGAACCCGTGGTCGGATCGACATATTCGATCATCAGGGCTTCATGCGGATCGCCGTCCCAATTGCGGAATTTCTCCAGCAATTCCCGCATCATATCCCAGCGATAAAGATACATCGGCGAGGCGGCGCCGGTCCCGCGGAGATGAGAGACAAAACGCGGCATCAGGCCGCCATGGCCATAGACGCGCTGCGAATAATCGCTCGGGAAGCGTTCCGACTGCACGGCGCGGCGCTTGCGCTGGCCTTCCTCTTCTTCGGTATAATCGTGTTCGAAATAGATCGCGTTCAGGGTTTCGACCAGGGGGAGGTCGAGCACGCTCAGATTGATCGCCGGCTCGTTCCCCTGGTTGCCATGATTGTGCCAGGTGTCATGCGGCGTCAGCACCAGATCGCCCGGCCCGAAGGTGATGTTCTCCCCCTCGACGCCCGTGAAATTCATGCTGCCGGTCAGCCCCAGGCGGATCGCATTCGGCGAATGCCGGTGTGGCGGCATGATCTCATTCGGATCGTTGAGCCGATAGGCGGTATACATGGTGGTGACCGAGGCCCGCTTCGGCGCAAGGCCCGGATTGACCAGGATCAGCGAACGGCGTTCCGAGGATTCCGTGTTGATCAATTCGGCCGAGCGATAGAGCAGCGGCTCGATATCGGCCTTGTATTTCCAGATATGCGGGACCGCCTTCTGCTTGTCCTTGATCTGATTGATCTCGTCGTGGTCGGCTTTTTGATCGATCGCCCAGAACGGCGCCATCTGCTTGTCATAGACATCCGCATGGAGCTGATCCATCGCGACCTGCAGATTGCTGCCTTCCGGCTTCTTTGTGCTTTGCATAGCGCACCCTTTGTCTCGCCTGGCCCGATCTGCCGTCGGCTTCGGCTGTGTTTGGAACCATTTGCGCTTATTGGTTCACGCCCAGTATCGTGATGGACCAGATCGTAACCACGTCCATGGACCAGCGTCAATATCCAACAGGATATGGTTCGATAAAATCACCAGATTGGTGCAATTATTGCCGGATCATTGTATCCGTGGTATCGTTTTCCAGATTATTGGTTTCGGTTGAAGCGCGGCTTTCCGCGCTTTTACGGAGAATCCCGACGATATCGTCCACAGCGGAAGACGGACCTCGGGGCGAGCGTCGACCGCTTGCATAAACCTCTCCAACCGGTTATGGGCGGTTGTCTCAGGCAGGGTGGGCGGCATGGTAATACGCCTCGGTAAGGGTCTGTAAATGCCCATTGGAAATAATCGGCCAGCATAGAGAGATAACGGGAATCCGGATGATGGAGCGAATGGATCAAACCCTGAGCAAGTTGCGCCAGCTGATCGAAGATGGCTGTGCCGACGCTGAAGGGCGCATTCCGCCGGAGCGGGTCTTGTCGAACGATCTCGGTGTCGGCCGCCGCTCGTTACGCCGTGCGCTCGATATCCTCGAACAGGAAGGGCGGATCATTCGCCATCAAGGCCGCGGTACCTTCGTGCATGGCATGGCCGCGACGGAACCGGTGCGGGCAAATGGCACAATCGGCACTGCGATCAACCTGCCGGATGCAATGGCGGTCGGCGCCCGGGGGATCGCTTTCCAGGAAATCCTCGATCACACCAATCCTCTGGAAGTGATCGAGGTTCGCCTCTCGATCGAGCCCGTTATGGCCCGTCTGGCAGCCTTTCGCGCATCTCAGACCGATATCAAGCGGCTGCAAAGCCTGGCCGAAGAGACCCGGGAAGCGACGACATCGGCGGTTTATGAAGCAGCGGATGCGAAATTCCATCGCACCATCGCCGAGGCTGCCCGCAACGCCCTCTTTCTCGCCATCTTCGATACGCTGCATGCCAGCCAGCGCGATGCCGGCTGGCGCCGACTCGGCGAGAACGCCAATTGCTACAAGCGCCAATCGGTTCATGCCGATTTCCATCACGAGATCTCCGCAGCCATTGCCGCCCGTAAAGGCGATCGCGCCCAGGAAGTCATGCAGCAGCATCTGAGCGACATCCAGCGCCATATCTACCAGCATGCCTTTCCGGTGAGCGGCGACACCGAGCAGTAATCGCTTCGCCGGCGTTTCACACGCCGCAGGAATCCTGTTTCGAAAGCCCAGACTCGGGCACCGGCGGCAGACATAGTTCTGACGGCGTTTTGTCGCCGGCACAGCCATCTGATGTCTGCAACCTTACAATCCGCGCCTTCGCCCGGCCGATGACTATCGGACTCGATCGCAAAAGGCGTTGAACGGCCGAACCACTCCTCGAGCCTTGAACCAATTACGGTTCCCGCTTGTGAGTCTTGTGGTTCGTGTGTTAGGGATTGGTAACATCTACGTTCTGGGGTAGGGTGTTGTATCCGAACCACTGAACCATAATCCGCAACAACCGGACCGGGCCGATCGAGCCTTGCCACGGTATGTAGCAAAAACGCGGGCAGGTTCAGAACGGTATCGGATCAGGGAGTCGGCATTACCGGCCAATCTTGGCCACAGGATCGTGTCCGCCGTCATCAGGCCGCACGCTCTATTGCCTCTCCCCGCATTTCCCGGAACCGACAGACCGCTTTGCCGATGACCGAACCATTGGCAGGGAAACGAAGAACGGCAGTGAGGGAATCGTCAGGTGAACGCCGCCAGCGAACCAGCCGCGAACCGGGCCTTACCGGGCAGTCCGATCGAGAATGCTGCGTCCGTCCGGCCGGCCGGCAAGACAGGTCCGGCCATGATCACGGTGCAGGATATCGCGATCAGCTATCCCGGCATCAAGAATGGACCGGCCGTCATTCAGGATATCAGTCTGTCGATCCGCGACGGCAGCATCGTATCGCTGATCGGGCCGTCCGGCTGCGGCAAGAGCACCTTGCTGAAAGCGATTGCCGGACTGGTTCCGCCGTCCCGGGGGCGCATGGATATCGCCGGCATTGCCCCGCAGGAAGCAGCCCAGCGCCGGCTCGTCGGCCTGGTCTTCCAGGAAGCGAACCTGCTTCCCTGGAAAACCGCCTTGGACAATGCCGCTTTCCTGCTGCAGGTATCGGATAAGCGCGTCTCGGCCAAGGAGGCCCGCGAGCGCGCCGGCGAAAATCTGAAGCTGGTCGGCCTGGGTGACGCCCTGACGAAACTGCCGTCCCAGCTTTCCGGCGGCATGCGCCAACGCGCTTCCATCGCGCGAGCCCTCACCCTCAATCCGCAGATCCTGCTGATGGATGAGCCTTTCGGCGCGCTCGATGCGATCACCCGCGAGGAAATGAGCTATCTCATCCTCGATATATGGGAGCGCACCGGCAAGACCATCGTCCTGGTGACGCATTCGATCGACGAAGCCGTCCTTCTCTCCCACGAAGTTCATGTGATGGGCGCCAAGCCGGGCCGGATCGTTTGCTCAATCACCGTGCCTTTGGCCTTCCCGCGCAACAGCCAGAGCTTTGCCGATCCCCGCTTCCGTGAAACCGAGATCCTTCTGCGTGACCGTCTGATCGAGAGCCACGGTCGATCGCGGCAGGCATCTTAAGCCCGCGATGGACCATGCAATGACTGACAAATCGAACAAAGGCTCAGACCTGTTCGTCGCCCTTACCGGCATGTTGCCCGGATTGGTGCTCTTCCTCGTCGTTCTCGTTCTATGGGAACTGATCATCCAGGTCTTCAACGTGTCGATCTTCGTGCTGCCGGCACCGTCGAATATCGCCGTCTCGCTGATGGCCAATGCCGCGGCATTGGCGACCGCGACCCTGATCACGGCGAAGGAGGTGCTGGTCGGCTTTGCCTTCGCCGCCGTCGTCGGCATCGCCCTTGCCTTGCTGATCGTTCGTTTCCGCTTGTTCGGCCGCGCGCTCTATCCGCTGATCGTTCTCTTTCAGACCGTGCCGAAGGTTGCGCTCGCGCCTATTTTCATCCTGTGGTTCGGTTATGATCTCGCACCCAAGATCGTCCTCATCATGGTGATCGCCTTCTTCCCCATCACCCTCGACATGCTGGTTGGCCTGCAATCGGTCGAGCAAAGCTTTGTCTCGTTGATGAAATCGGTCGGCGCGAAGGAAAATGACATCATGTTGCGTGTCCGCATTCCCCATGCGATGCCGCATCTGATGGCCGGCATGAAAGTCGCCATCACCTTCAGCGTCATCGGTGCGATCGTCGGGGAGTTCGCCGGCGCCTCCGCCGGGCTTGGCTATATGATCCAGTTCGCCTCGACCCAGCTCGATACGGCCCTGGTCTTCGCCGCTTTGGTGGTCGTCTCGCTGGTCGGCGTCGTCTTTTACTATGCGATCGAAATCCTCGAACGAATCCTCATTCCCTGGGCACCGAAATTCGATGCGGTGAACCGCGCCTGAATCTCGTCTTCAATCCAAATAAATTGGGAGGATAACAACATGTTGCTTCGTCATTTTTCAACCGGGCTTTTCGCCTTCGGTTTGATGGCAACGGCCATCGGCGGCTGCCTGATCGGCAGCCAACCGGCCGCAGCGGCCGATGACGTCAAGGTCCAGCTCGACTGGGTGGTCCGGGGCGATCATGCGATGTTCTTCGTGGCGAAGGAAAAGGGTTATTTCGCGGAGAACGGCATCAACGTCACTGAGATTCGCAAAGGTACGGGCACGCCGGATGCTTTGCGCCTGGTTGCCAACGGCAATGCCGATTTCGGCTTCGGCGATTTACCGACCCTGGCCGTCACCCGTTCGCAAGGCCTGCCGGTCGTCGCCATCGTCGGCGTCAATCAGCGCAGCCCGCTTGCCATGATCTCGCTGGCCAAGCACAAGACCCTGAACAAGCCAGCTGACCTCAAGGGCCTCAATATCGGCATTCATCCGGCCGGTTCGACCTATATCTTCTTCAAGACCTTGCTCGCAGCCAATGGCATGAGCGAAAGCGATGTCACCAAGAGCTCGGTCTCGCCGCCTTACGAGAACTACCTGCTGCTCGGCCGTGTCGATGCCGTGCCGGGCTATATCGATGCCGAGGTGCCCGAACTGGAAGCCAAAGCCGGCGGCAAGGGATCGCTCAGCATCATGCTGGGCTCGAACTTCGGCTATGACATCTATGGTTCCGGCGTCTTCACATCCGACAAGATCGCCAAGGAAAAGCCGGATCTCGCGAAGCGTTTCGTCGCGGCCTATATGAAGGCCTTCCAGGATGTGGTGAAGGACCCGAAAGCGGCGGTCGCCATCATCGCCAAGGCCAATCCGGAATATGCCGGCAAGGAAGAGGTGCTGGAAAAGCAGCTTGAAGCCGATATCTCCTCCACCTTCGCTTCCGCAGACGGCAAGACCCCGCTTGGCGGCATGACCAAGGAAGAATGGACCAAGACCATCGATATCCTGCAGCAACAGGGAGCCTTGAAGCAGCCGATTGCCGTGGACAGCGTCTATACCGATGCTTTCTTGAAGTAAAAACGATGGTGACAGGGCTGCCCTTGCCTGGGCAGCCCTTCTACATTGGCCGGCGGCATTGATCGACAGCGGACAGGTCGAGAAACGCGTTGGGAATTTGGGTTGGGGCAAGGCTCATGGCCGCAGATAGAACTTACGATTATGTCATTGTCGGCGCCGGTTCCGCCGGCTGTACCATGGCCAACCGGCTCTCGGCCGATCCGAGCGTCAAGGTTCTCATTCTCGAAGCCGGCGGCTGGGATCGTGATCCCTGGATTCACATTCCCCTCGGCTGGGGCAAGATCCTGCAGAAACGCCTGCATGACTGGATGTATTTCTGCGAACCGGAAGAGAATGTGGGTGGTCGTCGCGTCGAATGCGCCCGTGGCAAAGTGGTTGGCGGTTCCTCCTCGACCAATGCGATGGCTTATGTCCGCGGCAATCGCGTCGATTACGATCGCTGGGCCGCCGCCGGGCTGGCCGATTGGTCCTACGACTCCGTGCTGCCCTATTTCCGTAAGCAGGAACATTGGGAAGGCGGTGCCGATACCTTTCGCGGCGGCGACGGGCCGATTGCAACCCAGACCTGCAAATACCAGGATCCACTGATCAGCGCCTATGCCGAAGCAGCAAAAAGCGCCGGGTATGGCTGGACCGACGATTACAACGGCGCGCTGCAGGAGGGCTTTTCCCGGCTGCAGATGACGATCGGCAATGGACGGCGCAGCAGTGGATCGACCGCCTATCTGCGTCCAGCGCTCAAGCGCCCCAATCTGTCGATTGAAGTGAATGCCCAAGCGACACGCATCCTGTTCGAAGGGCAGCGGGCAACCGGCATCGAATACCGCCAGAACGGCGTCACACATACTGCGCGCGCGACGCGGGAGGTCATTCTCGCCGGCGGCGTGATCAATTCACCGCAATTGCTGACCTTGTCCGGCATTGCCGACCCGGCAGACCTGCGCCGGCTGGATCTGCCGGTCAAAGCCGCCTTGCCGGGCGTCGGCCGCAACCTGCAGGATCACGTCTCGGTCATCCTGATGTATCACCGCAAGGAACCCGGCCCGTTTCATCGGATGATGCGGTATGACCGCATCGGCCGCGAACTGGCCAAGGCCTATCTCTTCGGCACCGGGTTTGCCGCCGATGTCCCCGGCGGCATCACCGCCTTCCTGAAGAGCCGGCCGGATAAGCCGGCGCCCGACATCCAATTTTTACTGACGGCGGCGCCGCTCGGCGCCTGGCCCTATTTCTCGCCCTTCAAGGCACCCTTCACCGATGGCTTCGCCTGCCGCATCGTCATGCTGCATCCGGAAAGCCGGGGACGGGTCAGTATCGCTTCTGCCGATCCCTTCGCTGCGCCGAAGATCCATCAGAATTTCCTCTCGACCGACGAGGACTGGCGCGCCTTACGGACCGGCGTCAAAATCGCCCGTGAAATCGCCACGCAGCCGGCCATGGCGCCCTTCATCGCCCGAGAGATCGCGCCTGGCCTCGACAAGACATCGGATGCCGATATCGACGCACACATCCGCAACACGTCGATCACGGTTCATCATCCCGCAGGCACCTGCAAGATGGGCAGTGACAGCGACGAATTCGCCGTCGTCGACCAGCAGTTGCGCGTTCGCGGCGTAGAAGCCTTGCGCGTCGTCGATGCCTCCGTCATGCCCGACCTGCCCAGCGGCAATATCAATGCCGCCGTGGTCATGATCGCCGAAAAGATCGCCGATACGATTCGCGGCCAGAAATGAGAAAGTGGCCGGAAAATCCGGCTCCCTCGCCTGTACAGGTCACTGCTCTTTCGGCAGGAAATCCGTGATCACCTTGGCGACATCCTGTGGTGCCTCCGTCAGGATCGAGTGGCGCAGATGTGGGAAGATGTGCAGCTTCGATCCGGCGATGCGCTCATGCATCAGCCTGGCCATACGTGGATTGGAGCCAATATCGTTCTCGGCCGTGGCCACCAGGGTCGGAATCCTGATTTCATGCAACCGGTCCGCCAGATCGCCCGTTGCTAAAACGCGGTAAGCTGCAGCATAGGCCTTGGGATCGTTCTCCCGGCTGCGCTTGGCATAAGCCGCGATGATATCGGGATTGGCAGCGCGGAATTCATCCGTGAACCAGCGGCTCACCGAATTCTCGAAATGCTGTCCGGGAATGCCGTTGGCAACGATATCCAAACGATCGAGCACCCGCTTCTTTTCGTCTTCAGTCCGCCCCGATACGGTGCTGAGCAGAATCAGGTGATCCACCATTTCAGGGTGGGTCAGCGCAAATCCCTGGACAACCAGACCGCCCAGGGAGAAGCCTGCCAGATGGAGGCGGTCGATCTTCAGGTGCCGCACGAGGTCGTGGACATCCGCGACGAAATCCTCCAGCTCATACGGTCCAGGCAATTTATCGGACTGGCCGTGACCGCGCAGATCGCAACGCAGCACCGTATAGCGCTCGAGAAGATTGGGGGCGACACGGTTCCAGTCATTCAGCGAGCCGCCGACACCGTGAATGAGTACGAGAACCGGCCCCTTCCCTTCGAGACGATATCTGACCCGTAATTTGCTGAGTGTCGCAAATTGATCCGTATCCACGTGTTTCCTCCGTCCTGGCTCAGTTCGATGCCGTGCGATGGCTCAAGGCGTTTGCATCGGCACAGTTCCAGGTAACGCAGACCTCTTCGCCGATAATCATGCTGGCCTCTTCGACCTGCTGCGCATGCTGCAGCGCGACCACCTCATCGCCATTGGCGGTCCGCAAGACGCATTTGCGCGACTGCCCCAGATAGATGAGATCGGTCAACGTCCCGCTGACGCAGTTCTCCTGTTTCTTGTCCCGGCCCCGATATAGGAAGAGCCGTTCAGGCCGGACCGCCAGGGTCGCCTCGTCCCCCACCTGCAATGCGGCATTGTTGAAGGCGCCAAGCTGCCCATAGGGGGTTTCCATGAAGCATCGGCCGTCCGACAGGCCGGAAACCGTGCCGTGGAAGAAATTCGATTCGCCCAGGAAACCCGCGACGAAGGCCGTCGAGGGCCGCTCATAAAGATCCTTCGCTGTGCCGAGCTGTTCGATCTTCCCGTCGTTGAAAACGGCAATCCGGTCGCTCATGACCAGAGCCTCTTCCTGATCATGAGTCACATAGAGGATCGAGATGCCGAGTTCGCGATGCAGCCGGGTGATTTCGAGCTGCATCTGGACACGTAACTTCTTGTCGAGCGCACCCAAGGGTTCATCCATCAGCAGCAAGGGCGGTTCGAAGACGATCGCCCGGCCCAGCGCAACCCGCTGCTGCTGCCCGCCCGAAAGCTGATGCGGATAGCGGTCGCCCATATTGGGCAAGCCGATCAGTTCGAGCGTCTTGGCGATCCGCCGCTTGCGCTCGGCCGCATCCACGCCGCGCATTTCCAGCGGAAAGCCGATATTGCCCGCCACCGTCATATGCGGGAACAGCGCATAGTTCTGGAACACCATGCCAATGTTTCTTTTATAGGGCGGCAACGGATCGACCGCCTGCCCATTCAGCAGGATTTTTCCTGCAGTCGGCATCTGCAGGCCGGCGATCATCGCCAGGGTCGTGGTCTTGCCCGATCCCGACGGCCCCAGGAATGTCAGGAATTCGCCATTGTGGAGGGTCAGGTCCACGCCTTCGACGGCCACGGCAGAGCCATATACTTTCCGCACGCCGACGAGCTCGAGTATGGAATTGGCAGTCGACATCTCTTGTTTTCCATCCTTGCTGATCACGTTCGGCACCTTATTCATCGACTTCTTTCTTGACCTTCCTCGCGGCGGCACGTTCACTCAACAAGGCGAGCAGCGAGAAACAGAACAACAATGTGGCAATCGCGGCGATGGTCGGATCAACCGAGCCACGGATATTTGACCACATCTGAACCGTCACCGGCCTGACAACCGGCGTGCTGATGAACATCGACACGATGAGTTCATCGAAGGAGACCACCATTGAGAACAGCATGCCGGACAGCACCGCCGGGAAGATCAGCGGAAAGGTGATCCGCCGGAAGCAACGCAACGGCGACGCGCCCAAAGTCAAAGCAGCGTCTTCCAACCTTTTGTCGATCACGGCCAGCGAGCCCGACACCGTCATCACCACGTAGGGAATCGCCAGGATCGTATGGGCAATGATCAGGCCAAGCAGGTTGCCATACAGGCCCAAGGCGCGAAAAACGCCGAAAATCCCGATGGCAATAATGATCACCGGCACGATCATCGGTGACAGCAGCAAGCCCATCACCAACTGCTTGCCGACAAAGCTCGATCGCGCCAGCCCATAGGCGGCGGCCGTCCCCAGGACAGTCGCCAGGATCGATGTCGGGATCAGGATCTTGATGCTGGTAACCAGCGAGTTGAACCAGGCGGGATTGGTGAAAAGGTTATTATACCACTGCATCGAAAAGCCGGGCGGCGGAAAGGTCAGGAACGGCGCCGAGCTGAAGGAAATAATCAGGACAACGATCAATGGTGCGATCAGGTAGATCACGGCAAAACTGCAGATTGCCAATCTCAGTCGAACCCAGAAGCGACCGGATGAGAACGAAGAAGCCACCATGTCGATTACCGTCCCCAAGCCGTCTTGACGCCGATGATGCGGTGGACGACGCCGAGACATATTGCAGTCACCACCAGAAGAAGGACCGCAAGTGCGCCCGCCATACCCCAGTTTCCGGAGGTTGAAATCTGCCGTTCGATCAACTGCGCAATCATCAGGTCGGCCGGACCACCCAGCAAAGCCGGGGTGATGTAGTAGCCGAGGGAACTGACGAAAACCAGCGTCCCGCCGCTGACCAGACCTGGCAGGGTCAAGGGCAGATAGATGCGGAAGAAATTGCGCACCGGCGGTGCACCCAAGGTTGCTGCCGCGAAAGAGTAATTCCGGTCGATGCGCAGCATGACCGAGTAAAGCGGGAAAATCAGGAAGGGCAGCAGAACCTGCACCATACCGATATAGACGCCGATCCGGTTATAGATCAGGGCGATCGGCTCCGCAATCACACCCAGCGTCAGCAAGGTCTGATTGATCAGGCCGGTCTTCTGCAGCAGCACCATCCAGGCAAAGGTCCGGACCAGCAGGCTGGTCCAGAAGGGAATGAGCACGACGAAAATAAGCAACCGGCGCGTGCGCTTGCTGCAATGCGCCATGGTATAGGCGACCGGATAGCCGATCACCGCACACCAGAAGGTCGTACCGGCGCTGATCGTAAAGGTATTCAGCAGCACCTTCAGATAGACAAAGCGCCCCAGGACAACTTCGTAATTCTGGATTCCCCATTTCGGCCGGGCGAAGCTGTCGATCAGAAGCCATGAGACGGGATAGATGAAGAAGCAAAGAATCACGACGATCGCTGGCACGATCAGCCAGGCATTTTTGTTCATTGGATTTTTCGCGACTAGATTCATCCCGCACTCTTCTGCATGACGAAACTGCACCACATCCGCGAACCTTCCTGGTTCACGCGGATATGGTGCTCATAACGTTGGCAATGTTGTGGATTGAGGCACCGGTGAGCAGGTGCCTCAATCCCAACTATCTCAGGCCGGTCAGGAGACCTTCCAGGCCTCCCAGCCTTCCTTCAGCTTGTCCAGATTGTCACGCCAGAACTGGCCGTCAATCACAAAGCCTTTGCTGGCATTTTCCGGATTGGTGGACAGCCAGGGGGCAACCTTCGCGTCGATCAACTTGAAGGCTTCCGGATTGGTCGGCGCATAGGCGATTTCATTGGCGAGCTTCGCCTGGTTCTCGGCAACGGTCATCTCGTCGATCAAGGCATGGGCCGCTTCGATGTTCTTGCTGCCTTTCGGAATCACCAGGTAATCGATGGACTGGATGTTCTCGTTCCACTCAACCGCAATCGGCGCGCCTTTGTTGGCAGCGTCATAAGCACGGCCGTTCAGGATCAGGCCACAGCTGACTTCGCCATCGGTGAAGAGCTGCTGCGACTGGGAATTGGTATCCCAGAAAATGGTGTCCTTGCGGATCGTGTCCAACCGGGCATAGGCACGCTTCACGCCTTCATCCGTTGCCATGACCTTGTAGATTTGGTCCATCGGTACGCCATCCGCCATCAGGGCGATCTCGAGCGTCGCTTGCGGGCCATCGCTGTTCAAAGCACGCGAGCCGGGAAACTTCTTCAGGTCGAACACGTCCGCCCATGATTTCGGATGGTTGCCGTCCGTGAAGACCTTGGTGCTGTAGCCGATATTGTACGACCAGACGATATCGCCGATGCCGTAATCGTTGCGATAGGCTGGCGTGATGCGATCCGCGTGGATCTTGCTGAGATCGAGCTTCTCGAACAGATTGTTCTGGATGCCGTTGAACAGAAACTCATGCGTGACGTCGACCACATCCCAAACCGGATCGCCCGCTTCCACCATGGTACGAAACTTCGATTCATTCATGGGGCCGTCTTGCAGCACCGTTACACCGGTCTTCTGCTGCAGCGGATCGCAATAATTCGCCTTCTGGGAATCCTGATAGGCACCACCCCAGCTGGCGAACGTAACGGTCTTACCCTTCAAATCGTCTGCAAAGGCCGAGAAGGGCCGCCCCATCGCCGCCGCCATCGACAGGCCGCCGATCGCCGCGGCGCCACCGAGCACCGACCGGCGTGACAGCGACATTCGACCGATCATCGCCGCAAGTTTTTCCAGATCTTTCGTCATCACTCTCTCTCCTCCCGTTTTCAATTACTATTTTCAACTTGGTACTCAGACTAGACACGTATTGACTCATTCCGCATAGGCCGGCATCACGCGCTCGATGAAGAGCTCGAGCGAGCGGGTCACCTCGGCCCATGGCAGGCCGGCATTGATCCCGATGCACATCAGGTCGACACCGGCATCTTTATAGAGCTTCAACTTTTCGATCACGACATCGGGCGTGCCGAACAGCAGGCTTTCATGCAGGCGTTCGGGGTCGTAATTTTCCGGGCTCGAAACGGTCGATAGATCAACCGGCTTGGTGAAGCCGTTCTTAACGACGCCGTTGGTCTGGAACAGGTTTTCGAAGTGACGCCCGCTGTCGATCGCATAGTCGATTGCCCGACGCCAATTGTCCGGATTGTCATAAACGAAGGCCTGACGCAGCATGAGGAAACGCGGATGTGGGACGCCCGGGTTATTCGCCAGCGCCTGCTTGAACTTATCCCCCAGGATCTTCACTTCCGCCGGCGGCCGTGACAGCGGCGTCGACATGATATGGGCACCGTTCTTGATCGCCCAGTCATAGGTATCTGGGTCGCGTGCAGCGACCCAGATCGGCGGATGCGGCTGCTGCAATGGCTTCGGCACCGAGCTGGAGGTCGGGAATTGCCAGAACTCGCCGTCATGCTTGTAATCGCCGCTCCACAGTGCTTTTACCACCGGGAGCATTTCCTTCAGATAGGCGACACCCTTCTGCTGCTGAATGCCGCCGGCCATCCGGTCGAATTCATATTGGAAGGCGCCGCGGGCGATGCCGAATTCGAGCCGGCCGTCGCTATAGACGTCGAACAGGGCCGCTTCGCCCGCCAGGCGGATCGGATGCCAGTAAGGCGCCACAACCGTCGCCGTTCCCAGGCGGATCTTGCTGGTATTGGCAGCCCAGTTCATCAGGATGGTGAAGGGATTGGGGGCAATCGTCATCTCGATGGTATGGTGTTCGGCGGCGAAGGCCATCTCGAAGCCACCTTGTTCCGCCATTTTCACCAATTCGAGGGCACGGTTCGCCACGACCCGCATATCTATATCCGGACTGTAGCGGGCCATGTTGACCGCGATCGCGAACTTCATTCCATTCTCCTAATATTGCAATCTACGGCGACTATCTGAAACGCATCACGGATCGAGCCTGCGCCTCGCCGGAACGGCCCAAGCCGAAACCCGCGATGCATCCGATTGTGCTACGCAGCGCCATGCCTATTCCTTCGTCAAATGTGAAACGTATGATTCCCAGATTTCCGGCACCGTCCCCACGCGGGCGACGAGAGCCGGCGTGGCGACATCAGCGTAAACGCCGAACTGATCGAGCTCTCTTTCGCGGAAGAAACGGCGTAACATGCCTTCCAGCGGCGGGGGATTGAGCTCGCGCCAGGGCATGGTCGCTTCATCCCGGATACTGACCGCATCGGTTTGCGCATCGAGCTCGGCCAACGTGCCCCGATAGACGATATTCAAGGTCTGCGTAGGGTTCTCGAAAACGGAATAAAGGAAGGTGATTTCGACCTTCGCACCGGTTTTCTTCAAAGCCTCGGTGAGCGACGACAGCTGGTCCATCGGCTCGGCCAGCTTCGCACTCGGCAATTCCCAGCGGCCTTCAACATTGCGCACCATGAGGATGCCGCCATCCCGTTCGGCGATGCAGCTCACCAGGACCGTATGCCCCGGGGCACGCGAGACGGCCGCATGCTGGGCGCTGACCGACATATAGCCGCCTTGGGCATAAACCAGCGGTCGCCTGGCATTGACGTCGAAATGCCTGACGCGGCCAAGCAAGATGACGTGATCGCCCGCCTGGACACGGTTTTCGATATGGCATTGGAAAACCGCCAGGCTGCCGTGGATCTGTGGCGCGTCGCCCGGATCGACCGACCAGGAGACATGATCGAACTTGTCCGTCGCCTTGCTGGCGAAAAGATCCGAAATGGTGCGCTGGTCCTCGCTGAGGATATTGACGGCGAAATTATTGGTATGATGAAAGACCTCGTAGCAGGCCGAGCTGTTCGCGATGCAGACCAGGATCATCGGCGGCGCCAGCGACACCGAGGTAAAGGAATTAACCGTCAGGCCACGCGGCCGCCCCATGGCGTCGATCGCGGTCGCGATCGTGATCCCGGTGACGAAATTACCGAGCGCCCGGCGAAACGCCCGCGTGTCGAATTCAGCGTCGGCATCCTGGGATACGAGATTTTTTTCCATAAGCCGACCCTAATCGCGGGGTCGTGCCTAGGCTTCCATCGATTTGTAGCAACCGGCTGTCGCCGTATTGTCAAATTCGTGGATGGTCCCGAGAGGCGCTAGAGCGCGATCGTCTTTGATGGAAGCATTATGCTTCCATCAAAGACGTGAATCGCCCTCTATCTTATTAAGAAGAGACGGATTCACGTTTTAGACAAAATCGCAAAGCGATTCCGTCTAAAACGATCCGGCTCTAGGGCGCGACCCGAAGATCGCGCGGAGCTTCAAGGCCAGGGACAGGGCGAACCGCGTCTCGGCATCATCCAGGTTCAGATTGAAGAGCTCCAGCAGGCGCTGCAATCGGTAGCGCAGCGTCGATGCATGAACCTGCAGCTCTTCCGCCGTTGCCTGGTAGCGACAGCCCTGGTTGATGAACGTCGCGGCCGTCTTCAGCAGATCCGTCGCATGTTCGCGGTCATATTTTTCGATCTGGCCGATGGTCTGCTGCATGAATTCCTGGGCCGCCTCGCCGTCGAGCGCCGAGAGCAGGAGGGCGAACGGACCAAAATCCTCCTGGCGCACCAGACCATGGCGGTCGAACAACCTGGCGAGCATCAGCAACCGGCTGCACTGTTCGAAACAGATTTGAAAATCTTCCAGCTTCTCGCAAAGCGTGCCGAAAGCGACGACCGGCTCACTTCCGAACTGCCATTGCGTCGCTTCCAGGATTTGCCGGCCCAGCGATGCCTTGAACTTGTCGAAGCTCTGGTTCTGGGCCTGTGGCTGGGTCTGGCCCTGGTTCTGGCACGGCAGGTAGACGAAGATCTTGCCGCCCAGTTCGAAAGCCAGCGCCCCGGATTTAGCATTCTTGAGAAGCGTATTGAGGCGCCGCAGCACCAGGGGGATGCCCCCATGCCGCTTGCTGCAGATATCCTCGATCTCGATCGCCAGGATGCGCGCCGGCAGGGTGATGTTCACTCCCAGCCGGTTGGCCCGGCCGAGAATCTGGCTTGGATCGGTCCAATTCCGTTTGAACAGATGGTCAAACAGATCCGCCAATTGCGACGAATCCTTACGGAACTGGATATGGGTGCGCATGATCTGCGCGCTCAGGGCGAATTTCGCTTCCTGGGCAATCAGGAAATCGAGATCGTCCATGCCTCGTTGCCGCGGGAAAACGATCAAGCCGCCCACGGTTTCACCATCGACCTGCAGCGGCTCGACATAAGCCTGCCGGGCGATGGAGACGCCAAGCGGCGTCAGGTCGATCTGATGCAGCTGCCGGAAATCGGTGGGTTCCGTCCGGACGATGAGTTCCGCGAAATAGGCCGAGGCGACACCCTTGACGATCTCCGCCCATTCCGGATCGCTGAGTTTCTGGGCATCCGGCGATCTGCCGATATGAAAACTGTCGGAGGTGAAGTCGATGATGATGATCTGATCCGGCAGGATCGATTCGACGATCCCGGCAATCGTGCTCATCGAACTGCCGCCGAGAACCCGTTCCAGCAGGCTCGAATTGATCTGCAGCGTCCGTTCCAGCCGACAGGTCACCAGCCGTTCATTATGCAGCGATTTTTCCTTATCCACCGCAATCGCCGCCAGATGGCAGATGGTGGTGAGGAAATTGATTTCTTCCTCCGCCACCTTGATGCACTGATCGGAGCTGACCGACAGCACCATCTCGCGCGACTGCATATCGGTGCAGCTCAGCGGCAGGATGACGACAGTGTGATAGTGCCGGGCAATCGAATCGGCACGGAAGCCCGGAAAATCATCGGAAACCTGCGCATCCTCGATGATGAGTGGCCGCTTGGTCTCGGCCACCCGCAGCGAGGGGCTCGTCGCCAATTCCCATCGCTGCGGCAGTTTGCTACTGATTTCCGGATGCGGATCGGTCCGGGTCACCAGGACGGAATAACCGTTCGACCGGTCGATCGCCATGATCGCACACCGCTTCCAGGAGGTGTTGCGGCACATGGCATTTACAATGCGCTCGAATATCGTATTCAGGTCGCTGCAAGAATTGACCAGGCTCGTGATCTCGCGGATGGCTTCCAATTGGCTGCCCCGCAGATCGGCCGTGGAAACCTGTTCCGGCACGTTGATAGTCGGCTTGCGCAAGAGCGCATTGCGTAACTGTGTCATCCGTATCCTATCTATCGATAGAGATGTCCTTCACCTGCTTGATCGACCGGCACCGGGCTAGACAGTTGGGCGGCGAACCCAGTCGGGATCAACCCTCGCCGCCCGCATCGCTCAGCCTTCCTTCAGGACGGTGTTGTTCGAGCTGATCCCCATCTCCTTCATGTCCTCGAAGCGGTCGCCGATCCGGTGATGCGGCCGGCCGGCCGTCGCAGCACCGATGGCGATGACGATTTCATCATCCGCCGGGGCATCGGGGATATTGAAGGAAATGGTCAGGAAGTGCGAGCGGGTGCCTGATTCACGAATATGCGTCATCGGGATATCGATGCTGCAGCCCGGGCCTGCCCGCTTATTGGTGAAAGAAAGATAGGAGGTTCCGCCTACGGCTTCGCGCAACCGGTTGCCGAAACGCAGGGTGTGGATGAGAGCGGAAGCGTGTTCCACTTCGCCATCGGCGCCGACAACCGCCGCCTTGCCATAAGCCTCGACCACATCAGCACCACCGGCAAGGTCCATCAGCCGGGGCACCAGCAAGTCACCCAGCAGGGCGGCATGGGAAAGAATAGCCGGCCTCAGGTCTTCCGTGAACTTATCGCCGCGCCAGGGGCTCCTGACGACAGCCGCCGCCGCGACGAAGCGCGTCGGACGCGGGACCTCGCGACGGCCTTCGATAAGAACTTCTTCCGCATAGGTCACGATTTTACGAACTAAGGGTTGGACCATTTCCAGAAAACCTCCACATCTCTACTTGAAAGAGTGACAAACCCGAAAGGAATTGACCCTAACGGGCCGCGGGGCCGCGAAGTATCCACAAAAGTGAGCATTCGCCGCTCATTTCTTCGTAACTTTCGTTGAACAGGTCAGCCTCACCTTTGGCTGGCGATGAAATCCTGAACCAGCTTCGAAACGGTGTCGGGCGCCTCGATCAGGATCGAGTGCTTCAGGCCGGGCAGAATTTCCATCGACGACCCGGCGATGGCGTCATGCATATTGCCCGCCATCCGTGGATTGGAGCCGATATCGTGTTCACCGGTAATGATCAGGGTCGGCGACTTCACGCGCGGCAGTTCATCGATCAGGTCGCTGGTGCAGAGAACGCGATAGGCGGCGCGGATGCTCGCCTGGTCAAGGGAATTGCTTCGACCGACGGACGCCACCAAATCCGGATTGCGGGCGATGAAGTCATCCGTGTACCAGCGCCGGATCGAGCTTTCGAAATGGGTGTTGAAATCGCCCTTTTCCACCGCCTCAAGGCGTTCGGTCACCCGGGCGCGCTCCACCTCGTTGCGGCCGGCAACCGTGCTCAAGAGTATAAGGTGATCGACGCGTTCCGGATAATCGAGAGTGAAGCGCTGGGCAACGAGTCCGCCCAACGAAAAACCGGCGAGATGGAATCGCTCGAATCCCAGTCCCACCGTCAATTCCGCAAGATCGCCGGCGAAATCCTCCAGGCTATAGGGGCCTTCGGGCTTATCCGAACTGCCATGCCCCCGCAAATCGAAACGCAGGATACGGAAATTCTTTTCCAGATAGGGGACGACGTGGTCCCATCCTTCCAACTGATCGCTCACCCCATGGACGAGAACCATATTCGGCCCCTCGCCTTCCAGGCGATAGCGGGTGCGGATCCGGCTTCCATCGAAATATCTATCGGCACTCATCTCTGTCTTCTTTCGCCCCAGCACTTCTTGTGTTTCAGCCTACATCGTCCCGGATACAGGCCCGCGCATGTGTGGCGCTGACCGATCGCATCTCCGGCACCTTGGTCGCGCAATCGGCGATGGCGTAAGGACAGCGTGTGCGGAAGACACAGCCCGATGGCGGATTGGCCGGATCCGGCAGATCGCCCTGCAGAATGATCCGCTGGCGGCGATTGGAGGTATCGGGATCGAGAACTGCGGAAAGCAGCGCAATCGTATAAGGATGCTTGGGCGAGCCGCAGACCTCGGCCGCCGTGCCAATTTCCATGATCCGGCCGAGATAGACCACCGCGATCCGGTCGGCGAGATATTCCACCACCGCCAGATTGTGCGAGATGAAGATCATCGACAAGCCGAGGCGCTGCTTGAGATCCCTGAGCAGCGCGATGATCTGCGCCTGAACGGAAACGTCCAGGGCGGAAACCGGCTCGTCGGCGACCACGAATTGCGGTTCGACGGCAAGGGCCCGGGCGATCACAACGCGCTGCCGCTGCCCGCCTGACAACTCGTTGGGCAATCTCGTCATGTAATCGGCACTGAGGCCGACCATATCGAGAAGCTCCGCAACCCGCTCCTTCCGCTTTTGCCGATCCTTGATCAGGTTTTGAACGATGAGTGGCTCGGAGAGAATCTCCTCGATCGTCATCGTCGGATTCAAGGCGGCATAAGGATCCTGGAAGATGATCTGCGCACTGCGCCGATACTGCCGAAGCTCCGATCCGGAAAACTTCGTAACGTCCTTGCCGTTGAAGATGATCTCGCCATCGCTTGGCTCGGTCAGGCGCAAGACGCTGCGGCCGATCGTCGTCTTGCCCGACCCGGATTCACCGACGATGCCGAGAACTTCATGCGAGCTCAAGCTGAAGGAAACATCCTGCACCGCATGGATGTGTCCCACGGCGCGGGGAATAAGGCCTCGACGGATGTCGAATCGTTTCTGGAGGTTTTTAACGTCGAGCAGCGGCGAATTCATCGCATCCTCCCAACTGCAATTCTTTCCAGCGCAGGCAGCGAACCAGATGTTCGCGCTTGGCCATGTCCAATTCTGGCATCGTCGCGCGGCAAGCCTCCGTCGCATAGGCGCAGCGCGGATTGAACGAGCAGCCATCCACCCGCTCGAAGGCGCTGGGCGCCCGCCCCGGAATGCCGCGAAGCTCATAGCCTTTCATTTGCGATGATCCGAGCCGTGGAATGGCTTCGAGCAGCGCGCGGGTATAGGGCATATGCGGGGTGTCGAAGAGATCCCTTGTCGCCGCCGTCTCGACGATCTGCCCGGCATAGAGGACGATCGCCCGGTCCGCCATCTCCGACACCACGCCGAGATCATGGGTGATGAAGAGAATCGCCATCCCCGTTTCAGCTTGCAGCGACTTCAGAAGATCGATGATCTGTGCCTGGACCGTGGCATCCAGGGCCGTGGTCGCTTCATCCGCCACCAGGAGCTTGGATTCACAGCAAAGGGCCATGGCGATCATCACGCGCTGACGCATGCCGCCCGACAGCTGGTGCGGATAACGGGCCATGCATTGTTCCGGATTGGGAATGCCGAGCCGCCGGAGGTAGTAAAGCACCCGTTCCCGTGCCTCGTTACGCCGCAGCTTGCGATGGGCCAGCAACGCTTCGGTGATCTGATGACCGATGGAATGCAGCGGATTGAGCGAGGACATCGGCTCCTGGAAGACGATGGAAATGTCGTTGCCCCGCACCCGCTTCATCTCGCGATCGGATATGGCGAACAGATCGCGGGTAACGCCGTCCTTGCAGCGCAGCAGGGCTGTGCCGGAGACGGCCACTTTGTCTTCGTAGCGAAGCAGGCCCATCAAGGCATGGCCGATGGTGGATTTGCCGGATCCCGATTCCCCGACCAGCGCGACGACTTCGCCGGATTTCAGGTTGATATCGACATTCCGCACGGCCCTCACCTGCTGGCCGGCCATATGATAGCTGACCGACAGATTCCGCAGATCGAGCAGCGTCTCGCCATCTGAAGGCGATCCGCCGGTCACCGGCATCGGATATGATTTGACCGTACTTTCAGTCATCTTTTGACCCGAGAAGATAGAAACCCAAGACGGTCAGCGTCACAGCGGCACCTGGCGCAATGCTCATCAGCGGCGAGAAAGCCAGGAACTGCACGCCCTCGCGCACCATCGTCCCCCAATCCGGCGTGGGCGGCGGCACGCCGAGACCGAGGAAGGACAGGCTCGCCGAGCTGAAGATACCGAAGGCAACGGTGATGGAGAACTGCGCGACCACGAGCCGGATGGCATTCGGCAGGATATGCTGCCGGATGATCCAGCCTGGCGAGCCGCCGAGCGCCCGCGCCGCCTCCACATAGACGCTTTCACGAATGAAGATGACCTGCCCACGCACCAGCCGCGCCATTTGCGGCCACATCACGAAGCCGAGCACCAGGGCGATATTGATCGCCGTCGAACCGACGATGGCGGTGATAATCAGCGCCAGGATCAGGGCCGGCAGGGCGACGAACAGATCGATGATTTGCAGGATGAAGAGATCGATCGTGCCGCGGGCATAGCCAGCGATCAAGCCGATCGGCACACCGAGCACGGTCCCCAGAACGCCGACGCCGAAGCCGATCAGGACCGAGACGCGGATGCCATGGATGACCCGCGAGAAGACATCACGACCCAGCGCATCCGTTCCGAACCAATGGCTGGCGGAAGCGCGCTGCAGGATATCGAGGCTCGACTGGTTGGGATCGGACAGGCCGAGATAGGGCGCAAGGATGCCGAGGACGATCAAAACCGTAATGATCATCAAGCCGATAGACTGGCGAACCGACAGCTTGCCAAGCTTTTCCCGCCAGGGGGAGACGGATGGGGCGCGATTTTCTGAAACGGTGGTCATGGGTTACCCTAGCGACACTTGCCGGTTGATGGAGGTATAGACGATGTCGGAAACGAGATTCGCCACCATCACCCCAAAGATCACCAGGATGCCGATCGCCAGCATGACCGGAAAATCATGCGCACCGATCGCGCCGACGAACAGGCGCCCCACACCCGGCATCGAGAACACCATTTCGGTCACCACCGCACCGCCGACCAGCGGCCCCAGCGACAGGCCGACATAAGTGACGACCGGCAGGATGGCATTCGGCAAAGCGTGGACCAGCGAGACGCGCGTTTCGGAAAGCCCCTTGGCCCGCGCCACCTTGATGAACAGGCGACGATAAGCCGCTTTATATTCTTCGCGATAGACCAGGGTGAAGGAGCCGAAGTAGTTCGCCGCCAAGGTCACGACCGGCAGAATGATATGCGACAGATGCGCGCCGACCCCCGCCGACCACGGCACCCAGCCGGTCGTCGGCAGCCAGCGCAGCTTCACGGCGAAGATGAAGATCAGGCAGATGCCCAGCATGAAATTGGGAATCGTGATGCCGATGACGGCCAGCGTCGTCGTGATCGGCTGTACCACGCGGCGCGCGAAAGGAACGCTGTTGAACAGCACCGTTGCCACCACCGCCAGCAGGATCGCCCAAAGGCTGAGTTCGAGCGTGACGGGGATCGTCGGCAGCAGGGCATCGGCGACGGATTGCTGCGACGTATAGGAGCGTCCGAAATCTCCGCGAAGCGCATGTGCGATCCAGTCGAGATACTGAACGATGATCGGTCGATCGAAACCATATTGCTTGTTGAGCGCGGCGATTTCCTCGAGCGAGGCTTCCTGTCCCAGCATCGCCGCCGCCGGGCTGCCGAGGAACGACGAGACGGTCGCGAAGAGGAGAAACGTCATCGCGATGACGTTGGGAATCATGAGCAATATACGGCGCGTGATATGGCTCAACATTCGGTAAGTCTCTCCGCAGGCAGCTGGTCGTTAGCAAGGGCGGAAGCCGACCGGCGGCCCGCTTCCGCATAAAGGCCGGGCAAGCCACCGCTGCAAGCGGCGCTTGCCCATCGCCATTTTTCCTAATTCACTGATCTTTCCACATATCACGGAAGCGTGGAATAAGGTCGGGGATCCAGGTAAAGCCTTGGACGCCCTTGCCCATCGCCGCATATTCCGCGGAGAAGACGATCGACACGTAAGGCAGATCTTCGGCCAGGATCTTGTGGACCTGATCATAGAGTTCCTTGCGCTTCGCCGTATCCGAAATCAGGCGCGCCTGATCCAGCAGCTTGTCCACTTCGGGATTGCTGTATCCCGTGGAGTTTGCCGTTCCCTTGCTATGGAAGAGGATATGCAGCAATCCGTCCGGATCGGCCCGCTGTGTCCAGGTCATCGGAACGAAGTTGATCTTCCGATCCAGCGTCAGCTGATAATACTGGTCGTAATCCACCGGCTGCAATTGGACATCGAGGCCAATCGCATCGAGCTGCTCCTTCACAAGCTGGTCGTATTGGCGGAGGATATTGTTGCTCGGATCGGAGAGGGTGATCTTGGTGCCCGGCTTGATGCCCGCTTCGGCAAGCAACTGCTTCGCCTTTTCGGGGTTGTACTCATAGGGCTTGTCCGATGGCGACCACCACAGGCCGGGTGCACTCGGACCATTGGCGATCGTCGCCTGGCCGTTCCACAGAATTGCATTGATCCGGTTGCGATCGATCGCATAGGCGATGGCCTGCCGCAACTTCGCATTGTTGAACGGCGGTTCGTTCCAATGCCATTGCAGCGAATACCATTGTCCGTTCTTGATTGGATCGAGCTTGATATCCGGATTGTCCTGCACGAGTTGAATGTCGCGGGGCTGCAATTCGGCAACGAAATCGATCTCGCCCGTCACCAGACGCTGCAAGCCGACGGTCGTGTTCGCGATATCGGTGAAGACCACATGATCGAGATAGGGATGGCCTTCCTGCCAATACTGTTCGTTGCGGTCCACCGTCACGTGATTGCCGCGCACCCATTCCTTGAAGACGAAGGGGCCGGTGCCGACCGGATGGCTGCCGATATCCTTGCCATATTTCTGCGCCGCAGCGGGCGATTCCATGAGACCGGCACGATCGGCCAGGGCGGCCATCAAAGGCGGGAAAGCTTCTTTCAGGTTCAAGGTAACGGTCGACTTATCGACCACTTCCACCGAATCGATGACCGCCAACTGCTTGCGCTGCGCCGATCCGGTCGCCGGATCGAGGCGATGATCGAAATTCCACTTCACGGCGTCGGCGTCGAAATCCGTGCCGTCATGGAACTTCACGCCTTTACGCAGATGCAATGTGATGCGCTTTCCGTCCGGACTGACATCCCAGCTTTCCGCCAGGAGCGGATGAATTGAAAAGTCCGGCGCCAGGGTCACCAGCGAATCGAATACCAGGAACAGAATTTGCCGTTCCGACCATTGCACGGACGCGATCGGGTCCAATGTCTGGGCATCGCTTTGCGTGCCGACGGTCAGCGTACCGCCCTTCTTCGGCGTCGCGCTTTCCTCGGCTGAGGCTGACAGGCTACCCAGCGCCATGGCGCAGCAAATCGCGCCTAGAGCCAACCCTCTCCCGATTTTCTCGAGCATTGCTTCAAATCCTCCCTAAGTGCTTGACGATGGCCCGTTTTTCAAAAAAGCTGTCGGCCTCGCGTCTTTTGCAATACCAGAACATTATCATTTTGTATACCATCATTCAATGTTCACATACCGCAGCGGCAAAGCGAGGCGATCGAAGGGTTATCAATCTTGCGGAATCGAACGTCTGATGGTATACCAAACAGATGTAACATCCTCATTGGCAATGTGACTTCTAACACTTTAAGTTGCCATTTTGTGCACTGCGACGCCGGCCATGCGGGATCACGCGCGCATCGAAACCGGACGCAGTCGTAGCAAACGAAAGGGAAATTAATGGCAACCTCGACAAGTTCTTTGCGCGTCGTCCCCAACACGCTGAGTTTGCGGGAACGGGTGACACAAGTGTTGCGCGAAGCCATTCTGAATTTGCATTTCGAACCCGGCGAAAAGCTTGTCGAGCGCCGTCTCTGCGAAGAGACCGGCGTCAGCCGAACCTGCGTGCGCGAAGCCCTGCGGCATCTCGAAGCCGAAGGCCTGGTCAGGCGAACGCCCACACGCGGCATGTTCGTCAGCGAAATCGGCCCCGATGAAGCACGCCAGATTTACGAGGTTCGCTCGGTACTTGAATCGGCAATGACCCGCCAGTTCGTCGAGCGGGCCACGGAAAAGCAGCTCACCGCCCTGATCGCCGCGTTCCGGCGTGTCGAGGTCACCAGTTCCGGCAAGGACTATCTCGCCTATGCCCGCGCGCTGGAAAAATTCTCCGCCTGCCTGATGGAAGGCGCCGGCAATGAGGTCGCCCACCAGATCCTCGACATGTTGAGTGCCCGAATCACCTATCTGCGCACCATCACCGCGCGCGCCGCGAATGGGGAACAGGATTCCGTTCTCGCCTTGCGCAAGGTCATCAAAGCGGTTCAGCAACGCGATGCGGATCTCGCCGAACAGGCCAGCCGCGATTTCGTGCAGAACTCCGCCACCTTCGCCTTGCAGGTTTTGTTGAAGAACTCGGCCGAAGCTGCCGAGCGATAAGCCAACATCGCATCGCGGTCCTTTACATCACGATCAATCCCGAGGAGACGGCAGTTGGAATATGTAAAGCTGGGGTCCAGCAATCTGAAAGTATCGAAGCTCTCTCTCGGGGCGATGGGTTTCGGCAGTCATTCCTGGCGTAAATGGGTATTGGAGTCGGCACAAGCCAAGCCCGTCATCGAGCGATCCCTCGCGCTGGGGATCAATTTCTTCGACACCTGCGACTTCTATTCGCTGGGCGAAAGCGAAAGGATCTTGGGCGATGCGCTGAAAGGCGTTCCCCGGCACGAAGTGGTGATCGCCACCAAAGTCGGCAATCCGATGCATTCCCATACGAATGGACGCGGCTATTCGCGGAAACATATCTTCGACGCGGTCGATGCTTCACTGAAGCGCCTCTCGACCGATTACATCGATCTCTACCAGACCCATATCTGGGATAACAGCACCAATGTCGAAGAGCTGATGGACGCCTTCGCCGATGTCGTCCGCAGCGGCAAAGTGCTTTACATTGGCGCTACCACGATGCCGGCCTGGACATTTTGCACCGCGACCCATATCGCCCGTCAGCGGAATCTGCCGCCGCTTGTCTCCATGCAATGCGAATACAATCCGTGCCATCGCGAATCCGAGCGCGAGATGATTCCCTTCTGCCGCGCCAATAACATCGCGGTCATTCCCTTCAGCCCGATCGCCCGCGGCTTCCTGTCGGCGAACCGGCAGAAGGTCAAGACGGTGCGCACGGAAACCGATGATTACGGCCAGCAGCTTTACGGCCGGCCAGTCGATTACCGGGTTTTCGACGCCGTCGATAAGGTCGCCGGCAATCGCGGCATATCGTCCTCTCAGGTCGCTCTCGCCTGGACGCTGTCGAAACCCGGCATCACCGCACCGATCTTCGGGGCGACGGATGTGAAGCATGTCGAGGAAGCGGTGGCTGCCCTTTCGGTCAGGCTGACCGCCGAGGAAATCCAGGTGATCGATGCCGCTTACGAGTCACGGCCGATCCACGCAAGCGGCCATTGAAGCAATGTCGAACGCAGCGACGCCGGAACGACTTAACCCGCCGCCCAATCAGCGGCGGGTACCGATCGGCGGATTGGATACCTTCCTCTACGAAGCCGGTGCCGGCGATCCCGTTCTGCTGCTGCATGGCGCCAGCATCGCGGTCGATGCCTGGCTGACCTGGTTCCGCTGCTTCGAGCCTTTGGCGAAAAGCCGGCGCGTCATTTCATATGACCAGCCCTGTTTCGGCCGAACCGCGATTCCCGCCGATGGCGGCTATCTGGATCGCGAGAAAAGAGCCGAGCATGCACAAGCCGTCCTGGATTATCTGGATCTGCCAACTGTCACGCTGGTCGGACATTCCGAAGGCGGCTTCATCGCGACCAGGCTTGCAATCCAAAATCCGGACCGCGTGAAGAAACTTGTCATCGTCACCAGTGGCGGCACCTCGCCGCGCTTGAACGATGCGCGGGACGCCGGCTGGATGGCAGCCTCGGCCGAGACCTATGACTATGCCGGCAGAAGTGTGGACGAAGATACTTACGTTCGCACTGAAGGACATCTGCGCACCAAACAGGATCCCGCCTTCGAAACCGTCCTGCGGCAGAATTTCCGGCAGGCGCGCGATTCCGGCAGCACCGACTGCCTGTTGCGTCACGCCGCCGGCAGTTCGGGCAATGCGGGATATGAAAACTACACGGCCGTTCAGGAACGGGCGATTTTTCCCTTCCTGCCCCATCTCACCTGTCCCACCCTTCTTGTCTGGGCCGGTAGCGACGCAACCGTGCCGGTCGCCCGTGGCCTGGCGCTTGCCGACCTCATCCCCAATTCGGAAATGCATGTCTTCCCGCGCGCCGGGCACTGGGTCATGCACGAGGAGGCCGCCGGCTTCAACAACCTGCTCGATTCCTGGATTTGACGCCCCTCCCTACGCAGTGCCGCTCCCTCACGGGCGGCACTGCGGATATTCCCGATCACCCCTTAACTGAATTAATCGCAAAAGAAGCTGGCGCGCCCAGCCTTGACGGAATACGTTCAATCCGTCATATTGTATACCAACATACAGACTCCCTAGCGCCCGAGAACAAGGAGAAACGCGATGAAGTTCGGTTACGCCCAGGTCCCGCATGACGTCACGAAGTCGCGGCCCTATACCAACCTCCTGGACGAACTTCGGGAACTTGCGGAATATTGCGACGAAGCCGGTTTCAGCACCTTCTGGTTGCCGGAGCACCATTTCAGCATCTGGGGCCGCGAAATGCTGCCGAACCCGCTGCTGGTCGCGGCCGATATTGCCGCCCGCACGAAGCGCATCCGCATCGGCCTGGGCGCTGCCATCATCACTTTCTGGCATCCGCTCCGCCTTGCCGAAGATCTCGCGCTGCTCGATCAGATCAGCAACGGCCGCCTGGAAATCGGCTTCGGCCGGGGCAATTACGGGCTCGAGGCGACCAATCTCAACCCTGCCGCCGATCCGAATAATCAGCAGGCGAATTTCAAGATCTTCGAGGAATCCATCGGCGTCGTTCGTGCCGCGCTCGGCAATCAGCGCTTCTCGTATAAGGGCGACTTCTATCAGTTTCCGGCACCGGGCTTCAAAGCTGACCGAGCGCATACCATCAACGATCCCGCTTATGTCGATCCGCAGACCAACGAGCTGATCAAGCTCAGCCTCATTCCGGGTGCGAAGCAGAAGCCGATGCCGCCGATGTGGCTGATGGTCAGCGAATCGCACGAGACCATGCGCTTCGCCGCCCAGAACGACATGGGCATGGTGATGTGGCGGCCGACTGTACAGACGCTCAAGGAGCGGCTGAAATTCTATCAATCGGCCTATCGCGAGATTCATGGCATCGATATCCCGCTCGGCGCAAAGGCGGCGATTTCCCGCGACACCTTCGTTGCGGAAAGCGCAGCGGAAGCTCGCAAGATTGCCGAAGGTCCGCTGATGGGCGCCCTGAACTTCTCGAACTGGCGCGGCCCGCGGATTTATCTCAATCCGGGCGAGACGCTTGAGGCCGAGCAGGAAGCGGAACTGAAGAAGAAACTGACCTTCGAATTCGTCGACAAGCGCAGCCTGTTCTTCGGCTCGCCGGACGAGGTCATCGAACGGGTCAAGGAACTCTATACGGAAACCCGCATGGAAGAGATCATCTTCCATTGCTCCTGGCCGGGCCTCGCCCATGAGCATGCGCGCCGCAGCTGCAAGATGCTGACCGAGCATGTCTTCCCGGCCCTGCGGGCCTGGCACGCCAAGACCTTTCCGGCTGAGGCCGCCGCATGAAGCAGATGGAATTAGTCAACGCCGCGGCTGACACCATGCCTTCTTTGAAAATCCCGCCGGCAGCCGGACAAACTGCCGGTCCCGCCGCCACCGAGTTTCGTCATGCTCTGGGCCATTTCGCCACCGGGGTCACTGTGATAACGGCGCTTGACGAAAACGGTTCGCTTCAGGGGCTGACGGCAAATGCCGTCAGCTCCGTTTCCCTCGATCCGCCGCTGATCCTCGCCTGCATCACCTATACGGCGCGTTCGTTCAGCGTGCTGGAGCGACGCCGTGCGTTTTCCCTTCATATCCTGGCCGAAGGTCAGGCGCAGGTGGCGAAAGATTTCGCCTCGAATGCCGAACGCTCCAGCATCTGCGCCTGGAAGACCACGGAGCGCGGCCTGCCGCTGCTGTCGGAATTCCACGTCGCGCTGGAATGCAGCATCGAGCAAATCTATCCGGGCGGTGATCACGGCATCGTCGTCGCCCGTGTCCATCAGATCCATCATGGCGACAAGGATGTCGGCCCCCTGCTCTACTACAAAGGCAAGATGACGCCGTGGAGCAACGTCGCATAGCACGCTCGTTGCCTGTATAGGGCTTGGGCAATAGATCGCAGGTCACCGTGCTATTCTAACGTCGCCGGCTTCTTTTTGCGGCCTTTATCGGCTTGCATCACCGAGACAAGGCCCGCAGCGAGATCGTCCAGAGTGAGATCAGCCAAGGGATCGGCATGCGTGACGGCATCGGCTTCTCCATGCTGCCCGGCGGCATCGGATGAGAAGCGTTTCGCCAGACTCTCGGCACGCGCCAGTGCCTGCTTGATATTACCCGCCATCCGCTGCACACGTTCGAGGTCGTCGGGATAGCGGCTGATCAGGTCGATCGAGGCGGAGATCACCGCCAGCATATTATTGATGTCATGCACGAGGCCCTGTGCGCTCGCCGCCGCCATACCGTTCTCGGGTAATTGCAAGTCGCCGGCATGCTGTACGGTGACGGCAAAGCCCAGGACGCTACCGCCCGCATCATGGAGGGCGTGAATCTCGAGATTGGCGCAAAAATGGCCGCCATCTTTCCGCAGCAGCCAGCCCGTTTGCCGTGACCGCCCCTGTTTCTCCGCCGCCAGCAGCGCCGCCGGCACCTGTGCTGCGCGATCCTCATCGCTGAACAGGCGGTCGAAGGATTGCCCGACGATCTCGGTTGCCGCATATCCCTGGAGATCTCGCGCGCCGGCGGTACAGCTTAGGATCCGACCCTCGGCATCCACCATGTAAACCGCGACTTCGACCATGGAACGGACTTTCTGGAAACACAGGACCGGTTACCACATTAAGCAAAACTGATAATGGCGCAACCTGGGGAAATGTTCCCGCGAGTCACCGTTGGCATGAAATTTTCATCGCCGAGATTGCTGGAACACGCGATACGAAGCGCGCATTAGGCTTAAAAGCCCATCCCCTCAATAAATCGGGCGGCAGATCGATCCTTTCGGATCGGTCAGCCGCCCGCTAACGAATCCGATCAATGATGGTTAAGCGAAAGCCGGCATCACTTCCTTGATGAAAAGCTCGAGCGACCGCTTCTGCTCCTTCATGCCGAGGCCGAAGCTGGCGCAATAGATGAACTGATCGACACCCAAAGCTTCATAGGGCTTCAGCTTGGCGATCACCTGATCGGGCGTGCCGAATATCAGGTTCTGCCGCATCGCCTCACGGTCGAATTCCGCCCGGCTGTTGAGCGCCTCGAGATCGATTTCTTCCGCAAAGCCATCGGTAACGCCGCCGAGATTCTTGAAGAGATTCTCGAAACGACCGGTTTGCCGGATGGCGGCGTCGAGCGGGATATCGGCCTGATCCACGCGGTCATAGACGGCGGTATAGCGCATCGTCGAAAAGATCGGACGACGGGCGCCGGGATTGGCGCTCAGCGCTTCCTTGAAACGTCCCATATAGGTCTCGACCTCCGCGAAAGGACGCGACAGGGCCCAGGACATGATGTTGCAGTTGTTCTTGATGGCCCAGTCATATGTGGCCGGCGAGCGTGCCGCGACCCAGATAGGGACGTCGCGCTGCAACGGCTTCGGGGCCGAGGTCGACCTGGGAAACGACCAGTATTTGCCGTGATGCTCGTAATCCCCCTCCCAGAGCTTCAGCACCGCCGGCAGCAGTTCCTGCATATAAAGATAGCCCTCACCCTGCTTCACGCCCGGCGCCATGCGATCGAATTCGCGCTGATAGGCGCCGCTGCCGATGCCGAATTCCAGACGACCGCCGCTATAGAGATCGAACAGCGCCGCCTCGCCGGCCAGGCGAATGGGATTCCAATAGGGCGCCACGACCACGGCGGAACCGAGGCGGATACGCGACGTATGGGCCGCCCACCAGGTGAGCATCATGAAAGGATTGGGCGCGATCGACAATTCAAGAGCATGATGCTCTGCGGCCCAGGCGATTTCGAAACCGCCCTCATCGGCCATCTGCACCATCTCCAATACATGGCGCTCGATATCCCTGACGTCTTCCTCAGGCGTCAACCGCTCCATATTGATGACGAGCTGAAACTTCATCTGCTTCTCCGGGGGTACTAGCTAAGATTTTCTTTTGTAAGCGGCCGGTCTTCCGCTGCCGCGGCTTCGAGCTCGGCAAAGGTGCGCTGCGCTGCTGCCGACGCTTCCTGGACATGCGCGACAGCGGCCGCCCGCGCTGCTTCCGGATCGCCCGCGGCGATCGCCGCATAGATCCGTTTCATCTCGCCGACTGAGATGGTCGGCCGGTTCGACAGGCGGATGGTCATGGCGCGCAGCGTGTTGATGCGGACATAGAGGCTTTCGACGACTTTCCAGGCGACCGTCTTCTGCGACACCGCGAAGACATGCTGGTAGAAACGGGCGGTGGCTTTCATCGATAGCCGCGCGTCACCGGTATCGCGCGCCGTTCCCAGATCATCGATTGCCTGTTTGAGGATCTTCAGATCGGCCCGCGTCGCGTGTTCGGCGCAGGCCGCCGCCGCCATGCCTTCCAGCAGCATGCGGATCTCGTAGATCTGCTCGGCTTCTTCCGGCTTGATCCGCGTGACCGCCGGGCCGGTCGGCGTAATCTCGACCAATCCTTCGGCTTCGAGAAAGCGCAAGACTTCCCGCACCACGGTGCGGCTGACACCCAGTTGCGCACAAAGTGTGCGCTCGACCAGCCGCTCGCCCGGGGCAAAGCGTAAATCCAGGATCGCCTCGCGCATCGCATCCTGCACCAATTCGCGCAGATTTTGCGGCCGTTCTATGCGAAGCGCCGAGATCGCCTTGTGGTCGGGAGGATTGTTGCTTGTCATGATAGTATGGTATACCATAATAGAACATGCAGCGCAAGAATACTCATCCACGGTGGATGGTGTGCGCCCCAAAGGGCCATCGTTGCATGGTGGGAGGTAATGAATGGTTAGCCGCAGGCAGTTTCTAGGTACGGCCGGCTCGCTGTCCGCCCTCGCCCTTCTGAAGGCGAAATGGGCGCGGGCCGCCGGCAGCGATCTCGTTTTCACCAGTTGGGGCGGGACGACTCAGGAAGCTCAGATGAACGCATGGGCAAAACCCCTGGCCGAGAAAAGCGGCATAAACGTCGTGCAGGACGGGCCGACCGATTACGGCAAGCTCAAGGCCATGATCGACAGTGGCAACGTCACCTGGGACGTCGTCGATGTCGAACAGGATTACGGCGTCTGGGCCGGCGCCGCGGGCCAGCTGGAACCGCTCGATTTCTCGATCATCAAGCGCGACGAGATCGATCCGCGCTTCGTGACGGATTATGCCGTCGGCAGCTTCTTCTATGCCTATGTGCTGGGTTACAACAGCCAGACCTATGGCGACCGGAAGCCGGCAACCTGGGCGGATCTCTTCGATCTCAAGAAATTTCCGGGCAAGCGAACCTTCTACAAATGGTCGGCCCCGGGCAATCTCGAGATCCCGCTTCTTGCCGACGGCGTGAAGCCTGAAGAGCTCTATCCGCTCGATATCGATCGCGCCTTGAAGAAACTCGACACGATCAAGCAGCAGATCGTCTGGTGGAGCACCGGTGCACAATCGCAGCAGCTCCTCGCCTCCGGCGAAACGCCGATGGGCATGATGTGGAACGGCCGCGTCGCCGCCTTGCTGCAGGATGGCGCGCCCGTCGATATGACCTGGGAGCAGAATCTGACCGCTGCCGACCTCCTGGTCGTGCCGAAAGGTACGAAAAACAAGGAAGCGGCGATGCGTTTCCTCGCTTACGCCGTGAGCCCGGAGGGCCAAGCGGAAATGGCGAAGCTCAGCGGCTATGCGCCGACCAATATTCACTCGGCAGATCTGCTCGACGAAAAGATCCGCAAGACCCTGCCGGATCAATATAAATCGCAGAACGTGCCGATGGACATCAACTACTGGGCCCAGCATCGCGATGAGATCGCCAAGCGCTGGTACGACTGGCAGGTGGCCTGATCTTCAATCCCTGGAAGGCGCGCCGATATCCACGGCGGCAACGGGCGCGCCTTCCCTTGCACAATATCGGATTTGACTTTCGCAAGCCGCTGAGTCTCAGCCATCTGGCCTCTCTTTTTTGGCGCCTCAGCACGGTATCACCTCAAATGACGAATTCCCTCGCGATGCTTGAGATCAAGAAACCCGGCGCCCTTGTCGATCTAGGTAAGGGCGTGAATATTTATGCGCATGATTCCGGCACCGGTACGCCAGTCCTGCTGCTTCATGGCGTCGGCCTTTGCGCCGATGACTGGATCGGGCCGGCGAGTTATTTCCGGGACAGATTCCGGGTGATCCGCGTGGATACGCGGGGACATGGCCGCTCAAGCGCACCCGAAGGACGCTGGCAGCTACGCGACTTCACGCATGATCTGGCGGCCCTGCTCGACAGGCTCGGCGTCGATGTCACGCATGTTGCCGGCTTTTCCATGGGTGGCCTGCTCGCCCAGGCATTCACTCTTCACTATCCGGAACGCGTCGGCAAGCTGGCCATCCTGGCGGCAACGACAGGCCGGAATCCCGACGAGCAATACCGCCTCGAGCAGCGGCTGGACTTCCTCCGCACCAATCATTCCAGTTCCTATTTCCGCGAACATGCCTGTCCGCGCTGGTTCACCGATGAGTTCCGCGCGAGCGATCCCGAGGTCGTCGATTATTGCGAACAGGTCGTTGCAAGCAATAATCATGAAGCCTATGTCAAAGCCTATGAAGTGCTGGTCGGCAACGATCTCGCTGCGGAACTGCCGAAGATCAACCACCAGACCCTGGTGCTGACCGGCGAGAACGATATCGGTGCCGGCCCGCGCGCGGCGGAACTGATTGCCGGGCGGATTCCCAAGTCCCGCCTGGTCATCGTACCGCGCTTGCGGCATCACATCCTGCTGGAAGCACCCGATATCGTCGGCGGCATCCTGCGCGAATTCTTCACCGGCTGACGCGGCTCACCGTCAACAGGCCGCGATCTTCGCAGCACCCACGATTTCCGCGGCTGACAGGCTGCCGATGATCTCGCCGGCGCCATTCACCACCGCGGCACCGGGCATGCCGGTCGCAAGCAGCGCCAACAGCGCATCCTCCAGCGAGGCCTTATCGCCGATTCTGGGGGCATCGGTGGTGATCGGCGAACGGGCCATCACCGTACCGACCATGGTCTTGCGCAAAAGCTTCAGCAGGCGATCCTGCCCCAGCAGATTGGCCACGAAATCGTTTGCTGGTTTCGCGAGGACGGCGGCCGGGCTCCCCAGTTGCACGAGGTGGCCGTTCTGCAGCACGGCGATATGATCGCCAAGCCGCACGGCTTCATCCATGTCATGGGTGACGATGACGACCGTCTTGTGCAGCTTGCGCTGGATCTGCACCAGCTCGTCCTGCAGCCGCAGGCGGGTGATGGGATCAAGGGCGCCGAAAGGCTCATCCATCAGCAGGATCGGCGGATCGGCCGCCAGAGCACGTGCCACGCCAACCCGCTGCTGCTGCCCACCGCTCAGGGCGCGTGGCCGGCGATGGCGGTATTCGGCGGGCGGCAGGCCGACGAGGTCGAGCAATTCATCCACCCTGGCGTCGATTTTCGCCTTCGGCCATTTCAGCATTTTCGGTACCACGGCAATATTGTCCGCCACCGTCATATGCGGGAACAGCCCGATATACTGGATCACATAGCCGAGCGAGCGCCGCAGCTCCAAGAGAGGCAAAGTCGTGATCGAGCGTCCCTGAACCAGGATCTCCCCATCGGTCGGATCGGTCAGCCGGTTGATCATCTTCAGGCTGGTGGTCTTTCCACAGCCGGAGGGCCCGACCAGCGCCATCGTGGTGCCCTCTTCCACCGCGAAGGAAAGCCGCTCCACTGCATTGCGGCCACCGGCGAATTGCTTGCTGACATTTCTGAATTCAATGGCATGCGCCATGATGGCCACCTTCAAGTCAGACGGTCCGCTGCCACACGTTCGGCCGCGACCAGTAGATAATTGACGATCAATGCCAGAATGGCCGTAAGAACCGAGCCAATGATAAGAGGTATCGGATCCATCCGGGCGATACCCTGGACGATCAACGTGCCGAGACTGTCGACGCCGATATAGGCGGTCAGCGTGAGGACCGATATCAGCATGACTGCCGATACCCTGATGCCGGAAATGATGACCGGCAGCGCGGATGGCAGTTCGATACGGAACAGGATCTGGAGCGACGGAAAGCCGAGACCCCTTGCCGCTTCCACCGTCCGCTCGTCGACATTGGCGAGCCCGCTGGCAGTGTTGCGCAGGATCGGCAGAACGCCTTTGACAAAAAGCGGAATAAGCGCGCCCTGAAAGCCGATCCCCAGCAATGGAATGGAGACCGCCAGCAGCACGATTTCAGGACAGGCCTGCAACAGATTGACGATCGGCACGACGATCGACGCGACGATCCGCAGGCGGGCGACGGCGATTCCCAATCCGATCCCGAGCACCGTCGCGCCGATGAGCGACAGGCTGAAGAGCAGCAGATGCTGCCAGATCAGGCCGATGATCGTGTCCCGGTAGAGGGAGATATAATCCATCAGGCTCATGACTGGGCCTGCCTCGCGGCGAAATGCCGCTCGAGCGTGCGCAAGCCGAGATCGGCAAGGATTGCCAGCAGCAGGACCGGTATGCTGCCGGCCAGGACGAGCGCCCAGGAAACCGTCGATATGCCCCGGAACACCATATCGCCCAGCCCGCCGGCACCGATCAGCGAGGCCAATGTCATCATGCCGACGGCGTTCACCACCGCAACCCGGAGACCGGCGAAGATCACCGGCGAAGCGAGCGGCAGCTCGACACGCCAGAGGCGCGCCATATAGCTCATGCCGATCCCGGTCGCCGATTCACGAATTTCCGGCGCCACTGCCGTCAGGCCGGTATAGGCACCCTGGACGACCGGCAGCAGGGAATAGAGCACCACCGCGACGATGGCCGGCAGAACACCGATGCCGAGCAACGGAATCATGATCCCGAACAAGGCAAGTGTCGGCACAGTATAGATGATGCTGACGAGGTTGAGCACGATTGCGCCGACCGACCGGACGCAATAGCACAAGACGCCCAAGGGCAAGCCGATCGCCAGGGCGATGCTGACTGCATAAAGCGACAATTCGATATGACCCAAGGTCAGATCGAGGATGCGATGCCAATTGGACGCGAGAAACGCGGAAATATCCATGAGCGAGCGATGCCATCATCAAGCCGGTGAAACCGCGCGGATTACCAATGTGACCCGCGCGATCCAGCTTAGATGATCTTCAGCTCTTTCAGATAATCCTCGGCCACTATCTCGGGCGGCACGCCATCGATATCCGCACGGCCGTTCAGCTTGATCTGTATCGGTGTCGTCAGCGTATTCGTCACCGCCTCGACCGCTGCCGCGATATCCGGATGCGCTTTCACGATGTCGTCACGAACCGTGATGGCTGCGTTGTAGGATGGGAAGAACAACTTATCGTCCTCCATCACGCGCAAGCCAACCTTGCCGATGCGGGCATCCGTCGCAAAGGCGACGATGACATCGACATCGCCGCTATCGACGGCGGTATACATCAGGCCGACATCCATCGGCTTCACCGTGCCGAATTTGAACCCGTAATGCTTTGCCATGCCGGGATAGCCATCGACCGGGCGGCCGGCGAATTCAACCGAACAGCCGAGCTTCCAATCCGGCGCCTTGGGCGCGAGGCTTGAGATCGTCGTCATCTTGAGCTCGGCAGCCGTCGCTTCTTTCAGCGCCAGGGCATAGGTGTTGTTGAAGGGTGTCGGCTTCAGCCAGGTGATCTTGTAATCCTTCGCATAGCCATCCCTGACCGCCTGCCAGGCTTTTTCCGGATCGGTGATCGGTGAAAGCTTCAGCACATTGGCCAGTGCGTCGCCGGTATAATCCGGATAGATGTCGATGGCGCCGGTGATAATCGATTGGTGCGCAATACCGGTACCACCAAGATTGGCCACGCGCTCCACGGGAATGCCGAGCTTCTTTTCAAGAACCAGCGCCGTGATATTGCCGAGAATCGATTGTTCCGTGTCGGTCGTCCAGCCAACCTTCACCGCATCGGCGGCGCGCGCTTTGATCGGCAAAGCCGCCATTGCCGCCGCCGCGCCCAAGCCGCCCAACAGGCCACGGCGCGAAATATCGAGATGCTTCAGCATGTTTTACCTCCCTTATATTTATGTTTTTCGTGATGGATTACGCGTCGACAACCTCCTTCAATGAAGAAAGCTTGGCTGAAGATCGTGGAATCAGCAAATCCCAGTTTTTGGCGAAGATGCGAACCTCGCCCTCATAGGCATCGAGCGTCGCCACGAAGCGCCAGTCATCGCCTTCCGCCCTCATGACCGATGTCGTGACCACGGCAGCCTGCCAATCATCACGTTTGAAAGCGGCGCGGCGGTAGGTTTCCGAACGAGCTTGTGCAGGGTCATCCAACGCGATGCTGTAGCGCTCTGATCCCAGGGCCTGTAATTCCAGATCGACATCGGCGATATGCAGCGCGCCGAGATTGCGGACTACGTCCACCGTCATGCGATTCCGAGCGAGGTCGCGTTCGATGCGGATGCGCCCCCGTTCCGGCGGGGTCAGCACCTCGGCTTCGAGCGGACCGGGATTCCAGGCCTCACCCAACGGGAGCGGCACGGTGCTCTCTTTCCCTGCTTGTCGTACCGGCAATTTGAGCTCAGCACGTTGCAGCGTAACGGTCGCTGCCTGCGGCATGGGCATCGCCAACGGCCAGTAGGTCGTCGAGATCGCCACCCGCAGCCGATGACCAGCCGGAATCTCGTAAGCGACGTCCTTGAGCCGGATTTCCGCGTGATATGTCTTGCCCGGCTGCAGAGCGATCGCGCGGCCATGGCCGGCATGGTGCTGCAGATTGAGCAGGCCGTAGGTGATGCGCGCCGATGTGCCATCCGGCGCCACATCGTCGAGGCGCACCGCCAGCATCGCTTCCGGCCGGTCGCTGGAAAACGCGACTCCCAATCGGGTGCCACCGAGGATCTGCAATGGCGCGGCCAGCGGCGTGCCGTCGAAACAAAGCGACCCGGCATCATCCTCGCGCTGGTCGGTCGGCATATCCGGGCCCCAGCCATAGGGGCACCATTCCCCCGATGCCGTGCCGACCGTTGCCGGCGACCGGACCGAAAGATCGATGGGTTCGGAAGCGTCGTTCCGCGACCCTGATTCCCGCAGGCCCGATGCCGTCAATTGATATAGATGCCTGGTGATCTGACCACTCGGCCAGGACGCTTCCGAGATCCAGCGGCCGCGCCGATTGTCATAGCGCGCTCGCGGCTTCTCGCTCTCCTGCATCCAGCAGGTCAGCATCGGCTCTGCCATGATGCCGGTATCGTGGCCCTTGAGCCAATGATCCCACCAGCGGACCACATAATTGATGAAGTCGATTTGCGGACCGGGCGTGGCGACATGCGGAAAGGCATGGGCCCATGGGCCGATCAAGCCCTTGCGCGGCGCTTTCAATCCTTCCAGGAGCCGCAGCACGGCATTGGTGTAGCCGTCGGCCCAGCCGCCCACCGCCAGGACAGCGGCCTTGATGCGGCCATAGTCTTCGCAAACCGACCCGCTCTGCCAATACGCATCCCGGTCGGAATGCTGCATCCAGCGCACGGCCGGCGGTTCCACGGTGGCGAGCCGTGCCAGCCACATTTCGCGCCAGCTTTCGCCCACGATCACCGGGTCCGGCGGTGTGCCGAGCCAGGTGAAGAGCGTCGAGCCATATTGCAGGTTATCGTTGAGGAGACAGCCGCCCATGTAATGCATGTCGTCGGCATAGCGGTCGTCCGAGGCACAGGTCGTGACAATGGCTTTCAGGGCCGGCGGCGCCAGGGCCGCAATCTGCAGCGAATTGAAGCCGCTCCAGGACAGGCCGATCATGCCGACATTGCCGCTGCACCAGGGCTGGCCGGCGATCCAGGCGATGACTTCGACGGCATCGGCCCATTCGCGGGGCGTATATTCGTCACTCATCAGACCGTCGGAATCGCCCGCCCCTCGCATATCGACCCGGATCGCTGCATAGCCGGCGGCGGCGAAGGCCGGATGCAGGATGGCATCGTCGCCCCGGTGACGATCGCGCCGCCGATACGGCAGATATTCCAGGATGGCGGGAACCGGCCCCACGGAGTCGGGCGGCAACCACAAGCGGGCAGCCAGTCGCGTCCCGTCCGACAGCTCGATCCAGACGGTTTCCTCAACGCGTGTCCCCTCAACGCGCTTTGCTGTCACGATATGGCCTCACGCCGCTGCGGAACTGTCTTTGCCCGACCCCCGTTTCGGTGCCGTCAGCAGCCGATCGACGACATCAGTCGCTTCCTTCTGGGCCGCCAGAGCCACGACCGCCTCACGCAAGGCATTGGCGGCGGTCGGACCCAACGGACCATCCGCCAGATCATGGAACTTGGCAATGATCTCTGCATCGGAAAGCGGCCGCTCGGCATCACCTCTGGCCGGCAGCGTCTCACTGCTCAAGACCCGGCCATCGGTCAGATGGAAGCGTGCCCTGGCGTAACGCTCCGCCGGGAAGCGCGCGCTCAGATCGGGCGCATCGATCAGTTGGATGCGCTCGCTCATGGCGAGAATCTGGGGATCGGACAAGGCCTCACCGGACACATCCGTCGGTGACAACTTGCCCCGCATAATGGCGGCGGCTACCGGGAAAGGCAGGCTGTATTGCGCTTCTTCCGTCGAACCGGGCCGGCGCTGGTTGAGCCGGACACCTTCATGGAAAGTCTCGATCTCGACCTTCGCGATGGTTGCCGGATCGACCGCATGGCCGCGGCGCAGGGACAAGGCCGCTTCGACGGATGGCTGCGCCCACCGGCAGATCGGATAAGGCTTGAAATACATTTCCAGGATACGCCAGCGCTGGCCGAGATCCGCCCAGAGATCCTGCACGGCATCACTCTCGATCACCAAAGCCGGCGCGCCGGTGAAACCGTCCGCTGCAAGGTAAGCGGCGCTCAGACCGGACATCGCGCCCCAGGCGCCATCCTTGACCATCGTGGGCGCATCGATGCAACGCATCATCTGGCTGCGCGGACCATGATATTCGGCAATGCCAAGTGCATGCCGGAAACGCTCCTGATCCAGTTTCCAATGCCGGGCGGCCACCGCGACGACACCCAGGGAGTTCCAGGCCCCCGAGGTATGATAATCCGGACAGGTCGCATGCTGGGCGATGCCGGCACGGATCGCGACTTCGTAGCCGATCACCAGCGAGGTCAGAAATTCGGCGCCCGACATGCCGGCGGCCGATGCATCGGCCAGCGCCAGCAGGGCGGGAAGGATGGCGACCCCGGCATGGCCCTTGGTCAGGACATGGCCGTCATGGGAATCGAAACTGTCGATCGTGACGGCTCCCGCCAGGGCAGCCCCCATCGGGCTTGCCGATCGGCCGTCAAACATCAGGCGTGAACGGGGCGCCCCTTCGCCGGCGCCGAATCCTCGCACCGCATGACGCCGGATGATCTGCGACATCGGTGTCGCCAATCCTGCGGCGGCCGCGCCGGCCAAATCGACCAGACAGCGTTCCGCCATGCGTTGCACGGCAGGCGGCAAGCTTTCATATGATGTATCGTGCACAAAGGCCTGAAGACGCGCAGCATTCATTGTTTAGTGACCCCTGATCGATTTCGCGGCAATGCGTCAGGAGGAACGTTAGAAGCGATATTGAGACCTACATGGCCATTTATCGACGGAATCTATGCGTCTTACGCCAATCTTGACCGCTGCAGGCATGGCCGATACATCCTCTTCGACACATGCTCGGAAAGGCATCCTATGAAGATCGCGCTTGGCCAGACGATCGGCACGCCGGGAGATGTTGCCGCCAACCTTTCGCTGATGCGACGCTTGGCAACGGAGGCCGCCGAGCGCGGCGCCGATCTGCTCCTGCTGCCGGAGCTTTTTCTCAGCGGTTACAATATTGGCAACTTGACGCGCGATTTGGCCGAAACCATCGACGGTCCTTCTGCAAGGACCGCGGCGGAGATTGCACGGCATGCCGGCATCGCCCTCGCCTATGGCTATCCGGAACGCAGCGCCGAAGGCATCTATAATGCGGCACTGATCATCGATCGCCAGGGTCGAACGATCGCCAATTATCGCAAGACACATCTCTGGGGCAATGAAGAGCGCGCTCTTTTTCTGCCGGGGCAGAAACTGGTTTCCTTTCACCTCGGCGGCCTCTCTTGCGGCTTCATGATCTGTTACGATATCGACTTCCCTGAAATCGCCCGCAATTTCGCTCTGGACGGTGTCGATGCGATCCTGGCCATCAGCGCGACGACCAAGCCCTATCATGTGGTCTCTCGCCATCTGATCCCCGCGCGCGCCTATGAAAGTCGTCTTTTTTTCGTCTTTGCAAACCGCGCAGGCGAAGAGCATGGCCTAGCCTATACGGGCGAAAGCTGCATCGCGGCCCCGGATGGTGCAATCCTTGTACAATGTGGCGAGACGGAAGAATTGGCCGTCGGCGAGATCGACGTGGCCGCCTATGCGGCTTTCCGGCACGACCATCGCTACATTGCCGACCGCCGGCCGGGTTTGTATCGGGCCTGAGCTTTGCCAGGCCCGATTTCATTACCCGGTAATTTCAACTGCTCAGTGATCGACGTCCTTGAGCACTTCCTTGCGCCGGGCGACGAATGCCGCCAGCGCTTCGCTGACGGCCGGATCCATTGCCGGCGCTTCATAGACATCGAGAGCCTTTTGCCAGATGGCCGTGGCGCGCTGGGTTGCGTCACGCGCACCGGCCAGTTCCCAGTTTTCATAATTCTGCCAGTTCGACACCAGCGGCTGGTAGAAAGCGGTTTCGTAGCGCGCCAGGGTATGGGCGGCGCCGAAGAAATGGCCGCCGGTCGGCACGTCGGCGATTGCCTTCAACCCGTCTTCGATCTCTTCCGGCGTCACATCCATCGGCTTGATGATACTGGCCATCATCTGCAGCATCTCGACATCGAGGATGATCTTCTCGAAAGAAGCGGTCAGCCCGCCTTCCATCCAGCCGGCGCCGTGATAGACCAGATTGGCATGACCCATCACCGCCGACCAGATCGACACTTCCGATTCATAGGCGGCCTGGGCATCGACGGCGTTGCTGGCGCTGGAATTACTGGCGCGATAAGGCAGGTTGTAAAGCCGCGCCAATTGCCCCGCCGCCATGGTCGCACGGGCATTTTCCGGCGTGCCGAAAGCCGGCGCGCCGCTGCGCATATCGACATTGGAGGTAAAGGCGCCATAGACGACCGGCGCGCCCGGCCGCACCAATTGGGTGAGGACAATGCCCGCCAGGGCCTCGGCATTCTGCTGGGTCAAGGCGGCGGCAATCGTGACCGGCGTCATCGCTCCCATCAGCGTGAAGGGCGTCACCACGACCGCCTGCCCCCATTCCGACATCGCCATCAGGCCGTCGCTCATCGATTCGTCGAAACGGCGTGGTGAATTCACCGAAATGACGGTGAGCACGCCGGGATCGTCAACCATTTGCTCGCGCGTCAGGCCGCGTGAGATGGCCATCATATCGATGCCGTCAAGCGCCCGATTCCGGCCGATCGCCGAACAGTGATAGACCCGGTCGGCATAGGTAACATTGGCAAGATAGCAATCGAGATGGCGCGTCCGGGCCGGCAGCTCGATCGGCGCCGTCGGCTGATTGCCAAGGCAATGAATGATGTCGAAGCTCTGGGCGAGTTTGATCAGCGAGATATAGTCTTGATAGTTTCCCGACCGCCGGCCGTTGACGCAATCGTGGATATTGGGCGGGCCGGCGACGAGACTGAAGGAGATATGATTCTCGCCAATATGCAGCCGTCGCGCCGGATTGCGCGGCGTCAGGACGAAACTGGAAGGCGCGGTCTTCAGAGCTTCGGTGATCAGCTCACGCGGGATCCGCACCTGCCCGGTTCCCTCATCGACACTGGCACCAGCTTCGCGGAATTTCTGCCGCGCCGCCTTGCCCATGAATTCGATGCCGACATCTTCCAGGAGGCGCAGCGACGCTTCATGAATGGCCATGAGCTGATCCTGGCTCATGGGCTCGATCGGTTTCAGATGATTGCGCAGCGGCGGCTGACCTAAAAACGACGCACCGAGCTGCTGGGTTTCGCGCGGTCGCCGGCTGCGGCGAGCGGTTCGCATATTGTCCATCGGCCTATATCCGCTAGTGGTTAGCCCCCTTTGTCCCACTGAGCCTCGATGTTATACTAGCCTTTTTTCGACATCGGCTGATCTTTTTTGGGCGAGTGTTTCATGGTCAGGGGCATCGATCCATTCCGCATAGGGGTTGTATTGACACCGGGTTTTTCCCTGATGGCTTTCGCCTCGTTCGTCGAACCTTTGCGGGGCGCCAACCTGGTTTCGGGCCAGGTTCTCTATCATTGGCATCACCTGTCGCCCGAGGGCGGCATGGTAGCCTCCGGCGGTGGACTGGAGGTCCTGACGAAAGCCCTGCCCAAAGTGGCGGAAGCCGAATTCGACATGGTGATCGTCTGCGGCGGCATGGGTACCGATACATACCAGAATCCCAAGCTGACCACATTCCTGCGGCATGCCGTTCGGCGCAATGTGATCGTCGGCAGCCTCAGCACGGCAAGCTTCATCCTGGCCAGTACCGGTTTGCTGGACGATCGCCGCTGTACCGTGCATTGGGATTACCTGGAAGCCTTTCAGGAAACCTATCCCCAGCTCGACATCACCAATGAGCTTTTCGTGATGGATAAAGGTGTCTTCACCTGTGCCGGCGGCACGGCGGCGCTGGATGTGGTCTTGCAGTTCATCCGGCAGCGGCAAGGCAACGAATTCTCCAGCAAGGTTTCGGATCAGTTCGTCTATGGCGCGATGCGCCAGCCGCGCGATGCCCAGCGCATGGCCCTGCGCAACCGCCTGGGCGTGTCGCAGCCGACGCTCGTCAAAGCCATCGAAGTCATGGAAAGCACGATCGAGACCCCATTGCGCTCGCCGCAACTGGCGAAACATGCCGGCGTCTCAACGCGCCAGCTTGAGCGGCTGTTCCTGCATCATCTCGGCTGTTCGCCGACTCAGCATTACATCCGCATTCGCCTGGAAAAGGCGCGCAAGCTGCTGCGGCACAGCACGTTATCGGTACTCGAGATTGGCCTTGCCTGCGGCTTCACCACCGCCTCGCATTTCGCGCGCGCCTACCGGCTGCATTTCAAGATCGTGCCGAGTGCCGACCGCACGCCGGAAACCGTGCCCTTCCTCTCCGAAACGCCCCTTTTGCCGGAAAAAGGCCGTCGGACCTCGGCAAAGGAACGCGATCTCAATATCTAGCTGCGACCGGCCGACGCTCTTTACCAACCGATGGCCTGGCCATCCGACCGGCGATCGGCAGCACCCACCAGGGCACCACTTGGCTCAATGGCGATGACCTGGGCATGCCCCATGATCTCCTCGGCCGGGCCAAGCACGGCAACACGGTGGCCTCGTTGCCTCAGGCCCTCCACAACCTCCGCTTCCATCCCCTCTTCCACCAGAACCTGCAGGCCCGCTTCATTGGCGCGGTCCAGGTACCAGCGGGGGCGCGAGACCGCCTGCTGGGGATCGAGCCCGGCATCGATCATATCGATCAGCAATTGAAGCTGCGTCTGCACCTGACCGTCGCCACCCATGCAACCGATCACATGCGACACCTCATTCCCCTTGAGTACCATGGACGGGGTGAGCGTATGCGGCGGCCGCGCGCCACCTTTGAATTCCTTATGTGATCCCTCTTCAAGCGAGAAGGCCGCCCCGCGATTCTGCAAGGTGAAGCCAGCGGAATGAACCGGAATGCCGGAGCCGAAATCGAAATACAGGCTCTGGATCAGGGAGACGGAGCCATGGTCCTTATCGACAACGGCAAGATGGGCGGTATCGCCCAGGCCCTTGGTCGAGGCCGTGCTTCTTTCGCGCGGCCGCGTGCGGCCGGAACTGAAATCTTTGGCGGCAGCCGCGATATGAGGCTCGCTGTAGAGTGTCCGGGGATCGATCCGCAACCGGTCGCGATCCGTGACATGAGCGTCCCGATCCGCCAAAGCCTCCGCCGCCGCCTCGATCATCAGATGCGTCGATGCCGAAGACATCGGATTCAGGTCTTCCGGCGACAGCCGCTGGATCATGCCGAGCGCCTGCAGCAAGGCCACGCCCTGCGTCGCTGGCGGGCTGGTATAGATCGTCGATTGGCGGAAATCGATCCGGAGCGGTTCGAGCCAATCGCTCCGATGATTGGCCAGATCGTCGCGCGACAACAATCCACCCGCTGCCGTGACGGTCTCAGCAATCTCATCGGCGATCGCACCTTCGTAGAGCGCCCGTCCCCCGCTCTTGCCAACAGCCCGCAGGAAAGCCGCCAGTTTCGGCTGCTTCAGCTTTTCATAGAGGCGCGGCGCGCTTTGGTCTGGCGACCAAAGGGACATCGATTTCCACTGCTGTAGGACCGGCAAGGCCGAGAGAAAGCTCGCATGTATATGGCGCGAGACGAAGAAGCCCTCTTCCGCCAACCGCACCGCTGGCTCCAGCAGCTCGGCAAGCGACATCGTGCCGTGCCGTTTCAAGGCCTGGACCCAGCCATCGACCGCACCCGGCACCGTCACGGATAAAGCGGATCGATGGCCGATCGACTGCAAGCCACCGCGCCGGAGTGCTGTGGCATCGGCCCTGGCCGGTGCCCGGCCGGAGGCGTCGAGGACTTCCACGGCACCATCCGGCATTTTGACCAGCCAGATGGCATCGCCGCCCGGCGAACATTGCATCGGCAAGGTCACCATGAGCGCCGCGCTGGTGGCGACGGCGGCATCGACCGCATTGCCGCCCGCCCGCAGAATATCGAGGCCGATCAGGCTTGCCTGATGATGCGGCGCGGAGACCATGCCGAATTCACCGATGACGGGCCGGGCATCGCCAAGCCGAGGGAATTTTTCATGGTCGGAAAGCCAGGGCCAGCCCCGGTTCTCTCCCTTGGAGGATGTCTGTGCGTCGGTGTTCATTGCAATGCCGAGAGAAACGCCTTGCTTCTCTCACTCCTGGAATTTCCAAAAAACGCTTCCGGCGTGCCCGCTTCGACGATCGCGCCGGCTTCCATCATGACGATGCGGTCGGAGACATCGCGCGCGAAACGCATTTCATGGGTCACGACGATCATGGTCATGCCACCCTTTGCCAGATTGCGCATGACATCCAGGACTTCATCCACCGTTTCGGGGTCGAGCGCACTGGTCGGCTCGTCGAACAGCATGACAGAGGGCTTCATCGCCAAAGCACGGGCGATGGCGACACGCTGCTGCTGACCGCCGGAAAGCTGCGACGGGTAATTATGCACCTTCTCACCCAATCCCACTTTGGCGAGAAGCGCCTGCGCTTCCTGCTGCACCTCGCTCTTTGGGCGATGCAGCACACGCACCGGTCCGACCATGACATTTTCCAGGGCGGTCAGATGCGGGAAGAGATTGAAGCGCTGAAAGACCATACCGATATGCCGGCGATGACGAGCAACCGCCGCCTCGCTTTCCGGAATGAGCTTGCCGGCCTTTTCCTTATAGCCGATCAATTCTCCATCGACATAGATGCGGCCTTTATCGATCAGCTCAAGCCGGTTGATGCAGCGCACCAGCGTCGTCTTGCCGGAGCCGGAGCGGCCGACCAGGACAACCACCTCGCCACGCGCGACATCGAGGGAGACTCCCTTCAGGATCTGCACCTGGCCGAAGGATTTGTGGACATCGGCAACGCGCACGATGGGTTGCAATCCCGCCGGATTGCCGCCTGTTCGTTCCATACTTGTATCGCTCATACCCAGTTCCAATACCATTAGCGCGCGGAAAGCAGCGACCGGTTCGGCTTCACCGTGGCCGCGGCGGGAAGTTCGTGCCGGCGCAATCGGGCTTCGACGAAACGCTGCACGATGCTGAGCACCGTCGTCATGGCCAGATACCAGATGGCGGCAATCAGGAACAATTCGAAGGTCTTGAAGGTCGCCGAGTTGATATTCTGCACCGACCCGAACAGCTCCCGCACGCCGATGACGCTCAGCAGCGACGTCCCTTTGATCATCAGCGTGAATTCATTCCCCAGGGGCGGAATCACTGTCCGCATGGCTTGCGGCAGTATCACCCATCGCATCGCGGTCGATGGACGCATGCCAATGGCACGCGCCGCATCGATCTGACCGCGATCGATGGTCTGGATGGCACCCCGGAAGATTTCACCCATATAGGCCGCTTCGTTCAGCGACAAGGTGATCAAGGCTGCCTGGAGCGGACCCGAAATCAGGAGCGGCCCCAAAGCGATTTCCGGATACCGGTAGACGCCCGCCGCGGCGACACCGGTATAGACGATCAGCAATTGAACCAGAACGGGCGTGCCACGCCATGCCCAAGAGTAAAGCCCCGCAAGGCCTCTGAGCATGGCGAACTTCGAAAGCCGCGCGATCGCGACGCCAAAACCCAGCACGACACCGGCCACCTGCGCGATGATGGCGATCGCGATCGTCATCAAGATCCCATGCCAGATCATCTCCGGCGGGTTGAACAGGTATTTCAGGAAGAAATCCAGATCGAAGCTGATGCCACCAATATGTATCATTCTTACTGTCCCGGCTTATAACTCATCGCTTCGAAGTCCCACTTCTTGATGATCTTGTCATATTCGCCATTCGCCATGATGGCTTTCAATGCGGCATCAAAGGCGCTGGTCAGGTCGCTATCGGCTTTGGGAATGCCGATGCCGGTCAGGAAGGCACTGGTCTGCGGGCTGGCGATCTTCACCTGGCCGGGATTCTGCGCATTGAAATAAGCTTCCTGGGCGGTGGAGGTGAAATAGGCCTCGACCAAGCCGGTCATGAGCTGCTGGAAGGCATCGCTGGCCTTCGGCAACGCCGTGACCTTCATCGGCGGCTTGCCGGCCTCCGTGATCTTCTTATTCGCTTCGACGATTTCCTGCTCGAGCGTCGAGCCCGATTCGACGGCGACGGTTTTGCCGGAGAGCTCGGTCAGGCTCTCGACGTGGAGATTGCTATCGGCGCGGACGATCAGCGAATTGCCGACATTGGCGTAATCCACCAGATTGACGACCTCGCGCCGGGCCGGCTTGTCGAACAGCCCGGAGAGAATGGCATCGCATTGACCGGCTTGCAGCGCGGGGATCAGACCGTCGAAGCCGATATTCTTGTATTCAGCTTTCAGGCCCATTTCCGCCGCCAGGGCGATACCGAGATCGACATCGAAGCCCGCCGGCTCATTGGTCTTCGCATCATAGAATTCGAAGGGCGGGAAGGAGATATCGCTGCAATAAGTGATGGTCCCCTTTTTGGCGAGATTGGCTGGCGCAGTGGTCTTGGCATCCGCCGCGGTTGCGGCGGCGGAAGCCGCAAGCAAGGCAACAGACAGATATGCGGCTTGCGTGCCGCGCTTGGACCAACGGATTTTATGGTTAAGCATGCTTCTCTCCCAGCGTTAGAGCATTGTTGCACAAATCATGATCCATCTCCGCCATCCACGTCGCGGAGCGAAATGTAGTAGGCGGCGAATTTATCGGAATGGGACCAAAGCCCGGTGAAGCCCTTCGGAATAGCGACACATTCGCCGGCGCCGAAACTCTCATTGCTGCCCGCCGCATCGGTAATTCGAAGGACGCCGTGGATGATGAAATACAACCGTTCGTTGGGGCTATCTTCGATCTCGATACTACCGGCATCGCATTGCCACCGGCCCGAACTCAGCCGCTCCGTCTGATCCCTGTAGTATTCGCGCCCACGCGGCGTCATGCCATCGGACAACGGCTGCCGCCCCGGCAGCCAGGAAACTGGCGCCAGCGCAGAGCGCGTAGCGGGGACCTCCCCGATGCGCTTGAAACTGCTTTGCCTGTTCATCACGGCGTCGGACGCTCGACCAACTGTCGCTTCCCCTATTTCCCGATTTTCTTCAGTTCCACTGAAATGGAGGCCTTCACGCGTCTCTTTGCTGCGGCTATCATTTCGCCTTGACTATGTGGAAGCACTAACTTGGCGGGCGCGAACCGGGCAAGTTAGATTAAATCTCAAAGAACTTTATCTGAGCTAAAGACCGCCATGTGCCGACGTTCCCTGCCCCTGAATGCCCTGCGCGCCTTTGAAGTTGCCGCCCGTCACAAGAGCCTGGCGAAGGCTGCGGAAGAGCTGTCGGTGACGCCGGCTGCGATCCATCACCAGGTGAAATCCCTGGAAGTCCTGCTCGGCGTGACGCTCTTCGTGCGATCCGGCAACGCGCTCACGCTGACGAAAGCCGCCACTGCCGCATTGCCCACATTGGAAGGTGCGTTCGACCTGCTGTCACTAGCGACGGAGAAAATGCGGCAGCATGAAAGCGGCGGTACCTTGTCCTTGGCCGTCTGCCCGTCTTTCGCCCAGAAATGGCTGGTACCACGGCTCAACCGCTTCCGTGAGGATTTCGAAGGCATCGAGTTGCGCATCTCGACCACCACGAATATTCCGGATCTCAACAGCTCCGAGGTCGATATCGCCATCGGTTATGGCCCCGAAGACCGCTTCAGGTATCAGGGTGTGCTTGCCGAGCGTCTCATGGGCGACGAAATATTTCCGGTTTGCAGCCCCGACTTCCGCAAGCGCCATCGGCTTAAAGGGGAAACCGATTTCCTGGATCTCGTGCTTCTGCACGATGATCGCGCTCTTTTCGAACAAGGGATCGATTGGAGTTCCTGGCTCTCGGCAGCCGGCATATCATCCGACACGCCTGCAGACAGTATCCGCTTCGATTCGACCGCTTTGGCGATCGATGCCGCGTTGGCCGGACAAGGCGTCGCTTTGGCGCGTCTCAGTCTCGTCGCCGATGATCTGGCGGAAGGCCGCCTGGTCCAACTGTCGAAGAAGCCCCTCACCGTGAATGGCGGCTATTTCATCTCCAACCTGGAGCTGATCTAGGAGCAGCCAAAAGTGATCGCCTTCAAGGAATGGATCTTCGCCGAGATCAGCCTCGGCAAGGTCCGGACGGCAGCACCAAAAACGGCGGCAGTTGCCTGACCGCCGCCGCTCTCAATGACCAACGTTGAATAGATAAGCCTGGCGCTCAATAGATCGCCAGGAAGATCTTGCTCGACGGCTCCAGGGTCAGCCATTCGCCGATAAAGCCCTTGGGTACGACGAAACCGTCGCCGGGACCAAATTCGCGCCGCCCACCCTGTCGATCGACGATCGCCACGCGACCGGTCAGGATCGAACAGACTTCGGTATAGCGCCAGGGATCGAGTACGATATGGCCCGGTTCGCCGGTCCAGAAGCCGACCGTGACGCGGTGCGTCGCAACCTCGGCACAATGAAACTCTTTCTCCACCCAATCGGCCGATAGAATCTTGTAATCGGAAAGCGGCGGAACAAAGCCTTTCGCGGGATCGGGGACAATGGGCACAATGGAATCGATCGTCAGGCTCGCCGCATCAGTCATCATTCAATAATCCGGTTTTTTGGAAAGCAGGGATAGCGCATATAGAAGAACGCAAAACCGAAGGTTCTTCAGGAGCCCTGTTTTTATTCTCGGCTCAATCGGGATGGCAACTTAGCTCTATTCACGAGATGATTTAGAAAACTTAAATCACGTCATCAGACGGCCATGTTGCCGTTCAGGGTTTGGCCTTGTTGTTCCGACAGACACCATCGCAGCGAAGCTTGAAGATACCTCCCGGAATGGAAGCATGAAACCTTTCTCTCCCCCGCCGGTTCCTCTTCCGAACGGGTATCTGGCCCGGCAATCAACGGAGGGCACTATGAGAGTTCACTTCCTGTTCATCGGTATTTCCGCTGTCTTGTTCGCTTCCGCCGGTCTCGCCCAGGCCGGCGAGTGCACCGCGGAGATCGATCAGCTGCAAAAGGTCTTCTCCAAATCCGATGCCGGCATGGGCGCCACCGGCAATCCAGATCCGTCAAAGTCGGGCGCGTCGCAAACCGGAAGCGAGACAGGCACACCCATCACGCAAGGAACCAGCAACACGCTGCAAGGCAAAGCGGCTTCACCGAGTGATGTTCAGCAGCAGAACCAGGGACAGCCGACCGCATCGGATGCCGCGGGCGGCCAGACGCCGATGAATACGAGCGCCGCCCATGCCAGCCTCGAACATGCGAAGGAACTGGACAAGGCAGGGAAAGAGGCTGAATGCCTCAACGAAGTAACGAAGGCGAAAGCGGCTTTCGGCGCACAATAAGCCAAGGGGCAACTGCGATTCTTCCTGGGAGCGACACGGCGAATGTCGCTCCTGTTATGTCTATACTGCATCCCCGCTATGAGAAAGCCTACCTCTTCCACCCGGGAATAGCGTCCCACGCTAATAACTTCTTCACTCTTTAATAATTACATTGCTGTCTTCCAGGTTCGTAGACATCGATTGTTGAAAGTGATGGAAGACAGTGCGCAACGGCAAAATGCTACCTGCATCCGACTTCCAAATGCCGTAACCATCCGGAATATCGAGGCGGTGCATACCGACATCCTCGGTGGCCTCACAACTGCCGACCAGATTGAGATCGATTGCACGGATCTGGCCGAGGCGGATCTGAGCCTTGTCCAACTGCTGGTCGCCGCGCATAAGAGCGCGGCACGGCGCGGCACCCCCTTCGCGTTGATACATCCCACCTCCAATGCCCTAGGCGACATCCTGAAGCGGGCCGGACTTCTGCCGTCCGCACAGGACAACCTCACCGAAGGCGATCTCTTTTGGCTGAAGGGAACACAAGACAATGAGTAAGACCATCCTGAGTGTCGACGATTCCGCAAGCGTGCGTCAGATGGTGAAGCTGACCCTGACTGGCGCCGGCTATCAGGTTGTGCAAGCGAATGACGGCTCCGAAGGCCTGGCCAAGGCACGCCAATCTCAGGTCGATATGGTCATGACCGACCTCAACATGCCGGTCATGAACGGCCTCGCGCTTATCCGCGAGCTGCGCAAGCTGCCGTCATACAAAGGTGTGCCGATTCTCTTTCTGACAACTGAATCCGACGCGCAATTGAAGGCCGAAGCCAAGGCCGCCGGTGCGACCGGCTGGATCACCAAGCCGTTTCAGCAGGATCAGTTGATCGCTGTGGTTAAGAAGGTGCTTGGGGGATGACAGCCAACGATCCGTCGGACACATTTCGGCAGGAAGCCCAGGAGCTCCTCGAACAGCTTGAACAGGCGCTGCTCGACCTTGCCGCTCGGCGTGACGATCAGGATCTGATCGACAGCACGTTCCGTGCACTGCACACCATCAAGGGCTCGGGCTCGATGTTCGGGTTCGATGCGGTCGCCGCTTTCACCCATTATGTCGAAACCGCCTTTGACCTGGTTCGCAAGGGCGTGGTTCCCCTGTCGACGGATATCCTCACGGTTGCCCTCACTGCCAAAGATCATATTCGCAATCTGATCGAGCATCCCGGACCCGAAGTGGAAAGCCAGGGCAGCGCCATCCTGGCCAATCTCGAACGGGTGATCGACAACGCATCCTCGGGGAATGCCGCCGCCTCTTCATCGCCTGCCGACGACCCTGCCCCAGCGCCGGTTTTCGAACCGGCCAACGCTCCCAGAGCGGCCTGGCGGGTCCGACTGCGCTTGCCGAAGGATGCCATGGCGACGGGCACCAATCCCTTGTTGCTGCTGGATGAACTGGCGGCTCTTGGCGATGCCACGATCATCGCCAATACCGATAATGTGCCGGTCGCCGAGGAGCTGGATCCCTTCGAATGCCATATCGGCTGGGAAATCCGGCTGATCACGGATCGACCCAAATCGGCCATTGAGGACGTGTTCCTCTTCGTGCTCGACGAGATGGAATTGGCCATCGAGCCGCTCACCGATCAGGAAGCCGCAGGTAACGGCGCTGCCGGCATCCCGGCCACCGAAACATCGATTGAAGCGGCACCCGTTCGGGTGGAAGCCGGCCCCCAAGCCACCCCGGATACACCAGCACCGGCACCGATACCGGCACCGGCAAGATCCACGATCGCACCGGCTGCCGCACCGGAACCGCGCCAGGCCAAGACCGAGGCTGCAGCACAAAAGGGCATGGGCAGCATTCGCGTTCCGGCGGAACGTCTCGACGATCTCATGGACCGGGTGGGCGAGCTGGTGATCGCCCAATCCCGCTTGAAGCAGGTTGCCGCAAGCAGCACCGATGCGCAGGTGAAATCGATCGCCGAAGAGATCGAACGTCTGGCGCTTGAACTTCGCGACACCACCATGGGCGTCCGCATGGTACCGATCGCCTCACTGTTCGGCCGCTTCCGCCGCCTCGTGCATGACCTGGCCGGCGAACTTGGCAAGGAAATCATCCTGACCACGTCGGGCGAGGAAACCGAGCTCGACAAGACCGTGATCGAACGGTTGAATGATCCCCTCGTCCATCTCATCCGCAACGCCATCGACCACGGCCTGGAGCCGGCGCAACAGCGGGTCGAAAACGGCAAGCAGTCGCAAGGCAATATCCGTCTCGCCGCACGTCATACCGGTGACAAGGTCCTGATCTCCATTTCCGATGACGGAAAGGGACTGGATCGTAACCGGATTCAGGCCAAAGCCGAGGAAAACGGCCTGCTCGCACCAGGCACCAAGCTTTCCGATTCCGAGCTATTCCAGATCATCTTCCAACCGGGCTTCTCGACTGCCCAGCAGGTGACCAATCTCTCCGGTCGCGGCGTCGGTATGGATGTGGTCAAGAAGACCATCGACGCCCTGCGCGGCACGATCGATATCACCAGCACGCCAGGGGCCGGCACGACGATCACCCTGCGCCTTCCCCTCACTTTGGCGATCATCGATGGATTGCTGGTGCGGGTCGGCGCCGGGCGCTATGTCATCCCGTTATCCGCCGTCGAGGAATGCGTCGAATTGCCGGCGGAAGAAGATGGCCGCTCCCGTGGCCGCAACTTCCTCAACATCCGCGGCGATCTGGTCCCATTCCTGCGGCTTCGCGATCTATTCAACGCCACGCAAGCGCCCGATCCGTTCCAGAAAGTCGTCATCGTTTCATCGGGCGAGACCCGGGTTGGCCTGGTGGTCGATCAGGTGATCGGCGATCATCAGACCGTCATCAAATCGCTATCGAAGCTCCATGCCAAGGTCGGCACCTTCTCAGGCGCCACGATCCTGGGGGACGGAACGGTCGCGCTCATCCTGGAAATCGCCCATCTCGTCGCGCGCGGACAACAGCGTGACGAGCGGCTGCGGGCAACGGGGTAAGCAAGTCTATTGGGGGATGGGGAAGATGACTGATATCACCGCATGGCAAGGCCGGGACTCGATCGAGGTCCTGACGCTTGAATTGCAGGGCGAAACCTTTGCCCTGGAGGCGACCCAGGTTTACGAGATTCTCGACCAGACCTCCGTCACTGAAGTTCCCGGCAGCCACCCTTTCATCAGCGGCCTCGTGAATGTGCGCGGCAAGGTCGTGCCGCTCGCCGATCTCCGATTGAAATTCGGCATGGAACAGACCGCGGCGACCATCGATACGCGGATCGTCGTGACCGATATTGTACTCGATGGAGAGCCCATCACCGTGGGAATCCTGGCCGACAAGGTCAACGAGGTCACCGAACTGACGGCGGCCGTTCTTCAGGAAACGCCGAAGATCGGCATGAAATGGCGGCCTGAATTCATCCGCTGTATCGGCAAACGCGGTTCCGAATTCATCGCGATCCTCGATATCGACCGGATCTTCGCCGACAACGACGAAACCACCTCGACTCACGCAGCGTCAGCTCTGGAGCAGAGCGCTGCCTAAGCGCTTGTTCGGCTGAGAGGAGAAAAAATGCGCGCCACGATCAAACTGAAACTGGGACTGACCTTTGTGGCAGTCATCGCCCTGTCTACCGTCACTGCCAGCTTCGGCATCAGCGGTTTGGCATCCTTGCGAGATTCGATCGACGATCTGGTCGACGGACCGGCGCAGGAGGTTGAGCTCGCGCAGGATATCTCGGTCGATCTGCTGGCCCTGGTCCGTGCCGAAAAAAACCTGATCATGGCCGATACGCCCGATCAACGGAGCGAATACAGCAACCTGATCGTGAAACTACGGCAACAGCTGCTTGGCCAGGTTGAGAAGCTGAAGGGCCTCGCGGAGGAAGAAGGCCGGCAGAAGCTCAGTACCTTCATGAATGTATGGGACCAGTGGCTGCCGGTACAGGATAAGATGCGCGAGTTGATGGCGACATCGCTCGACAACCGCCCTCAAGTCGAAGCGCTTTCCGAGGGTCAGGGACGCGATCTGGTAAAGCAGGAAGAAACCATCCTGGCCGATATCGTTGCCTTGAATAAGCATGCGATGGTGCAGGCCAAGACCGACGCTGAATCCGAATATGAAAATCAGCGTATGTGGCTGCTCTCGGCGGTCATTCTCTCCCTGCTGATCGCCGCTGTAGCCGGCGTCTGGATCTGTCTCATCATCTCGCGCGGCCTGAATAAGGCGATTGCGCTCGCCAATGCGGTGTCGATTGGCGACCTTGAACAAAACATCGTGGTGAAGACTGACGATGAAATCAAAGACCTGGTCGAATCCCTGAACATCATGACCGGCAATCTGCGGAACACCGCGGCGGTTGCCGATGCCATTGCCGGCGGCGACCTGACCGTGACCACCCGCCGCCTGTCGGACAAGGATACGCTCGGCATCGCCTTGGAACGCATGCTGGAAAAGCTGCGTGGCGTGGTGTCGGAAGCCTTGAGCGCCTCCGACAATGTCTCGGCCGGCAGCCAGGAACTGTCCTCCAGCGCCGAGGAGCTGTCCCAAGGTGCGACCGAACAGGCTTCCTCGGCCGAGGAAGCGTCCTCCTCAATGGAAGAGATGGCCTCCAACATCAAGCAGAATGCCGAGAACGCCACCCAGACCGAGAA
>SSEL01000005.1 GCA_008012315.1 Rhodospirillaceae bacterium
GATGGCGGCGTCAATCTCCTGGATTTCGGTTGCATCCGGTTTTTCGAGGGCAAGTTCGTCAAGGGCGTCATCGATCTTTATTACGCCTTGCTGAACGATGATCGCGATCTCGCGGTATCGGCTTATGAAGGCTGGGGCTTCAAGGGGCTGAATGCCGAAGTGATCGACGTGCTCAATCGCTGGGCGCATTTTGTCTACGGTCCGCTGCTGGAAGACAAGACGCGCCGCATTCACGATCACGAGACGGGGATCTATGGCCGCGAGGTCGCCGAGGGTGTGCATGCCGAATTGCGCCGCTTGGGGCCGGTGACGCCGCCACGGGAATTCGTCTTCATGGACCGTGCGGCCATTGGCCTCGGCTCGGTCTTCATGCATCTCAAGGCGGAGATCAACTGGTACCGGCTGTTCCATGAACTGATTCATGATTTCGACGCCAAGGCATTGGATCGCCGGCAGAGAGCGGCAATGAAGGCCGTCGGTCTGGCCAAGAGCTTATAGCGTCTATACCGGCTTCTACTTTTGCCCCCCTTGTTCGCAGGAATGAAAATCGGCAGAGTACTGCTTGCCGGTGAGGCCGGGAGGGGTGTCGGCTTTGAGTCGGAAGCGGTGCAACTACCTGAAAAATCAGTAAAACCATAGCAGACGACCATTTGGGTCGGCTGGCCGGAAATGTCGCGATGCGATGCCGGGTTCAAATACCGTCGCAAATATGACGGCGATCACAGGGTATTGAGCGTATGAACGAATAGCCGCGCGGCGGCTCGGTAAAAGCAAAAATATAGGGGGTCCGCGAGAGATGAAGATCGCAATCCTGAAAGAACGGCGCGTTGACGAAAAGCGCTGCGCCGCAACCCCTGATACGGTGAAGAAATACATCGCCCTGGGCGCCGAGGTCAGCATCGAAAGCGGCGCCGGCGACTCCGCGGCCGTCGCCGATGCGAGTTTCACCGCCGCCGGCGCGACGATTGTTCCCGATGCCGCGGCGGCCGTCGCCAATGCCGATCTCATCCTCAAGGTACAGCGTCCGCTGACGTCAGAGGAGGGCGGCCCGGATGAGCTGGCGGGGGCGAAGGCCGGTGTCTTCCTGGCGGCGATCCTCAATCCGCATGGCGCCAAGGACAGTATTGCCGGCTATGCCGCCAAGGGCGTAAATGCCTTTGCCATGGAACTGATGCCACGCATCACCCGGGCGCAGTCGATGGATGTGCTCAGCTCCCAATCCAATCTTGCCGGATATAAAGCGGTCATCGATGCGGCGGCGGAATTCGGCCGCGCTTTTCCGATGATGATGACCGCAGCGGGTACTGTCGCCCCGGCCCGTGTCCTCGTCATGGGCGCCGGTGTCGCCGGCCTGCAGGCGATTGCCACGGCCCGTCGCCTCGGCGCCATCGTCAGCGCGACCGATGTCCGGCCGGCGGCCAAGGAACAGGTCGAAAGCCTTGGCGCCAGCTTCGTCGCCGTCGAGGATGACGAATTCAAGCAGGCCGAAACCGCCGGCGGCTATGCCAAGGAGATGAGCGACGCCTATAAGGCGAAGCAGGCGGCGCTGATTGCCGAGACCATCAAGAAACAGGATGTCGTGATCACCACGGCGCTGATACCGGGCCGCAAGGCGCCGGTCCTGGTCAATGAAGAGATGGTGCAGTCGATGAAACTCGGCTCGGTCATCGTCGATCTGGCTGTCGAGCAGGGCGGGAACTGCCCGCTCTCGGAAGCCGGCAAGGTGGTCGTGAAGCATGGCGTCAAGCTCATCGGCCATAATAATGTGCCGAGCCGCCTCGCGGTCGATGCCACGGCACTTTATGCCAGGAACTTGCTAAATTTCGTCACCTTGCTGGTCGACAAGGAATCGAAGGCACTGAAAGTCAATTGGGAGGATGAGATCGTGAAGGGCGTTGCCTTGACGCGCGACGGCCAGATCATCCATCCCACATTCAAGGCTTGAGGGGGAGGTTCGGATGAATACGGATGATCTGATCCAGAAGGCAATGGACGTCGCGAACAGCGCGCAACAGCTCGCCGCCCAGGCAAGCCAGATGGCGCAGGAGGCCTCGAATGTCGGCGTGCAGGCGGCGACCGAGCTAGTCGGCCATAGTCCTTTCATTTTTCTGCTGACGGTTTTCGTCCTGGCTTGCTTCGTCGGCTATTACGTTGTTTGGCGGGTGACGCCGGCTTTGCATTCGCCGCTCATGGCCGTGACGAATGCCATCTCTTCCGTGATCATCGTTGGAGCGTTGATCGCCGCCGGGCCGGCGGATTTCAGCCTCAGCCAGGTTTTCGGCTTCATTGCCGTGGCCCTGGCCTCGGTCAATATCTTCGGTGGTTTCATCGTGACGCATCGCATGCTCTCGATGTTCAAGAAAAAGCAAAAGTAAGCGAGCGGGAAGGAGCCGAAGATGAGTGAGAACCTGACCGCCTTTGCCTATCTGATTGCCTCCGTCTGTTTCATCATGTCGTTGCGCGGCCTGTCCTCGCCGGAAAGCTCGCGTGGCGGCCTGAAATGGGGCATCGCCGGTATGGCCCTGGCCATAGCGACGACCGCCGCTTTGCCATCGGTGCGAAACTATTGGTTCATCATCGGTGGCATTGTTGCGGGCGGCGTGGTCGGTGCGTTCATCGCCCGCCGGATCCAGATGACGGCGCTGCCGCAATTGGTCGCCGCTTTCCACAGCCTGGTCGGCTTGGCGGCGGTCTGTGTGGCTGCTGCGGCTTTCTACGCGCCGTCTGAATTCCATATCGGTGATGTCGGCGCCATTCACGCGGGCAGCCTGGTAGAGATGGGACTTGGCGTCGCCATCGGTGCCATTACTTTCACCGGCTCGATCGTCGCTTTTTTGAAATTGCAGGGATTGGTGAGCGGTGCACCCCTGGTTTTCGGTGGACAGCATCTGCTGAATGCCGCACTGGGGATCGCGATCATCGTCCTGATCGTGGCCCTGATCCTGGGGCAGTCGCCGGTCTTGTTCTGGGCGCTGGTTATCGTATCACTGCTGCTGGGTTTCCTGCTGATTTTGCCGATCGGCGGCGCGGATATGCCGGTGGTTGTGTCGATGCTGAACAGCTATTCCGGTTGGGCCGCCTGCGGCATCGGCTTTACCCTGTCCAATAATCTGCTGATCGTCACCGGTGCCTTGGTCGGCTCTTCCGGTGCGATCCTCAGTTACATCATGTGCAAGGGCATGAACCGCTCGATCTTCAATGTGATCCTGGGCGGTTTCGGTACCGATGCCGGCGCGGCGGCGGCCAGTGGCAAGGGAGGCGACCGGCCGGTCAAGTCGGGCAGTGCGGATGATGCTGCCTTCATCATGAAGAATGCCAGCAGCGTCATCATCGTGCCGGGCTATGGCATGGCGGTGGCTCAGGCACAGCATGCCTTGCGTGAGATGGCCGATCTGCTGAAGAGGGAAGGGGCGAAGATATCCTATGCCATCCATCCGGTGGCCGGCCGCATGCCCGGCCATATGAATGTGCTGCTGGCGGAAGCGAATGTCCCCTATGACGAGGTTTTCGAGCTGGAGGATATCAATCGCGATTTCGCCCAGGCGGATGTCGCTTTCGTCATCGGTGCCAATGACGTGACCAATCCGGCGGCGAAGAGCGATCCCAAGAGCCCGATCTTCGGCATGCCCATCCTGGACGTGGAGAATGCCAAGACGGTGCTCTTCGTGAAACGCTCGATGGCCTCCGGCTATGCCGGCGTGGAGAATGAGCTTTTCTTCAAGGACAACACGATGATGCTGTTCGGTGATGCCAAGAAGATGTGCGAAGACATCGTCAAACAATTCGGTTAGTCGCCGCGCTCTTCAAATAGAGCAGCTACGAAATAAGAAAAGGCCGGAACGATGTTCCGGCCTTTCTAGCTTCAACGTGCTCGGGACCGAAGTCCCGGAAGCTTGAGTGCTTAGTAGCCCTCACGCTCCATCCGCTTGCGCATCAGCTTCCGGTGACGACGCACAGCTTCAGCCTTCTCGCGCGCCTTGCGCTCCGACGGCTTCTCATAGTTGCGGCGCATCTTCATTTCGCGGAAGATCCCTTCGCGCTGCATCTTCTTCTTGAGCGCGCGCAGGGCCTGATCGACATTATTGTCACGGACGAGAACTTGCACGGTTGATCACAGCCTTTCTAGGTTTGAGTTAGGTAAAAACGCAAAAACTCGTCAGGCAGCACACCGGCTGCCAGTTGACGGGTGTGGATAACACAGGATTTTGCCCAAGTGCAAGGGCCGGCGGGCTAAAAAACGCCTTTTTTCACAGCGTTCTACCCCTTTCTTGTACAGCGAATCTGCCCCATATTCCCTGGAACAGGCAGGTAAACGAATGGCTATTCTGAAGATTGCCCGTATGGGCCATCCGGTGCTGAAGCGCAAGGCGGAGCCGATAGCGGACCCGAAAGTTCCGGAAATTCAAAGGCTTATCAGGGATATGCTGGAAACGCTGGCAGATATCGGCGGGGCCGGGCTGGCGGCACCGCAGGTGCATGTGCCGCTGCGCCTGGTGATATTCCACGTGCCCGAAGCCCGGGTCGGCAAGGAAGATGGCCCTGGCGCGGCTGCGGTTCCCCTGACGGTGCTGATCAATCCCGAGATCGAGCCGCTGGGCGAAGAGATGGCCGCCGGGCTCGAGGCTTGCCTTTCGGTGCCGGGATTGGCCGGCATGGTGCCGCGCCACACCCATATCCGCTATCGTGGCCTGGATGCGGCGGGGCAGCCGGTCGAGCGGGAAGCGCGCGGTTTTCACGCCCGCGTGGTGCAGCATGAATGCGATCATCTGGACGGCGTCCTGTATCCGATGCGCATGACCGATCTGTCGACGCTGAGTTTTGTGGAAGAGATGCGGCGCTCGGCGGAAGCGGAAGCCGCCACGGATCTAGATTGACGAGGCAGATATGACCGACGCCTATGACCGGGACCAGGATCGCGAACGCCTGTTGGCGGCGATCCTTAATCACGTGGCCTTCGACGGTTGGAGCGAGGTCGCCCTACAGGCCGCCGGCAACGATACCGGCCTGGCGGCAGACCGCGTGCTGAACGCCTTTCCGGGCGGTGCGCGCGATGCCCTGATCTTTTGGCATGAAGTGGCCGATCAGAACATGGTGGCGGCAATGGCCGCGCCGGAGATTGCCGGCCTGCGTGTCCGCGACCGTGTCGCCGCCGCTATCCGCATCCGCCTGGAAAGCTGCCAGCCGCATCGCGAGGCCGTGCGTGCCGGCTGCACCTTGCTGATGATGCCGCAGAATGCCGCGCTGGCAACGAAGCTGCTATATGGCACGGTCAATGCCATCTGGTATGCCGTCGGCGATCAATCGACCGACCACAATTTCTATACGAAACGGGCGCTGCTGGCGGGGGTCTATTCGGCGACCGTGCTTTACTGGCTGAATGACAAAACCGATGGAAGTGCCGCGAGCTGGGCTTTTCTCGACCGGCGTATCGGCGATGTGATGCGGATACCGCAAGCGCTCGGCCAGACGATGGGGAAATTGCGCGAACTATCTGACCGCCTGCCGCATCCATTGCGGCTGTTGAAGCGCGGCCGGCGGCCGGGCTTCAGGCGGCGGGCCGCGCGATAGATCCGTTGCAACGTTGCGGATTGCGCTGATCAGTTATTCCGGGTCAGGTGTTGCGGGGCGTCAGCCGGTTGATGTGACCCATCTTGCGGCCGGGCCGTGCTTCGGTTTTGCCGTAGAGATGCAGCTTGGCGCCCGGATCGCCGAGGATCTCGCGCCACTGAAAGACTTCATCGCCGATCAGGTTTTTCATCGTGGCATCGGAATGCCGTTCCGCTGAGCCGAGCGGCAGGCCGCAGACCGCGCGGATGAACTGTTCGAACTGGCTGGTGATGCAGGCATCCATGGTCCAGTGGCCGGAATTATGCGGTCGCGGCGCCAGTTCATTGACCAGCACTTCATTATTATCGGTGACGAACATTTCGACGCCGAGCAGGCCGACCAGCTTCAGCTCCTGGGCGATCTGCCGGGCGATGGCTTCGGCGCGCTGCGCGACCATCTCGGAGACGCGGGCCGGGGCGATGGTCACGTCGAGGATGTGATGGCGGTGCTGATTTTCCACCGCGATATATTGCGCGCTATTGCCGTCGACGCCGCGCGCAATGACGACGGAAATCTCCTTGGAGAAATCGACGAAGGCTTCGAGGATGGCGAGATCGGCACCCATCCGCGCCCAGGCGTCGTTGAGATTGGTTTCCGTATCGATCCGGACCTGGCCTTTGCCGTCATAGCCGAAACTGGCGGATTTCAGGATGCAAGGCCGTCCCAGTGTCTGGACGGCTTGTGGCAGGGCTTCGGCGCGGCCGACCTCCAGAAAGCGGGTGGTCGGCACATTGATCGAAGCCAAAAAGTTCTTCTCGCGCAAGCGTTCCTGCGTGAGATAGAGGACATGCGGCGCCGGCCGGGTCGGCTTCAACGCCGCGAGGAAGGCTGTGGAGGTCGCCGGAATGTTTTCGAATTCGAAGCTGATCACATCCACCGCTTCGGCGAAGGCGCGCAGGGCATCTTCATCGTCATAGGCCGCGATCGTTGTGGCGGCAGCGACTTCCGAAGCCGGGCTGTTCTGGTCAGGGCAGAAGATATGCACCTTGTAGCCAAGCCGCGCGGCGGCGGAGGCCGCCATGCGGCCGAGCTGTCCACCACCCAGGATGCCGATGGTGCTGCCGGGTGGAATGGTTTGGCCTTGATCTATGCTCATCTTCTGTAATCCGGTCGTGAAGTTTCATGCACGTGCCGCAGCCTTTAGGCCGGCGCGCGTCTGGTTGGAGATCATACCATTGGTCAACTGTCGCGGCTCGGCTCCAAAGCGACGCTGTCCGTCTGACGCCGCCGATAGGCGGCCAGCTTGGCCGCCAGCGCCGAATCGGCAAGCGATAGGACTGAAATCGCCAGCAAGGCGGCATTGATCGCGCCCGGTTTGCCGATCGCCAGGGTGCCGACCGGCACGCCACCCGGCATCTGCACGATCGACAGCAGGCTGTCCTGCCCTTTCAAGGCGGCGGATTCCACCGGCACGCCGAAGACCGGCAGATCGGTGATGGCGGCCACCATGCCGGGCAGATGGGCTGCCCCGCCGGCGCCGGCGATGATCACCTTCAGCCCGCGGCCGCGGGCCGCTTCGGCAAATTCCACCATGCGGTGAGGCGTACGATGGGCGGAGACGATCCGAACTTCATGCGGCACGGCGAAGTCGCCGAGGATGTCGACGGCATGACGCATGGTTTGCCAGTCGGACTGACTTCCCATGATGACGGCGACCTGCGGTGGAGCCGTGACCATTCTTTCTGGATCCGTTCTCGATTGATTAACCGGGCGCGCATTATAGGGGGAGGCCAAGGCAAAACAAGGCGCAGCGTCTCGCGAATTTAGTTAGCTATTAATGTGGATTTAACCAATACATGTCATTGTGACTTTTGCCAAAACATGGGAGCGCGAGGCCCGGTGTGGCGGCATGGGCTCACGGCTGTGGATAAGCTGCAGACAATGGCCCGGCATATAACCGGTGGGGGCCGGTGAGGCATGCTTTGTGATGTGAGAGGACCCCGATGAAGGTCCGGAACCGGACGGCGGGTGTAGGGCGCACACGGCAGTCTGCGCCGGCCATCAAAGGCGCGGTAACGCCAACGGCCGTCCAGGTGGCGGACGCCGCTGCGGCAACGACCGCAGCCGACCGGGTTGCGTTTCTCGGCCTCAGCGAAGGCGATCTGTCCCCCAACGTCCGCATTGCCCTGCAAGCTCTGTTGGATGAAGTCAGCCATCTCCGGGACGAATTGGAACATACGCGGCGGCGGATCGCGCATCTTGAGCAACTGGCCGATGAAGACGCCATGCTGCCGATCTCGAACCGCCGGGCTTTCCTGCGCGAATTGACACGCATGATCTCTTATGCCGAGCGCTATGGCGCACCCGGCAGCCTGCTTTATTTCGACATCAACGGCATGAAGACCATCAACGACCGATTCGGGCACGCCGCCGGCGATGCCGCCTTGATGCATTTCACCCGGCTGCTGCTGGAAAATACTCGCGACACCGATATCGTCGGCCGGCTGGGAGGCGACGAATTCGGCGTCATCCTTGCCCAGGCGAGTGAGCGCCAGGCGCAGGACAAGGCCAACCGGCTGATGCGTCTGATCACCCAGACGCCCTTTCAGTGGGATGGCGAGACGCTGTTTCTCTCCTGCTCGGTCGGGATCCATCAGTTTCTGGCGGAGCAGACAGCAGAAACGGCAATCGATGCGGCCGATGCCAATATGTATCAGCGCAAGCGGCGGCATTATGCGCGTCTCGATCACGATGCCGACAACGAGTTCCAGACCGACCCCGCGGAATAACGCCGTGCCCTCCTGCAGCAGCTGTTGTGCTTCCCCAGACCTGATCTGACGATCAACAGAACTTGAATTGCCCCTCGCTTCATCTCTCTTAAATTGCCGTCGTCGACAGCATCTTGCCGGACGGGCATTTCCTGCTGCCGGCATGACATAGGGTGAGAGAGGTAAAATGAAACCGTTTTTCTACGCCGTCATCGCGATGGGGCTGACCCTGGCCGCTTGTGGCAAGGACGAACAGAAGGCCAATAACGGCGAGACGTCGTCGAGCATCGAACAGAAGCTCGACGCCGCCGCGAAGTCGGCGGGCGAGGCCGCCGAGAAAACCGGCGACGCCGCGAAAGATGCTGCGAAGCAGACGGGCGAAGCCATAGATGATGCGGCGCAGGATGCCGCCAAGAAAGTTCAGGAAGCGACGCAGCCGTCTTCCTCCGAATAATCTCGGCCAGCCGCTCCGGTTTCGATGATGAAGGCGATGCCGCAGGCGGCATCGCCTTTATTTGCAGGTTGCAGGCTTTCGGCCCCTGCGCGACCGCCAGGAAGATCTTCAGGCGAGGGATTTTTCAGGCGATGATATCGGGCAGCAGCTTGCTTTCCAGCTTGATGATCTGATCTTTCAGCGCAAGCTTCCGCTTCTTCAGGCGCTGGATTTGCAACTGGTTGAAAGGTGATGTTTCTGCCATCTGCCGGATTACATCATCAAGGTCACGGTGCTCGCTGCGCAGCTCTTCGAGCTTTACTCGCATTTCATTGATACCGATCATCACGGCGCGAACACCCCTCTGGCTCACAGGCACCAATTCTAGCCCAAATGATTGAGCGCGTCATCGATTCCGTCACATTCTTTTCCACGTTGTTTCAGGCCTTTGACAGCAAAAGGCGCGATCTTGCACCCCGCGTCGACCCCATGCGCCAGGCCTAACTGTTGTCACGGCGCAGCCGGCGCTATAGAGATGGGACAACTCCCCTTATTTGCTAGGTCTCAAGCCATGGCTGAACGTTTCGATCTTCTTCTTCCCAATGGGGCGATCTTCACGCCGAACGGGCTGGAAAACGGCGATATCGCCGTGCGGGACGGGCGTATCGCGGCGATTGGTCGCTTCGATGCCGGACAGGCGGCGGCCGTCTTCCCGGCCGATGGCCTGACCATCCTGCCCGGCGCCATCGATAGCCAGGTGCATTTCCGCGAGCCGGGCCTGACGCATAAGGAAGACCTGGCCGCCGGGACGGCCGGCGCCGCGATCGGCGGGATCACGGCGATTTTCGAAATGCCGAACACCAATCCCAACACGCTGACGGCCGGCGATCTGGAGGCCAAGCTGACGGCCGCCAAGGGACGGGCCTGGGTCGACCATGCCTTCTTCATGGGCGCATCGGATGAGAATGCCGATCAACTGGGTCAGCTCGAATTGCTGCCGGGTTGTGCCGGCGTGAAGATTTTCATGGGCTCTTCCACCGGCAGCCTTCTGGTGGCCGATGATGAGACGCTCGAACATGTCCTGCGGCGCGGCCGTCGGCGCGTCGCCATCCATGCCGAAGACGAGACACGGTTGCGCGAACGTCTCGCGCTGGTGAAAGACGGCGCGCATCCGCGGGAGCATCCTAATTGGCGTGATGTGGAAACGGCGGTACGGGCGACGAAACGTCTGTTGGCGATCGCCAGGCGGGCGGGGCGGCGGGTGCATGTGCTGCATGTTTCGACCGCTGATGAAATGCCGATCCTGGCGCAGAACAAGGATATCGCCACGGTCGAGGTCTTGCCCAATCATCTCACGCTGGTGGCACCCGATTGCTACGACCGGCTCGGCTCCTATGCCCAGATGAATCCGCCGGTGCGCGATGCCCGGCATCAGGCCGGTATCTGGGACGCTGTCCGTGCCGGTATCGTCGATTGCATCGGCTCCGATCACGCGCCGCATACGCGTGAGGAAAAGGATCGGCCTTATCCGCAAAGCCCGTCCGGCATGCCGGGTGTGCAGACCTTGCTGCCCTTGATGCTGGACCACATGAATGCCGGCCGCCTGTCGCTGCAGCGCCTGGTCGATCTCACCAATGCCGGTCCGGCGCGTATCTTCAATATCGCCGGCAAGGGCCGTCTGGCGGTCGGTTACGATGCCGATTTCTCGGTCGTCGATCTCAAGGCAAAGCGCACCATCACCCATGACTGGATGAAAACGAAAAGCGGCTGGACGCCTTATGACGGCGTGACCGTGACCGGCTGGCCGATGGCGACCATCGTTCGCGGCCGGATCGTCATGCGCGACGGCGAGCTGCTGGATAAGCCGATCGGCGCACCGGTGCGTTTCGGCGAGACGTTGCCGGTTTCGGCATAACTGTTTCTTGCATGAATGAGGGTTCCCATGTTCAAGGCGCTGATGCTCCGTGACACGGATGGCAAGGTAACCGCCGCGATCGAAACGGTTGCGGAAGATCAACTGCCGGAAGGCGACGTCACCGTGCGGGTGAGCCATTCGACCTTGAACTATAAGGATGGCATGGTCCTGAACGGGCTGGGCCGCCTGGTGCGGCAATATCCGCATATTCCCGGCGTCGATTTTGTCGGCGAGGTGACGCAGTCCTCGCATGCGAAATTCAAAGCCGGCGACAAGGTGATCCTCACGGGATGGCGCGTGGGTGAAGCCCGCTGGGGCGGCTATGCGGAATTGGCGCGGGTGAAAGGCGACTGGCTGGTGAAACTGCCGGATGGCCTGACGCCGTGCCACGCCATGGCGATCGGCACCGCCGGCTTCACGGCGATGCTGGCAGTGATGGCCTTGCAGGCCCATGGCCTGACACCGGAAAGCGGTCCGATCCTGGTCACCGGTGCGGCCGGCGGCCTGGGCAGTGTTGCCACCGCCATTCTGGCCAAGCTCGGTTATTCGGTGACCTGTTCGACCGGCCGGGCAGAAACGCATGCCTATCTGAAAGATCTCGGCGCGTCGGAAATCATCGACCGTTCGACCATCGCCACGCCTTCTGGCAAGCCGCTGGATGGCGAGCGCTGGGCCGGTGCGATCGATGCGGTGGGCGGCGGTACCCTGGCGGCCGTTCTGCCGCAGATCAAATATCGCGGCAGCGTGGCCTCATGCGGTCTGGCCGGCGGCAGCAAGCTGGAGACCACGGTCATTCCCTTCCTGCTGCGCGGGGTGAATATTCTCGGTATCGATTCCGTTCAATGCCCGATGAAGCTGCGCCAGGAAGCCTGGAGCCGCCTGACGCGCGATCTGCCGATGGACAAGCTCGATAGCACGATCGAAGCTGCCAAGCTGGAAGACCTGCCGCGCCTCGGCAAGGCCATTCTCGACGGCAAGGTTCGTGGCCGCGTTGTGGTCGAAATCGGCTGAGGCGGAAAAGCCTGCGTTCGCCTGTTACGGACGATCAGGTGGCTTCGCCCGAACCGGTGATGCGGTAGATGCGCTTCACCTGGGTGGAGATCAGGTGGATCTCCTGGGGCGGGTTGAACTGATACAGCACGATCTCGTCGTCGCTGCGGCGCAGGAACTGTTTGATCATGCCCTGGCCATCATCCAGTTCGACGGCGACGAAGCAATTCTTGGTGATCGGCCGGTTGGGATTGACATAGAGCAATTCGCCGGCGAAGTAGCGCGGCTCCATGCTTTCGCCATCGACATAGAGGGCGAAGGCATTGAAGACGCCTTTCAGATTGGCCGGACGCTCGACGAATTCCTTCGGCTCACCTTCGTTGAAATAGAAACCGTCGCTGCCGCCTTTGACGGCGCCGATCACCGGTAGATCGCGCTGTCCCACGGCGGCGTTGAAATTCAGCGGACGTTGCGCGTTGGTTTCGCGCCGGTTGGCGACGGATGATTGCCCCGGCTCGATGCCGGCCAGTTGCAGAACGGCGCCGGATTCCACGCCGTTGGGCACAAAAATGTCTTCCAGGGCGCGAGCCAGTTCGAAAGGCAAAAAGCGTCGCTTATAGCGATCTTCGTAATGCTGATAGCGCGTCAAACTCCATCCCAGTGCATCCGATACCGTGCGCATGGTCAGGCCGGCTTGCTCACGCAATTCCTTCAGCCGCCGTGCGGCTTCGGAAATTTCCGACATTGTGAACTCCTACATATCGGCCATCGCAGGCGGGCCCACCGCCTGCTGAACGGCCACCGTATTTCGCGGCATCATACGTTTTTCACCCTTGACATATAAGATGTAATTTGCGTAAATCGTAAAGTATTAGTTAATGATCTCATCTGGCCGGATAATCTTTTGAAATACCAGGGAAAATAGGGGGCTGCGATGCGTCGACGCAAGAAAAATAAGGAACAAAAGAAGAACATAAATACAGATGCCAGCTCGTCAAAACGCTTTTGCCTCAGTTGCCGTCGGTTATTCCGTAGCGATGGCAGCCATCATCGAATCTGCGATGGCTGCAAAGGGCATAAGGCCTGGAGCGAGGGGAACCCGCTTTACGAATGCATCACGCCGGGCAGGCCGGCCAATGACAACGGCGGATAGGATGCTTGCTTGTTCTGGTCGTTTATCCTGCCATGCATATCTCGGCAAATGTCACGAGGTATAACATTGCCTGGATGTAGAAACTGCGATAGAGGAGAAGCCCTCGCCATATAGCGGTATCAATCGGATGGACCCTCTCGACCGGCTCGAGTCTCAAAGCGTCTACATCTTGCGCGAAGCCTTCAACCAGATCGACCGTCTGGCCATGCTCTGGTCGCTCGGGAAGGACAGCAATGTCATGGTGTGGCTGGCCAAGAAGGCTTTTTTCGGCCATGTGCCCTTTCCAGTCATGCATATCGATACCGGCAAGAAGTTTCCCGAGATGTATGCCTTTCGCGAGAAATATGCACGCGACTGGCACCTCAGCCTGATCACCGACGATTGCCCGCCGGTCGAAGAAACCGATGCCAGCCTGCCGCCGGCCGCCCGCTCGGCCGCCCGCAAGACGCTGGGATTGAAGAACGCGATCGCGAAATACGGCTTCAACGGGATCATCGCCGGCATTCGCCGCGATGAAGAGAGCGTGCGGGCGAAGGAACGGGTTTTCAGCCCGCGGGGAAGTGAAGGCAGTTGGGATTTCCGCCAGCAGCCGCCCGAATTCTGGGACTACTTCAATACCAATCTGCCGGCCGGCACGCATCTGCGGGTGCATCCGCTGTTGCATTGGACGGAAATCGATATCTGGCGCTACATCCGGCGCGAGCAGATTCCGATCGTGGATCTCTATTTCGCCAGGGATGGAAAACGCTATCGTTCGCTCGGCGACCAGGACATCACCTCGCCGGTGGCCAGCACGGCCGTAACCATTGACGAGATCATTGCCGAGCTGGAAGGAACCAAAACGCCCGAAAGGGCCGGCCGTGCGATGGACCGGGAAACGGAAGATGCTTTCGAGCGGCTGCGGGCCGCGGGATATATGTAATGTCGACTGAAACGTCTCTGCGGGATCTGTTGCGCATCGTCATCGTCGGCCATGTCGATCACGGGAAATCCACGATGGTCGGGCGGCTGTTTCATGACACCGGCTCCTTGCCGGAAGGCAAGCTTGAAGCGATCCAGGCAATGTGCGAGCGGCGCGGCATGCCGTTCGAATGGGCATTCCTCATGGATGCCTTCCAATCGGAACGCGACCAGGGCATCACGATCGATACCTCGCAGATCTGGTTCAAATCGGCGCAGCGCGATTACACCATCATCGATGCGCCGGGGCATCGCGAGTTCCTGAAAAACATGATCACCGGCGCGGCCAATGCCGATGCCGCCGTCATGCTGATCGATGCCGGGCAGGGCGTGCAGCAGCAGTCGCGCACCCACGCCTATTTGCTGCAATTGCTTGGCGTCCGCCAGATCGTCGTCGTCGTCAACAAGATGGACTTGGCCGGCTTCGCGGCTGATCGCTTTGCCGAGATCGAGACGACCTATCGGCAATATCTCGCCGATATCGGCCTGCAGGCCGCACATATCATCCCAGTCGTCGCGCGGGACGGCGACAATATCGTCACGCCATCGGAACGCATGACCTGGTATCGCGGGAAGACCCTGGTCGAGGCGCTGGACGGTTTCGTCAGTGTGGGCGATCTCACGTCTCTGCCGCTGCGGCTGCCGATCCAGGATGTCTACAAATTCGATGATCGCCGCATTCTTGCCGGCCGCGTGCTCAGCGGCCGGCTGACTGTCGGTGACCGCCTGCTGTTCTCGCCCAGCAACAAGACGGCCCGTGTGGCATCGATCGAGGCTTGGTCCGCACCGGCGAAAACCACTGCCGTGGCCGGTGAGTCGATCGGCATTACCTTGGATGAGCAGTTGTTCATCGAACGTGGCGATCTCGCAAGCCACGAAGATGCGACCCCGATCGAGACGAATGTCTTCCAGGGGCGTTTGTTCTGGTTGCCGAACGAGCCGCTGCAGCCCGGCGCCAGCTACCGGTTGCGCTTGCAGACGCGCGAAGTGCCGGTGACGGTGCAGGAGATCAAGGCACTTTACGACGTCGAGCAATTGACCAGCGCGCCAAGCGATATCGTGCCGCATCACGGTATTGCCGATGTCGTCCTGCGGTCGCAGGCGATGCTGGCGCTCGATCGCCTGGAGGAAAATCCGAAGACCGGCCGTTTCGTTTTGACGGACGGCGTCAATCTGGTTGCCGGCGGCACCATCAGCATGGATGGCTATCCCAATCAGCGGCAATTGGTGACGATCCGGTCGAGCAATCTGACCGAGGTGGAACATACGGTCACGCATGCGAACCGGGAACAGCGCAACGGCCATCGCGGCGGTGTGCTCTGGTTCACCGGCCTCTCGGGCGCGGGGAAGTCGACCATCGCCATGGCGGTGGAGCGCGAATTGTTCCGCCGCGGTTTCCAGGTCTATGTGTTGGACGGCGACAATGTCCGCCGTGGCCTCAATGCCAATCTCGGCTTCTCGCCGGAGGACCGGGCAGAAAATATCCGGCGCATCGGCGAGGTCGCGGCGCTCTTCGCGGATGCCGGCATGGTGGTGATCACCGCCTTCATCTCGCCCTATCGCTCCGATCGCCAGCGGGCAAGAAATGCCGCTCATGGCACCTTCCACGAGGTCTATATCAAAGCCGATCTCGCAGCCTGCGAGTTGCGCGATCCGAAAGGGCTCTACAGACGGGCGCGCCAGGGGGAGATCGGCAATTTCACCGGCGTCTCCGCGCCCTATGAGCTGCCCGAAGATCCGGAACTGGTGGTTGACACCCAGGTGCAGTCGGTGGAGGCCTGCGTGCAGCAGGTCATTGCTTATATTGAGCGCAAATTTCGCGCCTGATCCCGGTAGATAAGCGATCTCTCATCCTCATGGAGTGGCGACGATAGCGCCCTCGCAATTTCTCCTATGGATGAAATTGGGGATAAGTAACCTAGTTTAATTTTCCATGATTTTTAGGCGATGCCGGGATCTCAGCGGTGGTTTCCGCTTGCCTGGCCGATATGCGCTCCCTAAGGTTTCCCCTCCATAAAATGAAGAGACGTTCCCGGATATCAGGGATGATGGCACGATATCCGCTAAGGAACAGGGATCAGGCTTGGCCAGGATTTCGCTGGCTTTGGGGGGATGGAATGTCGAAAGCCGCCGCTTGGGAACGGCGCGCATAGGCCTACCGCCTCGAACTGATTGCGGGTGAGCGATTGTCGTTTGGGGGATCGCTGGGCGTTTCGACACTGGGGACACGAAGTGATCAAGTCGGCTATGCAGCGAATTCAGGAGCGCCTGGAAGAGCGCTTTATGCCGCGTGATATCCTTATTCGCACCAATGGCCGCGTATCTTATCTGCACCTGTCGACGCGACGGCAGTTCCTGCTGACCTCCCTGCTGACCGGCGCAGCGCTGGTTGGCATTGCGATCTCCATTATCCCTGCAGCACCCCAGCCGTCTTTTCATGCCCGGGATTGGGTTGGCCTTGATACCGTGTCTCCTTATGGCGATCTCTTGCCGGTCATCGGCGTTTTTTCGGACCCTGATCGCAGCCACCGCCGTGCCGAGCCCATGATGTTCGCCACCTTGCGTTCCATGCCGGAGGCGGTGGCCGACTTATGGAGTGCCGATGCCGCGATAAATCAAAACAATCTGCCGCAGCAGGCCGGTTCTGGCAGCCATCCAGCAACAAGCGGCAGCGATGCGGATTTGTCCCGCCGGCTCGCGGCGCAGACGATGGAATCCAGGCGGCTTGCCGAGAAGGCCCGCATGCTCAACCAACTGCTGACTGCGGAGCGACAGCAGCATCAGGCGGCCTTGGTGCAGCTCGCGACCCTGAATGACCAGGTCGCCGACCTGCAGGCGAATGCTCAAAACACCGATGCCGAAAAGAATGAATTGGCGCTTCAGGTGCAGCAGAACGAGCGGGCACTGGCGACGATGATCGCGCAACGCAATACGCTGCAAACGACCCGGGCTGATATGTCGCGATCGATTTCCGGCCTGGAAGAACGCCTCGCCTCCCTGCAGGAAGAACAGGCGGATTTCGCGTCCAACCTGGCTGAACGGGCGCGTTCCAATATGGCCGAAATGGAAAAGACGATCGAGATGACCGGCCTGAAAGTCGACAAGCTCTTGCTGACGACCGATGGCAAAGCGGAGGGGCAGGGCGGGCCGTTCATTCCGGCACCGGCAAGTGCGTCGGGAACGAGCGAGCAAAAGCTGATAGAAAGCGTTACATCGTTGGGGGACGAGGTCGGCCGTTGGGAAAAATTGCAAGTTGTGCTGCATTCCCTGCCGCTGACTGCGCCGGTGGATCACTATTATATTTCCAGCACTTTCGGCGCCCGGGTCGATCCGTTTAACGGCGAAAAGGCGATTCACGAAGGCGTCGACATGGTGGGGACGTTACGATCGGAAGTTCTCGCGACGGCGCCGGGCAAAGTTGTTTTTGCCGGCAAGCAAAGCGGCTACGGCAATTTGGTGGAAATCGATCATGGCTTCGGTATCCACACCATTTATGCGCATCTCGATTCCATTCAGGTGCAGAAAGGCCAGACCGTCGACTATCGCGATAGCGTGGGTCGTCTCGGCAATACCGGCCGGAGTTCCGGACCGCATGTGCATTACGAAGTTCGCTACAACGACAGACCTATCGATCCGATGGGCTTCCTGAAAGCAGGTCGCTATGTTTTCAAAGGCTAACAAGGACAAGACCACCGCCGATAATAGGCGCCAGGTCGCTAAGGCCGGCATGCTGTCGATCATCAGCGCGGATCTGCGCATTGCCGGCGATTTAATTTGTCAGGGCGATATCCAGGTCGACGGTCAGGTCGACGGGGATATTCGCAGCAGCAGTGTCGTGATCGGTGAGGGAGCCGTCGTGACGGGAAGCATTCAGGCGGAGAATGTGCGGATCTGCGGCAAGCTGATCGGGCAGGTCAAGGCCGATACGGTGACATTGGAAAAGACCGCGCATGTGACCGGCGATGTGCTGCATCATTCATTGGCGATCGCACAGGGGGCCTTTCTCGAGGGGGCCTGCAAGCGCCTAGATGCCCAGACAAAGGCGTCTGTAGCGGCCGAAACCGAGCCTGCGAAACAACCGGCAAATGAAGCGGGCGACCAGGCTGCGAAGCAGCAGGCTGGTAAGCAATCCGAGCAACAGCGCGCCGCAAGCTGAGTCTCGCGGCGCCGTGTGACGTTCAAGCCGATGGCGAGGAGAGGGCCCTTGTCATCATCGCGGCATCGACATTGCCGCCCGAACACACGACGACGATGGTCTTGCCGCTGACATCCAGCTTTTGACCGAGGGCGGCAGCCAGGGCGGCCGCGCCGCCGGGCTCCACGACCAGCTTCAGGCGATCGAAGGCGAAGGCCATCGCCGACAAGGCGGCTTCGTCGGATACGGCCAGCGATCCTGCCAGCAAGGCCTGATGAATCGGAAAGGTCAGCTTGCCCGGCTGCTTCGCCATGAGCGCGTCGCAGATCGATGGCGTGGTTCCTTCATTGGCAACCTGCGTACCAGCCGCCAATGATCGTGCCAGGTCATCATAGCCTTCCGGTTCGGCGGCATAGATGGCGGCTTGGGTAAAATGATGGCGAACGGCGGTGGCGATGCCGGCGATGAGGCCACCGCCGCTGCAAGGCGCAATCATGATATCGGCGCGAAGACCCAGCTTTTGCAGATCTTGCACGATTTCCAGGCCGACCGTTCCCTGGCCGGCGATGATATCGGGATCGTCGTAAGGCGGCACGATGAGCGCCTGTGTTTTCGCCGCGATATCGGCTGCGATCTCTTCGCGGGACTGGCGCCAGCGATCGTAAAGCACGACCCCGGCGCCGAGCTGTTTCGTGTTCCGGATCTTTGCTTGCGGCGCATCCTGCGGCATAACGATGGTCGCCGAGAGGCCAAGCAGCCCGGCCGCCGCGGCGACACCCTGGGCATGATTGCCGGAAGAATAAGCGACCACCTGCCGGAGCGATGGATTGGCGGATTTGGCTGCCGCGAGCTTATTGAAGGCGCCTCTGAACTTGAAGGATCCGGTGCGTTGCAGCACTTCCGGCTTGATGAAGGCCGCGGCGGCGCCGGTCGCCTCTTCAAGATCGGGGCTGCGCAGCAAAGGCGTTCGGACCGCTTGGCCGAGGAGGCGCTGCGCGGCGGTCTCGACATGGCTGATATCGATGGCAAGAGGGGTGGCGTTTGGCATGATGGCACCGGCTTATTGCGGATTGTGTCGACGGAGGTCTTCCTCAAGCGTCAATTTGATGACGCCCTTGTTGAGGCGGGCGCGGTAGATTTCGAGATTTTCCATGACCCGCTGTACATAGTTGCGGGTTTCATCGAACGGAATGCTTTCGATCCAGTCGATCACATCGGTTCCCGTTTCGCGCGGATCGCCATAGGTATAGGTCCAATCCCTGGCCCGGCTCGGACCGGCATTGTAGCCGGCCGCCGCCAGGATATAGGAACCGTTGAAGCGATTGATCAGCTTCGACAAATAGGCGCTGCCGAGCTTGATGTTATATTGAGGATCGGTGGTCAGCATCTTGTCGGCATGCTTCTTGACGCCGATCTCCTTGGCCATGCCCTTCGCGGTCGCTGGCATCAATTGCATCAGGCCCATGGCGCCCGCCGGGCTGACGGCGGAATCCAGGAAAGCGCTTTCCTGCCGAATGATCGCAAGAACGAGCGCCGGCTCGGGATCGCCCCCCTTCGGCACAACCGGCATGGGATAGAGATACTGCACCATTTCGACGCCGGCCGTCCGCGCCTGTTTGGCGACGGAAACAGCCAGGTCATCGCGGTTGACTTCGGTGGCAAGCTGTGCGGTCAGATAGTAGTCGCTGGGCTTAGTCGCCATTTCGCGCAGCTTCAGGATAAAGGGCCGGGTCCGGTCTTCCTCGCCGAGCAAATTGAGCAAGCGAGCCGCCTTGGTCAATTCCCGCCGGTCGAAAGCAGCCTTGGTGGCGGCATCCGGTTTCTGCGTGTTGTGAAGACGCATGATCTGCTTGTCGTGCAGGCGATAGGCCGCCAGCAGCCCATAGAATGTCGTCGTGCTCTTCGCCGCGGTTCGATACCACTCCTGCGCCTTCACTTTATTGCCGGATTGCTCGGCAGCGCGGCCGGCCCAATAGGCGGCGCTGGCCTGGCTGATGGCGGATTTAGCGCCGGCATAAAGGCCGGTGAAATGCTTTGTGGCTGTTGCCGGATCGTCGAGGAAACGCAGGGAAATCCAGCCGGCCAGCCATTCACCTTCGACGAAAGCTTCACCCGAGGTGGCGCCGTGGGACGCCGCCAGGCGATAGGCGACCGAGATATCGCCTTTGTCGAGCGAGGTGCGGGCGGCGCGCTTATACTCCATCCACATCTTTGCCGGACGCAGGACATGTTTCGGCGGCGGGTCGAGGAGGGCAGCGGCTTTTTCGACGTCCCCTTTCAAGCGCAGCCAGCGAGCCTGCGCGTAGATCAGCCCGGCATCCTTGCGCAGCGATTGCGGCACCTGTGCAAGCAGGCTCGAAGCATTCGCCGCTTGATCCAGCAAAGCCAACCTGGCCTGCGCCAGTGCTTTATGCCCCGCATCCACACGGCTCAACATACGGCTGATCTGGTCACGCGAATTGTCCCAGATCAACCGGTCCAGCCGCGCTTCATGGTCTCGTTCGGACAACAACCGGCCGAAGCGCCGGAGGAAGACGGTTTCGTCATCCTTGGAGAAATCAAGATCGATCCAGCCGTTGCGCACCAGGCTGGTCGCGCGGTCCACCTGTTTGACGGAGTGCAGGGCGCCGGCCAGTTTGATCGTGCCATCGGCCGTGTTCGGATCCCGGCTGCCGAACCAGGCGATTGTCTGAGCCGGCGGTAAATCCTCCGGCATCGCCCGTTCGGCTTGGGAAAACAGTGTTTCGCGCAACGGCCAATCCGGGTTCGCGCTGAGGAAGGCTGTCATTTCGCGAAAATCCCGGCCCGGCCCGGGTCGGGTCAAGTCGAGCCATTGGATGATTTTGGCCGGCAGCGGGTTATGCGCCGTATCCGCCAGCCGCCGCGCTTCTTTCCATCGGTCGTTGTCAACGGCGGTAAAGGCCTGGCGGTAAATGGCCTTATCCTTGGTACTCAGTGTCGTTGGGGCAGATGTCGTCTGCGGCGACGTGACCGGTGCCGAGGATTGTGCGAAAGCGGTTTCAGGATGAATACTGGTAAAAACGATACCAGCCGGTAGCCCAGCCAGGGCTGCCAGACAAAGCGCTAAGACCCGTCGCACAGTAAACCTCTCTTGATTTCGGCTGCATTCTAAATGGCTTAGCGGACGAGGACAACGTCCCGTTGCAGAGAAAATCAAAAATGGAAACGAGCGTTCTGCGTGTGAACCGGCCACGCCCTTCAGTCAGGACGCGCAATAAAAAAACCGGCGAATCGCCGATTGAAGCCCATCGTTTCGCTTGCCCGGCGGGCCGCGTCCGGCTATGTTCCCGCACCGCATCACAGGCAATCTGCCGTAACAAGGACGAGTCACCATGGTCATGTTCAAGGGATCACTCACGGCGCTCATTACGCCATTCCGCAACGGATCCGTGGATGAGGCTGGGTTTCAGAAATTCGTCGATTGGCAGATCAAATCGGGAATCGACGGCGTGGTGCCGGTGGGCACGACGGGCGAATCCCCGACCCTGACCCATGACGAGCATAAGCGTGTGGTGGAATTATGCATCGAGGCGGTGGCAAAGCGAGTGCCGGTGATCGCCGGAACCGGGTCGAATTCCACGGATGAGGCGGTCGATCTGACCCGCCATGCCCAGAAAGCCGGCGCCGATGCCGCTCTGGTCATTGTGCCGTATTACAACAAGCCGACCCAGGAAGGACAATACCAGCACTTCAAGGCGGTTCATGACGCGACCGACATTCCAATCATCATTTACAACGTGCCGGGCCGCACTGTCGCCAATATGTCGATCGAAACCATGACCCGGCTGTCGAAACTGCCGCGCATCGTCGGTGTCAAGGACGCGACGGCGGATCTGGCGCGGCCTGCCTTGCAGGCGCTATCCTCCGGCCGGGATTTTTGCCAGTTGTCCGGAGAGGATGCGACGGCATTGCCTTTCCTGATCCAGGGCGGCCATGGCTGTATTTCCGTTACCTCGAATGTGGCACCATCCTTGACCGCCGAGTTGCAGGCAGCCTGGCGCAAGGGTGACCCCGCAACGGCCATCAGGATCAACGAGCGGCTGACCCCGCTGCATGAGGCGATGTTCTGCGAGACGAGTCCCGGTCCGGTGAAATATGCCGCGCAATTGCTCGGCCTGGCATCTGGTGATTTGCGTCTGCCGATGGTAGAAATCGCCGAGGCTTCCAAAGCCAAGGTGCAGGCGGCGCTGAAAGCGGCCGGACTGCTGAACTGATCAGGGCCAGCCAACTGGCCCGTAACTGGGCTAAGTTAAGTAATGGCGCGTGATCTATCCAAACAACGTTTTGCGGCACAGAACCGCCGCGCGCGCTTCGACTATCATATCGAAGACACGATTGAGGCGGGGCTTGTCCTGACAGGGTCCGAGGTCAAGACCCTGCGCCTCGGCCGTGCCAGCATCAATGAGGCCTTCGCCACCGAGAAAGACGGGGAGATGTGGCTACTGAATGCCTATTTCCCCGAATACGAGGCTGCCAATCGCTTCAACCATGAGCCGCGGCGGCCGCGCAAATTGCTGCTGAAACGGCGTGAGATGAGCCGGTTGATCGGGCAGATCCAACGTGCCGGCATCACGCTTGTGCCGATCTCGATCTATTTCAACCTGCGTGGCATCGCCAAGGTCGAACTCGGCCTCGGCAAGGGCAAGCGCAAGGTCGATAAGCGCGATACCGAGAAGGAACGCGACTGGAAGCGCGAACAGGGGCGCTTGCTGCGCGAGCGAGGCTGACCTCTATCGGGCGGCCTGCATATCAAGCCTGGCCGGCTTCCTGGGCAAGCTTCATCGCGGTGCGAAACATCTCGCGCGTCAGCCGGTTGGTGTTGGTGTTGTAGCGCGAGCAATGATAGCTGTCGGTCAGGGTGATGCCGTCCGGCAAGGCATGCTGGGCGGCATGTCCGAAGCGATAGGCCGATTTTCGCAGGCCCAGCGTCATCAGCACCGCGTCATGGGCGATCGAGCCGAGGGCGAGGATCGATTTCACTTTCGTCATCGCGGCCAGATCCTGCTTCAGGAAGTTGTTGCAGGTTCTGATTTCCGCCGGCGTCGGCTTGTTCTGCGGCGGTACGCACCGAACCGCGTTGACGATGCGGCAGCCGGTCATGGCGAGGCCGTCATCCGGGCGTTGTTCATAGCAGCCGCTGGCCAAACCGAAATCCAGCAAAGTCTCATAGAGCAGGTCACCGGCATAATCGCCGGTGAAAGGGCGGCCAGTGCGATTGGCGCCGCGCAGTCCCGGGGCAAGGCCGACGATCAGTAGCGGCGCTGTTGCCGGGCCGAAATCGGGCACCGGCGCATTATGCCAATCGGGGAATTGCCGCCGGTTGTCTTCGCGGAACTCGACCAGCCGTGGACAGAGCGGGCAATCGCGACCAGGCATCGGCGCCGTTTGCGTTTTGCTTGCGGAAACCATATTGGATCAGCGCGGCTCCATGCCGCCGGCGATCGGATCGGCCGGCCGGGTCGATTGCCGGGCGATCGCGTTGGCAAGCTCATCCAGCTCGACGAAGTGATCAGCCTGCCGGCGCAATTCATCCGCCACCATCGGCGGCGACGACCGCACCGTGCTGACCACGGAAACCCGCAAGCCGCGGCGTTGCACGGCCTCGACCAGGCGACGGAAATCGCCATCGCCGGAGAACAGCACGATGTGATCGAGATGTGCCGACATCTCCATCACATCGATCGCCAGCTCGATATCCATGTTTCCTTTGATCTTCCGCCGCCCCGTCGCGTCGGTGAATTCCTTGGTCGGCTTTGTCACCATGGTGAAGCCGTTATAATCGAGCCAATCGACCAGCGGCCGCAGGGGCGAGTATTCCTGATCTTCCACCAGCGCGGTGTAATAGAAGGCGCGGATCAGATGGCATTGATCCTGGAAGTATTTCAACAGACGCTTGTAATCGATATCGAAACCGAGCGCCCGCGCCGCCGCATGCAAATTTGCGCCGTCGACAAACAAGGCGACGCGTTCTTGCGGATAGAACCGAGTGACCATTCGAAATACCCCTAATGCAATGTTCTGCTGCAATGATTTTTGGGCTTATAATCTTTCGTGCAGGCTTAGCATTCCCGCACATGCGATTGCATTGATTGTCTTTCACACCTAAATAATTTTACTCACCAATGCATTCAACGGATTTTTCATCGCATGCTCTCTCGTGATGTCGAAATTGGAGCCGGAAATGCCGGCGCATGATCTCAGCTATGTCGGGCTCGGCGCCAATCTGACGCATCCGACCTTCGGCCCGCCGGTGGCGACGCTCGATATGGCAATCGCCGCCCTGGTGGAGATGGGGCTGACGCTGGTTGCAAAATCGCCGTGGTATGAATCGGCACCGGTGCCGATGGCCGATCAGCCCTGGTACGTGAACGGCGTCGTCGCACTGCGATCGCGCTCGAATGCCGTCGAGACGTTGCGGCGATTGCACGACGTCGAAGCCCGCTTCGGTCGGATACGTACCGTGACGAATGCACCGCGTGTCGTCGATCTCGATCTCCTGGATCACCATGGGGAGGTTCGGGACGGCGAAGAGCCGCCAATCCTGCCGCATCCCCGTCTTACCGGTCGCGGCTTTGTCTTGTTGCCGCTGCGTGATATCGCACCGAACTGGCGACATCCTGTCACGCGGCAGGGCCTGACGGAGCTGATTGCCGTTTTGCCCCAGGACCAAGTGACGCGACCGCTGATTTGAAAAATTGGGAATGTCGATCAGCCGGTCTCTTTAACTATATGTTTTAAAATATTTTTTAGGGAAAGAAGTCCGATGCATGCGTCTCCTGCATGATGCGGTTTTCATTTAGAAGGCGGTATCGAACTTGCCTTGTGCGGATCGGAAAAATATATTAGTCGCATGCGATTGCGTCCTGTTTTAGAGAGACTTTGAAGATGGCTCGTGTAACGGTTGAAGATTGCGTCTTAAAAATCCCCAATAGGTTTGATCTCGTCATGCTGGCGGCCCAGCGGGCGCGGGAGATTCTGGCGGGTGCGTCATTGACGGTGGAGCGGGACAACGACAAGAATCCTGTGGTGGCTCTGCGGGAAATTGCCGATGAAACCGTGAGCCTCGACAATCTGTCGAACAACCTGGTGACCGGCCTGCAGCGCCATATCGAAAATGACGAGCCTGAAGAAGACGGTGCTGGCTTCGGTGCCGGCGCCGGCGACTTGCTGGCGGAAATGCAGCAGGCCCAGATCAGCCAGGACGAAGCCGAGGATTCGGATATGTCGATCGACGGCGAATTCGAGGATGACAGCTCGGCGCTGGATGATGGCAACTAAGATTGGGATCGGCAGCCGCTGAGGCGGCTGCCGGAATGTTTCGGACTCACTTTTCCGCGGTGCCGTAAGGTATCGCCGATAGGCAAGATGAGGGAGACGGAACAGCAACGAAGCGGATGAGAAAGACGGCGGATTCGGCGCACGCGATGATTCGTCAGTATGAGCTTGTCGAGCGCGTCAAAGCCTATGATCCGGGCGCGGATGAGGACGTCCTCAACCGCGCTTATGTTTTTTCGATGAAAGCGCATGGGTCGCAGTCACGGGCTTCCGGCGATCCTTATTTCTCTCACCCGCTCGGCGTCGCCGAGATTCTGACCCGCCTCAAGCTTGATACCGCATCGATCGTCACCGGCCTGCTGCATGACACGGTCGAAGATACCGATGCGACCCTGGAGCAGATCGAAGGTCTGTTCGGCATGGAAATCGGCCGTCTGGTCGATGGCGTCACCAAGCTCTCACGGCTGGAACTGCAATCGGACAACACCAAGCATGCGGAAAATTTCCGCAAGCTGGTGCTGGCCATGTCGAATGACATCCGTGTCCTGCTGGTGAAGCTGGCCGACCGCCTGCACAACATGCAGACGCTGCATTTCATCAAAAGCGAGGACAAACGGCGCCGCATTGCGCTGGAGACCATGGAAATCTATGCGCCTCTCGCCGAGCGCATGGGCATGCATCAGATCAAGGATGAGCTGGAAACGCTGGCCTTCAACGAGATCTATCCTGACGCTGCGGTCTCGATCAATCAGCGCCTGAATTTCTTGCGCGAGCAAGATAACGATATTTGCAAGAAGATCATCGACGAACTGCAGCGGGTCATGGTTGACTCCGGCGTGACATGTCAGGTCTCGGGTCGCGAAAAGACGCCTTACTCCATCTGGCGCAAGATGCAGCAAAAGCGCATGGAGTTCGAGCAGCTCTCGGACATCATCGCGTTCCGCATTATCGTCAAGGATATCGGCGAGTGCTATCAGGCATTGGGTGTCCTGCACAGCAGCTATTCAATGATCCCCGGGCGCTTCAAGGATTACATCTCGACACCCAAGCCGAACAATTACCGCTCGCTGCATACCGGTTTGATCGGGCCGTTCCGTCATCGTATCGAGGTCCAGATCCGCACCAAGGAAATGCATGCGATTGCCGAGCTCGGCGTCGCCGCGCATTGGAAGTACAAGCAGGGCGCGCCGCAGGTCGATGGCCGGCAATATCGCTGGCTTCGCGAATTGCTGGATATTCTCGAACATGCGGCCGGGCCGGAAGAATTCCTGGAACATACCAAGCTGGAAATGTTCCAGGACCAGGTGTTCTGCTTCACGCCGAAGGGCGATTTGATCGCCTTGCCGCGCGGCGCAACGCCGGTTGACTTTGCCTATGCGGTGCATTCCGAAGTCGGCGATACCTGCGTCGGCGCCAAGATCAACGGCCGCATCGTGCCGTTGCGCAGTGAATTGCATAACGGCGATCAGGTGGAAATCGTCACCTCGCGGGCGCAGACGCCGTCGCCGACCTGGGAGCGTTTCGTCGTTACCGGCAAGGCGCGGGCCTGTATCCGCCGCTTCATCCGGACCCAGCAGCGGACCCAGTATGTCGAACTGGGCCGCGCCATGATGCAGAAGGAATTCCAGCACGAAGGCTATGAATATGCCGACAAGTCGCTGGATGGCGTGCTGAAGAAATTCAAGAGCGATACGGCCGAGGATCTGCTGGCCCAGGTGGGGCAGGGCAATCTCGGTGCGCGGGAAGTCATCAATGCGGTGTTCCCGGCATCGCGCAATGTGCAGACCAATGACAAGGTCGTGCCGATCGGCCGTCCCCGCCCGAAGGTGAAGCGGGACAGTTTCGCCGTGCCGATCCGCGGCCTCATCCCGGGCATGGCCTTGCACTTCGCCGGTTGCTGCCATCCGCTGCCGGGCGATCGCATCGTCGGCATCGTGACCACCGGCAAAGGCGTCACCATCCACACGATCGACTGCGAGACCCTTGAGACCTTCGCCGATACGCCGGAACGCTGGCTCGATGTCGCCTGGGATGTCGATCCGGATTCGGCGGAGAGCCATGTCGGGCGCTTGAATGTGGTGATCACCAATCAGCCGGGCAGCCTCGGCAGCTTGACAACCGTCATCGGCAAGAATAGCGGCAACATCAACAACCTGAAGATCGTCAACCGGTCGACGGATTTCTTCGAGGTGCTGGTCGATGTCGAGGTCAAGGATCTGCGGCATCTGACCGGGATCATCGCTGCCTTGCGGGCCACCCCGGCGATCAGCTCGGTTGATCGGGCAAGGGGCTAAGCCATCCTCGATTGCAGCTGGACAGGGCTGTCCCGGATCGGTTTCACTGGAAATCCTGACGCGCGGCTGTCCGTCAGGTCGCAACAATAGCTGACAAGTGGCTGGCATGATTCTCGGCATCGGGAATGACATCATCGATATCCGCCGGATCGAAAATTCGCTGGAGCGTTATGGCGACCGTTTCGTCCAGCGTCTTTTTACCGAGATCGAACAGGTAAAGTCGGATCGGCGCGCCAATCGGGCGGCATCCTATGCCAAGAGGTTCGCGGCAAAGGAGGCCTGTTCCAAGGCGCTCGGCACCGGCATCCATCAAGGGGTTTTCTGGCGGGATATGGGAGTGGTCAACCTGCCCTCCGGCAAGCCCACGATGAAATTGACCGGCGGGGCCCTGGCACGGTTGCAGGCGATGACGCCCCCAGGAATGGTGGCGCAGATCGACCTGACCATCACCGATGATTTTCCCCAGGCGCAGGCAATCGTTATTATTTCAGCTATTCCGATTGCCGGCTAAGTCCCGGAAGTTTCGCCGCTATTGCCGCCAATCCAGCCTTTCCGGGCAGCGGCAAATTGCACGTGATAGGGTCAAGTTGCTGTCGCGCCTTGACTTTCCCGTTCCTGGCTGGCTTGATCCGCCCCGACTCCTGCTGTACCCCTAGTCATCGCCCCTGGGGACGAGCGGGGCCAATTCCACCAGCGGAGCCATGATCATCAATGCCGCGCAAGACCTCCGGCACGTTCCAGGAAATCTGGGATTTCGTGAAGACCGTTATCTGGGCAGGCGTCATTGCCATCCTGATCCGGACCTTCCTGTATGAGCCCTTCAACATTCCTTCCGGATCGATGATTCCGACGCTGTTGATCGGCGATTACCTCTTCGTTTCCAAGACATCATTCGGTTACAGCAAGTATTCCTTCCCGCTGTCGATCGTTCCCTTCGAAGGGCGTATCTGGGACGGCGACCCGAAACGCGGCGACGTCATCGTCTTTCGGCCGCCGGGCGAGGTTGAGAACGATTTCATCAAGCGCCTGATCGGCCTGCCGGGCGACCGCGTCCAGGTCCGCAATGGTATCCTCTATATCAATGGCGAGCAGGTGAAGCGGGAGCGGATCGAGGATTATGTCGACCCCGATGATCCGAATGCCATGCCGGTGCCGCAATATATCGAGACCTTGCCCGGCGGCGTCAGCCACCGCATCATCGAATCGAGCGGCGATTCCGGCAGCCTCGACAACACACCGATCTATGTCGTGCCGGCGGATCATTATTTCATGATGGGCGATAATCGTGATGGCTCGAATGACAGCCGCATGTTGACCCGTGCGGCATCCAGCTTCGCGCCGACCGATGAAATCACCGAAAAGAATGCGGATCTCCTGGGCACCGTCGGTTTCGTGCCGAAGGAGAACCTGATCGGTCCGGCGAAGATCCTCTTCTTCTCATGGAGCAAGCCGTTCCATGTCCGGTGGAACCGCCTGTTCGACCTGGTGAAATGAGCCCGCGCAGTGGCCCTGATCTGGCGGCTTTGGCTGCTGCGCTTGGCTATCAGTTTGCCGATCCGGGTTTCCTACGGACGGCGATCACCCATCCCAGTGCATTGACCCGCAGCGGCGGCCGTCGGGGCCCCCGCCAGGTTAGCGATGCCGACAACCAGCGCCTGGAATTCCTCGGCGACCGGATTCTCGGCCTGGTGATCGCGGAGATGCTGTTCCGGACCTTTCCCGGCGAGAATGAAGGCGCCCTGGCAAAACGCCTGGCGGCTTTGGTCCGCCAGGAGGGGTTGGCGCGGGTGGCGCGGTCCATCGATCTCGGCAAATATCTGATCCTGTCGCGGGGTGAAGCCGAAAGCGGCGGACGCGATAATCCGGCCTCGCTCGCCGATGCCTGCGAGGCGGTCATCGGCGCCATCTACCTTGATGGCGGGCTCGATCCAGCGCGCGACTTCATCATGCGCATGTGGTCGCCGATGATGAATCGCGATGCCAAGCCGCCGCAGGATTCCAAGACGGCGCTGCAGGAATGGGCCCAGGCTGACGGATTGCCGCTGCCGGTTTATGATGTCATTGAAAGCAGCGGCCCGCCCCATGACCCGACCTTTACCGTTCAGGTCCGGGTCGAAGGGCATGAACCGGCGGCTGCCAGCGGGCGGTCGAAGCGGGCGGCCGAGCAGTTGGCGGCGGCGGCTTTCATGGCGCGGCTGCGTGGCCATAGCGAATAGTTCTGGGCGAATAACTGAGCGGATAAATCTGGGCGAATGAGACGGCGCGCATAAAGAAGCACGACGCCTGGATTAGAGGAGCATAAATGACCAATAGCGATGCGATGGCTGATCGCTGCGGCTTCGTCGCCTTGATCGGCGCACCCAATGCCGGCAAATCGACTTTGCTCAACCGGCTGGTCGGCGCCAAGATCTCGATCGTCAGCCCCAAGGTGCAGACGACGCGCCGCCGTGTCCTCGGCATCGCCATGCGCGATCGGGCGCAGATCATTTTCATCGATACGCCCGGCATCTTCGCCCCCAAGCGTCGTCTCGACCGCGCCATGGTGGCCGCGGCCTGGGGCGGCACCGAGGAAGCGGACCAGATCGTCCTGCTGGTCGATGCTGAACGGAAATCGATCGACGACGATACGAAGCGCATTATCGAGGAATTGAAAGCGGCGGGCCGCAAAGCAATCCTCGCCATCAACAAGGTCGATGCGGTGAAGCGCGAGAAGTTGCTGGGCCTGGCGGCGGAGTTGAACGCGCTCTATGACTTCACCGATACCTTCATGATCTCGGCGCAGACCGGCAGCGGCGTCGATCACCTGATGAAGGTGCTGACCGATCGCCTGCCCGAAGGGCCGCATCATTTCGCGGAAGACGATCTGACAGATATATCGCTGCGTCTCCTGGCGGCGGAAATGACGCGGGAATATCTCTTCCGCCAGTTGCACGATGAATTGCCTTATGACCTGACTGTCGAAGCCGAGGGCTGGGAAGAATTCAACGATGGCAGCGTCAAGATCAACCATGTCATCTACATCGCCCGGGATAGCCAGAAGGCCATCGTGCTGGGCAAGGGCGGGCAGCGGATCAAATCGGTGCGGGCGGCGGCACAAAAGGATATCCAGGAGATGCTGCAGCGCCGGGTGCACCTCTTCCTCTTCGTGAAGGTGCGCGAGGACTGGCAGGAAGATCCCGAGCGTTATCGCGAAATGGGCATCGATTTCGAGAAGTGAGTCTCCGCGCCACCGGATCATCCCTGCTAGAGCCGGATGGTCACAAGTGGAATCACTCTAGAGTGACGCATGGATTGGCAGGACGAAGCGATTGTATTGGCTGCGCGGCATTACGGCGAGCATGACGCCGTCCTGACGCTGCTGACGCGCGAACACGGTCGCCATCTTGGCCTCTTGCGCGGCGGCTTCTCGCGCCGCCAGCGGCCGGTCATCGAGCTCGGCAATCGGCTGCAGGCCACTTGGCGGGCGCGGCTGCCCGAGCAGCTTGGCAATTACCAGATTGAAGGACTGCAATCCGTTGCTGCTCTTTTGCTGGATCAGCCGCTTCGCCTTGCCGCCCTGGCGTCTGCTTGCGGCACGATCGATGCCGCCTTGCCCGAGCGCGAGCCGCATCCGGAAATCTTTGTCGACCTCGATATCCTGATCGCCCGCTTGATCGAGGAAGCTGTTCCCGGCGAAGATGGCAGGCCCGGCGAGGATCGCTGGCTGGTGGAATATGTGCGCTGGGAGTTGACGCTGCTGGCCGATCTCGGTTTTGGTCTCGATCTCACCCACTGTGCGGTGACAGGCGAAACTGAAGACCTGACTTATGTGTCACCAAAGAGCGGGCGGGCCGTGACCCGGTCGGCGGGCCGGGGCTACCATGATCGCCTGCTGCCTCTGCCGGCTTTCCTGGCCGAAGATCATGCTGCCCGGCCGGACCGGGCAGCCATTCTGGATGGCCTGCGCCTTACCGGCCATTTCCTGTCCCGCCATGTTTTCGCGCAGACAGGGCAGTCCTCGAGATTGGGGGCATCCGCGATTTCAAAGCAATCGGCCCAGGCAGAGGGGCCAATGGCGCGCCGGCAATTTCTTCAACGGCTTCAGGGTTAGCTCCCTGCAAGGTTGGCATTTCACCGATCGTGGACCTTGCCGCCGGCAGTGGTCCTGGCCTAGACATGCGTTCCCCCGCTATCTATCGTTTTGCACCGAATCAGCCGGGGAATGCTAAGATCACGTGGGACGTCGATCCCGGTAAATGATTGAGACCAAAGGATATAGTATGGCCAAGAAGGCAACCGCAAAATCCCAGCCGCCCGAGCCGCCCAGCGGCGATATCCGTGTCGTCGACATGGCGGAGGCCTTGGGCGAGCGTTACCTCTCTTACGCGCTCTCCACCATCATGTCGCGCTCCCTGCCGGATGTGCGTGACGGCCTGAAGCCCGTTCATCGCCGCCTGCTTTACGCGATGCGCCAGCTCCGGCTGGAGCCGGGCCAGGGTTACAAGAAATCGGCCCGCGTGGTCGGTGATGTGATCGGTCAATACCATCCCCATGGCGATCAATCGATTTACGATGCCCTTGTGCGCATGGCGCAGGATTTCGCCCAGCGTTATCCCATGGTCGATGGCCAGGGGAATTTCGGCAATATCGACGGCGACAATGCCGCGGCGATGCGTTACACCGAGGCGCGCCTGACCGAAGCTGCCGCTTTGATGTTGGACGGCATCACCGAGGATACGGTCGATTTCCGCGCCACCTATGACGGCGAGAATGTCGAGCCGGTTGTCTTGCCGGCGGCCTTCCCCAATTTTCTCGCGAACGGCGCGCAGGGTATCGCCGTCGGCATGGCGACCAGTGTGCCGCCGCATAATGTGGCGGAAGTCTGCGACGCGCTGCAGCACCTGATCAAATCGCCGAATGCGACGATCGAGAAACTGGTCAGCCTGATGCCCGGGCCGGATTTCCCGACCGGCGGCATCCTCTGTGAATCCCGGGAGACGATGATCGAGGCCTATCGCACCGGCCGGGGCTCGTTCCGTATCCGCTCGCGCTGGGAAAAAGAGGATCTGAAGGGGGGCGGCTGGCAGATCGTCGTCACCGAAATTCCCTATCAGGTGGCGAAGTCAAAACTGATCGAGAAGGTCGCCGATCTTCTGCATGAGAAGAAGCTGCCTTTCCTCGATGATATTCGCGATGAATCCACCACCGATGTCCGCATCGTGCTGGTGCCGAAGAGCCGCAATGTCGAGCCGCTTCATCTGATGGAACAACTGTTCCGCCAGACCGATTTCGAAACCCGCTTCGGCCTCAACATGAACGTGCTGGATGCCAGCCAGACGCCGCGCGTCATGCCGCTGCCGGACGTGCTGCGCGCGTTCCTCGATCACCGCCGTGAGGTGCTGATCCGGCGCAGCAAGTTCCGCCTGGGCGAAATCGAGCGGCGATTGGAGATTCTGGAAGGCTATCTGGTCGCCTATCTCAATATCGATGAGGTCATCCGTATCATCCGGCATGAGGACGAGCCAAAGCCGGTCATGATGAAGAAATGGGATCTGACCGATCTGCAGGCTGAATCCATCCTCAATATGCGCCTCAAGTCTTTGCGCAAGCTGGAAGAGGTGGAGATCAAAGGCGAGCACAAGAAACTCAGCCAGGAAAAGAAAGATATCAATCAGCTCCTCAATGAAGAAGGCCTGCAGTGGTCACGGATCTCCGATGAGATCGGCGAGCTGAAAAAGACCTATGGTGCAAAGACGGAATTGGGACGCCGCCGCACGGCTTTCGGCGATGCGCCGAGCGCGGTGGTCATTCCCTTGGAAGCCATGGTCGAGCGCGAGCCGGTGACGGTCATCTGTTCGGCCAAGGGCTGGATCCGCACTATGAAAGGCCATGTGGAAGAGAGTTCGGAAATCAAGTTCAAGGATGGTGACCGGGCCAAGTTCCACATCCAATGCGAGACCACCGACAAGCTGCTGGTGTTCGGCACCAACGGAAAATTCTACACGATCGGTGTCGATAAGCTGCCGGGTGGTCGCGGCCATGGCGAGCCGATCCGGCTCATGATCGATCTCGGCAACGATCAGGATATTGTCGACCTGATGATCCACAAGCCGGGTATCAAACTGCTGGTGGCAGCGCATGACGGCCGCGGCTTCGTTGTCCCCTCCGACGATATCGTGGCGCAAACCCGTTCCGGCAAGCAGGTGTTGGTGCTGGGTGAGGGCGGGGAGGCGACGATCTGCGTGCCGGTGCCGCCGGCGGCCGATATGCTGGCAACGATCGGCGAAAACCGCAAATTGCTGATCTTCCCGCTGAAGGACGTGCCGGAAATGAGCCGTGGCCGCGGCGTCACCTTGCAGAAATACAAGGATGGCGGCATCAGCGATGCCAGGGCTTTCAAGAAATCGGAAGGCCTGAGCTGGCGCCATGGCACCGGACAGCGCACGGAAACGAATATCAAGGATTGGATCGGCGAACGCGCGCAAGCCGGCCGGTTGCCACCGAACGGGTTCCCGCGCGGCAACAAATTCTAAATTTCGACGACATGCTGAGACGATTGGGCCGGCGGACTTGCCGGCCCTTTCTGTTTGGGAGATCCCGCCTGACATCAACTGACACCACGTTGTCAGTTGCCCTCGCTTAGGATGCTTGCAGAAACAATCGGGCAGCCTGCGAGGATAGGATGATGACCAATCCCTTCTATCGAAAAAAGCATGCGGTGACCGGCCTGACCACGATCGGGCAGGTCCTGGAAATCGCCACCTTTTCATTGGCCGAGAACGTCACGGAAGAGCATTTCATGGCGGCGGCGGAAGCCTCGACCGGCGCCTTGATCACGCTGCCCGGCTTTCTTGGCCGACGTCTTGCCAAAGGGCCCGATGGCACCTGGATCGATATTGCCGAATGGCGCGATGAGGCGTCCGCCAGGGCCGCAGCCGCGGTTTTCCATAAGCTTTCCCAGGCCGAGACCTTCTGCTCCATGATCGATATGCGCTCCGTCAAAATGAGCCATCACCACATCGTCACCGCCGGATGAGCGGGCGGAACGGGTGATCGCGCGGCGGGGCAGGTAGCACAGATGCGGCGGGCGGACCGGTTGTTTGAGATCGTGCAGTTGCTGCGCGGCCAGCGGCTGCGTACGGCCCAGGCAATTGCCGACCGGCTCGAGGTGTCGGTCCGAACCATCTATCGCGACATCGAGGCGCTGATCGCCACCGGCGTGCCGATCGAAGGGGAACGCGGCATCGGCTACGTCATCCGCAGCCATTTCGTTCTGCCGCCGCTGCAGTTCTCCACGGAGGAATTGCAGGCGCTGGTGCTTGGTGCGCGCTTTGTCCGGGCCTGGGGCGATTCGGCCCTGATCCAGGCAGCCGAGGAAGCCTTGGTCAAGATCGATGCCGTTCTGCCGGCGGAGATCAGGGGGCAGATCTGGCGGCAAGACCTGACCGCCCATGCCAATGTCATGACCCAGGCCCACCGCCGGACGCTGGCCGATCTGCGCCAGGCGCTCAATCGCCAGCTGAAAGTCGATCTCATTTATTATGATGCCAAAGGCGATGCGACGGCCCGGTGTATCCGGCCGCTGAGCCTGGACGCCTGGGGACATGCCTGGACCTTGACCGCCTGGTGCGAATTGCGGGCCGATTTTCGTGTCTTCCGGCTTGACCGGATCGAGACGGTGGCGGTGTTGGAGCAGGGGTTCAGGTTGGAGCCGGGCAAGACCCTCAATGACTTCTACGCCCGTCTATCGGCTCCCCACATGAGGCATGGGGCGCCGCCGGAGCGGCCAATCGATTCGCAAAGGGACTTTGATCGATTCCCGACCTGATCCGCGTGGCCCATGAAGTGGTTTTGAAGACACAGCCTCGAAGGATTTTGCTAAAGGCAATTTGCCGGGCCGAAATCGCCGATCAGGAAACGGCCAGCTTGATCGCCTATTCTGCGACGATAAGCGAGATAAATTCAACATATAGTGCTTTAAGTATTTTTAACCACATTATATAGCCAGTGACCCATCTTGGCGCGGTTGACTCAAGTAATTGAAAGACAAAGCTATTTTCTTAAGACCGCAGGGGATTCTTTCACTTGACGCTCCTCCGCCGAATCAATATATTCCGCCCGCCTTTAAGGGGGCTGGTGGTAGGCCGTTGCGGCTTAGACGCTGTCCCGACTTAAGCATTTGGATACATAGGCCGGTCCCCTAAGCCCCTGATCTCAGGGCAAGTTCGGCAAGTGTAGCTGACCGCATCGATACCCTTGGCAGAAGCCTTCGGTCGGTGTGGTCATTTTGCGTATGGCTATTTTAGGCGCCGATGGACACGGTCCGGACGCGCAAACGTGAGGAAGAGAATGCCGACGATCAATCAGTTGATCCGTAAGCCGCGTGCGCCTTTGGCGGCGCGCAATAAAGTCCCGGCCATGGAAGCGTGCCCGCAGAAGCGTGGCGTTTGCACCCGTGTCTATACAACCACGCCGAAGAAGCCGAACTCGGCGCTGCGTAAGGTCGCGCGCGTTCGTCTCACGAATGGTTTCGAAGTCACCTCTTACATTCCCGGTGAAGGCCACAACCTGCAGGAACACTCTGTCGTCATGATCCGTGGCGGCCGTGTGAAGGACTTGCCGGGTGTGCGCTATCACATCATTCGCGGCACCTTGGATACGCAGGGTGTGAAGGACCGCAAGCAACGTCGTTCGAAATACGGCGCGAAGCGTCCGAAGTAAGGAGATCTACCGATGTCTCGTCGTCACGCAGCTGAGAAGCGCGAAGTTCTTCCGGACGCCAAGTTCCACGACATTGTCGTCACCAAGTTCATTAACTCCTTGATGTATGACGGCAAGAAGTCTGCCGCCGAAGGCATCGTCTATGGCGCTTTCTCGCTGGTCGAGAAAAAGTCCAAGGGCGATCCCATCAAGTTGTTCCACGATGCGCTGGATAACGTGAAGCCGCATCTGGAAGTCCGGTCGCGCCGCGTCGGCGGTGCAACTTACCAGGTGCCGGTCGAAGTTCGTCCGGACCGCGCCCAGGCGCTGGCGATCCGCTGGATCATCAACACCGCGCGCGGCCGTTCTGAGCAGACCATGACCGACCGCCTGTCGGCCGAGCTTCTCGACGCCGCCAACAATCGCGGCGCCTCGGTCAAGAAGCGCGAAGATACCCACCGCATGGCAGAGGCCAACAAGGCCTTCTCGCACTATCGCTGGTAATCGGGCGCAGGAAGGAACGGATCCCAAATGGCTCGCACCACGCCGCTCGATCGTTATCGCAATATCGGCATCATGGCCCACATCGATGCCGGTAAGACCACGACCACTGAGCGCATCCTTTATTACACCGGCCGCTCCTACAAGATTGGTGAAGTGCACGAAGGCACCGCCACCATGGATTGGATGGAGCAGGAGCAGGAACGCGGCATCACCATCACCTCGGCTGCCACGACCTGCTTCTGGAAGGACTACCGCATCAACATCATCGACACGCCGGGCCACGTCGACTTCACCATTGAAGTCGAGCGCTCGCTGCGCGTGCTTGACGGTGCGGTGACGGTGTTCGACTCGGTTGCCGGCGTCGAGCCGCAGTCCGAAACGGTGTGGCGCCAGGCCGACAAGTACGGCGTGCCGCGCATTTGCTTCGTCAACAAGATGGACCGTATCGGTGCCGACTTCTACCGCTGCGTCGACATGATCGTCGATCGCCTTGGCGCGAAGCCGATGCCGATCCATCTGCCGATCGGCTCCGAAAGCGAATTCGCCGGCCTGGTCGACCTGATCACCATGAAGGGCGTCGTCTGGAAGGACGAAAGCCTGGGCGCCGAATATGTCATCGGCGATATCCCGGCCGACCTCAAGGAAAAGGCGGAGGAATATCACGCCCGGATCGTCGAACTGGCCGTCGAGATGGATGACGCTGCCATGGAAGCGTATCTCGAAGGCAAGGAGCCGGATGTCGATACGCTGAAGAAGCTGATCCGCAAGGGCACCATCTCGGGCGCTTTCGTGCCGGTGCTGTGCGGCTCTGCCTTCAAGAACAAGGGCGTGCAGTGGATGCTGGACGCCGTGGTCGACTTCCTGCCGTCGCCGCTCGACGTGCCCGATGTGAAGGGCGTCGAAGTCGATGGCGACAAGGAGATGACCCGCAAGAGCTCGGATGACGAGCCGTTCTCGGGCCTCGCCTTCAAGATCATGACCGACCCCTTCGTCGGTTCGCTGACCTTCGTTCGCGTCTATTCCGGTGTGCTGAATACGGGCACCCAGACGCTGAACACGGTGAAGGGCGACAAGGAACGCGTCGGCCGTATGCTGCAGATGCATGCGAACAGCCGTGAGGACATCAAGGAAGCCCGCGCGGGCGACATCGTCGCGATCGCCGGTCTGAAGGGCACCACCACTGGTGACACCCTTTGCGACCCGGCCCATCCGATCGTGCTCGAGCGCATGGAATTCCCCGAGCCGGTCATCGAAGTCGCGGTGGAGCCGAAGTCCAAGAGCGACCAGGAAAAGATGGGCCTCGCCCTCAACCGCCTGGCGCAGGAAGATCCCTCCTTCCGCGTGTCGACCGATCACGAATCCGGCCAGACGATCATCAAGGGGATGGGCGAACTCCATCTCGAAATCATCGTCGACCGCATGAAGCGTGAGTTCAAGGTCGAGGCCAATGTCGGTGCGCCGCAGGTGGCCTATCGCGAGACGATCACCAAGTCGATCGAGTGGGATTACACCCATAAGAAGCAGACCGGTGGTTCGGGTCAGTTTGCCCGCGTCAAGATCCGCTTCGAGCCGCTGGAAGCCGGTGGCGGTTTCATCTTCGAAAACTCGGTGGTCGGTGGCTCGGTGCCGAAGGAATACGTGCCGGGCGTCGAAAAGGGTCTGAAGTCGGCCAAGGAGCAGGGTGTCATCGCCGGCTTCCCGATGATCGATTTCAAGGCGACCCTGATCGACGGCGCCTATCACGACGTCGACTCGAATGTGCTGACCTTCGATATCGCGGCCCGCGCCTGCTATCGCGAAGGCATGCCGAAGGCCGGTCCGAAGCTGCTCGAGCCGATGATGAAGGTCGAGGTGGTGACGCCGGAAGACTACATGGGCGATTGCATCGGCGACTTGAACAGCCGTCGCGGCCAGGTTCAGGGCATGGATAGCCGCGGCAATGCGCGCGTCATCACGGCCATGGTGCCGCTGGCCAATATGTTCGGCTACGTGAACACGCTGCGGTCGATGACCCAGGGGCGTGCCCAGTACACCATGACATTCGATCACTACGAACAAGTGCCCCAGGCGGTTGCGGACGAAGTCCGCGCCAAGATGGCGTAACCCCCGGGAACCCAGGATAAGGGAGCTATAAAATGGCGAAGGCGAAATTTGAGCGGAACAAGCCGCACTGCAACGTAGGGACGATTGGCCACGTTGACCATGGCAAGACGTCGCTGACGGCGGCGATCACGAAGGTGCTGGCTGAGACCGGTGGTGCGACGTTCACGGCGTATGACCAGATTGACAAGGCGCCGGAAGAGCGGGCCCGTGGTATCACGATTTCGACGGCGCATGTCGAATATGAGACGACGAACCGTCACTATGCCCACGTTGACTGCCCTGGTCACGCCGACTACGTGAAGAACATGATCACGGGTGCGGCGCAGATGGACGGGGCGATCCTGGTTGTTTCGGCGGCTGACGGCCCGATGCCGCAGACCCGCGAGCACATCCTGCTGGCGCGCCAGGTCGGTGTGCCGGCGCTGGTGGTGTTCATGAACAAGTGCGACATGGTCGACGATCCGGAGCTGCTGGACCTGGTCGAGCTGGAAGTGCGCGAGCTCTTGAGCTCGTACGACTTTCCGGGCGACAAGATCCCGGTTGTCCGTGGCTCGGCGCTGTGCGCGCTGGAAGACCGCGAGCCGGCTTTGGGCAAGGATGCGATCCTGAAGCTGATGCAGGAAGTCGACGCCTACATCCCGCAGCCGGAGCGTCCGAAGGACCGTCCGTTCCTGATGCCGATCGAAGACGTGTTCTCGATCTCGGGCCGTGGCACGGTGGTGACCGGGCGTATTGAGCGCGGCATCGTGAAGGTGGGCGAGGAAGTCGAGATCGTCGGCCTGAAGCCGACGGTGAAGACGACGGTGACCGGCGTTGAAATGTTCCGCAAGCTGCTGGACAGCGGCGAGGCGGGCGACAATATCGGTGCGCTGCTGCGCGGCACCAAGCGCGAGGATGTCGAGCGCGGCCAGGTTCTGGCCAAGCCGGGTTCGATCACCCCGCACACCAAGTTCAAGGCGGAAGCCTACATCCTGACGAAGGAAGAGGGTGGCCGTCACACGCCGTTCTTCACGAACTATCGTCCGCAGTTCTACTTCCGGACGACGGACGTGACCGGCATGGTTGCGCTGCCGGAAGGCACGGAAATGGTGATGCCGGGCGACAACATTGCGATGACGGTGCAGCTGATCGCCCCGATCGCCATGGATGAAGGCCTGCGCTTCGCCATCCGCGAGGGCGGTCGTACCGTCGGCGCCGGCGTCGTCGCCAGCATCATCGAGTAAAGAACAAAGGTATATGGCTTGCTGGCGCCGGGGCATTCGGCGCCCGGTGCCGGCAAACTGAAGGACGATAAGATGGATAGTCAAAATATCCGGATCCGCCTGAAGGCGTTTGATCATCGCGTGCTCGATCAGTCGACGGGCGAGATCGTGAGCACGGCGAAGCGGACTGGTGCACAGGTGCGTGGCCCGATCCCCCTGCCGACGCGTTTGGAAAAGTTCACGGTGAACCGTTCGCCGCACATCGACAAGAAGAGCCGCGAGCAGTTCGAAATTCGCACCCACAAGCGTCTGCTGGACATCGTCGATCCGACGCCGCAGACCGTGGACGCGCTGATGAAGCTTGATCTCGCCGCCGGTGTCGACGTCGAGATCAAGTTGAAGAATTGAGGAGCGGGACGATGCGTACGGGTCTGATCGCCCAGAAGTTGGGCATGAGCCGCATCTTCGCCGAGAGCGGCGCTCATGTGCCGGTGACGGTGCTGAAGGTCGATAACTGCCAGGTTGTCGAAGTGCGCACCGAAGAGAAGCATGGCTACAACGCTGTGCAGCTCGGTGTCGGCAAGGCGAAGGTGAAGAACGTCTCGAAGGCCGAGCGCGGCCGTTTCGCCCAGGCGAAGGTCGAGCCGAAGAAGAAATTGGTCGAGTTCCGCGTGGCCAAGGACGCCCTGCTGGATGTCGGCGCCGAGTTGTCGGTGACGCATTTCCTGCCGGGTCAGTTCGTCGATGTCACCGCGAACACCGTCGGCAAGGGCTTTGCCGGTGCGATGAAGCGTTGGAACTTCGGTGGTCTGCGTGCGTCGCACGGTGTTTCCGTGTCGCATCGTAGCCATGGTTCGACCGGTAACCGCCAGGATCCGGGCCGTACGTTCCCGGGCAAGAAGATGGCGGGTCACCTGGGCGACGAACGCGTCACGACCCAGAACCTGAAGATCGTCGCCACCGACGAAGCGCGGGGTCTGATCATGGTGCAGGGTTCGGTGCCCGGTCACGAAGGTTCCTTCGTGCTGGTGCGCGATGCTGTGAAGCGCGCGCGGCCGAAGGATGCGCCCTATCCGGCAGCCCTCAAGGGCAAGTCGGAAGCGGCGGCGTAAGAGGGACGATCGGTCATGAAACTCAAGATTACCGATATCGATAACAAGGCTGCCGGCGAAGTCGAAATCGACGATGCCGTCTATGCCGATATCTTCGGTCGCGAGATCCGCAAGGATATCCTGGCGCGCGCGGTGAACTGGCAGCTGGCGAAGCGCCGTGCCGGTACGCACAAGACCAAGGAAATTGGCGACGTGCAGGGCACGACCAAGAAGCCGTACAACCAGAAGGGCACGGGTAATGCCCGCCAGGGTTCGCTGCGGTCGCCGCAGTTCCGCGGCGGTGCGACCATTTTCGGTCCGGTTCCGCGCAGCCATGCGCATGACCTGCCGAAGAAGGTCCGCAAGCTGGCTCTGAAGACGGCGCTGTCGGCCAAACAGGCTGAAGGCAAGCTGGTGATCTGGTCGGGGGCGGATGCCACCGGCAAGACCAAGGATCTGTCGGCCAAGCTCGACAAGCTCGGCTGGAAGTCGGTCCTGGTCATCGACGGCGCTGAAGTGAACGAAAAGTTCGCGCTGGCCGCCCGCAATATCCCGGGCGTCGATGTGTTGCCGCAGCAGGGCGCCAATGTGTACGACATCCTCCGTCGCGATACCCTGGTCCTGACCAAGGGCGCGGTGGAGTCTCTGGTGGAGCGTTTGAAATGAGCCGCGCACGTCCGATGGGAAAGCCGGTGGTGAAGTTGAGCGAGAGCGCCATGTTCGAGCTTATTCGCCGTCCGGTCGTGACCGAAAAGAGCACGCTGGGCTCGCAGCATAACCAAGTGACCTTCCGGGTGCCGCTGGATGCCAGCAAGCCGGAGATCAAGGCTGCGGTCGAAGGCGTCTTCAAGGTCAAGGTGACGGCTGTCAACACCCTGCGTGTCGAAGGTAAGACCAAGGTCTTCCGCGGCAACAAGGGAAAGCGCGCCGATTACAAGAAGGCGGTGGTGACGTTGGCCGAAGGCAACACCATCGACGTCACGACGGGAGTCTAAGCGATGGCGTTGAAAACCTATAAGCCGACATCTGCAGGCGTTCGCCATCTGGTGACTGTGGATCGTTCGGAACTGCACAAGGGTAAGCCCGTCAAGGCGCTGACCGAGGGCAAGAGCAAGAGCGGTGGCCGCAACAATTACGGCCGTCTGACGACGTTCCGTAAGGGCGGCGGTCACAAGCAGCGCTATCGTCTGGTCGATTTCAAGCGCAACAAGTTCGATGTGCCGGCGACGGTCGAGCGGTTGGAATACGATCCGAACCGCACGGCGTTCATTGCCCTGATCAAGTATCAGGACGGCGAATTGGCCTATATCCTGGCGCCGCAGCGCCTGAAGGCCGGCGACGTGGTCATCTCGGGCGAGCGCGTCGACGTGAAACCGGGCAATGCGATGCCGCTGAAGAACATCCCGGTCGGCACCATCGTCCACAATGTCGAGCTGAAGACCGGCAAGGGTGGCCAGATGGCCCGCGCCGCCGGTGCCTTCGTTCAGTTGGTCGGCCGCGACCAGGGCAACGCCCTGCTGCGTCTGTCCTCCGGCGAAGTCCGCATGGTGAAGACGGAATGCATGGCCACCATCGGTGCAGTCAGCAACCCGGATAACCAGAATACCGTGATCGGCAAGGCCGGTCGCGCTCGTTGGCTGGGCCGTCGTCCGACTGTCCGCGGTATCGCCATGAACCCGGTCGACCATCCGCATGGCGGCCGTACCAATGGCGGTCGCGCCTGGGTTACCCCCTGGGGCAAGCCGACCAAGGGCAAGAAAACGCGTCATAACAAGAAGACGGACGGCCAGATCATTCGCCGCCGTCAGGCTAGCAAGTAAGGAGGGCGACGAAAGTGGCTCGCTCTGTTTGGAAAGGTCCGTTTGTCGACGGCTATCTGCTGAAGAAGTCGGAGGCTACTCGCGCTTCGGGCCGAAACGAAGTGATCAAGACCTGGTCGCGTCGTTCGACCATTCTGCCCCAGTTCGTGGGTCTGACGTTCGGCGTCTATAACGGTCAGAAGTTCCTGCCGGTTCTCGTCACCGAGAACATGATCGGCCATAAGTTCGGCGAATTCTCGCCGACCCGGAACTTCCCCGGCCATGCCGCCGACAAGAAGGCGAAGAGGGGCTAAGGCTATGAGCAAGGCAAAGACGCCGCGCGTGCAGAAGGACAACGAAGCGAAGGCTGCCGCCTCCGTTATTCAGGCCAGCCCGCGCAAAGTTAACCTGGTGGCGCAGATGATCCGCGGCCTTGGAGCTCAGCCGGCAGTTGCCGCGCTGACCTTCTCGAAGCGCCGTGTCGCCAACGATGTGAAGAAGGTTCTGCAGGCGGCGATCGCCAATGCCGAGAACAATCATTCGCTCGATGTCGACCGTCTGTATGTCGCCGAGGCTCATGTCGGCCGCAGCTTCAAGCTGAAGCGCTTCCATGCACGTGCGCGTGGCCGCGGCGTGCGGGTGGTGAAGACCTGGAGCAATCTGACTGTGATCGTGCGTGAGCGCGAGGAGAAGGCGTAATGGGACAGAAAGTCAATCCGATCGGCCTGCGCGTCGGCATCAATCGGACCTGGGACTCGCGCTGGTTCGCGGGCAAGGACTATGCCGATCTGCTGCACGAAGATCTGCGCCTGAAGAAGTATCTGACGGAGCGCCTGGCTCAGGCCGGTGTCGCGCGCGTCATCATCGAGCGTCCGGCGAAGAAGGCCCGCATCACCATTCACACTGCCCGTCCCGGCGTCGTGATCGGTAAGAAGGGCGCCGACATCGAGAAGCTGCGCACCGATCTCAGCAAGATGACCGGTTCCGAGGTCAGCCTGAACATCATCGAAATCCGCAAGCCGGAAATCGATGCCAAGCTGATCGCCGATAACATCGCCCAGCAGCTGGAACGCCGCGTTGCCTTCCGTCGCGCCATGAAGCGCGCCGTGCAGTCGGCGATGCGTTTGGGTGCCCTCGGCATCCGGATCAACTGCTCCGGCCGTCTTGGCGGTGCTGAAATCGCCCGCATGGAATGGTACCGCGAAGGTCGCGTGCCGCTGCACACCCTGCGTGCCGAGATCGATTACGGCGAAGGCACGGCGAAGACCACCTACGGCACCTGCGGTGTCAAGGTCTGGGTCTTCAAGGGTGAGATCATGGCGCATGACCCGATGGCCATGGACAAGCGGGCGACGGAGCATCAGACGGCGCGCTGAGCCCGTCCGATGAAGGAATGAGGAACACGTAACATGTTGTCTCCGAAGCGAACGAAATATCGCAAGGCTCACAAGGGCCGCATTCATGGCAACGCCAAGGGCGGCACCACGCTTGCCTTCGGCGCCTTCGGCCTGAAGGCCGTCGAGCCGGAACGGATCACGGCACGCCAGATCGAAGCGGCGCGTCGTGCGATCACCCGCCACATGAAGCGTGTCGGCAAGGTGTGGATCCGCGTTTTCCCGGACCTGCCGGTCAGCCGCAAGCCGGCCGAGGTCCGTATGGGTTCCGGTAAGGGCTCGCCGGAATACTGGGTTTGCCGCGTTCATCCCGGCCGCATCCTGTTCGAACTGGATGGCGTGTCGAAGGAATTGGCGCATGAGGCCTTTACGCTGGCGGCTGCGAAGTTGCCGGTGAAGACCCGTATCATCTCGCGCATCGGCGACGAGTGATCGGGAAAGAAGGAACCAGATCATGAAGGCAGAAGATTTGCGAACCAAGACGCCGGATCAGCTCAAGGCTGATCTCGTCAGCCTGAAGAAGGAAGCGTTCAACCTGCGATTCCAGCAGGCCAACGGTCAGTTGGAGAACACGGCGCGGGTGCGGACAGTTCGCCGCGACATCGCCAAGGTTCAGACCTTCCTCAACCAGAAGGCTGCCGCCAAGGCCTAAGGCCGGGGCGTGGATTTAGGAGAAGAAGGTATGCCAAGGCGAGTTTTGCAAGGCACCGTGGTGAGCGACAAGAACGACAAGACCGTCATCGTGTCGGTCGAGCGTCGCGTTATGCACCCGGTCTATAAGAAGTTCATCCGCCGCTCGAAGCGTTATGCGGCGCATGACGAGGGTAATGCGCACAAGATCGGCGACGTGGTGTTCATCCGCGAATGCCGGCCTATTTCGAAGTCGAAGCGTTGGGAAGTGGTGGAAGAATCCGCTGCGACCGGCGCGAATTAAGATAGAAGGAATCCAACCATGATCCAGATGCAGACGAACCTGGATGTGGCCGATAATTCCGGCGCACGCAGGGTGCAGTGCATCAAGGTGCTGGGCGGTTCGAAGCGCCGTTTTGCGACCGTTGGCGACGTCATCGTCGTCTCGATCAAAGAGGCGATCCCGCGCGGCAAAGTGAAGAAGGGCGACGTGCATCAGGCCGTCATCGTGCGCACGGCGAAGGAAATCCGCCGCGCCGATGGCAGCGCGATCCGCTTCGACCGGAATGCGGCCGTCCTGATCAACAAGCAGGGGGAGCCGATCGGCACCCGTATCTTCGGCCCGGTGACCCGCGAGCTCCGCGCCAAGAAGTTCATGAAGATCATCTCGCTGGCTCCCGAAGTGCTTTAAGGCGCCGGGATAGAGAGCGAAAGGTTCAGGTGCTGAGATGGCAACGAAGCTGAAAGTTAAGAAAGGCGACAAGGTGGTTGTGATCACCGGTCGCGACAAGGGTAAGACGGGTGAGATCCTGAGGGTGCTGCGCGAAGAAAACCGCGTGCTCGTGCAGGGCGTGAATGTCGTGAAGCGGCATCAGCGTCAGGCGATGGGCGTCGAGGGCGGCATCGTCGAGAAGGAAGCGCCGATTCACGTTTCCAACGTGGCCCATATCGACCCGAAGACGCAGAAGCCGACCCGCGTCGGCTTCAAGATGGAGGGCGACAAGAAGGTCCGTATTGCTCGCCGCTCCGGCGAAAGCATTGAGTGAGGGAGCGCGTCATGGCAACCACCCGTATGCAAGAACACTACGCCAAGGTCGTGCGCCCGGCGTTGATGCAGGAATTCGAGTATAAGAATGACCTGCAGGTGCCGCGGATCGAGAAGATCGTGGTCAACATGGGTGTCGGCGAAGCAACTGCCGATTCCAAGAAGATCAACCAGGCCGTCGAAGAACTGACCGCAATCGCCGGCCAGAAGCCGATCGTGACCAAGGCCCGCAAGTCGATTGCGACCTTCAAGCTGCGTGAAGGCATGAATATCGGCTGCAAAGTCACGCTGCGTCGCGACCGGATGTACGAATTCCTCGATCGCCTGATCACCATTGCGCTGCCGCGCGTCCGCGACTTCCGCGGCGTCAAGGGCAACAGCTTCGATGGCCGTGGTAATTACTGCCTGGGCCTGAAGGAACAGTTGGTGTTCCCGGAAATCGATTACGACAAGGTCGACAAGGTTCGTGGCATGGACATCGTCATCGTGACCTCGGCCAAGACCGATGCTGAAGCCAAGGCGCTGCTGAAGGGCTTTCAGATGCCCTTCATGAATTGAGCCGCGGGCTGGAGGAGATAACATGGCTAAGACTAGTGCCATTCAGAACAACAAGAAGCGCGAGCGCATGGTGAAGCAGTATGCCGCTCGCCGTGCCCGCCTGAAGGCGATTGCCGATAATGAGGCGTTGCCGATGGAAGAGCGTTTCGCCGCCCGCCTGAAGCTGGCGGAAATGCCGCGCAATTCCTCGAAGGTGCGGATCCGCAACCGTTGCGAACTGAGCGGCCGTCCGCGCGCCGTCTATCGCAAGTTCAAGCTGTCGCGTATCGCGCTGCGTGAGCTGGCCTCGACCGGGCAGATCCCGGGCGTGGTCAAGTCGAGCTGGTAAGGAGGATATGAGATCATGGCAATGAATGATCCCCTCGGCGATATGCTGACCCGCATCCGGAATGGCCAGAAGGCCCGGATGCAGTCGGTCCGTTCGCCGGCCTCCCGGCTGCGCGCCAATGTGCTGGAGGTTTTGAAGCGCGAAGGTTACATCCGTAGCTACAGCGCCGAAAACGAGAAGCCGGGCGGTGAGCTCGTGATCGAGTTGAAGTATCACGAAGGTGAGCCGGTGATCCGCGAGATCAAGCGTGTTTCGACCCCGGGTCGTCGCGTCTACTCGAAGATCTCCGATCTGCCGCGCTTCTATAACGGCCTCGGCATCTCCATCCTCTCGACGCCCCGAGGCGTCATGTCGGACAGCGAAGCTCGCACCGCGAATGTCGGCGGCGAAGTGCTGTGCCGCGTGTTCTAAGGAGGCTGATAGATGTCTCGCGTTGGTAAGAACCCGGTTGCTCTTCCGCAGGGCGTCACCATCGAGGTGGCCAGCGGCGTTGCGACCGTGAAAGGCAAGCTCGGCACCATGAAGCTGCCGGTGAGCAGCCATGTGTCGGTCACCGTCGAAGACGGCAAGGTTTGGGTGAAGCCGCTGACCCAGAGCAAGGATGCACGGATGATGTGGGGGACGACCCGCGCCAATCTGCGCAACCTGGTGACGGGCGTCAGCGCCGGCTACACCAAGAACCTGGAAATCAACGGCGTCGGTTATCGTGCTGCCGTGCAGGGCAAGAACCTGCAGCTCCAGCTCGGCTTCAGCCATGACGTGCTGTATCCGATCCCGGAAGGCATCACGATCAAGTGCGACAAGCCGACCTCGATTTCCATCACCGGCTTTGACAAGCAGCGTGTTGGTCAGGTGGCGGCGGAGATCCGCGGCTATAAGCGTCCCGAGCCCTACAAGGGCAAGGGTATCAAATACGATACCGAGACCATCCTGCGTAAGGAAGGCAAGAAGAAGTAAGGACCGGCCATGTCGAAAGCGAAAGAACTCTTTACTCGGCGCCAGGCGCGTGTGCGTACGGCGATCCGGAAGAAGTCTGACGGTCGGCTCCGGCTGTCCGTCTATCGTTCCAGCCTGCACATCTATGCGCAGATCATCGACGACACGAAGGGTGAAACCCTGGCTGCCGCATCGACGATCGATAAGGATCTGAAGGCCAAACTCAAGACCGGTGCGACGGTCGATGCTGCCAAGGAAGTTGGCAAGCTGATCGCAGCTCGCGCCGCCGAAAAGGGCATCAAGGAAGTGGTGTTCGATCGCGGCGGTTACATCTATCACGGCCGCGTCAAGGCGCTGGCTGATGCGGCCCGCGAAGGCGGTCTGTCGTTCTAAGCAAGGATTGCGAAATGGCACGTGCAGCAAAATCGGAACGTCGCGATCGGGAGCAGCGGGAACGCGCTCAGGAAGTCGAGCTGATCGAAAAGCTCGTCGGCATCAATCGCGTCGCGAAGGTGGTTAAGGGCGGTAAGCGTTTCGGCTTCGCCGCGATCGTCGTGGTCGGCGATGGCAAGGGCCGCGTTGGTCATGGCACCGGCAAGGCGCGCGAAGTTCCCGAAGCGATCCGCAAGGCGACGGAACATGCGAAGCGGTCGATGATCCGCGTTCCGCTCCGCGAGGGTCGGACGCTGCATCATGACGTGAACGGCCATTATGGCGCCGGTCGCGTGGTGATGCGGGCAGCGGATGCCGGTACCGGTATTATTGCCGGTGGTCCGGTCCGCGCGATCTTCGAAGCGCTCGGCGTTCATGACGTCGTCGCCAAGTCGGTCGGGACCTCGAACCCGCACAACATGATCAAGGCGGCGATGGACGCCCTGTCGCAGTGCAGCTCGCCCCGTTCGGTGGCGGCGCGCCGCGGCAAGAAAGTGGGCGAGGTTTTTGGCAGCCGTAAGGGTGCCGAAGCCGAGATCAGCGAATAAGGCAGGTGGATGATGGCAAAGCTGAAGATCACCCAGGTCGGCAGCCCGATCGGGCGTCCGAAGGAGCAGGAAGCGACGTTGATCGGCCTTGGCCTCAACAAGCTCAACCGCAGCCGTGAGGTCGAGGATACCCCGTCGATCCGTGGCATGCTGCGGGCTGTGCAGCATCTGGTCCGCGTCGAAGCGGCGAAGTAATCACGGTCGGGCGGCGCGGGAGACCGAAGCCGCCCATCGAATAGGGAAATGAGATCATGAAACTCAACCAGCTCTCGGACAATCAGGGCGCCCGCAAGAGCCGCATCCGCGTCGGCCGCGGTATCGGCTCCGGCAAGGGCAAGACCGGTGGTCGTGGCGGCAAGGGCCAGACGGCGCGTTCCGGTGTGGCGATCAACGGCTTCGAAGGTGGCCAGATGCCGCTGTTCCGCCGTCTGCCGAAGAAGGGCTTCAACAACATTTTCCGCCTGGATTTCGTGGTGGTGAATGTCGGTACCTTGCAGCAGGCGATCGAGGACAAGCGTCTGGATGCCGGCAAGACGGTGACCGCGCAGGTGCTGAAGGAAGCCGGTATCATCAACCGCGTCCTTGACGGCATCCGTCTCTTGAACAAAGGCAATCTTAAGAGCAAGTTAACCATTGAAGTCGCCGGTGCCTCCAAGGCCGCTATCGAAGCAGTTGAAAAGGCGGGCGGTTCGGTGGTCGTCAAGGCGCCCAAGGTGCCTGCCGAGAAGGCCGCCAAGGCTTAATATTGCGTAACCGAAAGGAACAGAACGGTCATGGCCTCGGCGGCTGAACAGCTTGCGGCGAATATCAATTTCGGCGCTTTCGCCAAAGCGACCGAGCTCAAGAATCGTATCTGGTTCACCTTAGGTGCACTCGTCGTTGCCCGCATCGGGGCCTATATCCCGTTGCCGGGCATCGACGCGCAGGCTTTTGCAGCTTTCTTCGCCCAGCATTCCGGCGGAGTGCTCGGCATGGTCGATATGTTCGCCGGCGGCGCCATCAGCCGCATGACGATCTTCGCCCTCGGCATTATGCCATATATCTCGGCCTCCATTATCATGCAGCTGCTGACCTCGGTCTCGCCGCAATTGGAAGCGCTGAAGAAGGAAGGCGAGAGCGGCCGTAAGAAGATCAATCAATATACCCGCTACGGGACGGTTGCCCTGGGCGTTATCCAGGCCATTGCCATCGCGCGTGGCCTCGCCGCGATGTCCGGCCCAAGTGGCGGCGTCGTGAACAATCCCGATATTTTCTTCTATGTCGCGACAGTCAGCAGCCTGGTCTGCGGCACCATGTTCCTGATGTGGATTGGCGAGCAGATCACGTCGCGCGGAATCGGCAACGGCATCTCGTTGATCATCTTCGCCGGTATCGTCGCGCGCCTGCCAACTGCGGTCGGTCAGTTGTTCGAGCAGTTGCGCACCGGATCGATCAGCCCGATTTTCGTGCTTGCCGTGCTGGTCCTGGCGATTGCCGTCATCACCTTCATCGTGTTCTTCGAGCGGGCCCAGCGCCGGGTTGTCATTCAGTATCCGAAGCGCCAGGTCGGCAATAAGATGTATGGCGGCGAGAACTCGCATCTGCCGTTGAAGCTGAACAGCTCCGGTGTGATTCCGCCGATCTTTGCCTCGTCGCTGCTGCTCCTGCCGCTGACCATTGCCGGTTTCTCGGGCAACCCTGCCGCAGTTGGCGCCGGCGGCTGGTTCGATACGGTGATGCAGGACATTCAACTCTATGTCGGTCACGGCAAGCCGGCTTACATAGCGCTTTACATTGCGCTGATTGTCTTCTTCTCCTTCTTCTACACTGCGATCGTCTTCAATCCCGAAGAGACCGCGGATAATTTGAAGAAATATGGCGGCTTCGTGCCGGGTATCCGGCCAGGCAAAAACACGTCCGATTATCTGGACTATGTTCTGACGCGGTTAACGGTGCTCGGCGCGGCTTATCTCTGCTTCGTCTGTGTCCTGCCTGAGATTCTGATCTCGCAATATTCCATCCCGTTCTATTTCGGCGGTACGAGCTTGCTGATCGTCGTCTCGGTGACCATGGATACTGTCGCGCAGATCCATTCGCACCTGTTGGCGCATCAGTATGAAGGGCTTATCAAGAAGGCCAAGCTGAAAGGACGCCGGGGGTGAATCTCATACTGCTGGGTCCGCCAGGGGCGGGCAAGGGGACACAGGCCAAGCGTCTGTTCGACAAACATAAGCTGGTGCAACTGTCGACGGGTGACATGTTGCGCGCTGAAGTGGCGTCAGGCAGCGAGTTGGGCCAACAGGCGAAGAAGGTGATGGAAGCCGGGCAGTTGATGCCGGACAACATCATCATTGACATGATTTCGAAGCGTATCGATGCGCCGGATTGCCGGAACGGCTTCGTGCTGGACGGTTTCCCGCGGACGGAAGGTCAGGCGGTCGCGCTGGACGATATGCTGAACAAGAAGGGTGGTCATATCGACGCGGTGATCGAGCTTGCTGTCGATGAGAGCGCCTTGATTGAACGGATTTCCGGGCGGTTTGCCTGCGCCAAATGCGGCGCCGGCTACCATGACACGTTTCAGCGCCCGAAAAAGGACGGTGTTTGTGATGTTTGCGGCGGCACGGAATTCGTCCGTCGCAAGGATGACAATGCCGAAACGGTGAAAGCCAGGCTGATTGCCTATCGCGAGCAAACCGCCCCGATTCTGCCTTATTACAAGGCAAAGGGGCTGCTCCAACAGGTGGACGGCATGGCCGATTTGGATGACGTAACCGCGGCAATCGACGCCGTGCTGGCGAAGGTCCGCAAGTAACCCATTGGGTTCTTTCGTAAATTTCGTGTCTTTTGAGACGGGATTGATGATTGACGGGAGCGCGAATCTGCATATAATGCGCGCCTCTCGACCACCTTGGGTGACCGGGCCTTCGGGGCACGCCCAGATCCGTGTAAAGTGAGGAGACTGACAGTGGCGCGTATTGCTGGCGTCAACATTCCGACGCAAAAGCGAGTGGTTATCGCTTTGACCTACATTCACGGCATTGGCTCGGTGAAAGCTAAGGAGATTTGCGGCAAGGTCGGCATTCCGGCTGAGCGTCGCGTCAACCAGCTCTCGGACGCCGATGTCGTCCGCATTCGCGAAGTGATCGACCAGGATTATCGCGTGGAAGGCGATCTGCGTCGTGAAGTTGCCATGAACATCAAGCGTTTGATGGATCTTGGCTGCTATCGCGGCCTGCGTCACCGCAAGGGCCTGCCGGTCCGCGGTCAGCGCACCCACACCAATGCCCGCACGCGTAAGGGCCCGGCGAAGGCGATCGCCGGCAAGAAGAAGTAATTCCGGTCGCCGACCGGCCGGTTAAGGAACGGAAAGATAATGGCCAAGGCTCCAGCTAATGCCCAGCGCGTTCGTCGTCGCGAACGCAAGAACATCACCTCCGGCATCGCGCATGTGAATGCCAGCTTCAACAACACCATGATCACCATCACGGATGATCAGGGCAACACCGTGGCTTGGTCCTCATCCGGTGCGCAGGGCTTCAAGGGCTCGCGCAAATCGACCCCCTATGCCGCCCAGGTTGCCGCCGACAATGCCGCCAAGAAGGCGGCCGAGCACGGCGTGAAGATGCTGGAAGTGGAAGTGAAGGGCCCGGGGGCCGGCCGTGAATCGGCGCTGCGCGCGCTGCAGGCTGCGGGCTTCACCATCACGTCGATTCGCGACGTGACGCCGATCCCGCATAATGGTTGCCGGCCGCCCAAGCGGCGCCGCGTCTAAGACTGTTTTTCCGCCGGCCCCCAAGAGTGGGGCCGGCCCTCTATAGCGGCCATCAGCGGATTTAATACCGCGATTACATATAGCGTTGGCCGCACGGTTTTTGAGGCGAGAGCGATTGGATGGCTGCTCGCCGTTTTGCATGAGGAAAGTCGCTGTGATTCAGAAGAACTGGACCGAGCTGATCAAGTCGAACAAGAAGATCGACACGAGCGGCGATGGCAAGCGCTTTGCCACGATCGTCGCCGAACCGCTGGAACGCGGTTTTGCACTGACCTTGGGCAATGCGCTGCGTCGTGTGCTGCTCTCGTCGCTGCAGGGTGCTGCGGTGACCGCCGTTCATATCGACGGCGTGCTGCACGAATTCTCGTCGATCCCGGGCGTGCGGGAAGATGTCACCGACATCATCCTGAACATCAAGACGATCGCACTGCGCATGGGCGGTGACGGTCCGAAGCGGATGCGTCTGAAGGCCCAGGGGCCCGGCGAAGTGAAGGCCGGCCAGATCGAAACCGGCCACGACATCGAGATTCTCAATCCGGATCTGGTGATCTGCACCCTTGACCAGGGCGCTAATCTGTCGATGGAATTCACCGTCGAAAGCGGCAAGGGCTATGTCCCGGCCTCGCAGAACCGTCCGGAAGATGCGCCGATCGGCCTGATCCCGGTGGACGCGATCTTCAGCCCGGTGCGCAAGGTCTCCTACAAGGTCGATAACAGCCGTGTCGGCCAGGTGACCGACTATGACAAGCTGTCGATGCAGATCGAGACCAACGGCGCCATTTCGCCGGAAGATTCCGTGGCGATCGCTGCCCGTATCCTGCAGGACCAGTTGCAGCTCTTCATCAACTTCGAAGAGCCCTCGGCTGCGACCGAAGAGTCGAAGGCTGTGGAGCCACCGTTCAACAAGAACCTGCTGCGCAAGGTCGACGAGCTCGAGCTCTCGGTCCGCTCGGCGAATTGCTTGAAGAACGACAATATCGTGTACATCGGCGATCTCGTTCAGAAGACCGAAGCGGAAATGCTCCGTACGCCGAATTTCGGCCGCAAGTCGCTGAACGAAATCAAGGAAGTGCTGGCGCAGATGGGCCTCCATCTCGGTATGGAAATCCCCAACTGGCCGCCGGAGAATATCGAAGAGATGGCGAAGCGGCTCGACGAGCCGTATTGAGTCATCTGAGCGTTGCGTAAAGGTTTGGGCCATGGTGGCCCGGCCTGCCGTACATGGCGCCGATCAGTGATTATCAGTGATCGGTGACCGCGGCGGCGGGACGTGTAGTCGGTTTCGCTATTGCCGAGTGCAGGCGAGGCCAAGCGAGAGAGGAGATGTCAAATGCGTCACGGATTGAGCGGCCGTAAGCTGAATCGGACCAGCAGCCACCGTAAGGCGATGTTCAACAACCTGGCCCATGCGCTGGTGAAGCATGAGCAGATCAAGACGACCCTTCCCAAGGCGAAGGATCTGCGCCCGATCGTTGAAAAACTGGTGACGCTGGGCAAGCGGGGCGGCCTGCATGCCCGCCGGCAGATCCTGGCCTCGCTGAAGGACGAGAAGATGGCTGAAAAGCTGCTGACCGTCCTCGCCGAGCGTTACAAGAGCCGCAATGGCGGCTATACCCGCGTCCTAAAGGCCGGTTTCCGCTATGGCGATATGGCGCCGATGGCAGTGATCGAGTTCGTCGATCGCGATCCGGCTGCCAAGGGTCAGGATTCCGGCCCGAAGCAGATTGCCGATGACGAAGGCGAAGCCGCCGAGGCCTAAGGCCTTTTGCGGATCGAGACGATCGAAGGGGCAGCCGCGAGGCTGCCCTTTTGCATTACCGATCCTCGTACATTCCTGTCTTTTGCATTCTCTGGCCCAAGCACCATATCATAACCCAAAACGACAACTCTGGAGTTGAGCTGAAAAATGTTGCGCCGCGCTTTGTTCCTGCTGGTGTTCTCGATGATTGGCAGTTTTGCGCTGACCAGCTTTACCCTGCCCAGCCCAGGCAGGGCCGACACTGTCGTTCCATCATCGCCTGCGCAGATCGAGCTGAGCTTTGCCCCGGTGGTCAAACGCGTGGCGCCCTCGGTCGTCAATATCTACACCCGCAAGGTGGTGCAGGAACAGCTCTCCTCGCCGTTCTTCAACGATCCGTTTTTCCGGCAGTTCTTCGGCGATCAATCGCAATTCGGCCGGCCGCGCGAGCGGGTGCAGAATTCCCTGGGCTCCGGCGTGATCGTGCGGGCAGACGGCTTGGTGGTCACCAATAATCACGTCATCAAAGGCGCCGACCAGATCACCGTGGTGCTTAATGACGGCCGCGAATTCGAGGCGAAGGTGATCGCGGCGGAAGAACAGCTCGACCTCGCATTGCTGCGCGTGGATACCAAGGACGAAAAGCTGCCGCCGCTGGAGCTGCGCGATTCCGATGACCTGGAAGTGGGCGATCTGGTGCTGGCGATCGGCAATCCTTTCGGTGTCGGTCAGACGGTGACCAGCGGCATCGTTTCGGGCCTGGCGCGGACGCGGACCGGCATCAATGATTTCGGCTTCTTCATCCAGACCGATGCGGCGATCAATCCCGGTAATTCCGGTGGTGCCCTGGTGACGATGGATGGCCGCGTCGTCGGCATCAATACCGCGATTTTCTCGAAGACCGGAGGGTCGGTCGGCATTGGCTTCGCCATTCCCAGCAATATGGTGAAGGCGATGATCGGTGCCGAGGCCAATGGCGGTAAATTCGTCCGGCCGTGGATCGGCGCTTCGGGCGAAGAACTGACGGCCGAGATCGCCAAGAGCCTGGGGCTGCCGAAGCCGGGCGGTGTGGTGATCAAGCAGGTCTACCCCGACGGCCCGGCGGTGCGCGCCGGCATCAAGCCGGGCGACGTGATCACGGCGGTCAATGGCAAGCTGGTCAAGGACCCCGAGGCGCTGCGGTTCCGGTTGGCGACACAGCAGTTGGGGACGCCGGCGACGCTGGAGGTCATGACTCGCGGCGAGAGCCGTGAGGTCAAGATCGATATGATCGCGGCGCCGAACACGCCGGCCCCGGATGAGCAGATCATCAAAGGACGCAATCCGCTATCCGGAGCCGTGGTGGCCAATCTGTCGCCGGCCTTGTCGGAAGAGCTTTCGATCGCTCCCTGGAACGGTGTCGTGGTGACCAAGGTGCGGCGCGGCAGCTTCGCCGATCAATTCAATCTGCGGCAGGGCGATGTCATCGTGAAGCTGAACAATCGGAACATCGATACGACGAAACAGCTGATGGAGGCGGTGTCCAAACAGGCCGACGAATGGTTGATCACCATCAATCGTGGCGGCCAGGTGAAGACCCTGCGGATCGACTGACGGAGGAGATGTGAGCGGCCTCTTCGAACAACAAGCGCCGCGTCCCCTGGCTGATCGCCTGCGGCCGAGCCGGCTCGAGGAGATCGTGGGGCAGGATCATCTGATCGGCGCGGATGGTCCGATCGGCCGGATGATTCAATCGGGCCGGCTGTCCTCGATGGTCCTCTGGGGACCGCCTGGTTGCGGCAAGACCACGCTCGCGCGGCTGATCGCGGAAAGCAGCGGCCTGCATTTCGACATGCTGTCGGCGATCTTCAGCGGTGTCGCCGACCTGCGGAAGATCTTCGACGCGGCCCGCCAGCGCCGGACGATCGGCGAAGGAACCTTGCTGTTTATCGATGAGATCCATCGCTTCAACCGCAGCCAGCAGGACGGCTTCCTGCCTTATGTCGAGGACGGCACCGTCATCCTGGTGGGCGCCACGACGGAAAATCCTTCCTTCGAGCTGAACGCAGCATTGCTGTCGCGCTGTCAGGTATTTGTTCTCAATCGGCTGGATCACAGCGACCTGTCGCAACTTCTGTCGCGGGCGGAAGAGGCGATGGAGAACAAGCTGCCGCTGATCCCGGAAGCCCGCGATGCACTCATCGCCATGGCGGATGGCGACGGTCGTTACCTGCTGAATATGGCAGAAGAGCTGTTCCGTTTTCCGCCCGATACCGAGCTCGACGTCAACCAGCTCACCAAGGCCGTCAACCGCCGCGCACCGCTTTATGACAAGGCGCAGGAGGGGCATTACAACCTCATCAGCGCGCTGCATAAATCCCTGCGCGGCTCTGATACCGATGCCGCGCTTTACTGGTTCGGCCGCATGCTGGCGGGCGGCGAAGACCCGAAATATATCGCACGGCGGCTGGTGCGTTTTGCCGTCGAGGATATCGGCCTGGCGGATCCGGCGGCCCTGACCCAGGCCCTGGCAGCCTGGGATGCCTATGACCGCCTGGGATCGCCGGAAGGCGAATTGGCGATTGCGCAGGCGGTGATCTACCTGGGAACCGCGCCCAAATCCAATGCGGCCTATACCGCCTATAAATCGGCGATGCGGTCGGCGAAGGAAACCGGCTCGGTGATGCCGCCCAAACATATCCTGAACGCGCCGACAAAGTTAATGAAGCAACTCGGCTATAGCGACGGCTACCAATACGATCACGATGATCCCGAGGGATTTTCCGGCCAGAATTATTTCCCGGACGACCTGCCGCGGCAGCGTTTCTATCGGCCGGCCGAACGCGGCTTCGAACGCGAATTGCTGAAGCGACAGGAATATTGGGATCGCCTGCGGTCGCGTAAGCAAAATAGTGATGGCTGATTTCGGCATGGCTGTGTTGCGGCACCGAAGGCGGGCATATATCTGCTTTGATCTTGTCGTCGCGGGAAGCTGGGGTTAGGGTTTTCGTTCATGCTCGTTGGGGAGCGGGCGAGGTGTCATCAGAAACTGGGGATAGGTAGAGCGGGATGCAGGATTATTTGTCACCGGAGCGCAATAGAGCGGCCCTTCTGACCATCGATGTGCAACGGGACTTTGTTCTGCCCACCGGCCCAGCTTCCAGCAGCGGTGCGGTCGCTGCTGTTCCCCAGATACAGCGCCTGGTGCATGCCTTCCGCGCCGTCAATGCGCCGATCGTCCATGCCACGCGCCTCTATCGCTGCGACGGATCGAATGTCGATCTCTGCCATCGTGCCTCGATCGAGGCCGGCGCGCGTATCGTCATGCCCGGCACACTCGGTGCCGAATTGATCGATGAGGCAAAGCCCGAAGCGGCGCCACGTCTGCAACCCGATCTGCTGCTCGGCGGCAAGTTGCAGGAGATCGGCAGCAATGAATGGATCTGCTACAAATCGCGCCTTTCCGCATTTTTCCAGACGCCGATTGAAGACCACTTGAAGTCTCTCGGCATTACCACCATAGTCATATGCGGCATCGATTTCCCGACCTCGCCGCGTTCCACCGTTTACGCCGCCAGCAATCGCGATTTCCGCATCCTGCTGGCGACCGACGCCATTTCCTGCGCCACGGATGCCGGCCTCGATGAATTGGCGGCGATCGGCGTTTACCTGATGGGCACGGACCAGTTGCTCGACTGGTTGAGCCGCAGCCGCGCGGCGGCCTGATCCCAAACATGGCGGGTGTCACCCAGATCGAAGTTGCCGCCGAAGACGGCGAGCAGCGCCTGGATCGCTGGTTCAAGCGGCGCTTCCCGGCAATCGGCCATGGCCGATTGGAAAAGCTGTTGCGAACCGGCCAGATCCGGGTCGATGGCAAGCGCATGAAGGCGAGCGACCGGTTGGCGCCGGGGCAGATCGTGCGCGTGCCGCCGCTCGGCGATGCCACGGCGGAGCCTGCGGGCGATGCTGCTACGCCGGCAAAGGACAAGCGCCGGCAGCCAAGCGTGTCGGACCGCGATGCCAGGATGTTGCGCGAAGCCGTGCTCTATCGGGATGATGATGTCATCGTGATCAACAAGCCGGCGGGCCTCGCCGTGCAGGGCGGCAGCGGGCTCAGCCGCAATCTCGACGATATGCTGACGGCCTTGCAATTCGATGCCAAGGAGAAGCCACGCCTGGTGCACCGGCTGGATCGCGATACCAGCGGTGTCCTGGTGCTCGCGAGATCGGTTCAGGCAGCGCAGCGTCTTACCGAGGCTTTCCGTCATAAGGACGCCAAGAAAATCTATTGGGCGGTGACGGTCGGTACGCCGAAAATGTCGCGCGGCAAGATCGATGCTGCATTGTTGAAGCAAGGCGGCCAGGGCCGCGAGCGCGTGCAGATCGATGACGAGGGCAAGCGCGCCGTCACCTTTTTCACCGTCCTGGACCGGGTCGGGACGAAGGCCGCTTGGCTGGCCTTGATGCCGATGACCGGCAGGACGCACCAATTGCGCGCGCATTGCCTGGCGCTCGGCACGCCGATCTTGGGCGACGGCAAATATGCCGGCGCCGGTGCCTATATCGCGCGCGAAGCTGTGTCGCGGCAATTGCATCTGCATGCGCGGCGCCTGATCCTGCCGCATCCGAAGCGAGGCACGATCGATGTGACGGCGCCTCTGCCGCCGCATATGGAAAGCACCCGGGATTTCTTTGGCTTTGCCGACAGTTTTGACGAAGATCCCTTCGTCGATCTCGATGTCTGATCCATCCGATCTGCTCCAGCAACTCGGCCGCTATCGCCTGATCGTCTTCGATTGCGACGGGACGCTGGTGGATAGCCAGCACAATATCATCGCTGCCGTTGAGCGGGTCTGGCGGAGCATCGACATGCAGCCGCCATCCGCCGATCTTATCCGGCGCCAGGTCGGCTTGTCGGTCGAGGCGGCGATCGCCCGCATGGCGCCGGACGAAGATGCGGCCGTGCATCAGCGCCTGGGCGAGGCTTTCCTGGCGCTGAAGGCGCAACTGCAGGCCGAGCAACGGCTTGAAGAGCCGCTTTATCCAGGCATCCGCGACCTGGTTCACGGCTTGCACCATCCCGAGCTGTTCCTGGGGATCGCCACGGGTAAAGGTCGCGCGGCACTCGACTACACCTTGCAGAAGCAGCAATTGGCCGACCGGTTTCACACGCTGCAAACCGCTGACCGGTGCCGCGGCAAGCCGGATCCCGAGATGATGCTGAAGGCCATCGACGAGACCGGGATGCAGCCGCACCAGGCGGTGATGATCGGCGATACCAGCTTCGACATGGAGATGGCACGGGCGGCTGGGGCGACAGCGGTCGGTGTCGCCTGGGGATATCACCAGGCGGAAGACTTATGGCAGGCCGGCGCGCAGGCGGTGATCGACCACCCGTCGCAATTGACCGGCTGGTTGTCGCGCCTTTCGGCCGTATAATCGCCGGAACGAAAGAGCGTCTCGTTCATTTATCTCCGAAAACGCCGGAATGATTGTAGGGTGCTGCTTCGGCCGCTAGAATCGCCGGACGTTTTTTGAAGTGATCTCGTCGATGCGTTTGAAGACATTCCTGACCGGCTTGGCCCTGGTCCTGGTCGGCCTCATAGCGATCGCCGCGACGGCGTTGAAGTCGGTGGATTTCAACGCCTATAAGGATTTTGTCGCGCAGCAGGTCAAGGTGGCGCTGGGACGCGATCTGGTCATCGCCGGCGATGTCAGCATCTCGATCGGCCTGCGGCCGCATCTGACAGCCAAACAGATCATTCTGCGAAACGCGCCTTGGAGCGATCAGCCGCAAATGGTTGCCCTGGATCAGATCGATGCGGGGATCGAGTTGCTGCCGCTGCTGTTCGAGCAGATCCGGCTGCGCGATGTCACCTTGTCGGGCGGCCAGATCATCCTGGAACGGAACAAGGACGGTATTGGCAACTGGGCCTTCGACGGTGCCGCCAGCAATGGCGAGGCGGCGACCCCGCTGCCCGATATCGACAAGCTCTCGATCGAAAATTTCAAGCTGCGTTACCGCGACCCCGCCCGTGGCGAAGACGTCAATATGCTGGTCTCCAAGTTCAGCGCCAGGACCGCGACAGATGGCGGCCCGGTCAGTTGGAGCCTGGACGGGACGGTCGATAAGGCCGTCATTGATCTGAAGGGAACGTTGGGAACCCTGAGCCAACTTGCCGCCGGACCTTCGCCGGTCAATATCCGGGGAGCCGTGGCCGAGACCGGCATCCAGGCCGTCGGCGCCGTACAGAACGCGATGAATCTCACCGGCTGGGACATCGATCTGCAACTTGCCGGCAATGATGCGTCGAAGCTCAATGCGCTGTTCGGCCTGTTCCTGCCGCAGACCCAGCCCTTCAAGCTGACGACCCATCTGACCGACCCCGAGGACGGCTACCATCTGGATCATCTGCAATTGGCAGTTGGCGGCAGCACGATGAACGGGATGGCGGTGATTGCGGCGAAGCAGACGCCGCCGTTTGTGCGATTGCAGTTGACGGCGGACCGCATCGATCTGGCCGATTTCGGCTTCGTGCCGGCATCAAAAAAAAATCCGTCGGCCGGCACCGGAGCGATCTTTGACAAGACAGCATGGCCGACCGGCTGGATGCGAAGCGTCGATGCCGATGTGACCCTGACCGTAGGTGAATTGCTGCGCGGTGGTCCGGTCCTGAAGGAGGGGCAGTTGAGCCTCTCGCTCCGAAAAGGCGTGCTGTCCCTGCAATCGCTTCAGGCGGCGATGGGAAATGGCACCATCAATGCCACCGGGGTCCTTCATGCCGATATCGATCCGCCGTCACTGGAGATGAAGGTGACGGGGCAGCGGATCAATTCGGCGCCCTTGCTGACCGCAACAGGCCTGTCGGATGTGTTATCGGCAGGTGATCTCGATCTCGACCTTGCCGTCAAGGGGCCGGCAACTTCCGAGCATGACCTGATGTCGGGCCTTTCCGGTAGCGCGAGCTTTTCCGCCGGCAGCGGCACATTGCGTAACAGTTTCGCTCGTCTCCTGCTCGCCGATGCGACGAAGCTCCTGATGCATGGCGGGACCGCCGATGCCGCACGGGTCAGTTGCGTCGCGGGCGCCTTCGATATCGATGGCGGCGTCGCGCATACGCAGGGCGTCGTCCTGGATACGCCGGGTGCTGCGGTCGTCGGCGCCGGCAGTATCGATCTCGGACGCGAAAGCCTGCATATGCGGCTGGATTCGAAATCGAAGGAAGTCAGCCTTGCGGCCCTGGCGGTGCCGGTATTCGTGTCCGGCGACTTGCGCCATCCGGTCGTGACTCCGGATCCTGTCGGTGCGATCGGCAATGCATCGGATTTCGTTGCCGGCACGGCGAATTACGTGTCCTTGGGCGCGCTCTCAGCTTTGACCGGCCTGGGTAAGGAAAAATCGCTGGGCGATAATCCCTGCGCCTCGCTGACCGGCGATGCCGGTAAGCGAAGTTCCGTGGGTGACAAGATCAAGCAAGGGACGGATACGGTCGGGAGCGGCGCGAAACAGGCGATCCAGGGTATCAGCAAAGGCGCCGGCAGCGTCACCAAGGAACTCGGCAACGGCCTCAACAGCCTGTTCGGCAATTAGGGAAGTTTATTTTGATATCGGAAGCACCACGTCGCTTTTATCGCGAAGTCACAGTCCGGCGCGGCGATGACGGATGGCAGATCGCCTTGGACGGCAAGCTGCTGCGCTCACCGGTGAAAACGCCGCTGGTTCTTCCCAGCGAAGCCTTGGCCCAGGCGATCCAGGCGGAATGGGACGGGCAGACGGAACGCATTCAGCCGCATTCGATGCCGATGATGCAACTGGCCAGCACGGCGGTCGATCAGGTGATCCCCAATCGGGCGCAGATCGTCGCCGATATCACGGCCTATGCCGCCAGCGATCTGATCTGCTATCGCGCCGAAGCACCGGCGGAACTGGTACGCCGCCAGGCGGAACATTGGCAGGCTTTGCTCGACTGGGCGAGCCACCGTTTCGATATCAGCCTGCGCATCACGACCGGCATCATGGCGATCGAACAATCGGCCCAGAGCTTGGCGATCTTCGCCCGGATCGTCGATCAGCTCGATCCCTGGCGGCTGACGGCGCTGGCCAATATCACCGCGACGGCGGGTTCCCTGGTCATCGCCTTGGCGCTGCTGGAGGGCCGGCTGACGCCGGAAGCGGCGGTTGCTGCGGCACAGCTCGATGAGCTCTACCAGGCCGAAAGATGGGGCGAGGATGCCGAGGCGGCGGCGAGACGCCAGGGACAGGCCCGGGAGATTGCCGATGCCGCACGATTCGTGACGTTATTGGACAAGTCCGAACGGCGTGAATGAGATCAGTTTAGCCGTCTGATTTATCTACATTTTTCTGTGTCTTCTCTGGCATGAGCCTTCGTGCTATTGCAGCATCTCGCGACTGCAATATGACAGATCGGCGGCTGGCCGATGGGATTCGATGAAGCGGGGAGTAGGGATGACATGCAGGACATTCTGAAGCGTCTGGAAGACATGCGGGATGCTGCCCGGGCAGGTGGTGGCCAGAAGCGTGTCGATGCCCAGCATGCCAAGGGCCGCCTCACGGCGCGGGAACGCATCGAATTGCTGCTCGACCCGGATTCCTTCGAAGAATGGGATATGTTCGTCGAGCATCGCTGTGCCGATTTCGGCATGAGCGCGAACAAGGTGCCGGGCGATGGCGTGGTGACCGGCTATGGCACGGTCAATGGCCGCCTGATCTTCGTCTTCAGCCAGGATTTCACCGTCTTCGGCGGCTCGCTCTCGGAAGCTCATGCCGAAAAGATCTGCAAGGTGATGGACCAGGCCATGCGGGTCGGCGCACCGGTGATCGGCCTCAACGATTCCGGCGGCGCCCGTATCCAGGAAGGTGTTGCCTCGCTCGCCGGTTATGCCGAGGTGTTCCAGCGCAACATCATGGCCTCCGGCGTCGTCCCGCAGATCTCCCTGGTGATGGGACCCTGCGCCGGTGGCGCGGTCTATTCGCCGGCCATGACCGACTTCATCTTCATGGTGAAGGATTCCTCCTACATGTTCGTCACCGGCCCGGATGTGGTGAAGACGGTGACCCATGAAACGGTCACCTTCGAGCAATTGGGCGGGGCGCTGACCCACAGCCAGAAATCCGGCGTGGCCGATCTCGCTTTCGAGAACGATGTGGAAGCGTTGCTGCAACTCCGCCGCTTCATCGATTTTCTGCCGGCCTCCAATCGGGAAAAGGCGCCGTTGCGCGAGACGCCGGATCCGATCGATCGTGACGAACCCTCGCTCGATACACTGATCCCGGCCAATCCGAACAAGCCCTATGACATGCATGAGCTGATCCGCAAGGTGGCGGATGAGAGTGATTTCTTCGAGATCCAGCCGGAATTCGCCAAGAACATCCTGACCGGCTTCGCGCGCTTCGGTGGCGAGACGGTCGGCATTGTCGCCAATCAGCCGATGGTTCTGGCCGGCTGTTTGGATATCGACAGCAGCCGTAAGGCCGCGCGGTTCGTGCGCTTCTGCGATTGCTTCAGTATCCCCATCATCACCTTCGTCGACGTGCCAGGCTTCCTGCCGGGCACGGCGCAGGAATATGGCGGTATCATCAAGCACGGCGCCAAGCTGCTCTTTGCCTATGGCGAAGCGACGGTGCCAAAGATCACCGTCATCACCCGCAAGGCTTATGGCGGCGCCTATGACGTCATGAGCTCCAAGCATCTGCGCGGCGACGTCAATTTCGCGTGGCCCTCGGCTGAGATCGCCGTGATGGGGCCGAAGGGGGCGGTGGAAATCATCTTCCGTTCCGATATCGGCGATAAGGACAAGATCGCCGCCCGTACGGAGGAATACCGCGAGAAATTCGCCAATCCATTTGTCGCCGGTGCGCGCGGCTTTATCGACGATGTGATCATGCCGCATTCGACCCGCAAGCGGATCTGCCGGTCGCTGGCCATGCTGCGGGACAAGCAATTGAGCAATCCCTGGAAGAAGCACGACAACATCCCGCTGTAACGGCGGGCCGGGGACAGGACATAAAGGGATTGCCGAGGGAAGCGCGGAACATGTTCAAAAAGATTCTGATTGCCAATCGCGGGGAGATTGCGTGCCGGGTCATTCGGACGGCGCGCGCCATGGGTATCAAGACGGTCGCGGTCTATTCCGATGCCGATGCCGACGCCTTGCATGTACGCGAGGCCGATGAGGCGGTGCATATCGGCCCGGCACCGGCGGCGCAGAGCTATCTGCAGATCGACCGCATCGTCGACGCCTGCGTCAAGACCGGCGCGGAAGCGGTGCATCCTGGCTATGGCTTCCTGTCGGAGAACATGAAATTCGCCGATGCCTTGAAGCGCGCCGGCATCGTTTTCATCGGTCCCGATCCCCACGCGATCTATGCGATGGGCGACAAGATCGAGTCCAAGAAGCTGGCGAAGGAAGCCGGCGTCAGCACGGTGCCGGGCTATCTCGGCGTCATCAAGGATGCCGAGGAGGCGGCGAAGATCGCCAAGGAAATCGGCTATCCGGTGATGATCAAGGCCTCGGCCGGCGGCGGCGGCAAGGGTATGCGCATCGCACATAACGACCAGGAAGCGCGCGACGGTTTCCGCTCCGCCACCAACGAAGCGAAATCGAGCTTTGCCGATGACCGCGTCTTCGTGGAAAAATTCGTCCAGGAGCCGCGCCATATCGAAATCCAGATCCTCGCCGACGGCCACGGCAACTGCCTTTATCTCGGCGAGCGCGAATGCTCGATTCAGCGCCGCCATCAGAAAGTGATTGAAGAAGCGCCGAGCCCGTTTCTTGACGAAAAGACGCGCGCCGCGATGGGCGAACAGGCGGTCGCTTTGGCCAAGGCGGTCAAATACAAATCGGCCGGCACGGTGGAATTCATCGTCGACGGCAAGCGCAATTTCTATTTCCTGGAGATGAATACGCGCCTGCAGGTCGAGCATCCGGTCACCGAAATGGTGACGGGTTTGGATCTCGTCGAGCAGATGATCCGGGTCGCTGCCGGCGAGAAGCTGCTGCTGAAGCAATCGGATGTGAAGCTGAAGGGCTGGGCGATCGAATCCCGGGTCTATGCCGAGGATCCGCTGCGCAATTTCCTGCCCTCGACCGGCCGTCTGGTGCGCTATCGCGAGCCTTCGACCGGACCGGTGGTGCGGGTGGATAGCGGCGTCTATGAGGGTGCCGAGATCAGCATGTTCTATGATCCGATGATCGCCAAGCTGGTGACCTATGGTGAGGATCGCAGCGCGGCGATCAGCGCCATGCGCGAGGCGCTGGATTCCTTCTATATCCGCGGTCTCGGCCATAATGTCGGCTTCCTTTCGGCCTTGATGGCGCATCCGCGCTTCCAGGCCGGCCGCCTGACGACCGGCTTCATCGCCGAGGAATTTCCCGACGGCTTCCATGGTGTTGCTTTGAGCGAGAGCGAGATGTCGGATCTCGTTGCTGTGGCGGCGATCATCCATCAGGGCTTTGCCCGACGTGCGGTCGGCGGCAAGCCGCATTTCCGCAGCCGCGGCTCGGTGGCCAATGGTCATTGGACGATCAAGGTCGGCAAGGAAACGCGCCAGGTCAGCATCGTCGAGACCGCTTCCGGTCACGCCGTGATCGACGGCAAGCGCAGCTGCGAAATCGTCAGTGCCTGGCGGCTTGATGAGAACCTCTTCCATGGCCGCATCGATGGCCGTGGGATCACCGTGCAGGTGGAACGCGACGGCATCGGCTATCGCATGTCCTATGCGGGTGCCATGCTCAAGGTTCTGGTGCTGTTGCCGCGCGCGGCCGAGCTGGCAGAATACATGCTGGAAAAGACGCCGCCGGATATGTCGAAATATCTGCTCTCACCGATGCCCGGCTTGCTGGTTTCGCTGGCGGTGCAGCCGGGCCAGGATGTGAAGGCGGGGCAGGAACTGGCCGTTGTCGAGGCCATGAAGATGGAGAACCTGCTGCGTGCCGAGCGCGATGGCAAGGTGGCTAATCTTCACGCCAAGCCGGGCGACAGCCTCGCCGTCGACCAGATCATCATGGAGTTTGCCTGATGAGCGACCAATCGACCTCACCCTTGCCTGCGGGTCATAAAGCCGAACGCGTGCGGATCACCGGACGCGTCCAGGGTGTCTGGTATCGCGCCTGGACCGTGGAACAGGCAGAGGCGCGCGGCCTCGAGGGATGGGTGCGCAATCGGCAGGACGGCAGTGTCGAAGCATTGTTCGTCGGCCCGGATGGCAAGGTCGACGACATGATCGCCGCCTGCCATCGCGGCCCCGAACATGCCCGTGTCGAGGGCGTCGCCCGGGAAGCGGCGCAGGGTATTGTCGGCGACGGCTTTCGCCAATTACCGGATGCCTGACGTCGCGCTACGGCAATAAGCGCAGTTTGAGCCAAAGGAAAAGCGGCATGCGGGCCGATTGCGCAAGCCGTTCCGCATGGGCCGGGCTTGGGATGGGTTCCCGCAGGGAGACGATCGCCAGCTTTTCTTGTTCAAAGGCCGCCATGTAGTTTTGCAGTGGCTGGGACCAGCCGGCGAAATGCATGCGCAACCCGTTCGACGCTTCTTCGCCATCGAACCGCTTGCGGCCGTAATAACTGTCTTTCATCACGAAGACCGCATCGGGTTGCGGGCCGTCGAACCGGCCTCGGTCCCTGAATGGATGCACAAGCGAGACGAATAACGTGCCATCGGCCTTCATGACGCGCCGGATTTCGCGCAACGCCGCCTGCATGTCGTCGATATCCATCAGCACGTTATACGCCATCACGAAATCGAATTTTCCGGCCTCGACCGGCAGCGAATCGGCGCCGCAGATCGCATAGTCATCTGCGGACTCCGCTTCCCGTGCCGCGTCGACCATCGTGGCCACGGGATCGGTGGCGGTAACGCGATAGCCGAGCTGTTTGAGAACGCGGCTGACGCGGCCTTCGCCGCAGCCGATCTCGATCGCGCTTCCGCTGCCCGGACCGATATAGTCGACCAGCGCCTCGCGATAGGCCCAGAAGGCATCATGCGCGGGCGAGCGGGCCCAGGTGATCCATTGCTGCGCGACTTTCGACCAATGCGCCTTATCCACGACCATCCAAGCTCTTGTCCGGCGGTTTAGCCGAACACCTCGTTAAAGGTTTCCTTCAGCACCATATCGACTTCCGGTAGCGAAACGATTTGGCCGAGCTTGGCGAAGGATGTGACGCCGAGCGGATCGGTTGCGGTTTCCCGGATGCCGCAGGGGACGATGCCCGAGAAATGGCTGAGATCCGGTTCCACATTGATGGCGATGCCGTGATAGGTGACCCAGCGCCGGACGCGCACCCCGATGGCGGCGATCTTGTCCTCGCGCTTGCCCTCTGCCACCCAGATGCCGACCCGGCCGTCGCGCCGCTCGCCCCGGATGTTGAAGCGTTCCAGGCTGCGAATGACCCATTCTTCGAGGTCGTGGACATAGCGCCGCAGGTCCTGGCCGCGCTGCCGGAGATCCAGCATGACATAGGCCACGCGCTGGCCGGGCCCGTGATAGGTGTATTGGCCGCCGCGGCCGGTGGGATAGACCGGGAACCGGTCGGCAACCAGCAGGTCGGCGCCGCGGGCGCTCGTTCCGGCGGTATAAAGGGGCGGATGTTCCAGCAGCCAGACCAGTTCGTTGGCCTCGCCGGCGCCGATGGCAGCCACCCGGGCCTCCATTTCGGCAATCGCAGTGGGATAGGGCACCAATTCGTCGGAAATCCGCCAATCGACTTGCCGCAGCCTTGCCGGGCTTACCGGCGCCTTTAATTCGCTTCCTGTCACGTCGGACCGCTTTCGTCCTTGATCATGCTGTGGCGATTTGCTATTCCCCCGGCCGAGCCCTGGCAAGTGCTTCTTGCCGACCGGGGTTCGATCTGATGCCAGGATGCGGTCGTGGCGGAATTGGTAGACGCGCAGCGTTGAGGTCGCTGTGGGGCAACCCGTGGAAGTTCGAGTCTTCTCGACCGCACCATCAGATCAGTCAATTCACGGACCAGCCGCCCGTCACGGATCATATATCCCGGTGACTTCCGGGCAAGGCCTCGCAGATAGCGGTAACTTTCTGAAAAAATAGACAGATTTCCTGTCGCACCCCTAGCGCTGGCGCTTGGGCTGGCTATAATCCGTGCCGGATTTGGACGATTTCTCGACGTTAGGGGGAAAGAATGGCGGATGACAGCCTAAGGGCTTCGGCGCTGGAATATCACCGGCACCCAAAACCGGGCAAATTGGCGATCATGGCGACGAAACCCCTCGCCAACCAGCGCGACCTGGCGCTGGCCTATTCGCCGGGCGTGGCGGCTGCCTGCGAGGCGATTGTCGCCGATCCTGGCGCTGCCGCCGACATGACCAGCCGGAGCAACCTGGTCGCCGTGGTGACCAACGGGACGGCGGTGCTGGGCCTCGGCGCGATCGGCCCCCTGGCGGCCAAGCCGGTGATGGAAGGCAAGGCGGTCCTGTTCAAGAAATTCGCCGATATCGATGTCTTCGATATCGAGGTGAATGAAACAGATCCCGACAAATTCGTGGAAATCGTCGCTGCGCTGGAACCCAGTTTCGGCGGCATCAATCTGGAAGACATCAAGGCGCCCGAATGCTTCGAAATCGAGAAGAAGCTGAAGGAGCGGATGAAAATTCCGGTGATGCATGACGACCAGCATGGCACCGCTATCATCGTCGCTGCCGCCATGGTGAACGGCCTTGCCGTGGTCGGCAAGGAATTGCGCGATGTGAAGCTGGTCGCCTCGGGCGCCGGCGCGGCCGCGCTGGCCTGCCTCGACCTGCTGGTCGCGATGGGCCTGCCGATCGAGAACATCGTCGTCACCGATATCGCCGGCGTGGTCTATGAAGGCCGCAAGGAGCTGATGGATCCACGCAAGGCGCGCTATGCCAAGAAGACCAATGCGCGCACGCTCGGCGATGCCATCAAGGGGGCCGATATCTTCCTGGGGCTTTCGGCGCCGCGCGTGCTGACGCCGGAAATGGTCGCCAGCATGGGGCCAAAGCCGATCGTCTTCGCTCTGGCCAATCCGACACCGGAAATCCTGCCCGATGAAGTCAAGGCGGTGCGGCCGGATGCGGTGATCGCCACGGGGCGCTCCGACTATCCCAATCAGGTCAATAACGTCCTTTGCTTCCCCTTCATTTTCCGTGGCGCGCTCGATGTCGGCGCGACGGCGATCAACGAAGAGATGAAGGTTGCCTGCGTCAAGGCGATCGCCAATCTGGCGCGGGCGGAAAGCTCCGATATCGTCGCCACGGCCTATGCTGATCAGGAACTGCAATTCGGCCCCGAATACCTCATCCCGAAGCCGTTCGATCCCCGCCTGATCGTCGAGATCGCGCCGGCCGTCGCCAAGGCGGCAATGGAAAGCGGCGTGGCCACGCGGCCGATCATCAATTGGGAAGAATATCGCGAGAAACTGTCGCAATTCGTCTTCCGCTCGAGCCTCCTGATGAAGCCGATCTTCGAGCGTGCGCGCCGCGAGCCTTGCCGCGTCGCCTATGCCGAAGGTGAAGACGAGCGCGTGCTGCGCGCGGTGCAGACAGTGCTCGATGAGCACCTGGCAAAGCCGATCCTGATCGGCCGCCGCGCGGTGGTCGAGAAGCGAATCGAGAAGCTCGGCCTGCGGCTGCGCCTTGGCACGGATGTCGAGCTATGCGATCCGGAAAACGATCCGCGCTATCATGATTACTGGACGCTCTATCATTGCCTGACCGAGCGCAAAGGGGTCACGCCGGACGATGCCCGCACCATCGTGCGGACGCGCAATACGGTGATCGGCTCGCTGATGGTCAAGCGCGGTGAGGCGGATGCGCTGATCTGCGGTGCGGTGGGACGCTTCCATCGTCATCTCGAACATGTCAACGACATCATCGGCCGCGCCTCGGGCGTCCGCAATTATGCGACAATGACCGCGCTGGTCATGCAGAGCGGCGGTTTCTTCATCGCCGATACCGAAGTGACGCCGGATCCGACCGCCGAGGACATCGCCGAAACCACCTTGCTGTCGGCGGAGATGGTGCGCCGCTTCGGTCTGTCACCGAAGGCTGCGCTTCTGTCGCATTCCAATTTCGGGACCTCGCATTCCGATGCCGCGCGCAAAATGCGCCGTGCCTTGGGCCTCGTCCTGCAACAGGATCCCGAGCTTGAGGTCGAAGGTGAAATGCGCGGGGATTCTGCCGTCAGCGAGATGCTGCGTGACCGGATGTTCCCCAATTCCCGCCTCAAGGGCCGGGCGAATTTGCTGATCATGCCGAATCTCGATGCGGCAAACATCACCCTCAATCTGTTGCGCTATCTGGGCGAGGGAACCTCGATCGGACCTGTGCTGTTAGGAGCGGCGAAGACGGTGCATATTCTCGATGCCTCGATCACCGTTCGCGGCATCGTCAATGTCAGCGCCATCGCCGTCGCCGAGGCGGCGGACCGCAGCAAGCCGCAGCCACGCGGCTAAACAAACGAGTCGATCAATGCCCACCATTCTGATCACCGGAACCAATCGCGGCATCGGACTGGAGCTTGTCTGGCAATATGCGGCCGATGGCTGGCAGGTGATTGCCTGTTGCCGCAATCCTGATGCGGCGAGCGAATTGAAACAGGTGCAAGGCGCGGTCGAGATTCAGCCGCTTGACGTCACCAGTGATGCCGACATCAAGCGGCTGGCCGGGCAATTGGCAGGGAAGCCGATCGACGTGCTGCTGAACAATGCCGGCATCACCGATAAAGGCGACGCCTTCGGGTCGACGAATACCGAAACCTGGCTGCGCGTCTTTCATGTCAATTGCATCGCGCCGCTACATCTGGTGGAAGCGCTGCTCGACAATCTCACTGCTGGCACCCAGAAGAAGGCGGTCTCCATCAGCACCCGCATGGGCTCCATGGGAGAGAAGCCCAGCGGCAGCTATTACGCCTATCGCAGCTCCAAGGCGGCACTGAACATGGCGATGGTCAATGCGGCGGCGGATCTGCGCGGCCGGTTGATCCTGGCGGTGATTCATCCCGGCTGGGTGCAGACCGATATGGGCGGCAGGCAGGCGCCCTTGCAGCCGCAGGAAAGCGTCGCCGGCATCCGGCGCGTCATCGCCGGCCTGAAGCCGGTCGATAGCGGACAGTTCTTCAATCACGACGGTTCCAGCATTCCTTGGTGAGCTTGGGCCGTCTTTGGCCGATATCGGCATTCAGTCAGGGGAGAAAAATGACGCAGACGGTTCCGGCAGAACTCGACCCCGCTTTGATCAAGCAGATCATCGATGCGGTCGATACGGGCTTCGAAGAACAATGCCAGTTGACCGAGAAGGTCATCAGTTTTCCCTCGCTGCGTGGGCAGGAAGCGACCGCGCAGGACTTCATGGCCGAGACCTACCGGTCGCGCGGCCTGTCGGTCGATCACTGGAAAATCGATCTTGCCGATATCCAGCATCTGCCGGGCTTCTCGCCGGTTGCGGTGTCCTATGACAATGCCTTCAATGTGGTGGCGACGCATCGCCCCCGCGCGGCGACGGGACGGTCGCTGATCCTGAACGGCCATATGGATGTGGTGCCGACCGGCCCGCTCGATCTTTGGACCAAGCCGCCTTTCCATCCCTGGCGCGACGGCGACTGGCTCTATGGCCGCGGCGGCGGCGATATGAAGGCTGGCCTGGTCTGTGCCTTGTCGGCCTTCGATGCCTTGGGTCGCCTGGGGCTGCAGCCTGCCGCCAATTGCTATTTCCAGTCGGTGACGGAAGAGGAATGCACCGGCAATGGCGCCCTGGCCTGCCTGGCGCGCGGCTATCGCGCCGATGCGGCGATCATTCCGGAACCCTCCGATATGTGCCTCGTCGCCGGCCAGCTCGGTGTCATGTGGTTCCAGGTCAAGCTGCAGGGCCGTCCGGCCCATGTCGGCTGGGCGGGAACCGGCTCCAATGCCATCGAGGCGAGCTTCCCGATCATCGCCGCCTTGCACGAACTGGAAGCGAAGTGGAATGCGGCCCGGCATCAGAACTGGGCCGATCACCCGCATCCGATCAATTTCGTCGTCAGCAAGATCGAAGGCGGCGATTGGACGTCCAGCGTACCGGCCTGGTGCACCTTCGATATGCGGATCTCGTTCTATCCCGGCATGAAGCTGGAACAGGTGCGGCGTGACATTGAAGACACCGTGCGGCAGGCGGCGGGAAGCCATCCCTTCCTTGCCAATAATCCGCCCCAGGTGGTCTATCACGGCTTCCAGGCTGAGCCCTATATCGTGACGGGCGGGGAGGCGGCGCAGACGACCTTGCGCCGCAGCCATCGCTCGGTCACCGGTGAAGACCCGGCGGATGTGTCTTTGACTGCGACGACCGATGCGCGCTTCTTCGGTCTTTATGCCGGCATCCCGGCGCTGGTCTATGGGCCGAAGGCGATCGATATTCACGGCTTCGACGAGCGCGTCTCGATGCGCTCGATGCGGGACGTGACCTGCGCCATCGCGCTGTTCATGGCGCAATGGTGCGGTGTCGAGGCGCGGAACTGATTGGATAGCCGCGCCCGGATCGCGATATCCGGGCGCGCCACCATCGGATCAATCGATGATGAGATAGACCTTGCGGACGGTTTCCTGGATCTCCCAGACGCCCATGCTGTTGGCGGGGAAATAAAGCGAATCCCCAGCCTTGATGTCGATGCGTTGGCCGCTTTCGGCGGTGAAGGTGCAGCGGCCAGAGAGGAAATGGGCGAATTCAGCCTTGGTGATCTGCCGATGCCATTTGCCGGGCGTGCATTCCCAGATGCCGACATCGGGCTCGTCGCCCTTGGTATCGGTCGCCGTCAAGCCACGGAGCTTCGACACGACCTCGCCGATCGGCTTTCCGACGGCACCCCAGTCTTCGAGTTGATCGCTGGATTTGCCGGCCGGGTTCTCGATGATCTTGATCATGTATCTCTCTCGATCTCGTCATGCTGGGAGGAATTGACCCGGCATTCTTAGAGCGCGATCGTCTTTGACGGAAGCAGAATGCTTCCATCAAGGACGTGAATCGCCCTCTATCTTATGGATGAGAGGCGGATTCACGTTTTAGACAAAATCGCAAAGCGATTCCGTCCAAAACGATCCGGCTCTAGGGGGCGGAAGCCGAAGGGGTCAATATCGCCGGATGGCCGTTCAGTGTTCCTGCCGCGGCACGAAACTGCGGGCTTCGGCGAGGACGGTGTTCATCTCATCCGGGCTCAGCTCGGCGGCGAGTTCGTCACGCTTTTCGGCGACCTTGGCAGCCTCATCCGCCGGAATCTGCTGGTTGCCGGCAATCACCAGCCATTTGACGGCTTCGCGCCGGTCGATCTTGCCGCCCTGGCCGAAGCCGTTCATCACGGCGAGGCCGATCATCGCATCGACATTGCCCTGGTTGGCTGACCGCTGATACCACATGCGGGCCTTGGTGAAATCGGCGGCGCCGACGCGGCCGTAATGATAGAAGCCGGCCAATTCATATTGCGCCTCGGCATTGCCTTCCTTGGCCAGGGGCAGGAGGTCTTCGAAGGCGTCGAACAGGCGTTGTTCCGCGATGGCCTTGCGGACATCAACCATATCCGCAGCGATGGCCGGGTGCGGCGATGCGAGGCCGCCGGCAAGGAACAGGAGGCCGGCCAACACAAGGCCGGTCCGGAGAAGGGCAGGCTGTCGGGGGAAAGCGAAACGGAACGGCATTACACGGCCACCAGATGATCGACTGAATCGGTCCGGTTCTAGTAGCGCGTCGGCTGCCGCCTGTCGATGCCCGCCCGACGCGAACCGGCAGCGGACGTGACGCGGGTCACGCCGGCATCCGGCTCGTCGTCGTTTGAGGGCAGGACCGTCAGCGGCTCAATGCGGCTTCGGCGACAGCTGGAATTCGCCGCTGCGTACGCTCTTCGCCAAATCGTCCAGAAATTCCGCCGTGGTGTCCGCGCCATGCTTGGCGATCAGGGCGAACAAGGTCGCCGAGATCGACATCGTGCCGACGGTGTCGAAGGCGATGCCCTGTGAGCTGGCCTGATGCCAGAACGTGTTGAACATCTTGAAGCACAAGGAACGCTGTTCCTCGTCGGTCAGGTTCGGCAGATCGATCTGCTCAAGCAAAGCTAATTCCATGGTCCGGTCTCCTCGGGTTAAAGTACCATCTGAGACACAGCAATCGGCATGCCAGTTTGGCAGGGAAGGTTATGGCTGCGGATATTTCAGATAAAATATTTTTAAATCAATGATCTGACTTAAGTATCTCGTTGCGTGGTTCAGGAGAAGCGGCGGTCGGCAAGAAGTGCCGCCTCTCCCTGTCTTCCCCCAATCAGGCCAGATAAGCTGCGTTTTCGTGCACCTCGATCAGGGTGGGGCCATCGGCCCGGAAGGCTTCCTTGATTACCTGGGTCAGGCCGGACAGGCTATCCGGGCGCACGGCCCGGCAGCCGAAGGCCTCGGCCAGGGCCAGGTAATTCGGGTTGCGCGGCCGCACCCCGATCTCACCGATATCCAGCCGCACCATGTCCATCTGGATCTGCGCCAGCAGGTCGTTATTCCAGACGATGATCGGCAGCGCCAGGTTCTGCTCCACCGCCGTGCCGAGATCCTGCACCGTGAACAGGAAGCCGGCATCACCGGCGATGGCGACGACGTCGCGGTCGGGGCAGGCGATCTTGGCACCGATCGCCGCCGGCATGGCATAGCCCAAGGTGCCGAACCCGACGGGATGCAGCCAGGTGCGCGGCTCCTCGCAGGTGAAATAGGTATTCGCCGTATAGGCGATCTGGGTCATGTCGGTGCTGATGACGCCATCGGCCGGAACGGCGGCCCGGATAGCGTCCAGTACCTTGGCATGCTTCTGCTGCAAGGGCGTCAGGCCCGACCGGTTCCTGGTCCGGATGGCCGCCGCCTTGTCCAGGTCCACCGGCGCCTTGGCGGCGATCATCGGCATCAGGGCCTGTAGGGTCGCGCCGGCCTCGGCCAGCAGGCCGACCGTCGGTTCATAATCCCGGGTCAGCGTATAGGCGTCGAGATCGATGCGGATCAGTTTGCCGTTGAAGGTGACGAAATCATTCCAGGAATCCGTCTCCGACATTTCGGTGCCGATGGCGATGACCAGATCGGCCTTGGCTAGGTAGTCCTGCGTTGCCGGCAGCGACAGGCTGGCACCCAGCGAGGCGGGATGCGAATCTGGGAAGACGCCTTTGCCGGCCGTCGTCGTCACGCAAAGGGCGCCGCTCTTCTCCACGAAGGCGCGAAGGGCAGGGGCGCAATCGACAGTGCCGCCGCCGGCGATGACCAGCGGCGTCCTGGCGGCATCGATCAACTTGGCCGCGGCCGCGAGATCTTCCGGCTTGGCCTTGGGCGCTTCGGCCTTCAGGCGCTGCGGGCGGCCGAGATCGGCCGGCGCCGACAACATGTCGAGCGGCATCTCCAGTACCACTGGGCGCGGCCGGCCGGTTTCGAACACCTTATAGGCATCGGCGACGGCCTGCGGCAGCTCCCCGGCCTCGTAAATGGTGCGGGCAAAGGCGGTCATCGGGGCGATTGCGGCGCGTTGATCGGAAATTTCATGTAGCCGGCCGCGCCCCTTGCCGAGATCCTTGCTGGCATTGACGCTGCACAGCACAAGGACCGGCACCGAATCCGAATAGGCCTGGCCGATCGGTGTCGCCGCGTTCAGGAGGCCCGGGCCGGTGATCAGGCAGCACACGCCCGGCTTGCCGGAGGCGCGGGCATAGCCGTCCGCCATGAAGCCGGCGCCCTGTTCATGGCGGACGCCGATATGGCGCATCTTGCGGTCGGCAATACCGCGATAGAGATCCAGGGTATGGACGCCGGGGATACCGAAAACCGTATCGACACCATAGGTTTCAAGAATGCTGATGGCAGCGTGGCCACCAATTTGATTAGCACCCATTCTTCACGTCTCCCCGCTTGATCCACTGTATACAGCTATGCTGCAGGCAGTTTACTCGGAACGATCAGGCAGCATCAACCTGCATTGGTTGCGCTTGGCATCCCGCCGGAGGCACTACACGAGACAGCGCCAATGCAGATGATGCGGGATCGATCATTGATCGGACTGTTATGAGCTTGTCTTGGATTGGATCGCCACGCGCGGGAGCGGCAAGGCCGTGATCGATGTCAGTTGTGGCCGATGGCGATTTGTTTGTTGACGGACTTGCCAATGGCGGCGACCAGCGGCGGGATCATGCGGTCGGCAGCCTTGTCCGGAGTGAGATCGGATGTGCCGCGATCGATCGAGCCACGCCATAGATAAAGACCGGTTTTGCGATCATAGACCGACAGGCTGATGCGAAACGTGTTGGGCGTCGTATCGGGCGCCGGCTTTTTCAGCAGGCTGCGTTTCGTGCTGGAAAAAACATTGTGCTCATAGGTGAAGCCAGTCTCGCCGTCACCGCGGAACTCCTCGATCGTCGCTTCCTTCGAGGTGCCGCGCACGAGATCGGTGCCGACCAGCATCACCAGGGATGCATTTTGATCGACGCGGTAGCCGGCCTTGACCAGTTCCGCATTGACGCTGTCCACGGCCGCGCCTTCCAGTGTCGACCTGGCTGAATCGGTCGGATCTTGGACGATCGTATCGAAAGCGGTTCCGGCGGGAATAGGCTGATAGGCCGTGGCGCTCAAGTTACCGGTGCCAAGAGGAGTAGCCGGGGCGGCCTGCGTCTGGCTTTGCGCATCGGCCGGTCGGGTAGGATCAAGTCCGGCGAAGGTGCCCATGGCGACTGCGGCAGACCAGACGGCCAAGCCCAGCCCGGCAGCAGCCGTTTCCAGGGTCAGTGCACTTAAACCCTGTCTCTGCCTTATGAATTTCGGCATTTCAACCATCCCTTTTCCATTCGACCCGCAGACTCCCCGATAACGCCGATGAATCGAATTCCATGACGATATAACATCTGCGGGCTATAATCGTTGCCATGTGAAGCATACCCACAGGCCTGGATTGTCGCGACTCTTTTCGCAGCTTGCGTGAGGTTTCGCACGGAGAGGCTGTATCACCGGAACGGGGAGAGGGGAATGTCACTTGCGCGTCAAATGTCATCGGAAGACACGCTGCTGCTCAACCGATCGCATCTTCCATTCACCTTGGATCAGGGCATTGCTCACCGCGCCAAAATCGGCCTCATCGTGCTGGCGACGGACAACACACTGGAATATGAATTTCGCCGCATTTTCACCTTGGACGGCGTCGCGCTGTATCAGAGCCGTATTCCCAGCCCCATCTCGATCAATCCGGCATCGTTGAAGGAAATGGAGACGGGCATTTCCGCGGCCACCGCCGTGATCCTGCCCGGCATCGATCTCGACGTGGTCGCCTATGCCTGCACCTCGGGCGCCGTGGTGATCGGCGAAGACAATGTTTTTTCGCGCATCAGGGAGGTGCGGCCGCGCATTGCCTGCTCCACGCCGATCACCGCCGCCATCGCCGGATTGAAGGTCTTGCGGGCAAAGCGCATCGCCCTGCTGACACCCTATATCGATTCCGTCAATCAGATGCTGCGCGCCCATATCGAAGCGCGTGGCATTGCCGTGCCTGTCATCGGCTCGTTCAATCATGAGAATGACAACGAAGTCGCGCGGATCAGCCTGGACTCGCTCCGCGCCGCGATTTTGGAACTGGGACGGCATCCGGAGGTCGATGCGGTTTTCGTCTCTTGCACCAGCCTGCGCCTGGCGGAGATTGCGGCGGGTCTGGAAAGCGAATTGGGCAAGCCGGTGACGTCATCCAATCATGCTTTGGCCTGGCATTGCCTGCGGCTTGCCGGTATCGCCGATCCATTGCCGCAATGGGGCCGCTTGTTCGCCATGAGGCTTTGAAACGGCTAATAGCGGTCCGGTCGAAGACCGGCGGGATCGATGGCCGGCTTCCGGTTCGCCATGAGGTCGCTCAGGATATGGCTGGAACCGCAGGCCATGGTCCATCCCATATGTCCATGTCCGGTATTGAGCCACAAATTATGAATTGCGGACCGGCCGATGATCGGCGGTCCGTCCGGCGTCATGGGGCGAAGGCAGGCCCAGTAGTCCGGCTGATCATAGCTGCCGCCTTGCGGAAAGAGCTCGCGGGCGACCTTCAGCATATGCGTGAAATGATGTGCTTCGAATTCCGTATCATAGCCGCAAAAATCGGCGGTGCCGGTCAGCCGCAGCCGGTCGCCGAGCCGTGAAAAGGCGACCAGATTCTGTTCATCGACCCCGCCGATCGTCGGCGCCGCCGCAGGATCGCGCAACGGCACGGTGACGGAATAGCCCTTGACCGGATAGACCGGCAGCTTGAGGCCAAGCGGCCGCACGAGCTGCGGGCTGTAGCTGCCGAAAGCGAGGACATAGGCATCGCCTTTCAGCCCGCCAAGTTGGGAATGAACGCCGGTAACGCCATCGCCATCGCCGGCAATCCGGTCGATCCGTTCATTGAAGCGGAAGGTGACGCCGAGGCCGCGACAGATATTGGCCAGAGCTTCGGTGAATTTCCGTGCGTCGCCGCTTTCATCGCTTTCGACATATATCGCGCCGACCAGCTTCTCCTTGCTCGATGCCAAAGCCGGCTCCAGCGCAATGACTTCTTCCATGCCGATCGTGCGAAGCTTGATGCCTTCGTCATGCATCATGGCGAAATTGGCCTGGGCGGCCTGCATCTGATTCTTGTCGCGGTGCAGGTAAAGGGCGCCCTTGGAAGTGCGATCCCAGGCGATGCCGGTGTCGCGCGTGACACGATCCGTTTCCTGCTGGCTATGCAGGCAGAGGTGAAGCTTAATCAACGTGTTCCGGCGATTGCGTTCGCTGGTGCAATTGGCGAGAAATTGCCATGTCCAGATCCACATGCGTGGATCGAGCTTCAGGCGGTAGCGTAGCGAGGTATCGTTCCGCCAAAGCGATTGCAGCAGGATCATCGGCGCGCGTGGACTGGCCCAGGCCGATGCATGGCCGGGCGTCAGCAGGCCGGCATTGGCGAAACTTGTTTCCTGGGCAACATCGGCGCGCCGATCGACCACCGTAACCTGATGGCCTTCCCGTGCAAGGTAATAGGCCGTGGTTACCCCCATCAAGCCGGCCCCCATGACGATCACATGCATGTCATCGCGTCCCGCTGTTCAAGAGGCAGCAAGCTTGCCATAATTCACCCGGGTGTGACATGACGGAAATCACGGAGCGGAAAGGGCGTGAGATGCAAAAACGGCAGGCCTTGATCGGTTGGCGTGCGGTCAGCCGGTGGACAGCTAATCGCAAGGACCGGGTTGCCCGAACGGTGACGCCGGCTGCTGCGGTGGTGTGTCTGGCAATCGGTTTGCAGGCGATCGGCTCGGTTGCCTGGGCGGGCCCACAGCAACTCGCGCAATCGACGATCACCTCGACACCGCTCTCGCCGACCACCCCGGGGACCACGCCTGCACCGGCACCCGCGCCCCAGCCGGTCCCCCCGCTGCCGACACCTGCGCCTGCCCCGGCTCCCGCAACCACGACCCCGACAACGACCACGTTGCCAGCAACCGGTTCCGCCTTGAGTGTGACGGAACTGCGGGAATGCCTTTGCATGGATCAGCAGATGTCGAATATGCGGGGCGATCTTTCGATCCGCCAGGATCTGCTGAACGAGCGCCAGCAGGAGCTGGCGAATATCGATCAACAGGTGAAGTCGCAGGCGACGTCGCTGGCGCCGGGAGATGCGGTCGGCCATCGGGTCCTGGAAGACTTGCTGGCGCAGCAGCAGGCCATCCGTAACTCGATACAAAGTTCACTGCGCCCGGCTTACAACAATCTGGTCAATCAGCTGAACGCGACGGTCGCGCAATATAATGGCCAATGCGTGAACCGGCCGCGCTACGCCGCCGACGTCAATGCGGCGCAGCAGAACCTGCAGTGTCCGAAGGGCTACTAGAGGGCGATCGTCCTCTATCTTATTGATGAGAGCCGGATCGATCCGGCTCTAGCCAGCGCGAATCGGTGCGTGCGCGGACGATACTCGTCAGCGCACTTCCTGCCAGTGGCATTTGAGTTGCAACTGGCCGGCCGTATTGGCAATGGCCGCCATGCAGCTTGCAGCCTTGTCCGGCGGCACGGAAAGTGCCATGCGCAGGACGAAGCGGGCGCCGCTGGCTGAGGGAACGCTTTCCGAATTCAGCCGAACGATATTGGTGTCGAATTGCGGGAGAGCTTCGCTGAGCCGCGCGATCAGGCCGGGATTGTCATCGCCGACGATTTCCACACGATGGGTAATCTGTGCGTTCTCGTCATGACTTTCCCGATATTGAAACGGCTGTACCGTCAGCTTGGCATCGGCCAGGAGCGACAGGTCCTTCAGATCCGCTTCGATATCGGCAAGCGAGATACCTTCCGGCAAGCGCGCGACCAGCGTGAACTCGGCGCCGCCGCCGAGAACCGCGAAAGTGGTGTCGGCGAGATTGACGCCGAGATCGAACAGGCGGCCGGTGACATCGGCGATCAAGCCGGCATGATCGGCGCAGATAATGGAAATCAGCGCGGTCTTGGCCATGATCTTTTCCTCCGACCGATAAGGCTGTGAAGCAAGGGAAGCTCTAGCCTAGAACATTTCAGCGTTTCCTTGAATCGCGGAAATGCTCTATCTCTGTTTTATCTCGCATTTTCTTCACGCGGTGCCCACGTCGCTCGGAAATGCTCTAGACGACGTTTGCCTCCTGGATCAACTGGCCATTCAGCAGCCGGTCATAGCCGAGGCGGCTAAGATCGAGGGTCTGATAGCTGCCGAAGGCGACCAGCTCGCTCAGGGCCCGGCCGATGGCAGGGGATTGCTGCAGGCCGTGGCCGGAAAAGCCGCTGGCGATGATCATGTTGTCGATCTGCGGCGCGCGGCCGATGATGACGTTCTGGTCCATCGTGTTGTAATCGTAGTGGCCTGCCCAGGCGCGGACCAGTTTGATGGCTTCGAAGGCGGGGACGCGATTGGCCAGGGTCGGCCAGATCAGGTCCTCGTACAGGCGATAGTCGAGTTCGAAATCGGTGCTGTCGGGATCGTCGTCTTCCGCCGGTGAAACGCCGCTGATGAAATTGGCGCCTTCCGGCCGGAACCAGACGCCATTGGGGTCGATCGTCAGCGGGACGCGGTCGATCTCGTCCCGGCAATCGAAGACATAGATATAGCGCTTGCGCGGCCGCACGGGGAGGTCGATGCCGGCAAGGCCGGCGATATGGGCTGCCTGGATGCCGGCGCAGGTCAGCACCGTGCCGCAGGAGATGGTCGAGCCCGACTGCAGCCTTACGCCCGTGACCTGCCGGCCGCTGCGATCGAGGCCGACGACTTCGTCCTTGAGATAGGTGACGCCGAGCGACCGTGCCTTCCGGCGGAAGGCTTGCAGCAGGCTATAGGGATCGAGCCAGCCTTCGTTGACCGGACCGAAGGAGCCGGCGGCAAGATCGCTGGTGTTCAGCCAGGGGAATTTCTGCTGCAGCTGTGCCGGGTCGAGCAGCTCGGTGGCGGCGCCCAACTGGCGCTGCAATTGCTGATTGGCGGTGAGCACCGTCTTGCCGGCTTCGGTGGCTAGGAAGAGATAGCCGTTTTCGTGGAATTGCAGGTCCGGTGCCTCGCCATCGACGGCAAGGTGCTCGCTCGCCGCCTTGATGAAGGCAGCGCCGAATTGGGAGATCAGGATATTTTCCGGCGTGGAATATTGCTGCCGGATGCCGCCGGCGGAGCGCGGCGTTGCCGCCTCGTTATAGGTCGGGTCCTTTTCGATCACGGTAATCGAGCCCTGGAAGCCGGGTTGGCTGGCCAGAAAATAAGCGGCTGAACTGCCGATCACGCCGCCGCCGACAATAACCACATCGCTTTGCTGCATTTGTCCTATCCGAAAATCAGCCAGAGGCACCTTTTCGGCCGGCTGATGCCGGCCATTCCCTGGCGGCAGTTTTACCTGGATAATGGGGCTGCGGTCCAATGAATCGCAGGCACGTGGCCGTGCCGCCGCTGCATAACCCCCCATCTGGTGCAGCGTCGTCTTTCCCGGCAGGGTGCCTGCCGTTGAGGCCGGTCATTTGGCAAGGATGGGGAAGCGTTAAGAGGATTTGAATATGAGCCGCGCATTCGTCAAGGAATCCGATGATCCGTCAGTCGAGGTGCCGGAACGCCAGCAGAGCCCGCATCCGAATTACGTGACACCACGCGGTCTTGCGGCTTTGCAGCGGCAATTGGCGGAATTGGAAGGAAGCCTTGCTGCGATGGGCATGCCGAATAGCGGCGCAGTGAAAGACGGCGAATTGGTCGACCGTCAGGCGCGCGCAATCGTCGAACGTGATCTTCGGTATGTGCGGGAAAGATTGCGGCGGGCCATTCCGATCGATCCGGCCACACAGCCACAAGACAAGGTCGCTTTCGGCGCACTGGTCGAAACGCTGGATGACGCGGATCAACAGCGGCGTTTCGAGATTGTCGGCGAGGACGAGGCTGATCCTGCCATTGGGCGATTGTCATGGGTATCGCCGCTGGCTTTGGCGCTTACCGACGCGGCGGTCGGCGATGTCGTGACCTGGAAACGACCTGCCGGCGATCTCGATCTGGAGATCACCGGCATCACTTATCCGCATTCGTAGTCGCGTCACAATAGACGCATGAGCATCGACATTCGTTTACAGCATCAATGGCCGCGCGACTGCTGCTGATTGAGCACGACATGCAGCTCTTTCATCAGCCCGGTAATGCGTTCGGCGGATTCACCGGTCAAGGTCGCCAGCGATTTGATTTCCTGTGCGACCACCGCAAAGCCCAGTCCCTGCTCGCCGGCCCGTGCAGCTTCGATGCGCGCGTTCAGCGCCAGCATTTTCAGGGCACGCAAGACATCAAGGATCGTCGTCGTATCTTTGACGATGGAGTTGCTGATGACGGAGATCCGGTCAAGCATGGCCTGGACTTCGGTTTCCAAGCGCTTCCGGTCGGTGACATTGGTGATGGCGCCTTCCAGGAACTGCAGGTCGTCATTGGGGCCGAAGACGCCGGCCCCGGTTTCATGAATCCAGATATCCTGACCGTCACGGCCGACCAGACGGTAATCGAGATCCCATTGGCTGCGCGTTTCCAGCGCCTGCCCAACGGCAGCATCGACCTTGCTGGTATCGTCGGGATGGCAGATCGACGTAAAGGTACGCACCTGATTGTTCAGGAAATCGCTGGCCGGGTAGCCGGTCATCGGCATAACGGAATCTGAGATGAACAGCATCGTATAGGCGCTGTCATTGCGGCATCGATAGAGACAGCCATTCATGCGGCTGCTGATCGATAGCATCGCTTCTAGGCGCGGATCCACACCATAGGTGTCCAACATACCGGAATCCAAAGCAAATCCTCCCCTCGGCTTGGTTCCAAACTTCCATTCGGACCGTCATTGCCATTTTTGTGCACTGCTCGGATGGTGTAAAAAAATCGGCGAAAAAGGTTAAGTATCAGTGAAATTCGTCCGATTACCCGCCAGAAGGTTCGATCATTCAGGGGCTGAATCGATGGTTTTTTACGCGACGGGATTGGCGGGGGCCTACTTATTGCCGACTTCCGTTTATTTCAGTGATGCATAACCGCCGCGGAAATAGAGCAGGGGATTGCCTTCCGCTTGCGCTGAGAAGCGCAGGACTTCACCGATGAAAATCCGGTGATCGCCGCCATCATGAATGGCGTAGGTCCGGCAATCGAAATTAGCCAGGCAATTGGTGAGGATGGGACTGCCGGTTTCCCATTGCTCGAAATCGATGCTCGACCATTTATCGCCCATGGCCCGCGCGAAATTGCGCGACATGTCGCTTTGGGTGTCATCCAGCACATTGATCGCGAAACCGCCGGCTTCCTCGAAAGCGACGAGGCTCAAGGCGCGCCTGTCCAAGCTGAACAGAACCAGCGGCGGTTCAAGGGAAACGGAGTTGAAGGAGTTTGCCGTGATGCCCAGCAATTCGCCGTTCTTGGCCAGCGCCGTCACAACGGTGATGCCGGTCGCGAAATGTCCCAGAGCGGCGCGAAATTCCCGCTGATCGATCGGCATTCATCATCCTCGTTACGCAATACGTCGCCTTATCCTGCATAAGCGGCGTGGATTGGCAATATCAGCGCATCGATTGCAAAACAAGCGCACAGGTAAAATAGAGGCAGCAAAAGGGGCAGGCAAAACAAAAGCCGCGGTGATGACACCGCGGCTTTTGTCCCGTCGCTGACGCGACGGTTATGCTTTATCGGTCGTGATGCCCGCCGTGGCCACCGCGAGGCTGGAACGGTCTGCGCGGCTGCTGCTGGCGTGGCGTTGCCGTGCTCGTATCCAAGGTGATGACGCGCAGCACCTGGATTCCCTTGCGTCCCTGGCCGACTTCACAATGGATCGTCGACCCTTCGGGTGCATCTTGTAATCCGGCATCCTTGAGGGCGGAGATGTGCAAGAACACATCCGGCGCACCATCAGCCGGTGAGACGAACCCAAATCCCTTTTCGGTGTTGAACCACTTGATTCGGCCCCTGAGCTCCGAACCACCACCGTGATTGTGATCAGTCATGTTGTTCACTCTGCAAGAAGATGAATAACCGGCGCTCCACCATCAAAGCCCTTCGCGAAAGAGCGTCCAATGCTGAATTGCCGCCACCAGCATGCGGGCCATCTTTGCGAAAAGCAAGCGGCTGATTCGCCAAAATTAGGGGATTTTTAATATATAGGACGGGCTTGGACGGAATTGCTAAGGCGTGGGTTTGCTCGAAATCAACACCCCGATGGGGGCGGGACCGCGCAATTGTGCAAGTGCGGCAAGTGCATAATTACCATCGTAAACCTCTCCGCTCCGACGGAAGTGGTCAGGCAGCTGCCACCAGGCGAGATGCATATGATGGTGGTGGGTCCGGTGGAAATTCATGTTCAGAATCAATGCCTGTAACGGCTGGGCCAGCCGCAGGTTGTAGGCAAAGTCCGGCCGGTCCACCGGCGTCCTGAAGTGATAGACATTGTCCAGAAATGAAATCAGGAAGCCGCGGATCAAAATGAAACCGACCAGTACCGGCCACAGAGGGGCCCAGAGCCAGGCTGACAAAGCGTAGAGCAGAAGTGCCGCTGCCGCATCCTGGCGGATTTCTGCGATCGCCCGGGGCGATCCCAAAGATTGATGCGCCAGTTGCCGCAGCTGCTTGAGGCGCGGTTCCTCTCCGGCATAGACCCGGTCCAGCAGGCGCAGAATGATCGGGCGCGGCAGCCAGTAAAACAGGGGCGTCAGGATTTCGATGAGATAGAGACCGCCGAGCGTCTCTGCAAAGAAGCGGCAGCGCGCGAGGACGGGAGAAGACTGCGCGGGGTCGAAGCAGTCGGGGCGGTCGAGCGGGTGGCGGTTGAAGCGATGATGCGTGAGATGGCCGAAGCGCAACATGCGATAGGACGAGCCGAAGAGAATGGCCATGAACCGCCCGGCCCGGCGATTGAGATTTCGGTCCGATGCAAAGAGGTTGTGGATGGCTTCATGAAGCAAGGCCCAGAAGCCGTTGCTGCTCAGCGTGACCGGCAATGCCAGCCAGGCCCAATGGCTGCCAAAGCCACCGACATTTTGTGCCGCCAGGATGGGCAGCACCAGCAGGACAGCCAGATTGGCAAGGCCATAACCAATCGCCAGTCGGAAATTCAGGCGTTGGAACTGTTGATTTTCGGTTGAATTATGCGTGTTCGACATCCTGATTTCATGGGGCATGACCGGCATAAAAGCAAGCCCCCGAACGGCAACACCGGGCTGATGAAAGGTCGCCGGGTTTGGAAGGACGCACCGGGCTTCTGGGATGAAGCCCGGTGGCCGCAGGGGTGTCGGATCGCTCAGGCGCTCAGCATTTTATGGTGATGCCTGAGATGGTCCTCGATGAAGGACTGGATGAAGAAGTAGCCGTGGTCATAGCCCGGATGGCGGCGCAGGGTGAGCTGCTGCCCGACCTGGCTGGCGGCGGCCTCGAAGAGATGCGGGTGCAGCTGCTCGGCCAGAAACTTGTCGTCCAGCCCCTGGTCGATCAGGATCTCGCCGGGGAACGGCCCGGTGGCTTTCAACAGTTCCGTGGCGTCATAGGCCGCCCAGCTCGCCTTGTCGGGGCCGAGATAGCCGCCGAAGGCCTTCTGCCCCCAGGGGCACTGGCTGGGGGCGGCGATCGGCGCCAGGGCCGAGAGCGAGCGGTACTGGCCGGGATGGCGCAGGGCCGAGACCAAGGCCCCATGCCCGCCCATGGAATGGCCGAAGATCCCCTGGCGGGACAGGTCCGCCGGGAAATGGGCGCCGATCAGCGCGGGCAGCTCCTTGGTCACATAGGAGCCCATGCGCCAGTACTTGGCCCAGGGGGCTTGGGTGGCATCGAGATAGAAGCCGGCCCCGACCCCGAAATCCCAGCTCTCCGCCTGGCCGGGAATGTCGGTGCCGCGCGGGCTGGTATCGGGGGCGACCAGGATCAGCCCCAGTTCCGCCGCCACACGCTGCGCCCCGGCCTTGATCGGGAAGGTCTCCTCGGTGCAGGTCAGCCC
>SSEL01000014.1 GCA_008012315.1 Rhodospirillaceae bacterium
CATGGCCACCAGCGCGACGATCTCCATGACATTCGCATCCGTGTAGCCGGCCTCGCGGACGGTTTTCACATCGGCGTCACTGACCTTGCCGCGGGTCTCGATGACCTTGCGCGCAAACTGCACGGCGGCGTCCCGCTTCGCGTCGGTCGCATGACCCTTCCGGGCGAGGATGATTTCATCGGCCGGCAGCTGGGCCATATGTTCGGCGGTAAAGCTGTGAACCGTCAGGCAGTAGTCGCAGCCATTCACTTCGGAAACGGCAAGGCCGATGCTGTCCCGCGTCTTCACATCCAGCGCCTTGCTCAGGTTGCCGAGCAGGGTGGCCCAGGCGTTGAAGGCGATCGGGCTCTGGGCGAAGGTCGCCAGCATATTCGGGGTGAACCCGATGTTCTTGGTGAAGGCATTGAGAGTCGGTTTTGACTCGGCCGGCACCTGTTCCGGCGTCAGAGCTGTAGTTCTTGGCATCGTCATCTCCGCAAGCTACTGGTTTTACCGATAATCAGACGAGATCCAGGACTTCGGCCACCGGACGGCGCGGCTTCTGCGGCCAGTTGCCCGGACGCTCCCGGCCCACGGCCAGCAGCATGACCGGCACTTCGTCCGCGGCCAGCCCGAACTCGTGGTGCACCGCATCGGCATCGAAACCGATCATCGGCGTCGACCCCAGGCCGAACGAGCGGGCCGCATAGATCATCGCCGCCGCGCCGAAGGTGGCGGTGCGGACCGCCTCGTCGCGCCGGCGCTGCGGATACGCCATGTAGAGATCGCGGGCGGGGTTTTCCCATTCCGGCACCATCGCCGCCGGCATGATGCCGGCTTCCACCAGCGGTGCCAGGCGCGCCGGTATGACGCTGGAATCGGCCAACTGGCCGCAGACGATGAAGGTCACGGCTGCTTCGGTGATGGCGGGCTGATTCCAGGCGATCGGCCGCAGCCGAGCCTTGGCTTCAGGCGTGCGCACGGCGATGAAGCGCCAGTTCTGCAGGTGAAAGGAGGTCGGCGCGGTGGTGCCGATGCGCACCAACTCGCGGATCTGGTCGTCGCTCAGGGTGGCGGCAGGGTCGTAATACTTGGCGGCGCTGCGGCTCAAAATACAGTCAATGACGCCATTGGTCATGGTCAGTCCGTGGGGCATGGCAGTGTTTTTCCTCTGCTTTCGGTGGTTGCCGTAGGGATGGGTCTCTTGCAGGTGGCCTGACATTGTTACGGACCTTTCGGTCCATAATTACGCAAAAAAACTGAGCCTGCGCCGGCGGAACGCCACGCTCGATTCATTCCTGATTACCTGCAAATCCCGGCCGCAACGGCATTGCCGCTACGGCAGGCCGATCGCCCGCATTCGTCGCGGCACGGATTAGATACCATTTGGTCCACAATCATTCAAGATCCCCGGTTGGAATCGGTACCGATCGGTCTATATTTATGACAGGAACTTACGAGCATTTTTATGACAGGAACTCACGAGCCAGCACTCAAGCAAGAAAAATGGCACGTCCGCGCGAATTTGATGAAGACGAGGTTTTAGAGGCGGCCCTTCGGGTTTTTTGGGAGAAGGGCTATGAGAGCGCCGCGCTCAGCGAACTGCTGGAGGCGACGGGACTGACGAAATCAAGCCTCTACAAGGCCTTCGGTAGCAAGGAGGGACTCTTCTGGCGCGCCGTTGAACGATACCAGCGTGACTATCTGGATTTTCGGCATGACGCGCTGGCGGAGTCGACGCCGCGCCGCATCGCCGAGCGGCTGCTGGAGGGCATAATCGACCTGCATGGCGGCGGGCGGAACCCCGTGGGCTGCCTCGAACTCAACACCGCGCTATCCGGTTCCACGGAGGCAGAGCCGATCAGGCGGAAACTCGTCCGCGGCCGCGAGGTCTTCAGGCAGCGGCTACGCGACCGGTTTGAAGAAACGTCGGCAACGGCGCCGCTGCCGCCGGGCATGACGAGCGACGATGCTGCATCGTTCATCATGTCGCTCATCCAGGGCCTAGCCGTCCAGGCGAAAGGCGGCGTCTCACGGGAGACTGCCCGCCGGGTCGTGCGTGCCGCACTACTGTCTTGGCCGAATCCCGACGGAACCTTAGCGTAGGATTCCGCCCCTCCCGCAAACAGCACAAACAACGATGATGAGGAGGAAGCGTTAGATGGCGGCTCTATTTGCGGCCGTTGTAATGGGCCTGCAGGCTCTGGACGATCTCTTCCAGCTTGGCGCGATCCATCAGGAACAGGTTGCGTCCCTTCCGCTTGAGCAGGCCTGAGGGATAAAGCTGGCTGATCGCGCGATTGACGGTTTCGCGCGTCGTGCTGGTGAGGCTGGCAATCTCATGCATCGGCGGCAGCGGCCGCACGACCCAGAGACCGGGGACGGCGACATCCGGTTGGGCCATGCGCAACAATTCGGCGTAGACGCGCTGGGCGGCCTGCAATGTCGACAGCTCCATGATGCGCAGGCCGCTGGTGCGGATGACATCGGCCAGGCGCTGCAGCAGCATGAAGCCGACATCGGCGCGGTCACGCACCAGATCAGTGAAAATATCCGGTGCCATGATGGCGATATCGGTCTTTTCCACGGCAGTTGCACTGGCCGACCGGGGTTTTTCATCGATTGCCGCCAGCTCGCCGAAAAAATCGCCAGCCTTGCGTGTCGCCAGGGTGATTTCGCGCCCGGCGCCGGAAAAACTGACGATGGCGACGGCGCCATGCAGGATGAAGAAGACTTCACGGCTGGTGCTGTCCTTGTCCAGGATGGTTTCGCCACGATTATACGTTCGCCAACGACAGCGGCTGGAGACCGATTTGATTTCTTCATCGCTTAGGCAGCGCAGCAGCGAGAAACCGCGCAAGCTTTTTTCAGCAGCGTTGCTGTTCATCGACGATCTGTCCCCGGCATTCCATTGGCTTTATCCCATGATCGGCCCGGAATTCGGCGGGCCGGCCTGGGGTGGGTTTCATAGCATAGCGGGATAGGAAGTTCGAGTGGTTGGGCTGAATCTTAACTTTTGGCCCTCAGTTAACTGGTTTCGGCACCGCCCGCTGGACGCGGCGTGATTCCGCGATCGTGTTCCAGGCCACTGCGCTCAGCACCATCAAGCCACCGATGACCGCATGAATTCCGGGATTTTCACCGAGAAACAGGAACACCCAGACGGGACCCAGAATACATTCCAGCAGACCGATCAGAGAGGCCTCACTGGCTGGAATCAGCCGCGCACCGAAGGAAAAGCAGATCAGGCCGACCGCCAGCTGACCGGCGCCGAACAGGAAGAGCAGGGCAAAGTTCGCACCATCCGTTTCCAGCGGCGCCCCGAGAAACGCGCCGATGATCGCCATGATCACACCGGCGAGGCAGCAGGCCGGCGTCATCCGGATATGCTGAAATCGCCGTGTGATGACCGTGGCGACGGCAAGCGAGCAGGCAATGATGGCGGAGAGCAGCAGGCCGGAGGGATCTGCAGCCATGTCGTGCTGCGATACCATCACGCTTACACCGCCGAGGGCGAGCAGCATGGCCATCGCCTTCACGACGGAGATCGTTTCGCGCATCCAGAGCCAGGCGATGATCCCGGCAATCAGCGGCGCCGTGCTTTGGATCACCAGAATGGTCGCGACGGTGGTGTGGCGCAAGGCGATGATGAAGCAGATCGAGGCAGTACTGAAGCAAAGCGCGACGCCAAGGCCGGGCAGGCCCTGCGTGCGGATCAGGGCACCGATATTGCGGCCCTCACGCCATAGCAGGAAGACCATAAGTGCCGCCGCGGAGAAGCCGCCGCGCCAGCAGACCTGGGTCCAGGAATCGGCGGTGATAAAGCGAGCGATCAATCCGCCGGTGCTCCAGCATAGGGCCGCCGCGGCGACCAGCAGGGAGCCCTGGCGATGAATGGTTGCTGAGTTCGGCTCGATCATGGTCTCCCGCCTCTCCGCCATCCATTCTTGCCCAATTTATTCGATGGCCGGACGAGATCGAGAGGATAAAGCAAGGGAATGCAGTATGAGCAGGGATGCGGGACGCATGATCGTTCAGCTTTCCATGCATGGCCGATACTGGCGCAGCCGCCGTGATCCGGGCACACATGGCGGTGAGGTGCGGCGCAATTGGCGCAGGCCAACATGACAAAACCGGATGGTCACCCTATGCTTTATCGCAATCAGTCACGATTCGCAGGAACGGGGTGGATATGACGCGACGGCATTTGCTGGTACCTTTCAGCCTGATGATGCTGGCGGGATGCGCAGCTACGTCCGGGACGACTTCATCAACGACGGGTGCCACGGCGACAACCACGGCGGCTCCGTCGGCGCCCCCCGGGCCGGCCGAAGATTTCCATACCCTGGACCAAACGACATGCCCGACCCAAGCCGCGAGCTATGGCGATTGGGTGGCGCATTTCCAGTCTTATGCCCAGCATCAGGGCAAGCGGCCGGACGTGATCCAGACCGCCTTTGCCACGGTCAGGGAGAATCCCTCGATCAGCGCCAGTGCCGGCAAGCAGCCGGAATTCGTGACGCCGGTCTGGACCTATATGAGCAAGGCGGTTTCGCCCAGCCGTGTCGCCAAAGGCCAGCAAAAATATGCCGAGAACGCGGCGGCCCTTGCGGCCGTCCAGCGCGATTACGGGGTGCCTGACAGCGTCCTCATGGGGATTTGGGGAATTGAGACCGATTTCGGCAATAATTTCGGCGACGTGAACGTTTTCGAGGCACTGTCCAATCTGGGTTATCGGGCCAACCGCGCGCCTTTCGCCTGCAAGGAATTGCTGGCGGCGCTGGATATCGTCGATGCCGGCCATATCGCGCCCAATCGCATGATTGGTTCCTGGGCCGGTGCCATGGGGCATAGCCAGTTCCTGCCGACCAACTATCTCTCGGTGGCGGTCGACCGCGACGGTACCGGCGCGCCGGATCTCTGGAGCTCGATGCCGGATGTCTTTGCCTCCACGGCCAATATGCTGCGGCGGGACGGCTGGCAGCCGGGCCTGCCCTGGGGCTTCGAGGTAAAACTGCCCGCGACGTTCCCCTATGGCGAGGCGGAGCTGGACCAGCAAAGGCCGATCAGCCATTGGCAATCATTGGGCGTCCGCCGCATCGACGGGACGCCGATGCCGACTTTGCCGGGCAATACCTCGATCCTGCTGCTCGCCGGATATAAGGGGCCGGCCTTCCTGATCACCGATAGTTTCCGGGCGATCCTCAAATACAATTACTCGACCAGCTATGCCCTGTCGGTTGCCTATCTCGGCGACGAGATCAAAGGCGGCCGCGGCGTCGTGGCGGCCTGGCCGGTCAACGAGCCTCGCCTGAATCTGGATGAGCGGATCGAGGTTCAGGATCGGCTTCAACAGCTCGGCTACGACGTTGGCGGTTCCGATGGCGTGCTCGGGCTGAAATCGCGCAAGGCAGCCCGACTGTTCCAGAAACAGATTGGTTGGCCTCAGGATGGTTTCATCACCAAGGCACTGCTGCTGGAGCTTCGCCGCCGGACCGTCAGCTAGAGCGCGATCGTCTTTGATGGCAGCGTAATGCTTTCATCAAAGACGTGAATCGCCCTCTATCTTATTGATGAGAAGCGGATTCACGCTTTAGACAAATCGCAAAGCGATTCCGCCTAAAACGATCCGGCTCTAAGCGGCGACCAGCCGCCAGAGCCGGTTGAGGATCTCGAGGCCGCCCCAGAACAGGAAGGCCACCCAGGCGACGGCGGCGATGGAGAGGATATAGCCGAAAATCGCGAAGACCCCATCGCGGCCGCTGATCGCCAAGGCGAGCACGGCGAGGGCGATGCCAGGCAGCATATTGCCCATCGGCACCGGCAGTGACAGCAGGATGGCGAGGCAAAGCGAGACCAAACCGATCAGCCGCTCGGGGATGCCGCTGACCAAGGTGACCAATCTGGGCTTCAATCCTCGCTCAATCCAATGAAGATAACGCCCTGACATTGCAGCAAGTTTTGCCAGTTGCCCTTTCTTGAGGTTTTTGTTGCGCAACCATTTTGGGACGTAAGGCGCGCGTAGTCCCAAGGTGAGCTGGGCAGCGAAGAAAATCACCGGCAAGCCGGTGATGAAGGAGAGGCCGGGAATGCCCGGCAGGGGCAGGCAGTTCGGCAGGCTGAAAATCAACAGCACGACGCCAAATGCGCGGTCGCCCAGTTGCCGGTTGACCTCATCGAGCTTGAGCGTGTCCTCTGGATCGCCCTGCGACAATTCGCTCAGAATCTCCGTGATCCGCAGGCGCCGCCCGTTTGGCTGGCTTTGATTCTGCTGGGGCGCGGAGTCGCTGGAAAGCCGTTTTGGATCAGTCAAATCGTGCTGCCACTGCAAATTGTGAAAACGGTTTATCAGGCAAAACAGGGGTTTGGCTATTGTCCCTTGCGTACCTAGTTAAATACCCCGCGAACCATTGCTTTTCGGGCGGTGATCGCTATAGTCCGCCCGACTTTCCCGCATTTTGCGGCAATATGAAGACAATCAACCCGAAACGAGGGGGCAGGAATTATGTGGATTTCTCAGGCTTGGGCACAAGCGGCCGGTGGTGCACCAGCGGGCGGCGATATGTTGGGTACGCTGGGCTCGCTCGCCCCGATGCTGCTCATTTTCGTGGTGTTTTATTTTCTGCTGATCCGTCCCCAGCAGCGTAAGGCCAAACAACATCGTGCGCTGGTCCAGGCCCTGAAGACAGGTGACCAGGTCCTCACCAGCGGCGGCGTGCTCGGCGTCGTCACCCAGGTGACCAATGACAGCGAAGTGAAAGTCGAGATCGCCGATGGTGTCCGTGTGCGCGTGCTGCGCCAGGCCATCACCGAGGTCATCAACAAGACCGCCGAATCTGCAAAGAAATAAGATACGGCTGAAGCTGATCTCGATACGGCGCCGGAACAAGGGACGACAGGGTAAGCGGGTATGTTGCAGTTCGCGAAGTGGAAGGTCACGCTGATCCTGGCCATCATTTTGGCTGGTTTTATTTTCGCAGCGCCAAATCTCATCAATCGCGACAAGCTGGAAACTTTGCCGGGCTGGATACCAAAGACGGTATTCAGCCTTGGCCTTGATCTGCAGGGCGGCTCGCATCTTCTTTACGAAGTCGATACGAACGCCCTGATCACCGAACGCCTCAACGGCGTGATGGACGAAGTCCGGACGCAATTGCGCGGCGCCAATATCGGCTATACCGATCTGGCGATCAAAGACGGTTCGGTCCGGCTGAAGCTGCGTGATACCGGCTCCATCGAGGCGGCACAGACGGCCTTGAAGAAGGCTGCGGGGACTTTGAACCTGACCGTCGGCAATGACGGCAATGTCGAGATCAAGTTCTCCGAAGATGCCGCGCGGGCTGAACAAGTCGATGCGGTGACACGGTCCATCGAAGTCATCCGCAAGCGTATCGACGAAACCGGCACCAAGGAGCCGACCATCATCCGGCAGGGCAACGATCGGATCGTCGTCCAGTTGCCCGGCGTCAAGGATCCGCAGCATCTCAAGGAAATCATCGGCACGACCGCGAAGATGACGTTCCGCCTGGTTGATGAAGCCGCGGCCGTCAGTGGCCAATTGCCGCCGACGAGCGAATGGGTTCCGTCTGCGGAAGGGAATGGTGAGGCGCGGCTCCCGTTGCAGAAGCGCGTCATGGTGTCGGGTGAAAACCTGACCAATGCGCAATTGAGCTATGACGACCGGAATCGCCCGGCGATCTCTTTCAGCTTCGATTCTATCGGCGGCCGGCGCTTCGGCGAGGCGACCTCGCAGAATGTCGGTAAGCGCTTTGCCATCGTGCTCGATGGCAAGATCATCAGTGCGCCAGTCATTCAGTCCGCCATCATGGGCGGCAGCGGCATCATCACGGGTAATTTTACCTCGCAAAGCGCGCAGGATCTGGCATTGCAACTCCGTGCGGGCGCGCTGCCCGTGCCGCTGACGGTGCTGGAGGAACGTTCGGTCGGTGCCGATCTTGGTGCGGATTCGATCGCAGCGGGGAAGCTGGCCTGTATCCTCGCAGTCATCCTGATCGTCGTCGCGATGCTGGTTCTCTATGGCTTGTTCGGGTTGTTCGCCAATGTGGCGCTGCTCCTCAATGCCGTGCTGATGACCGCGATCCTGTCGATCTTCGGCGCTACGCTGACTTTCCCGGGCATCGCCGGCATGGTGTTGACCCTCGGTATGGCGGTCGATGCCAATGTGTTGATTCTCGAACGTGTTCGCGAGGAAATGCGCAACGGCAGGTCCCCGGTCTCGGCCATGGAAACGGGCTATCGCGAGGCGCAGGGAACCATCTTCGATGCCAATATCACGCACTTGATCGCGACCATGTTCCTGTTCCAATTCGGCTCCGGCCCGATCAAGGGCTTTGCCATTACGCTGATCATCGGCATCGTTACCTCCGTCTTCACTTCGGTTTGGGTAACCCGCCTGATGACCTCGATCTGGCTGCGTCGCACGCGGCCGAAACAGTTGCCGTTGTAAGAGGCCCCGGATCATGTTCAAGCCGCTCCACATCGTTCCGGCCGGTACGCGCATCGATTTCATGCGCTATCACAAGATCACCTTTGCGATTTCTGTGCTCATGGTCATCGCCTCGATCGTGCTGTTCTTCGTCCGCGGGCTGAATTACGGCATCGATTTCGAAGGCGGTATCCTGATGGAAGTTCGTGGTCAGCAGACCGTCGATCTGGGCGATATGCGCGAGAAATTGAATAATCTCGACCTGGGTGAAATTTCACTCCAGCAGTTCGGCGACGCCAAGGATGTCCTGGTCCGTATTCCGCTGCAGAAGGTGAACGATGCCGCAGCCCAGCAGGCTGCCGTACAGAAGATCAAGGATACCCTGGGGGCCAATTGGGAATATCGCCGGACCGAAACGGTCGGTCCGAAATTCGGCGACGAGCTGAAATCCGGCACCGCCTGGGCCTTCGGTTTGGCCATACTCGGCATCATGGCCTATGTTTGGTTCCGCTATGAATGGCAATTCGGCGTCAATGCGCTGCTGGCCCTGTTCCATGACGTCATCACGACGATCGGTCTCTTCTCCCTGCTGAGGATCGAATTCAATCTGACGATCGTCGCGGCGGTGCTGACCATTGCCGGCTATTCGGTCAACGATACGGTCGTCATCTATGACCGCATTCGTCATGACCTGCACCGATACAAGAAAATGCCGTTGGGCGAATTGATCAATCTCGCCTTGAACACGACGCTGAGCCGGACGACGGTGACCAGCGGTTTGACGCTGCTTTCGGTGCTCGCCCTCTACATTTTCGGTGGCGAGGTTCTCCACGGATTCTCCATTGCGCTGATCTGGGGCATTATCATCGGCACCTATTCGACGATCTGCGTCGCCACCCCGTTGCTCCTTTACATGAAGCTTCGTCCTGTCCAGGCGAAGGAAGAGACTTCGCCACGGCCTGACGAAGGTGCCGTGAAGCGCGGATGAAACCGGCGCGGATGAACCAATTGGGCCTCGGGACGTTTTCCTTTTGAACGTTCCATTCAGAGCGTTCGGTACGCTCACGTAATCACAAGGAGGCTGTCATGGATGTGACGCCCCTCATTCCCGAAGGCCGGCAAATTGTCGAAGCCTATGGCGATGGCGGATTCAAGGTTTCCGGCAAGGCCTATCAAGGCGCTGTCCAGGTGTTCCCCGGACGTACGCTGCCCTGGGGTGCGCTGGATTTTGCTAATCTGACGGTTGAGGATTTCGCCGTCATCATCGAAGCCGGCCGGTCGGGTGACGTATCGCTGATGCTGCTGGGCAGCGGTGCGCGGATGCAGATGTTGCCGTCGCAACTGCGCCAAGCCTTGCGCCAGGCAGGGATCGTCACGGAAGTGATGGATACGGGGGCCGCCTGCCGTACGTATAATGTCTTGATGGCCGAAGGGCGGCTGGTCGCCGCAGCCTTGCTGCCGGTCGATTGACCGGTCTGTGCCGATAATAGCAAGGAGCGCAAAACAAAACGGGGACCATCGGCCCCCGTTTCGCTGATCGGCTCAAGCTGAGATCAGGCGAAATTCTTCGCCACGAAATCCCAATTGACCAGATTCCAGAACGCACCGACATAGTCGGGGCGCTTATTGCGATAGTCGATGTAATAGGCATGTTCCCAAACATCGCAGGTCAGCAGCGGCTTATCCGCCGTGGTCAGCGGGGTCTGGGCATTGCTGGTGCTGGCGAAATCCAGCGAACCGTCAGACTTCTTGACCAGCCAAGCCCAACCCGAACCGAAGGTGCCAACGGCAACTTTGGTGAACTCGGCCTTGAAGGTATCGAACGATCCCCATTTCTTGTTGATCGCATCGGCCAGCGCGCCGCTCGGCTGTCCGCCGCCCTTCGGCGACAGGCAATGCCAATAGAAGGTATGGTTCCAGACCTGGGCCGCATTGTTGAAGACGCCACCGGAAGACTTCTTGATGATGTCTTCGAGCGAGGCGTTCTCGAATTCGGTGCCCTTGATCAGGTTGTTGAGGTTGGTGACATAGGTCTGGTGATGCTTGCCGTAATGATATTCCAAGGTTTCCTTGGAGATATGCGGCTGCAGCGCATCGAGCGCGTAAGGAAGCTCGGGGAGGGTATGAGTCGTCATTGGTGTACCTTTCTTTTTGTTGGCAGGTCTTTCTCCGTGACGGGGTGATTCCTAGCCTCATCTGCTCTCAGTTTCATCCCTAAATTCAGCTAGGTTATTGCCGATCGCCACCGGGATCTCGGTGGGTGACAAGATCAAGTCCGCGGTGTGTCGGTGCCGCGACGTGAACTTCATGTTCCTTGCTGAGAGATGGCGGTTATCGCGTGTTTCTCTGACAACCGGCGGAACGTCCCTAAGGCTCATTGATCACGGAAATGTGAAGATGCTTGAGCGCACGCCGCACGGCGAGAATTTCGCCCATTTTTCAACTCCCGCATGTTAGTAGGCAGGCAGACTTGGCGCCGCCGCCGAAATAACATGAATTGTGTGTAATATTATATCGGACATCTGATTTGACCCTCGATCCGACATATTGCCTCGAACAGCTGGGACGGTGGGATCGCGATCGTTATCTGGCGATCCTGGCCTCGCCGAATGGGTTGCGTGCGCCTTTTGCGGTCCTGGCTGCCTTCAATCTGGAACTGGCCCGCGTCAGTGACTCGGTATCCGAACAGATGCTGGGCCTGATCCGCCTGCAGTGGTGGCGCGATGTCCTGGGTGAGATCGCTGGCGGCGGCATGGTGCGTCGCCATGCCGTATCGACCCCGCTGGCCGAGATTGTCCGCCAGCACCATCTGCCGATCGACCTGCTCGAGGCCATGATCTCGGCACGCGAGAACGACATCGATCCCGAGGTGGCGATGTCCTTGGACGAGACTGAAGCCTATCTCGATGCCACGGCCGGCAATCTCATCCGTCTGTCGCTTCAGGTATCGGGACTGGCGGCAGGGCAGGGCAGGGTGACGGAGATGGCGCGGCATGCCGGCATCGCTTACGGCTTGACGGGATTGATCCGTGCGACCTTGTTCCATGCGCAATCCCGGCGGCTGCTCCTGCCGCGCGATGTATTGCAGCGGCATGGTGTCGATGCGGATCGACTTGCCGAGCTGAAACCCCAGGCCGCTTTGCCTTTGGCGATTGCCGATCTGGCGCAGCACGCTTTTGGTCATCTCGACAGATTGCGGGCGCTGACACCACCCCGCCAAGCCGTGCCGGCTTTGCTGATCGCCCGCCTTGCCGCGCGTCAGCTTGAGCGTTTGAAGCAGGGCGGCTACGATCTGTTCGATTACGGCAATATCGCCAACGCGCCGACCGATATCTGGCGATTGTTGGCGGCCCGTTTTATCGGACGCCTGTAGCCGCCATAAAAATCTGGGGAGAGCGGGGATATGAGTAAGCCAGCGATCATTTCCGTTGCCATCACGGGCAGCCAGCCGACCAAGGCGCAGAATGCCGCGGTGCCGATCTCTCCCGCCGAACAGGTTGAAAGCACCCATGCGGCCTACGAAGCAGGTGCGGCGCTGGTGCATATTCATGTGCGGGACGGCGATGGCAAACCAAGCTCCGATGCCGCGCTGTTTGCCGAGGTCCAGGCCGGAATCCGCAAACACTGCCCCGATATGATCATCCAGCATTCGACCGGCGGCCGGGGGCGTAATGCGACGGAACGCGGTTCCTGTATCGCCCTGAAGCCGGATATGTGTTCGCTGGCGACGGGCTCGGTCAATTTCGCCAGCATCATCTATGAGAATCCACCGCAATTGGTGGAGGACATGGCCAAAGCCATGCTGGAAAACGACGTGAAGCCGGAATGCGAGCTGTTCGATCTGGCTATGCTCTATAATACGCGCAGCCTGCTGGATCGTGGGCTGCTCAAAGGCCCCGCTCATGTGCAATTCGTATTGGGTATTCCGAATGCTTTGCCGGCCCGGGAAAAGGTGCTCGATTTCATGATCGAGGAACTGGCGGAGGTCCTGCCCGGTGCGACCTGGACGGCGGCGGGAATCGGCCGCGGTCAGTTGGAAGTCAATCACTGGGCGCTCAAGCGCGGCGGCCATGCGCGGACCGGCCTTGAAGACAATATTTATTTCGAGAAGGGGCGGCTCGCCGCCAGCAATGCGGAGCTGGTGAAACGGGTTGCCGATCTCTGCGGCAAATTCGACCGTCATCCCGCCAGCGCTGCCGAAGCCCGTCAATTGCTCTCGCTGCCGGCGGCAGCTTAACAGGCGCGCTCAGTCAGCAGCGACGACGCTATGCACGAGGGTCCGGCGGTCGCGCAGGGCATTGGCGGCTTTCACGCTGTCACCGCCACGTTCGGGCCGCAGCACATAGCTGCCGTCGCTGGCCGGACCATCGACCACCCGAAGCTGCAAGCTGCGCAGTAAATCGCCGATATCGGCGGCACCCGCTTCCGGCCGGAAGGTGACGCGCAGATCTTCCGCCGTGGCGGTAAACAGGATGGCCGGTGTCAAAGGCCGGCCCAGCATGCTTTCCGCCTGGCGATACACCCACCAGAGCGCTGTTGCCGATATGAGCGCAACCAGGAAAGCGGCGAGTAATCCCAGTTGCGCGAACCGCCAGCGCCGCCGTTCCGTCAGCCGGCGCTGGCGGTTGCCTTTGTCAGAGCTGGCATCGGATTGACCCTGGCGTGCGGTATCGATGTCCCGCAGCAAGCGTTGCAGTTCCCGCTTCTCGCTATCGACATCGAGCGGCTGTGACAGGATCGAGGTTAATTGCGCCCGCAACAAAGCGGTATCGCGCAGGGCGGTTTCGACAGACGTATCGTCGGCCCGGGTCTCAGCCGTTGGTTTCGACGCCTGGGCCGATGCTGCCGGCGGATGAGTCGTCTCCTGCTGGCCATAGAAGTTGATGCGATCCGCGTTCTTCATACCGCGCGCCGCCGATCCTTGCCCCCAATGCGCCATATCATAGCAAGCCGCCGGCATAAGATAAATATCCCAGGAAATATCATCGGATGGCAGAGAATGCATGTTACATGGCATTGCTGCCAAAGCCGCCAAGGTTGATGATGGCGGCATCTATCGATTGGAGGTCGGCAATGTCCGATATCGGCAAGGGTCGCGCTCGGCAATCTTCCGCGCGAAAGCGGGCGCCGCGAGTTGTCCGCATGTTCGTCTTTCCGGATGCGCATCTGCTGGATATTTCGGGGCCCATGTCGCTCTTTGCCTCAGCAAATGAACTGGCTGGATATCACGCTTACGATGTCGCATTGATCGCCCGTCAGGCGGGACCGATCCGCAGCAGTGCTGGCATCGACTTGATGGCGGGGTTCGGCATCGGCGACAAACTGCCGCGGATCGATACCTTGCTGGTCTCGGGCGGCCGGGGTGTCGATGCGCTGCTGTCGGATCGCAAGATCCTTGCCTGGCTGCGGCAACAGGCGGCGAAGGTCCGCCGCATGGCATCAGTTTGCAGCGGCGCGCTGTTGCTGGCCGAGGCCGGATTGCTGAAGGGGCGGCGGGCGGTCACACATTGGGACCGCTGCGACCGGATGGCCGCGCGATATCCCGATATCAAGGTTGAGCGCGACCCGCTGTTCGTGCGCGATGGCAAATTCTATTCCTCCGCCGGGATTTCCGCCGGAATGGATCTGGCCCTGGCGCTCATCGAAGAGGATCTCGGTGCCGACGTCGCCCATGAGCTGGCCCGGGAATTCGTCCTCTACATGCGGCGCAGCGGTGGCCAGGCCCAGTTCAGCCCGGCTTTGCGGGCGCAGGTGACGGCGCCCGGCAAGATCAAGGCCTTGCAGGCATGGATCCTGGCGCATCTGCATCTGCCGCTGACGGTGGACGATCTCGCAGCCCAGGCCGCCATGAGCCCGCGCCATTTCGCGCGGCGCTTCACCCTGGAAACCGGCATGACGCCGGCAGCTTTCGTGGCGGCGGCGCGGTTGGATGGGGCCCGGCAGGCCCTGGCATCAAGCGATGCGCAACTCGATGACGTGGCGCATCGCCTGGGTTTCGGCAGTGCCGAGCGGCTCAGGCGCACCTTTTTGCGCCATCTATCGGTGACGCCGACCCAGTTTCGCGATCATTTCCAGCTTTCGGGAGGCCATAGCGATGTCCGCTGAGACAATGTCTGCTGACACAAAGACTGTCATGCTTCTGCTTTTTCCCGATGTCGAGGTTCTGGATTTCGCCGGTCCATTCGAAGTCTTCTCGGTGGCGGCGCAAAATGCGGCGCCACGGTCGATCCGGGCGATGACCGTCGCCCATCGCCAGGAACAGCTTGCCGCCGTCGGCGGTCTCAAGGTGGTGCCCGATCACGATTTTGCATCAGCACCGCAAGCGGATGTGTTGCTGGTGCCAGGCGGCAGGGGAAGCCGTCATGCCGTGCAAGATGAAGCGGTGCTGGCATGGTTGCAAAAGCAGGCGGCGGGCGCCGAGATCGTCGCCAGTATCTGTACCGGCGCCCTGCTGTTGGGACGCTTGGGTTTGCTGGACGGGCTGCGCGCGACGACACATTGGGGCGCCATCGACCTGTTGCGGGAAATCGCACCGCGCAGCGAGGTCCTGACCGAGACACGCTTCGTCGACAACGGGAAATACCTGACCTCGGCAGGCATCTCGGCCGGCATCGATATGTCACTCTATCTGGTGAGCCGACTATATGGAGCCAGGCTTGCGGCGCAGACAGCGCGGGAGATGGAATATGATTGGCGGGTGCGGCAGCCCGGATAAACCGGCTATTGCGCAACCGCGTCGATCGCGGCGGCGGCAAATCGGGTGTTCGTCGGGCAGCAAGTCGCGTTAGCCGGGCATTGTCGATACGCGCGGGAAAGCTACCTGCCAGCGATAGCTGCTCTCTCCACTACTTTTATTCCAATGCTGCGATAACCGGTGGCATGCGGTAACCAGTGGGTTACAGTATCCTGAACGGGAAGTGATTCTGTGCGGGTAAGCGGCATGAATTCGGTGGTTAATTGCGCCATTTATGAGGATGGGCGCAAGCTTCGGGATCTCGATATAAATGATGCCGAGCAAATGAAAACCTCGGCCGGCCAGTTGATCTGGATTGGTCTCCTGGAGCCCAGCCAGGAAATGCTGGCGCCATTGCAACGGCAATTTGGCCTGCACGATCTGGCCATCGAAGATGCCTATCGGGCACATCAGCGACCGAAGCTCGAAGTCTATGGCGACACCGTCTTCGTGGTGATGAAGACCTGTCAGTGGCTGGATGGCGAACTGGCCTTGGGCGAAACCTGTTTCTTCGTGGGCCGGGGATATCTGATCTCCGTGCGACACGGAAAGTCGCTGAGTTATCGGCCGGTTCGCGAACGCTGCGAAAACGCTCCGGGGAAGTTGAAGAAAGGCGAAGATTTCATCCTCTATGCCTTGATGGATTTCATCGTCGACAATTATTTCCCTGTCGTCGATGCCCTCGAGGAAAAGGTCGAAGAATTGGAAGACGCCATTTTCGAGAGCCGGGATCGGCACCGGGACATCTTGTCGGAAATCTCCGTTTTGCGCCGTGATCTCCTGGCGATGCGCCATGCGGTGGCGCCGCTGCCGGATATCTGCCAGCGGATTATCCGCTTCGACGTGCCGACGATGGACAAGAACACGCAGCCTTATTTCCGCGACATCTATGATCACACCAATATCCTGATGGACCGCATCGAGGCCTTGCGGGAAACGGTGAAATCGGTTGTCGATTCCAAGATGCTCATGGTGTCGATGCGGCAGAACGAGGTGATGCGCAAGCTTGCCGCCTGGGCCGCCATGCTGGCGGTCCCGACGGCGGTGGCCGGCATTTACGGGATGAATTTCAGCAATATGCCGGAACTGACCTGGCGTTATGGCTATTTTGCCGTGCTGGGCGTGATCGTCGTGATCTGCATTGGCTTGTTCTGGCGCTTCAAGCGATCCGGCTGGCTGTAACCGGACAGTTCACGTTTCGCTGCACAGGTCGCTTTCGGTCGCACGGCGGCGCTTGCGAAGGGCAAACAGGCTGGCGACCAGCAGCACAACGGCCCCGAGTGTCAGGATGATGCTGAAGCCAAGGTCCCGGGAGATATCCATCGCGGCACCGGTAATGACCGGGCCGGTGGTGCTGCCCAGTTCGAAGACCATGATGAAGGCGGTGTTGGCAACGCCGACATCTTGTGCCTTGAACCGGTCGCCGATCATCGCGACGGACAAGGTATATAAGCCGTAAACGGATCCACCCCACAGGAACAGCAGGATATAGAGCGGTATCGTCTGGGCGATGACCAGCGGTAAAAGAAGCGCGCCGCCGAGAGAGATGAGCGTGCAGGCGATGAGGATGACCGGCCGGCCCAGCCGGTCGGCAATCCAGCCCAGGGGCAGCTGCAGAAAGATATTGCCGCTGATGAACAAACTGACCATCAGCAGGGCGTCTTTCTCGGCGATGCCGAGGCGCAGTGCCTGGATCGGCAGCTGGGTATAGACCGACATATCAAGGAAGCCGCTGACCGCCGCCGCCAGCATGATCAGGGGCGAAAGGCGCATGATCTTGAAGATGCTTGTCTCGCCATGATGGGAGATCGAAGGCGTGACGCGGCCGATGAAAAGGATCGGTGTTACGGATATACCGATACAAGCGGCGATCACGACAAATGGCAGCGCACCATCCGTGCCGGTCTGCTGCAGCACGATCGGCCCCACTGTGAAGCCGGCCGCCATGGTCATGGCATAGAGCGCCATGACCTTTCCCCGGTTCTGTTCGGTGGTCAGGATGTTGATCCAGCTTTCCGTCGCGACCCAATGGCCGGCCAAGGCCATGCCCATGATGAAGCGCAGGATGAACCAGCTCGGCATTGGCGGCAGGACCGCCATCAGCAAGGTGGCGATGACGGCGATGGAGAAGCCGGTATAGATGACGCGCAAGGCGCCGAAGCGCCCCAGGATGCGTGGCAGGAAGGGTCCGACGGTCATCACGGCCATGGCAAACATGGCGGCATGCAGGCCGATCAGCCAAGGCGGCGTCCCCATCTGCTCGAGGCGAACCGAGACCAGGGGTACGACCGCGCCGAAACCGATCACCACGCCGATCGTGCTGGCGATGATCGCCAGCAAGGCCCTGCGTCGTTCCGCTGCGGTATAGTTGATTTCACTCATACGCCGTCTCAAAGCCTGAGAGATACCTATTCTCCTAGCTCTAGCAGCGCCATGTGACAGTTGTCGATGCTGCCGCCTGCATAAAGGCAATGCAATGCGGCCATAGCGATGGCAGGCGGATAACCCTAACCATCCTGCGCCAGCCTTTTTCGCAGATCATCGATCAGCCATTTGCCGGCTCGCCCGGGTGGGCGCGTGCGGTCATGTACGATGTAAAGCGGGGCGAGGAAGCTGGTATCATCGATTAACCGCAAGCGGATCAGGCGTCTGCTATCGAGATGCGTCTCCACCAGATGCATCGGCATGTTGCACCAGCCGAAGCCAGCGAGAAGATAGTCGAGCCTGGTTTGCAGATCGGCAAAGCGCCAGAGACGGCGGCCGATGAGGTTGCCGCGCAATGTTTGGGTCAGGGGTGTCGAATCCGTCAAAACGAGCTGGGTTGCTTCGGCGAGGACCGTCCGGCTGATCGGCATGGGCATCTGGGCCAAGGGATGCGTGGCGGCGACCACCGGGACGAAGGGAATATCGGTCAGGCGCTCCGCCTGTAGATCGGTCGCGCCGGTCACCAGCAGCGAATAGACCGCCAAACGCGCGACACCATCGCGGAGACGCTGCTCCGGTCCACCCAGGCCTTCCGTGAAGAGCAGAACCGGCAATTGCGGAAAGGCCTGGTCGAGCGCGCTCAGGCTTTCCATCAGGATATGCGTTGGGAAAACCGGATCGACCGCCAGCGTCAGCTCCGGCTCGATATCATTGGCGATGCTCTCGGCACGGGCCCGCAGCAGGTCGGCGCTGTGCACCAGGCTTCGCGCATCGTTGAGGATTGCCTGCCCCGCTTCCGAGAGGGTGGGGATTTTGCCGGCACGATCGAATAGATCCAGGCCGAGCGTCGCTTCCAGGCTTTGCACCGACTGGCTGATCGCCGATTGCACCCGGCCCAGCCGCCGCGCGGCGGCGGAAAAGCTGCCGGTCTCAGCGACGGCAATCAAAATCCGCAACTGGTCCAAGGTGAGACGGTCGATCATTTCATAATCCATCATAGATTATGATGGATTATATCAATTTTTGGCCGATTGTGTCGATAGATGAGGCGGTTCATATGCAGAAGCGTTGAAATCAACTGAAAGCCTCATCCATGAACGCTCCCCTGAAAGATCGCGTCCTGTCGCCGTTGAACGGCCACGTACTCGACCAGTTGTTCCGTGAAGCCCGGACCTTCAATGCCTGGCAAGATCGCCCGGTCAGCGATGAATTGCTGGCGGAGGCCATTGATCTCGCAAAGATGGGACCGACCAGCGTCAATGCATCGCCGATGCGCGTGGTTTTCGTGCGCAGCCCCGAAGCGAAAGCCAAGCTGAAGCCGGCCCTGATGGAAGGCAATGTCGAGAAGACGATGTCGGCGCCGGTCACCGCCATCATCGCTCATGACCTGACGTTTTATGAGGCGCTGCCCAAGCTGTTTCCGCATGCGGATGCCCGGTCCTGGTTCGTCGGCAACGATGCCTTTGCCGAAATCACGGCCTTCCGCAACGGCACCTTGCAGGGCGCCTATCTGATCCTGGCGTTGCGCTCGCTGGGCCTGGATAGCGGGGCGATGTCCGGCTTCGACAATGCCCTGGTCGATCAGACCTTCTTTGCCGGCACCAAGGTGACGTCGAACTTCCTGCTGAATATCGGCTATGGCAGCCAGAAGAATCTTTTCCCGCGCTCGCCGCGTTTCGATTTCGGCGAGATCGCCAAGATCGTCTGATGATCCCTGTCTGCGGGACATGATCAGATGATCCTGCCCTCGAACGGATTGCGCCCGGCCCGGTCCTCGATCTCGACCACCCAGAGGTCGGGATCGCGGCTGACTTGGCGATCGATATAGCTGGTGGCGTCAGCTTCGGCCATGAGCTGGCCTTGATTGGCGGCGAGCCAGGCAATATTGCCATCGAGATCGCGCGACTGTGTCAGCACCTTGCTGGTGCCGTCCAGCAGGTTGACCTTCACAATAATGGCGCCGCCCCAATCATCGCCGCGATGCAACACGGCGGCGAATAAGCCTTCGCTATTGCACCGGCGCACGGTTGCCTTGACCACCATCTCGCTTGGCAGGCGTGCGTCGCTCATCGCGAGGCTGTCGTCACTGCTTGCCCTGCGCTTTCAAGGCGGTCTCACGCATCTGCATCAGGGTCAGGCGCGGGGTGATGGCATCCGGATCGATGCGGATTTCGATCAGGGCGGGTTTGCCGGCGGCCTCGGCGCGTTGGAACGCCGCGGCAAAATCTTCGGTCCGTTCCACCGTTTCGCCATGGGCGCCGTAGGCACGGGCGAGGGCGGCGAAATCGGGGTTATGCAGCTCGGTCCCGGAAATACGGGCCGGATAGGTCTTTTCCTGGTGCATGCGGATGGTGCCGTACATGCCGTTATTGATGACCAGGAAAATCACATTGGCGCCGTACTGCACGGCTGTCGCCAATTCTTGCCCGTTCATCATGAAACAGCCATCGCCGTTGAATGAGACAACCGTGCGCTTCGGGGCAACGAGCTTGGCGGCCACCGCTGCCGGCGCGCCATAGCCCATCGACCCGTTGGTCGGCGCAAGCTGGCTGCGGAAGGTGCGGTACTGATAGAAACGATGCGCCCAGGTGGCGTAATTGCCGGCCCCATTGGTGATGATGGCATCAGCCGGCAGATGACCGCGCAGCCAGGTCATGATGTCGCCCATCTGCACTGCGCCGGGGACGGGGGCGTGTTTCAGGTTTTCCAGATAATCGGCGCGGGCCGAGGCCGTCCAGTCATCCCAGGCGCGATGATCGATCGGTCCGAGCGCCTTGGCCATGCGGGCGAAGGCTTGCATGCCGCTGTTGATCGGCAAAGCCGCCTGATAGACGCGGCCCAGTTCCTCCGGATCGGCATGCACATGCACCAGCGGCTGCCGTGGCACCGGGATATCGAGGAGGGTATAGCCGGAGGTCGTCATTTCCCCGAGACGCGGGCCGACCACCAGCAGCAGGTCGGTGGTCTTCACCCGCTCGGCCAGCTTCGGATTGATGCCGATGCCGACATCGCCGACATAATTGGGCAGGGTATTGTCGAACAGATCCTGGCAACGGAACGAGCAACCGACCGGCAGATTGGCGGCTTCGGCGAAAGCGCGAATGTCCTGTACGGCCGCCTGGTCCCAGCCGCCACCGCCGACGACCATCAAGGGACGTTTCGCCTTGGCGAGACGATCGCGCAGATCGCTCATCTGTTCGGGGCTGGGCGCACCGCGCGAGATCCGGTATGGGCCGGCATCCGCCGTTGCCACCTTATCCGTCAGCATGTCTTCGGGCAAAGCAAGGACCACCGGACCGGGGCGCCCGTTGACCGCCCGGTGGAAGGCCTGACTCACATATTCGGGTATGCGTGATGCATCCTCGATCTGGGCCACCCATTTCGCCATCTGGCCATACATGCGGCGGAAGTCGATTTCCTGGAAGGCTTCGCGTTCGGCCTGGTCACGGGCGACCTGGCCGATGAAGACGATCATGGGCGTCGAATCCTGGAAAGCGGTGTGCACGCCGACCGAGGCATTGGTGGCGCCGGGGCCGCGCGTCACGAAACAGATGCCGGGCTTGCCGGTCATCTTGCCATAGGCCTCGGCCATATAGGCGGCGCCACCTTCCTGGCGACAAACCACCAGCTTGATCTTGTCGCGCTTATCGTAGAAGGCATCGAGAGCGGCGAGATAGCTTTCGCCCGGAACGCAGAAGGCCATATCCACGCCATGGATCGCCAACTGATCGAGTAGAACCTGGCCGCCGGTACGCAGATTGCCGCTCACGCTCATGATCTCGCTATCCTTTTGCTAAGGCATCTCTTGTTCCGTTGTCCCTTGCTAGCCCAGGCCCGGGGATGAGGCAAGGCAGAGATCCATGCAACCCATGCAACTGGCTAGACGCCAGGCGGATCGCCGGGCCAAATCCGCCGAATGACGGAGAGAAACAGCTCAACCGGCAATAACTCGCTGCGACAAATCAAAGGGCTGCGACAAGTTCAAAGGAGTATGGCAGAATAGCCCGGCCGCGAACCGACGGCGGGAGTCGTTTGGCTCCCGCAACGTCCGAAGAAATGGGGCGGCTTCGGGAGGAAGGGGCGGCACCTTGCTTAGCCCAGATTTACGGCAGATCACACGACGCGATGAATGACGTGGTCGGATTACTGTCGACCGGTCCGCATAGGGGTGATCGCCATCTGTTGGATCTGATATGCGACCGGACAAAAGGGGAAAACATGTCCAATACACCGGATAAGCCGATTACCAACACGACACTCACGGCAGCGCCCGGCGCTTCCACCGCACCGAGCATGACGTCGCCGGCAGCGACAGCCGAAGCACCGGCTGTAACGTCGGCGGCACCACAGCCGGCTGCCGCTGCGGCCAGCAAAACACCAGCCAGAAAGACGGCGAAGAAGAAAGCCGCCAAAAAGAAAACGGCGAAGAAGGCTGCCAAGAAGCCCGCCGCGAAGAAGAAGGCAGCTAAGAAAGCCGCGAAAAAACCGGCGGTGAAGAAGAAAGCAGCCAAGAAGAAGGCGGCGAAGAAGCCGGCCGCGAAGAAGAAGGCCGCCAAAAAGAAGACGGCAAAGAAGGTTGCCAAGAAGGCGGCCAAAAAGCCGGCAGCCAAGAAGAAAGCCGCCAACAAAACCGCACGCCGCAAGAGCCGCTGATCGCCTCTCATGCGTTACGCCCTCTTCCCGGTTGACCGGGGAGAGGGCGTAACTTTGTCCGGCTAAGCTGCGTGCATCTTAAATCGGCGGCCGGCGATGCGCCCAGGGCTGGCGCTGCTCCAGGGCGGCACCGATACGCAGCGGCCCAAGGTCTTCGAAACGCCGGCCGACGATTTGCAGGCCGATCGGCAGGTTGTCCGTGGTCCAGCCGCAAGGCACGGACAGAGCCGGGCATTGGCTGACGAAATTGAAGACCGAGGTGACGTCGAGGCAGTGGAAATTACCCTGATCGTCCAGGCGCCAGAACTCGGCGTCGGCGCGGCCGACGCGGACGGCCGGTTGCGCCATGGTCGGGCAGAGAAGTGCGTCGCAGCGTTGCAGGATGGGAGCGAGTTCCTTCCAGGCCTCGGTGCGGCGGATTTCGATTTTCTTGAACTCGACCGCTGACATGGCGTGCCCAGCATCCAGATAAGCGACCAGGCGTGGATCCATGCGATCCCGATATTCCGGCAGCAGATGGCCGAAGAAGGTGGCGAGATAGACGCCCCAGTGACGCGCCCAATCCTCATCCAGGTTGATATCCCAACTGAGGGAAACGTCTTCGATCTCGGCGCCGGCTTCTTCCAGCACCTTGGCGGCATGGCGCACGGCGGCTTCGACCTCGGGATGCCAGACACGGCGGCCGAAATCGAGGCAAAGGCCGAGGCGCATGCCCTTGAGATCGAGATTGAGGGGTTGGGTGAAATCCAGCGCCGGTTTCAGTGATTGGATATCGCGATCATCCGGTCCCTGGGTGATCTGCATGAAGAGGCACGTATCGGCAATGGTCCGGGCGAGGGGACCGAAATGCGATAGCTGGTCGAACTGGCTGGGCAGGATCGTGAAGGGGATGCGCCCGAAACTGGGCTTCAGGCCGACCGTGCCGCAGAAACTGGCCGGGATGCGAACCGATCCGCCCATATCCGAGCCCTCGGCGACTGGTACGCAGCCGGTAGCGACCACGATACCGGCCCCGCCCGAGGAACCGCCCGGCGTGCGCTCGGGGTTCCAGGGATTGCGGGAAATGCCCCAGAGCGGGCTCTCGGTGAAGCCGCTATGGGCGAATTCTGGTGTCGTCGTCTTGCCGATCAGGATGCCGCCGGCGGCGTCGAGCGCTTCGACAATCGGGGCATCATGATCCGGCACCCAATGTTCATAAGCATAGGAGCCGAGCGTCGTGCGCTTCCCCTTGGTCGGCGTCAGATCCTTCATGGCGAAGGGCACGCCATGCAGAGGCCCCCGGAATTTGCCGGCTTTGGCTTCCTGCGCCATCTGCTTGGCCAACGCGCGGGCTTCGTCGGGATAAGTGAAGCAGAAGCCGTTCAGCACCGGATTGACTTCATCGATCCGCGCCAAGGCGTTGTCGATGATATCGACCGGCGAAAGCTGGCCGGTGCGGATTTTCGCCGCGAGCTCGGTCGCCGGCATATAACAAAGGTCGAGATCAGCGCTCATGAAGGTCCCCGCATATTCTTCTGTCAGCAGCGGTGGCGAGCATCGACTACCCGGCGGCCCCGGTCAATGGGTTGGCACGGTCGCCTGGGCGAAATTTGAGGTCGATGTCCTTGCGGTGCGCCCCTTGCCCTCGTGCTGGAGTCCAAGCATGATTTGCGGACGAGCATGATTTCTGGCTGAGGTGCGATCGAACGACCGGCAAGCCCATGCCATGGCGAAGCCGGCGCTGGCAATGGCGGAGAAATGCGATGATCGACCAGTTGCGCGCCGATCAGGTGGCGCAGTTTCAGCGTGACGGCTTTCTGATTTTGGAACGGCTGATCGATCCCGATGATGCCGCCAGACTTGCCGGCCGCTTCGAGCCATTGTTTCGCGGGCAATTCGAAACCGGTCTCCATCCCGATGAATGGAATTGGCAGGAAGGCCGCGATCTGCCGGATCGGACCCGCCAGATCTGTAACGGCTGGAAATCGGATTACACGGTGGCGAGCGTGGTGTTGCGCCGTGAAATCGGCCGGCTTTGCGCACAGCTTGCCGGCTGGCCGGGTGCCCGTATCGCCCAGGACAATGTCATCTGGAAGCCGCCGTGCGCGAAGTCGCTCGGCTATCATCAGGACAATGCCTATAACGGCTGGATCGTGCCAGGGGAAATGCTGAGCTGTTGGATCGCCCTGGACCGAACATCGGCCGATGGCGGGACGGTGGAATATGTGAAGGGCTCGCATCTCTGGGGGCCGTCGCCGCCCGCCAAGCAGTTTCATGCACCGGCGGATTACCGTGAAGAAATGATCGCCCGCGCCCGTGCGATGGGACACGAGCCGGAAATTCACTATGTCGAGGTGCCACCGGGCGGCTGTGCGTTCCATCACGGCTGGACCTGGCATGGCTCGGGTCCCAATCGCGGCGATCATCCACGGCGATCCGCCGTCAGTCATTGCATGTCATCCGAGGCCGTCTATCACCCGACCGAAATCAGCTACATCTACAATCGCTACAAGCGCATCGGCGATACGGCGATGGATGAAAGCTATTTTCCGGTGCTATGGCGAGACGACGGTTACCGCACGACGTGGTTGGATCAGTATATGCAGCGTGGTTCATTTGCTACTTTAAGGAGATGAATTTTAAAAAAGCAATCAAAAATCGTGACTCTTCAGCTACACGCCTCATATCGACGCGGAACTATCGGTGGGTTTTGGCTGTTTTTTTCCGATGGAGGACAATCCTTGCCGGAGAAAGGCTGTCTCATGTCGATCTTCAAGCTGACGCCAAATCTCAACCATCTGAGCGACCCTGCCTGGCAGGGCAGCGCGAATAAAAAGGTCTGCCATGTCAGCGCCAAAAGCGAGGCCGATGCCCGGCAATATGCCGCAGAAAAGTTTCAGGTGGGCGGACAGGTTACGACGAGTAATCCTTGGCTGAATGATGCTTTGACCGACTGCCTTGTGCAGGATATCGCGGCCAGTGAGCCTTTGCCGCTTGGCGAGATCATCGTATTGGAATGATGTCGCTGCCGATGAATTGCTGACATTCCGGCCGGTGCTTGAAATGATTTCCCCCATCGGCTTCACTGGGGCGAAGCGAAGGGGGAAAGATGTTCAAGCGCCTTTTGTCATTTCTCGTCTTGTTTGCCTCATTGCCTCCGATTGCCGCCCTTGCCGATGATGGGCATCAACTGAGGCTGACCATTGGCAAGGAGACGCGCCAATTCGCACAGGATGCTCTGCTGGCCAGGCCCGATGTGAAGGCGGTTTCGGTCGCCCAGGATATCGCCTATGGCAAGCCGATGACATTTCGGGCCGTTCCCCTGGTTCGATTGCTGGACGGCCTGACATTGCCGCCGGACAATGTGTTGGAAACAGTGGCATCCGATGGTTTTGTCGCGCAACTGCCGCTGGATCTCGTCGTCAACACCGATCCGACGAAAGCGGTTGCCTATGTGGCGATTGAAGACCCCGCGAAACCATGGCCGGCATTGCCGAATAAAAAGATCAGTGCGGGGCCGTTCTATATCGTCTGGCTGGGTGACGGCGCGGCGTCAGTGCGCAGCGAACAATGGCCTTATCAGGTTGTCAGCCTCACGACCCAGGAAGCGCCGGCAAAAAGATGGCCGGCACTGGCGGTGGATGCTTCATTGCCGGCAACCGATCCGGTGCGGGCGGGGCAGACTCTGTTCGTGACGCAATGCATGGCCTGTCATAAGCTCAATCTCGCCGGCAGTGCCGATGTCGGTCCGGATCTCAATCTGCCGATGAATCCAACCGAATATTTCCAACCCGCTGCGTTGAAACGCTACCTTCGCGATCCGGCTTCGGTACGGCATTGGCCGGAGCAGAAAATGCCATCCTTCGATCAAGCCGCCCTGAGCGACCGGGAAATCGATCTGATTGTTCGCTATCTCGGCTATATGGCATCACGCAAAGTGAAATAGGAGCACGCCTATCGTGACACAGGATCTTTTCACCAAGGTCGATCACTATATCGACTCTCTCTTCGTTCCCGACGATTCCATTCTGGCGGACGTCCTGCAATCCACCAAGAACGCGGATATGCCGCAGATCCAGGTCTCGGCCAGCCAGGGGAAACTGCTCTACCTGTTTGCCAAGCTGACCGGTGCGAAGCGTATCCTGGAGCTCGGCACGCTCGCCGGCTTCAGCACCATCTGGATGGCGCGCGCCCTGCCGGCGGATGGTAGATTGCTGACCTTGGAATACAGCGAAAGGCATGCCGAGGTGGCGCTTGGCAATCTGCAGCGGGCCGGGCTTGATGACTGTGTCGAGGTCATTGTCGGCCCGGCACTGGAAACCCTGCCGCAACTGGCGGCACGCGACGAAGCGCCGTTCGATATGGTGTTCATCGATGCGGATAAGAACAATTATCCGGCCTATCTCGATCTCGTAGTGAAGCTGACCCGGCCCGGCGGTCTCATCCTCGCTGATAATGTGGTGCGCGCTGGAAGCGTTCTCGCCCCGGATCAGGGGGACGATGCAGCGCGCGGCGCGCGGATCTTCAATGAAAAGCTGGCCGACGACCCGCGGCTGGAAGCGGTGGTCATGCAGGTGGTGGGTGAGAAGGGACATGACGGCCTCGCCATCGCCCGCGTAAAGGCTTAGAACATGTCCGCGTTTCGTTGAATCATGGACATGTTCCATCTCTGTATTATTTCGCATTTTCTTCACGCGAACCGGTGCCCACTTCGCTCGAAAATGCTTTAGCGCCTTCTGTCAGATCGGCCGTTGCAGGAAGACGCGATGCTCATCGGCGAGGCCCCTGGCGCGATGATGCTCGCGAATGGCCAAGTGGCCGGGCCCGAGATCGGCCTCGGCCATATCGTTGAAGCCGAGACGCCGATAATAGGGCGCGTTCCAGGGAACGGCGCGGAAAGTTGAGAGGGTAAGGCACGGCAGACCCAGAGCCGCGCTGCGTTTGGCGACATCATCGATCAATCGCGCCGCCAGCCGGTGACCGGCATGGGCCGGCAGGACGTCGATTTCCTCGATATAGGCGGCACCGTCGACGGGCGAAAAGATCACGGCGGCGACCGGCAGGCCGCCGTGATCGATCACGATCAGGCGGCCATCGGCGACGCGTTCCGAAAGGGTGGCGGCATCGGTTGGCTCGTCTTCGGTGATCCAGGCCATGCCGATATCGATGAACCGGGCCGCGGCAAGCCGCTCGACCTCACGTACCGCCTCGATGTCGTCAAGCCGGCCGGTGCGCAGATGATATGGGCCGGTCAAATGCCGTCTCCCGCTCAATCAGTGATGCGATTGATGCAGGATCTCGTCCTTGAGGCCGGTATCGTAATCGGCGCCGGCCGGTGTCAGGACGCAGCCCATGGGATAAAGCGACTGGATCAACCCCTTGCGCTGCAAAGCCGCCCAGGCAGCTTCATTGGCGAGGCCGGAGGCATCGCGTGATCGCACGACATAGTGGCCGAGATGGAAGTGATCGCCATGCGGATGGGGCAGGCGGCTGATCATGATATGGCCGGGTTCATCCGCCGGGCTGGCATAGCCCTCCATCTTGGCCAGTTCCTGGAAGAGCGTCAGGGTCTTGAGCTGAAGCGGGTTGAGCTTCAAGGGATTTAGTTTTGGCGGCATTGCCGGAGTCCTTTGCTGGATACTCAGTCTCGGAAATTGACGAATTGCAGCGGCTGTTCGATCTTGAGGCCGCGAACGAAGGCGATGGCCTCCTGCAGCTCATCCTTCTTCTTGCCGGTGACGCGCAGTTCATCACCTTGGATGGAGACCTGGACCTTCATCTTGGAGTCCTTGATCTCCTTGACGATCTTCTTGGCCAGGGTCTGGTCGATGCCCTGCTTGATCACTACTTCCTGGCGCAGCGAATTGCCGGTCGCTTTCTGCGGGTCCTTGAACTCAAGGGCGCCGGCATCCAGCTTGCGCCGGGTGATGTAGACTTTCAGCAATTCCTGCATCTGCTTCAATTTGAGATCGTCGTCGGCATTGACGGTGATGATCTCTTCCTTGCGTTCGATGCTGCAAACCTTGGCGCCCTTGAAGTCGAAACGGGTGCCGATTTCGCGCACGACGCCCTGGACGGCATTTTCAACTTCCGACAGATCGGTTTTCGAGACGATATCGAAGCTCGGCATCGCATCCTCCGGCGGTCAATTAATGAGAATCGGCGGCAATCTGCCATATTCGGCGCTTCCTGGCCAGACGCCGGGGGACCGGCCTATACTGTGGCCGGAGGCTGCATATGGGATATCTGCTACGGTTGGCCGGATTGATGTTCCTCTGTCTGCTGTCGCCGGGTGTGCAGGCGGCAGAACTGACGGCTGCCGAGGTGCGGGCGGCATTGTCAGGGGCGGCGGCGGGGCAGGGCGCCGATCTGTCGGGAAAATCGCTGGCCGGCCTGGACCTGCGACATCTGAATTTCAGCAAAGCAGATCTGAGCGGTGCAGACCTGACCGGCGCCAATCTCTCGGCTGCCGATCTGCGCGGCGCCAAACTGGTTGGCGCCAATCTCACGGATGCCGACCTCGCGCAGGCGAAACTCAACTTCGCCTGGATCATGCGCACCAATTTCACCCGGGCGGATCTTTCCGGTGCAATCCTGGAAACGCTGGTCGTCTCTCAGGGCATGGAGACACGGCCTGAGGAGGCGGCCATATTTGCCGGCGCCAAACTGGTTGGCGCCCGCATCATGGCCCGGTTCAGCCTGGATGATATGCGCGGTGCCGATCTGTCGGGAATCATGGCCTCGGCCGATATGAGAAACCAATCCATGGGGCTGATCCGGACCGATTTCTCGCAGGCGAATCTCGAGGACGCGCGCTTTCGGGGCGCGTCCTTGGCTTATGCGAAATTCCACTTTAGCAAATTGCGGAACGCGGATTTCACCGGGGCCGATCTCAGCCAGGCCGATTTTACCGGCGCCTATCTGACCGGTGCGGATTTCACCGGCGCCAAACTGGTGGGCACGAAATTCGATGCTGCCGTGCTGACGGATGTGAAGGGATTGCACCCCTGACGACGGGAAATCCCGGCTGGATTGCAAGAAGACAAGGCATTATCAATCGGCTACCATGTGCCGGAATTCAGGGTAGGTATTTTTCGTTATCATGACACGACAGCAGCCTCGCCGATTGGCGATCCGGCATGAAAGCTGGCCGATCGCCGGCACCTTCACGATATCTCGCGGCAGCAAGACCAGTGCAGAGGTCGTCGTCGTCGAATTGACCGAGGATAAGGTCGTTGGGCGGGGCGAATGCGTTCCCTATGCCCGCTACGGCGAGAGCATCGATCAGGTCATGGCGGCCATTGAGAGTCACCGGGCAGCGCTGGAGGAAGGCGCTGATCGCCAGGCCGTCGCCGATCTGCTGCCGGCCGGCGCGGCGCGGAATGCCGTGGACTGTGCGCTTTGGGATCTTGAGGCGAAAAGGCAGGAAAAACCGGTCTGGAAACTGGCGCGGCTGAAGGAGCCCCGGCCGCTGATGACGGCCTATACCATCAGTCTCGCCGACCCGGACGAAATGGCGCTGAATGCCGCCAAGAACCTGCACCGGCCCTTGCTGAAATTGAAGCTGAGCGGAGCCCAGGATATCGACCGGGTCCGGGCGGTCAGCGCGGCGGCGCCACAGTCCCGCCTGATCGTTGATGCCAATGAGGGCTGGTCGGTCGACGATTACAGGAAACTGGCGCCGCAATTGCGGGCGCTCAATGTGATTCTGATCGAGCAACCTTTTCCGGCCGATGACGACGAAGCCTTGCGCGATCTTGAGAAGCCGATACCGGTCTGTGCCGATGAAGCATGCCATGGCCGGGCCGGTTTGGATCGGCTGGCCGGCAAATACCAGGCCGTAAACATCAAGCTGGATAAGACCGGCGGCCTGACGGAGGCACTGGCTTTGGCCAAGGCGGCACGGGAACAGGGCTTCCAGATCATGGTGGGTAGCATGGTGGGGACGTCCCTCGGCATGGCCCCGGCCTTCCTTGTCGGCCAGCAGGCATCCCTGATCGACCTCGACGGACCATTGTTGCTGGCCGAGGATCGCTCGCCGGGCTTCGCTTATACCGGCAGCTTGATGCAGCCCGCCGACCGGGAACTCTGGGGGTAATTTCGGGGGCAGTTGAAAGAAACGGAAGCGCAAATGGGGGGCAGTGACGTCGCGGCGATCGAAACGCCGGCTTATCCAAAAAGCATCTGGCCGGCCGTTGTCGCCGGCATTCTGACGGCTTTCGTCGGCTATGCCAGCTCTTTCACCGTCGTCCTGCAGGGCTTGCAGGCCGTCGGTGCAACGCCAGGGCAGGCGACATCCGGGTTGATCGCGGTCGGAACGGCGATGGGTGTTGCCGCGATCGTTCTGGCGCTGCGCTATCGCATGCCGATCAGCATCGCCTGGTCAACGCCGGGGGCTGCGCTGTTGGCGTCGACCGGGGCAGTGGCCGGCGGCTTCGGGGCGGCGTGCGGCGCCTTCATTGCCTGCGGCGTGCTGATCATCATCGCCGGGCTCTGGAAGCCCTTCGGCAAATTGGTGTCGAGCATTCCGGCGGTCCTGGCGAATGCCATGCTGGCCGGCGTGCTCTTCGGCCTCTGCATCGCACCGTTTCATGCCATTGCGCAAATTCCCGATCTGGCGCTGCCGGTGGTGCTGGCCTGGGCGGTGATGGCGAGATTCAAGCGTCTCTATGCAGTACCTTTCGCCGTCCTGGTGGCGGTGATCGCGCTTATCCTGGGCGGTGTGCCGGATCTATCGATGGGCAATTCGTTCTGGCCGCAGGTTGAACTGGTCAGCCCGTCTTTCTCGTGGAACGCCATTTTCAGCATCGGCCTGCCGCTGTTCCTTGTCACCATGGCGTCACAAAATATTCCCGGCCTCGCCGTGTTGCGCGCCTTTGACTATCATCCGCCGGCGAGCCCGCTTTTCGTTTCCACAGGCATTGCCTCTTTGCTGTCGGTTCCATTCGGTGGCTATACCGTCAACCTGGCTGCCATCACGGCCGCGCTGTGCGCGGCGCCGGACGCACATCCGGATCCGTCCAAGCGGTATATTGCTGCTGTCGTTGCCGGTACGGTCTATGTCGCCTTCGGTGCTTTTGCCGGCGTGGCAGCCAGCTTTATTAGTGTTTCGCCGCCGATCCTGATCCAGGCTGTGGCAGGGTTGGCTTTGCTCGGCGCTTTCGGTTCGGCAATGAGCGGGGCATTGCAGAACCCATCCGAGCGCGAGGCGGCGGTGATCACTTTCCTCGCAACGGCATCCGGTATGTCGATCGGCGGGATCGGATCGGCATTTTGGGGACTGGTCGCCGGTGGGTTTGTTATGGCACTACATCGCTGGCGCAAGGCAGCTTGAGTAGGGTTTTGGGGTAGAGAGTATGGTAAACAACCAGATCATCGACGGGCGTAAGGTCGCCAATGGCATCCTTGCCGAATTGGCCGATCAGGTGGCCGATTTGAAGAAGGCCGGCTGGGGGCCGAAGCTGAATTCCATCACCATTGGCGATGTCGATGCGGTCCAGCTTTATGTGCGTAACCAGAAACGCTCGGCTGAAAAAGCGGGGTTGCTGTTCGAAGAACACCATTTCCCGGCCGACACCACCCAGGAGCAGATGCTGGCGGCGATTTCAGCCATGAATGCCGATCCGCGCGTGACCGGGATCATCCTGCAGCGCCCGGTGCCGCACCACCTCTCCATCAAGCAATTGCAGGCGTCGATCCATCCGCTGAAAGACGTGGAGGGTATGCATCCGGCGTCGATCGGCAACATTGTCTATAACGAAGTGGAGCTTGGGCCTTGCACGGCCATGGCGTCCGTGGAGTTGCTCAAGTGCACGGGATTGAAGCTCGCCGGCCTGGAAGTGGTGGTGGTCGGCCATTCCGAAATCGTCGGCAAGCCGATCGCGTTCCTGCTCATGTCGGAAGGGGCGACGGTTACGGTCTGCCATCACATGACGCGCAATCTCTCGGTTCATAGCCGGCGCGCCGATGCCCTGTTCGTGGCGGTCGGCAAGGCCGGCCTGATTTCCGGCGACATGGTGAAGCCGGGTGCTGCCGTCATCGATATCGGCATCAATCAAATCACCTTGCCGGATGGCAGCACCAAGGTCGTCGGCGATGTCGACTATGATTCCATTCTCCCGGTTTGCGGCTGGATCACGCCGGTGCCGGGCGGTGTGGGGCCTGTCACTGTCGCGGTGTTGCTGCGCAATGCGGTGATCGGCGCCCAGCGGCAGCGCAAGCATTATGAGCGCCTGTTCGGTAGCAATCCAACTGCGGCGCAGTGACGTTTCCATTGTTGTTCGGCAGATGATGGATGAGATATCCGTCATCTGCTCTTTCAGACGAATGCCGCTTTTTTGTCCAGCTTTGCGCGCCGGCCTTCCGCCTGAATCGCCAAGCCCAAGCGTCTTTCGGGCTCTCGAATTTTCAAGTGAAATCATGGTGATAGGCCGTCATGTGGCTTAGGTCATGGCGGCTGCATATTATCTTATGCTAGGTTGATGGCAATATTTACGCAACTATTGCGATCCCAGCGTAAGGCTCTGTTAAGATTTACTGCCTAGTTTTATGCTTGAATTGTTCTCGGCGGGTTTCTCGACGCGATAGCCGGCTGGTCGTCTTCAAATAAAGGCGGATCGATTGGGGGAGCGTAAGATGCCTGCAGAAGGCTTCGGCTGAATGGCACAAGAGCTTATTCTTATCGCCGACGACACGGGTGAACTTGCAGGGCTCGGCGACGAGCTTCGACATGCGGGTAGCAACGTTCTTTTCATCAATGATGCCGAAGACATTGATGAACAGTTGAACGATGCCTCGCCGGCGATCGATCTTCTTCTTTTGAATGGCCAGGGCAATATCGATGCTTTGACATTGCTGCGCCGCTTGCGTGCGACGGAGCGCCATGATGATCTGGCGATAATCCTGGCCTTCCCAACCGACGCTGATGATCTGATGACGGATGCGATCATCGCCGGGGCGAACGATTGCATCGCCTTGCCGGTGAGCATGAAACTGGCCATGGCGCGGTTGCAGCAGGAAATGCGGCATCATCGCGCCATCGTCGAAGGCCGCGAACAGCGTCAACGTTTCGATCTGGTCGTCGTTGGATCCGGCGATGGAATCTGGGACTGGCGGCTCGACAGTAACAGTCTTTATTTTTCACCGCGCCTGCTGGAGCTTTTGGGCTGTTCACAAGAGCGCCGGCCAAAAGGCGTCGACGAATGGATCGAGCTGGTCCATCCAGACGACATGGAGATGGTCAAGCGCGAGCTGCGCAATCATCTGGAGGGCATTTCGCTCAGCTTCCGCGTCGAATGCCGGATGCAGCACCGCAACCATGCCTATCGATGGTTTCTGCTGCGCGGCGCATCGCAGCATGATGAATTCGGCAAAGTTATCCGGGTGGCCGGCTCGCTGATCGATATCAGCGAACGCAAACTGACCGACCCGATGACGGGACTGCCGAACCGTTTGGTGCTGCATGACCGGATCAGCCAGGCGATCCTGCGCAGCCGCCGCCGGAGAGGCGAGAAGTTCGGCATCATCATGCTGCAGAGCGATCGTTATGAGGTGATGCGGGCAGCCTATGGCCAGGCGTTCTGCGACCAGGCACAGAAATATATGGCGCAACGCATATCGCAGTCCCTGCGCACGACGGATACGCTCACCGCCATCAGCGAGAACACGATGTGTGTTCTGGTCGATGCCATGCGTGACGAGCCAGATCTGCTGCGCGTCGCCCGCCGTTTGCGGGCTTCGGCCGAAGAGCCGATGATCCTGAACCAGGAAACCCTGATGATGACGCTCAGCCTCGGCATGGCCGAGGGGCAGCCGGAGCATCAGAATGCCGAAGAACTGCTGAAAGAGGCAACGGCAGCCTTGAATGCGGCCCGGTTGCAGGGCAGCGGCCAGGAGGCAATCTTCGATGCCGATTCGCAGCAGCGATCGAAGGAACGGCTGCGGCTTGAAGCCGATCTGCACCTGGCCTTGCGCCGTGACGAATTACGGGTGCACTACCAACCGATCATCAATTTTGCCGATGGCCGCCTGGCGGGATTCGAGGCGCTGTTGCGCTGGGTGCATCCCACGCGGGGCCTGATTTCACCGGCCGACTTCATTCCAATGGCAGAACAAACGGGGCTGATCGTGCCGGTTGGCGCCTGGGTCCTGCAAACCGCAGCCCGGCAGATTCGCCAATGGATCGATGACGGCGCGCCGGAAAATCTCTTCGTCAGCGTCAATGTTTCCAGCCGCCAACTTGAAGGCGGTGATCTTGCCGGCATCGTGCAGCAGGTCTTGACGGAATATCAGCTATCGCCGGTCAGCCTGCGCCTGGAGCTGACGGAAAGCGCTATCATGCAAGATGTCACGGCGGCGCGCGAGCTGCTGGGCAAGCTGCGGGATATCGGCTGCGGGTTGCTGTTGGATGATTTTGGCACCGGCTATTCCTCGCTCAGCCTGTTGCAGGGCCTGCCGATCGATGTGCTCAAGATCGATCAGAGCTTCATCAAGTCGATGCGCCACGATCGGGCCGGTGTGCGCATGGTCGAAGCGATCGTGCACCTGGCACGGCTCTTCGATCTCAAGGTCGTGGCCGAGGGCATTGAGGACGAACAGGATGAACGCCTGGCGCGGGCCTGCGGTTGCGATTTCGGCCAGGGTTGGCTGTTCGGCAAGCCGCGGCTGGCGGCGGATTGCGCGGATCTGCTGCACCCGCCCTTAGCCGCAGCCAGCGGGTAACGCTGAGCGCGTCATATCACGCCGAGGGCAAGTCGCCGCTATCCTGCCGATCCGCCGCATAGAATTTTTCGAAATGCGTCCAGACACCATCATCGCCATCCCAACTGCCGCGGCTGGCGCCCTTGGAATATTCGGTGGCGCGCTGTTCGAAGAAATTGGCATGTTCGACGCCGTTGAGAATTTCGACCAGCCAGGGCAGGGGATGTGGCTTTAGCTGCTGATAGCCGCTATCGCTCTTGGCGAAATAGCCGAAGACCGGCGTCAGCTTCAATTGGCTCAACCGCCAATCGGCGATATAGCGCACATAGGCACAGATATCCTCCGGCGTCATGCCCTCGATCTTGCCCAGGCCGAAAGCCAGTTCGACGAAATGCTCTTCCAACGTGACCATGGTCCGGGCGACATCGATGATGTCGTCGCGGACCGCGGGCGTGACCGCACCCGTCTCGCGGTTCCATTCATGGAACAGGCGGATGACGCCTTCGCAATGCAGGCTTTCGTCGCGGACCGACCAGGAAACGATCTGGCCCATGCCGTTCATCTTGTTATGGCGCGGGAAGTTGAGCAGCATGGCGAAGCTGGCGAACAGCGCCATGCCTTCGGTGAAGGCGCCGAACATGGCCAGGGTGCGGGCGACATCGGCCACGGTGCCGACGCCGAAGGTATGCATGTAGTCTGCCTTGGCGCGCATCTGCTCATAGTCGCGGAAGGCGGCGAATTCGGCCTGCGGCATGCCGAGTGTCTTCAGCAACAGGGCATAGGCATCGATATGCACCGTCTCCATATTGGAGAAGGCGGCCATCATCATCTGCACTTCCAGCGGCTGGAAGATCGGGATGTAACGCTTCAGGTAATTGTCGCTGACCTCGACATCGGACTGCGTGAAGAAACGGAAGATCTGGGTCAGCAGGCTGCGCTCGGTATCGGTGACCCGGTCCGAGGCCCAGTCCTTGATATCGCCGCCCAGGGGGACTTCCTCGCCCATCCAGTGAATCTGCTGCTGACGCTTCCAGAAGTCATAGGCCCAGGGATAGCGCTCGACATCATAGGTGCCGGTTGCATTGAGGAGGCCGATCGTACCTTTGCCGATCAGGCTGCGCGGATCGGTCTTGCCGAGATCGATTTGGCCGAAATCGCTTACTGACATGCCAGGCACTCCTCGTAATCGGCCCGCTCGGGCGTGGTCAAAGCCGTGCCATCACTCTTCTTCTCCAGCTGGCCGGCGAAAGCGGCGCGCTGGAGCGACTTCGAGCGGCAGTAATAGAGGCTCTTCACACCGCGCTTCCAGGCCGTCCAATGCAGCATATGGAGATCCCATTTATCGATATTGGCCGGCAGATAGATGTTGAGCGACTGGCTCTGGCAGATATAGGGCGCGCGGTCGGCGGCAAGATCGATGATCCAGCGCTGATCGATCTCGAAAGCCGTGCGGAAGATGGCCTTTTCGTCTTCCGACAGGCATTCCAGATGCTGGACCGAGCCTTCATGCTCGATGATCGACTGCCAGATCTCCGGCACGTCGAGATCCTTCTCCGCCAGCAACTTGGCGAGATGCGGATTGCGTACGACGAAGGCGCCGCTCAACGTCTTATGGGTATAGATATTGGCCGGGATCGGCTCGACGCAGGCGCTGGTGCCGCCGCAGATGATGCTGATCGATGCGGTGGGGGCGATGGCCAGCTTATGGCTGAACCGGGCGGCCATGCCGCGTTCGAGCGCATCGGGGCAGGGGCCGCGTTCCTCGGCAAGCGAGACCGAGGCGGCATCGGCCGCCCGGCGGATCTTGTTGAAGATGCGGAAGTTCATCGACTTCGCCAAAGCGCTTTCAAACGGAATGCCATTCGCCTGCAGATACGAGTGGAAGCCCATGACGCCGAGGCCGACGGAGCGTTCGCGCATGGCCGAATAGCGGGCACGCGACATGGTGTCGGGTGCAACATCGATGAAATGGGTCAGCACATTGTCGAGGAAGCGCAAGACGTCCTCGACGAAGCCCGGCTCTTCGCTCCATTGATCCCAGGTCTCGATATTGAGCGAGGCGAGGCAGCAGACAGCGGTGCGCTCTTCATCGCGATGATCTCTGCCGGTCGGCAGGGTGATCTCGCTGCAGAGATTGGAGGTTGACACCTGGAGGCCCAATTCGCGCTGGTGCTTGGGTAGCGCGCGATTGACCGCATCGATGAACAGAAGATATGGCTCGCCGGTCTGGAGACGGGTTTCCAGGATGCGCTGCCACAATTGGCGTGCATCGACATGGCGCATGGTCTCGCCGGTCTTGGGGCTGATCAGAGCAAAGGGCGTCCCATCGCGCACCGCTTCCATGAAAGCGTCGGTCACGTTGATGCCATGGTGAAGATTGAGGCCCTTGCGGTTGAAATCGCCGCTGGCCTTGCGGATCTCCAGGAATTCCTCGATCTCCGGATGGTGGATGTCGAGATAGACGGCGGCGGAGCCGCGCCGCAGCGACCCCTGGCTGATGGCGAGGGTCAGGCCGTCCATCACGTGAATGAAAGGAATGATGCCCGAGGTCTCGCCGCTGCCTTTGACGGCTTCGCCGATCGAGCGCACCTGGCCCCAATAGGTGCCGATGCCGCCACCATTGGAGGCAAGCGCCACGTTTTCATTCCAGGTCCGGACGATACCGTCCAGCGAATCCGGAACGGCATTGAGAAAGCAGGAAATCGGCAATCCCCGCGTCGTGCCGCCATTGGACAGAATCGGCGTCGCCGGCATGAACCACAGCTGCGAGACGGCATCATAGATGCGCTGGGCATGGGGGATGTCATCGGCAAAGGCGCAGGCGACGCGGGCAAACATGTCCTGATAGCTTTCACCCGGCATCAGATAGCGGTCGCGCAGGGTTGCCTTGCCGAAGGGTGTCAGCAGGTCGTCGCGTGAGCGGTCAAGCTGAAGGTCCGACGGCTCGGGCGGTTGGGCCAGCGGAAAGGGAACGGGAGCGTGACGCTGCTCCGGGCGTGGCGCCAGCGGCAGATCGTGGAAGAGGGAGGGCGGCATTTGCTGGCGCGTCTTCGCCGCCGCCGGTTTTGCCGAGGCCTGGCTGGGGCGCGGCTGGCGCACCGGTTCCGGGACGAGATGACCCTCAAGATCGAAGTCGAAGGCGAGCAGGGACGACATCGGTAGCCTCTTCTTGTTCTGCGATCGGGAGGCTGACCGGAGAGACGCATGCGGAAGGCGGTACCGAACGGCAACACCTGCAAGCGGCCACAGGACACCCCGCCCGGGGACGAAACGTCGTTCACGGCAGGTCTCCTGGCTCGCGGGTTCTGGCCTTCGTCCCGCCTTCCCAATGCGGCCGGACGACTGCCCGGGGCATCAGTGGCTGAATTGGACGATGGCTCGCCGCTTACAGTTGCGGGGGCAGCGCCGGATTCGTCATCGCCGACTTACCGGTCTTCCCTCTTAGCTCTAGATGTAGATTTCCAGAGAACCGTGTTCTCAAGATGTAGCAGAGTGGCCGGACTGATTTCAATCGAATTGTTGGCCGCAATCTCGTCACGCAGCCCGCTCTAATGCCGGCTGGATGCCTAAGGCATGGCAGATCGCCAGGGTCAGTGTCGGACGATTTAGCGTATAAAAATGAAAGCTTTGCACGCCTTCGGCGATCAGCCTTTCGCACATCGATACGGCGAGGCTGGCCGCGACCTGCCCACGTGCATCCGGATCGTTTTCCAGGCCGTCGAAACGGTCGATGAGCCAGCCGGGGACGCTGGCGCAGCATCGCCGGGCGAAACCGGCGGCCTTGTTGAAATCGAGAATCGGCAGGATGCCCGGAACCAGGGGGTGGTCGATGCCGATGGCGGCGGCGGCATCACGGAAGCGGAGAAAGACCTCCGGTTCGAAGAAGAATTGCGAAATCGCCCGGGTCGCCCCAGCATTCAGTTTCCGCTTCAGATTGACGAGATCGGCCAAGCGGTCGCGGGAATCGGGATGGATTTCCGGATAGCAACCGACCGAGATTTCGAACCCGGCAAGCTCATGCAGCGCCGCCACCAGCTCGGCGGCATTGCCGTATCCCGCCGGATGCGGATGAAAGGGTGTGCCGGGCTCGGCCATGTCACCGCGTAACGCGACAATATGCCGGATGCCCTCGGCCCACCAATGTCGGGCGATCTCCAAAGTCTCGCCACGTGAGAGCGCGACACAGGTCAGATGTGCCGCCGGGGTCAGGGAATTCCGGCGCCGGACATGCGCCAAAGCGATATCGCTGCCCTGGCGGGCGCTGCCGCCGGCGCCATAGGTCACCGAACAGAAGCGCGGCTGCAATTTGCCCAGGCGGGCAAGTGCCTGGTCGAACTGATCCCAGCCTGCGGCATCGCGCGGTGGGAAGACCTCGATGGAAAAGGTGACGGCTTTGTTCATGCACGCCTCCGTTTCGCTGTATCGGTTTTCGTCGACTTCGTGCTGCGCTTTTTAGACGGTGCGGAATCGATCGCAGCCGTATCGTTCGCCGGCCGGCGGGCGGACCACAGCACGACGGTCAGTTCGCCGCCGGTCAGATGGCGGGGACGGCTCGGCACCAACCCGGCTTTACGATACCAGTCGGCGATCTGGTTATCGCCGAAGCCGAGCCAGCGATGAGCCTGTTCTTCCCGCAGCGCCACCAGATCATGCGTTGCGAAATCGACGACGACCAGTTGGCCGCCGGGCCGCAGGACCCGGGCAGCTTCGGCAAGAACCGCATCGGGGCGGTCGGCGAAATGCAGCACCATGTTCAGGGTAACGGCAGCAAAATTGTCTTTGTCGAAGGGCAGGGCCATCATATCGGCCTGCCGCACCTGGCAGTGCCGATGACCGGCACGGAACAGATTGTGCCGCGCGACCTGGAGCATTTCGCGGGACCGGTCGATGCCGATGGCGGCCGGCACTTGCCCAGCCAGCAACAGCAGCACATGGCCGGCGCCGGTGCCGATATCGAGAAGGCTGTCGATCGGCCTTCCCGAGAGGGCGTCCGTCAGGGCCTTGTCGACGCGCTCCTGATCGGTATGGAGCGCGCGGATATGCTCCCAATCGCCGGCATGGTGGCGGAAATAATCGGCGACGCGGGTTGCCCAGCCCTCGGAGATCGATTGCAGGCGCCGCAGGTCCGTTGCATGGCGGCGGTCTTCGGGCGGCAGCAGGTCGACAATCAGGCGGGCAATTTCACTGCCGGCACCGCCTTCCGGCAGGCGATACCAGGCCCAGGGGCCTTCCTGATTCCGCTGCAGCAGATTGGCTTCGACCAGCAGTTTCAGGTGCCGGGAAATGCGCGGCTGCGACTGGCCCAGAATATCGCAGAGATCGCTGACAGTGAGTTCCGCATGGGCGCAAAGCCCCAGAATCCGCAGCCGGGTAGGCTCCGCTGCCGCCCGCAATCCTTTGAGAATCTCGTCCATTCCGCCTCCCGATGTCGTCATTAATATCATCATATAAAGATATCTTTATGTCATTATGTATTTTTGCCTTGACTTGAGGGGGAGGTCCCGTAGCATGGATTTCGTTCACGGTTCCTCGGAACATTGATGCCGAGGCTAAGAGGGAATCCGGAAAACCGGAGCTGCCCCCGCAACTGTAGGCGATGAGCTGCTTTTGATCGGTCGATGCCACTGATGGCCGGGTGCCATTGGGAAGGCGGGATCGGCGATAGACGATCAAACAGCGTTGAGTCGTTAGCCAGGAGACCTGCCGTGCACGGGAGAGGTTTTCGGGCGGGGTGTTCCGGTAAGTCGCATTGTGATGGCAGGCGCTTCGCCTGCCGCTGATCGCTCCATGCGTCTGCACGGCCCACGCTTCCAATGTGTTGGAGGGTGCCGATGTTCATCAGCGGATCTACGAACCGATTGCAGGATTGCCGGCCGGCACCGATGCCACCGCCTTAGGTTTGTTCGGCCGGTCGGCTGCAGCGAAACAGCAATCACTTTTTGATCATCAATAGCTGCGGCTGGTGCATCCATTCAATTGGGGGCGGTCGCGGAGGGAGTTCTCATGTCCATTCAAATCGCCAATCTCGGTTTCCCGCGTATCGGCTTGCATCGTGAGCTTAAGTCGGCGCTTGAAAGTTATTGGTCCGGCAAGAGCGATGCCAAGGCTTTGCTGGATCGTGCGGCGCAATTGCGCGCAACGCATTGGCAGCGGCAAAAAGCCCTGGGCGTCACGCATATCCCCAGCAACGATTTCTCACTCTATGACCATGTGCTGGATACCAGCGTGATGGTGGGGGCAATTCCCGATGTCTATGGCTGGGAAGACGGCGATGTTCCGCTTGATGCCTATTTCGCCATGGCGCGCGGCTCAGCCGGTGTCCCGGCTTTGGAAATGACCAAATGGTTCGACACCAATTATCATTACATGGTGCCGGAACTGACGCGTGATCAGGTTTTCTGCCTGGCGTCGACGCAGCCACTGGATGCGTTCCTCGAAGCCAAGGCGCTTGGTATCGACACACGGCCGGTTCTGCTGGGGCCGGTGACTTATCTCAAATTGGCAAAGAGTAAGGAACCGGGTTTCGATCCCTTGATCCTGCTGCCCGAGCTGTTGCCGGTTTACGCGGAAATCCTGCGCCATTTGGCGGTCGCGGGTGCGGACTGGGTGCAGATCGACGAGCCGGCTCTGGTGCTCGATCTCGACGACCGGACGCGTAACGCTTTCCGCACGGCTTATGACCAGCTCACGGCCGTGGCGCCGAACCTCAAGATCATGCTGACCACCTATTTCGGCGGCCTCGGTGACAACCTTGCCACGGTTTTGCGCCTGCCGGTGGCGGGACTGCATCTCGATCTCGTCCGCGGACCGGAGCAACTCGAGCTCGTCACGACCATGGCGCCGGCCGATTTGGTCCTGTCCCTGGGGATTATCGACGGGCGCAATGTCTGGCGGAGCGATCTTGAAGGCCTGGCCAAGAAACTGCGTCCGGTGGTCGAAACGCGTGGCGCGGATAAGGTCATCCTGGCGCCGTCTTGCTCGCTCCTGCATGTGCCGATCGATCTCGCCTTGGAACAAGATCTTGATGCTGATCTCAGATCCTGGCTGGCTTTTGCCGTCCAGAAGCTGGATGAGCTGGGTACGCTGGCTCAAGTGCTTGGCACCAGGGGAACGGGGGCACAGGATAAACTGACGGAGGCCGCGCGCATACTGGCGTTGCGCCGGGTTTCACCGAAAGCACGCAATCCGCAGGTGCGCGATCGCCTGGCTGCCGTGACATCGGAACAAATGCGCCGGTCGAGCGCATTCGCCGAGAGATGGCAGCTCCAGCAGGCGCAATTATCCCTGCCGGCGCTGCCGACCACGACCATCGGCTCTTTCCCGCAAACCGAGGCTGTCCGCAAGGCGCGGGCATCGCATGCGCGCAGCCAGCTGTCCGATGCGGATTATCAGGCCTTCTTGCGGAAGGAGACCGACGCGGCCATCCGCTGGCAGGAGGAAATCGGCCTCGATGTGCTGGTACATGGCGAGTTCGAGCGCAATGACATGGTGCAATATTTCGGCGAGCAGTTGTCGGGCTTCGCCTTCACCAAGCATGGCTGGGTGCAAAGCTATGGCTCGCGCTGTGTCCGGCCGCCGATCATCTTCGGCGATGTCTCGCGGCCGCAGCCGATGACGGTGGCCTGGACAACCTACGCACAGTCACAAACGAAGCGGCCGGTCAAAGGCATGCTGACCGGGCCGATCACCATGCTGCAATGGTCTTTCGTCCGCGACGACCTGGGCCGCGACGAAGTCTGCCGGCAGATCGCCCTGGCGCTGCGCGACGAAGTCTGCGACCTGGAAACCAACGGTATCCGCATCATCCAGGTGGATGAACCGGCGATCCGGGAAGGTCTGCCGCTGCGCCGTGCCGATTGGCAAGCCTATCTCGACTGGGCCGTCGATTGTTTCCGCCTGGCCACATCCGGAGTCGCGGACCGGACGCAAATCCATACGCATATGTGCTATTCGGAGTTCAACGATATCATCGATGCGATTGGCCGGATGGATGCCGATGTCATTTCGATCGAAACCGCGCGATCGAAGATGGAATTGCTGGAGGCCTTCACAAGCTATCATTACCCCAACCAGATCGGCCCGGGCGTCTATGATATTCATGCGCCGCGCTGCCCAAGCCGCGAGGAGATCGTCGCGCTGCTGGCCAAGGCGGCACAGCATCTGTCGGCCGATCAGCTCTGGGTCAATCCGGATTGCGGCTTGAAGACGCGAAGCTGGGACGAAGTCCGGCCGGCTCTTGCCAATATGGTTGCCGCAGCCCGGCAATTGCGGGTGGAGAGCAAGTTGACGGCAGCGCAATAACCTCCAGCCAATTGTGACGATCCTCACCGCCAGCGGTATCGCTGGCGGTTTTCTTTCATCCAGGCGTGATATGAAGGAAGCGCGACAGGGCGTCTTGATATTGTAAGGGTTACAGAATGACGGATCAGACACCAATGGAAACTTTGCCGACATCCGAGCCTGCCTTGCGGGCGATTGCCATGCCGGCGGATACCAATCCGCAGGGAGACATCTTCGGCGGCTGGCTGTTGTCTCAAATGGATCTGGCCGGCAGCACGGCGGCAATCCGGCGGGCAAAGGAACGCGTGGCGACCGTGGCGGTGACCAGCATGACTTTCCGGCGGCCGGTCTTCGTCGGCGACGAAGTCTCCTGCTATGCCGAGGTGATCAAGGTGGGCAACACCTCAGTTACGGTTAAAATCGAAAGCTGGGTGCGGCGCGGCATCGGTGATGGTCCGATCAAGGTGACCGAGGGGATATTCACCTATGTCGCGATCGGCGCTGACCGGCGCCCCAAGGCCGTTCCGGCCGAATAGGGCATGTGCGGGCGCCGCCGGGCTTGTCGCGCGACGCCCGTATGGCTGTCATGAAACAGTTACAACCTTCCCTAGTTGACTCTGTTAAGGCCCAGGCGTAGGAAACCAAAAGGATTACCGGTTCATCCCTGTGAAAAGCAGGAACGGAGCGGTGTCCCTCATAACCCCGGAAAGAAGCGATGAAAGACGAACCACGAAGTCGATCTAGATTGATCGAAACCGTCCGCGGGACGGCGTCGGTCGTGCTTGTCGCTCTGAAGCGGTCCTAAGCGCCGCTCCGATCGCCGGTCGACCGAGGCGCTCTCCCGCTCAAAAGCATGTTGAGGAGGGGGCCATGGTCCTGAATAAATTCCGCAACCGGGCGTTGGATGCCGCGCGCAATGGCGCCAGCGGCGAAGGCAACGCAGCACCGGAAACCGGCAGCGAAACCTCGGTCGTTGCCGCACCGGTACCCGTTTGGATTGATATGTTGAGCCCGACGATGGAGGAGATTGCCGCCGTCGAGAAGAGCCTCGACCTGGAAATCCCCACCCGGGAAGAAATGGAAGAGATCGAGCTGTCCAGCCGCCTTTATGAAGAAGAAGGCGTGCTCTTCATGACGGCGCCGGTTCTCTATAATTCCTCGACGGAAGTACCGGCAACCTCGGCGGTCACGTTCATCCTGACACGTACCACCTTGGTCACGTTGCGATATGTCAATCCCGTGCCGATCCAGGCTTTTGCCCGCCGGGCCGAGCGGGTGTCCGGCTTGATGGCCAGCCCGGATATGGTGCTGCTGGGCATATTGGAGCAGGTGGTCGATCGCCTCGCCGATATCATGGAGGCGACGACGGCCAATCTGGAATCCGTCTCATTGCGGGTATTCCGCAAGGGGCGCCGCACGGGTGCCGCAGGTGAGGATTTCGAGGACATTCTGCGCCAACTCGGCCATGCCGCCGATTTGGCGACGAAGGCCAAGGAGAGCCTGCTCGGTCTGCACCGGCTGACTCTTTTTCTGTCGACCCAGTCACGGCTGAAGAAGAACCCGCAGGCCCGGCTGAAGACGTTGTCGCGCGATATCGCCTCGATTACCGAGCACGGCAATTTCCTGGCCAACAAGGTCACCTTCCTGCTCGATGCGACCCTCGGCCTGATCAACATTGAACAGAACAACATCGTGAAGATTTTCACGGTGGCGTCGGTTGCCTTCCTGCCGCCGACCCTGATCGCCAGCATTTACGGCATGAATTTCAAGATTCTGCCGGAGCTGGATTGGAGCTTGGGTTATCCCTTCGCCATCGGGCTGATGATCATGTCGGCGGTTTTGCCTTTCTGGTATTTCCGCCGGCGCGGCTGGTTGTAATCTTCGGTTGCGGTGAGGCTAGTGACGGTCCTCATCGCAATCAACCCAGGCTGAACTGGCATTCACGGCCGAAACACCGCATGATGGCCGCGATGACAGCATGTTGAGACAGCCAGTAATGCGTGACGATCAATCCGCCATCGGTGCCGCCAGCGGGCCCATCTCCGATCAGCAACGAAAGCAAGCGGTCGAGGCCTATCAATTCCTGCCGCCCGTCGCCTTATGCGCCGGCGACCGGTTCCCGAATTTCCTTTTGCCGGATCAATCGGGCGCCGTGCGGTCCTTCGTCGAGCGCGCAAAAGGCAATGCCATCGCGCTGTTTTGCGATCCGGATGACGACTTGATGCATCGGTTGACGGCCGCGGCACCGGGTTATGATGCGGCGATGTTGGATCGCATGGCGATCCTGGGGGGATCGGAAGCCGATGTAACGGCGCGGGTGGAGCGGTTGGGTGCCAATTTCACCGTTCTCGCCGATCCGGCCGGAAAGATCCGTCAGCAACTCCGCCAAATGACCGGCAAGTCCGGCAGTAAGCCTTTCATCATCTTGCTCGATCGCCAGCAACGCATTGTCGATCTCGCCAGCGACGGCGATCTCTCCGCCTGGTCGTTGGAGCGCTGGCGTCGTGAGCCGGCCCTGGAAGATGGCCATCGCCTTTCGACTTTCGCACCCGTCCTGATCGTGCCCAATGTCCTGTCGCCGGCAGATTGCCGGGCCTTGATTGAACGCTGGGAGGTGCTGGGGCATGAAGAGGGGACGGTGAATTCCATCGTCGGCGGCGCCAAGGTTGAGCGCGTACATAAATCCGTCAAAAGCCGGAGGGACCACCCCATTGCGGATATGGCCGTGCTGAAATCGCTGATCGGGGTGATCGGCCGACGGCTTGCACCGGAACTGGACCGGGCTTTCAATTTCTCGCGGTTCAAGTTCGACCGCTTCATCATCACCTGCTATGACGCGGAGCGTAACGATTATTTCCGCCGTCACCGCGATAACCAGACGCCAAGCACCGAGGACCGGCGCTTCGCCCTCACGCTCAACCTCAATACCGGTGACTATGAGGGCGGCGAATTGATCTTCCCGGAATATGGCAATCACCTTTACAGCCCGCCTGCGGGAGGCGCCATTCTCTTTTCCTGCTCCTTGCTGCATGAAGCCTTGCCGGTCACGCGCGGCCGGCGCTTTACCTTGCTGTCCTTCCTGCGCAACTAGTGAAAAGGTCGCATGGATGTGGGCTTGCCGGCCCGGCAACCCCTCGCCATCTAGGTTGCAACCGATCGAGGAGGGAAGATGCGGCGACGGGACTTTCTGGCAGGCGGCCTTGGTCTGGCGACATTGCCGCTTGTCCATCCAACGGAAGCTGCGGCGGCCTTGCCGGACCCTGAATTCCCGCCGGATTTCACCTGGGGCGCCTCGACCTCTGCCTATCAGATTGAAGGCGCGGTCGCCGAAGACGGCCGCGCGCCCAGCATCTGGGACACTTTTTCGCATCAACCGGGACGCATCATCACCGGCGAGAATGGTGATGTCGCCTGCGATCACTATCATCGTTATGCCGAAGATGTCGGTCTGCTGGCCCAAGGGGGCTTCAAGGCTTATCGCTTTTCCGTGTCATGGCCGCGTATCCTGCCGCAGGGGAAGGGGGCGATCAATCGGCGTGGCCTCGATTTTTATGACCGGCTGGTGGATGCGCTCCTGGCAAAAGGCGTTACGCCCTGGATCTGTCTCTATCACTGGGATCTGCCGCAGGCCTTGCAGGATCTCGGCGGCTGGACCAACCGGGCGATCACCGATTGGTACGCAGATTATGCCAGGATCGTCGCGCACCGGCTGGGTGACCGGGTCCAGCATTGGGCCATGTTCAACGAACCCAATGTGCATGCCATTTTCGGGCATGCGATCGGCAGCCATGCGCCGGGCCTGACCGGCTGGGACAATTATCTGGCCGCCCAGCATCACCAGAATTTGGCGCAAGGCAAAGGTATCGCGGCCTTGCGGTCGGAACGGGCGTCATGGCAGCTGGGAACGGTCATTTCGCTTCAACCGGTGCGGGCCGCAACGACGCGGCCGGCGGATGAAGAGGCCGCGCGCCGTTTCGATGCCGTCTGGAATCGGGCCAATCTCGATCCGCTGCTCCTGGGGCAATATCCGGGAGACCTCGCCAAGGCCTTTGCGCCGCTGATCAAGGAGGATGATCTGGCGGTGATCCAGCAGCCGGTCGACTTCCTTGGCCTCAATTATTACAGTCGCGCTCATGTGGTCGACGATCCCAACAGCGTTCTCGACCGTGCGAATTTCGGTCCTTTGTCGACGGGTATGGAAACCACGGCGATGGGCTGGCCGGTAGAGCCGGACGGTCTGCTGGAAATCCTGACCGACCTCAAGAACCATTACGGCAACCCGCCGGTCTATGTCATGGAGAACGGTGCCTGTTACATAGACCCGAAGCCGCGGAACGGCCTGGTCGATGATCCACAGAGGATCAGTTTCCTGCATCGCCATTTGCTGGCGGCGCAGCAAGCCGTGGCGCAGGGATGCCGCTTGAAAGGCTTCTTCGCCTGGTCGCTGCTGGATAATTTTGAATGGGCGGAGGGAACGCGTCGCCGGTTTGGCCTGGTCTATGTCGATTTCGCGACCCTGCAGCGTGTGCCGAAAGCGTCATATCACTGGCTGTCTCAAGTGATCGCGAGCAATGCCTGAAAGCCGCCGGTGCAATTACCGTTGCGAGAAACGATATTCGGTCACCTGACGATAGGTTTCGCCCGGCCGCAAAACGACGTTTCCGAAATTCGGATGGTTGATCGCATCGGGGAAACGCTGTGCCTCGAGGCAGAGGCCGGCATTTGGCCCATATGTCCGGCCATCGAGGCCCGGAACGGGCACATCCAGTTTCCCACCGTCATAGAGCTGCAGGCCTGGCTCGGTGGACCACACCTCCAGGCAGATGCCTGTCGCCGGGCCAACAAGGCGCGCGGCAAATCGGGGCTGCGGCGACGGCGCCTGGTCAATGATGAAATTGTGGTCATAGGCGAAGCGTTCGCCTTGGTTTTCGTGCAGGACCGGACGCGCCGTGCGGAAATCCAAAGCCGTGTTCTCGACCGGGGCGATCTCGCCGGTCGGGATCAAGCGCCCGTCGGTCGGCGTGTAATGGCTGGCCGGGATTTCCAGCAGATGGCCAAGCGTGTCTGCCGCGCCTTCCAGGTTGAAGTAGCTATGGCCGGCGAGATTGAGAACCGTCGGCCGGTCGGTCCGGCCTTCGAGCGTGATGATGAGCTGACGGTCGGCAAGCTGATATCGGCAGGTCACCTCGACCTGTCCCGGATAGCCCTCAGCACCGTCCGGTGATAGCAGCCGCAGCGAGACCATATCCCCGGCTACCTCATCGACCTGCCAGGGCTGGTGCGCGAAGCCTTGCGGGCCACCATGCAGATGGGTGCGGCCGCCTTCGTTCAAGCTCAACTGGTAGGTGACACCATCCAGGTCAAACCGGCCCTCGGCGATACGATTGGCGCAACGACCCACGAGCGCGCCGAAATAGGGGGAGTGCGCCAGATAGTGCTCCAGCCGGTCGAAACCGAGGACGACAGAATGTGATCCATCGAGCAGCACATTCCGGATGACGGCGCCCCAGGAAATGATCGATGCTGAGATCCCATCCGCCCGGATAGTGACCTCTTCGATCCGGGTCCCATCAGGCAAAGTCCCAAAATGTCGGATCGCCATATTGGATTTTCTCCCTTGTTGTTTCACGCGAAGGTGCTTCAATGATGGATGTGATAGTTTTAATAATTATTTGATTCTAAACAATAAATTTCAGACTTCTGAGATTGGGCGATTTTGCCGTTCATGATTTTCCTGATGAAGGTTGCGCCTTTTTCCGACTCTTCCAAGAAGGGCGCAACCTTTGTAGTATGATCGTCGCAACTAAATTTTTTCAAGGTGCTGTCCATGGCAACAACCACGATCGGGGTAAAGATTGACGACGGTTTGCGGGCCCGTCTCAAGGAAGCGGCGGAACGCCAGGGGCGCTCGCCTCATTGGTTGATCAAGCAATCCATTATCCTAACCCTGGAACGACTGGAACGTGGTGAAGATATCACCGGCGGATCCGGCGATGACCGCGGCACTCTGGATGTGGTCGATGGACAGGCAAACCCGCCGGAGCCCCAGCCGTTCCTGGAATTTGCCCAGACGGTGCAACCCCAGACCGTCCTTCGTGCCAAGATCACCTCGGCCTATCGCCGGCCGGAGCAGGAATGCCTGCCGTTCCTGGTGACCGAGGCAAGCTTGCCGAAATCCGTCACCGGCGCTGCCCAGGCTTTGGCCCGGCGGCTGGTCGAAGCGTTGCGGGAAAAGGGTCAGCGGGGCGGTGTCGAGGGCCTGATCCACGAATATGCCCTGTCGAGCCAGGAAGGCGTCGCCTTGATGTGCCTTGCCGAGGCCCTGCTGCGGATTCCCGACAAGGCAACCCGCGACGCCCTGATCCGCGACAAGATCAGCGTCGGCGACTGGGAATCCCATGTCGGCCGGAGCCCGTCGCTTTTCGTCAATGCGGCGACCTGGGGGCTTGTCGTGACGGGCCGCCTGACCTCCACCACGAGCGAATCCGGCCTGTCCTCGGCCCTGACCCGGCTGATCGGGCGGGGCGGCGAGCCGCTGATCCGCAAGGGCGTCGATATCGCCATGCGCATGATGGGCGAGCAATTCGTCACCGGCCAGACGATCTCCGAAGCTTTGGCCAATAGCCGGAAGCTGGAAGCCCAGGGCTTCCGCTATTCCTATGACATGCTGGGCGAAGCGGCGGCGACGGCGGCGGATGCCGACCGCTACTATCGCGATTACGAACAGGCGATCCATGCCATCGGCAAGGCATCCGGCCGGCGCGGGATTTATGAAGGCCCGGGCATTTCCATCAAGCTCTCGGCATTGCATCCCCGGTATTCGCGCCTGCAATACGACCGTATCATCGCGGAATTGCTGCCGCGCCTGAAGGCGCTCGCCATCCTCGCCCGCAGCTACGATGTCGGCCTGAATATCGATGCCGAAGAAGCCGACCGCCTGGAAATCTCGCTGGATCTGCTGGAGGCCCTGTGCTTTGCCCCGGAACTGGCGGGGTGGAATGGCATCGGCTTCGTCGTCCAGGCCTATCAGAAGCGGGCGCCTTTCGTCCTCGATTATATCGTCGACCTGGCGCGGCGCAGCGGCCATCGCCTGATGGTGCGCCTGGTGAAGGGCGCTTACTGGGATAGCGAAATCAAGCGGGCCCAGGTGGACGGTCTGGAAGGCTTCCCCGTCTATACGAAGAAGGTGCATACCGACGTTTCCTACATCGCCTGCGCGCGCAAGCTGCTGGCGGCGCCGGATGCGATTTTTCCGCAATTCGCCACCCATAATGCCCAGACCCTGGCGACGATCTATGCCCTGGCCGGGGAAAATTTCTATGTCGGCCAGTATGAGTTCCAGTGCCTGCATGGCATGGGCGAGCCGCTTTATGAAGAAGTCGTCGGGCGCGAGAAGCTCAATCGACCGTGCCGCATCTATGCACCGGTCGGCACGCACGAGACCTTGTTGGCTTATCTGGTGCGCCGGCTGCTGGAGAACGGCGCCAATACCTCCTTCGTCAATCGCATCGGCGATGCCAATATTCGCATCGATGACCTGATCGCCGATCCGGTCGAGCAGGTGCGGGCTTCCCAGCCGATCGGTGCGCCCCATGCCCTGATCGCGCTTCCCCGCGATCTTTTCGGCGATAAACGGCCGAATTCCGCCGGGCTGGACCTGTCCAACGAACAACGTTTGGCGTCGCTCTCGGCCGCCTTGCTGTCCGGCGCCGACAGCTCCTGGCGCGCTGCCCCGCTGCTGGCGGACGGTCCGCAAGAAGGGACGCCGCGCGAGGTCAGGAACCCCGCCAATCAGCGCGATGTGATCGGGCAGGTGATCGATGCCACGCCGGACCAGATCGGTGCCGCCATCGCCCATGCGACGGCCACAGCGCCGATCTGGCAAGCGACACCGCCGGAAGATCGTGCGGCCTGCCTGTTGCGGGCGGCCGATCTCATGGAAACGCGCATGCCGATGCTGCTGGGGGTGATCGTGCGCGAGGCGGGCAAATCCCTGCCGAATGCGATTTCCGAGGTACGCGAGGCGGTCGACTTCCTCCGTTATTACGCAACGGAGATTCGCGAGAAATTCTCCAATGACAGCCACCGGCCGCTCGGGCCGGTCGTTTGCATCAGCCCGTGGAACTTCCCCCTGGCGATCTTCACCGGCCAGGTCGCGGCGGCGCTGGCCGCCGGCAATCCGGTGCTGGCCAAGCCGGCGGAAGAAACGCCGCTGATTGCCGCCCAGGCCGTCCAGATCCTGCATGATGCCGGCGTGCCGGCCGGTGCGGTGCAGCTCGTGCCCGGTGCGGGCGAGGTCGGGGCCGCACTGGTCGGTGATGCGCGTACGCGGGGTGTCATGTTCACCGGATCGACCGATGTCGCCCGCCTCATTCAGCGGCAATTGGCCAGTCGCCTCAGTCCGGACGGCAAGCCGATCCCGCTGATTGCGGAAACGGGCGGGCAGAATGCGATGATCGTCGATTCCTCGGCCTTGCCGGAGCAGGTCATTGCCGATGCCCTGACCTCCGCCTTCGATTCCGCCGGCCAGCGCTGCTCGGCCTTGCGGGTGCTGTGCATTCAGGAGGATGCCGCCGACCGGATGATGACCATGCTGAAAGGGGCGATGGCGGAACTGTCGGTCGGCAACCCGGACCGCCTGTCGACTGATGTCGGTCCTGTGATCACCCGGGAAGCGATGGAAAATATCAACAAACATATCGATACCATGCGCTCCAGCGGCCATAAGGTGCACCAGCTTCAATTGCCTGAGAGCTGCAGCCTTGGCACCTTCGTGCCGCCAACGATCATTGAAATTGCCAATGTCGGCGAATTGACGCGCGAAGTGTTCGGCCCAGTGCTGCATGTGCTGTGTTATGAGCGCGACGGATTGGACGACTTGATTGCCGATATCAATGCCACGGGCTATGCCTTGACCTTCGGTGTGCATACCCGGATCGACGAAAGCATCGCCCGGGTCACCGACCAGATCCGCGCCGGTAATATCTATGTGAACCGGAACATCATCGGTGCCGTGGTCGGGGTGCAGCCTTTTGGCGGGCAGAGCCTCTCCGGCACCGGTCCGAAAGCCGGCGGACCGCTCTATCTGCGTCGCCTGCTGAATGCGCAGCCGCCGCTTGACGGTCCGCTGACGCGCGGCAAATCGCCTGAGACCGTTCGGCAATGGTCGGATTGGCTGCGGCAGCAAGGCAAGGAAGCGGAGGCGGCGCTGAGCGAGCGTTATGCCAGCCTGACGCCGCTGGACGCCGTGCTGGATTTCCCCGGACCGGTCGGTGAGCGGAACGTCTATGGCCTGACACCACGCGGCACCGTGCTCTGCATGGCGCAGAGTGAATCAGGATTGATGCGGCAAATCAGTGCCGCCTTTGCCACCGGCAATCGGGTGTTGATTTCGGCACCGGACGATGTTCAGACGGTACTCGGCAAGTTGCCGCAGGCCTTGCGCGCGCGGATGGGCCGTCTGTCGGATCTCGCCATGGATGAGTTCGATGTCGTGCTCTTCGAGGGCGACAGTGATGCGCTTCATAGCATCAGCCAGGAGATCGCCCGGAAAGCGGGACAGATCGTGCCGGTTTACGGCATCCGCCGCGAAGCGCTGGCGGCGGAAAGCGAGGATTACGCCCTGGAATGGCTGGTGCACGAACATTCGGTCAGCACCAATACCGCTGCCGCAGGCGGCAATGCCAGCCTGATGACGATCGGCTGAACGGCGCAGACAGCCGCGCAACTTTCTGAGCGGTTCCAGGAATGGAACCGCTCTTTTCTTTCATGGGGTGCTGCATCGGGGCAGGGAAGTGACCCGTTTTGCCTAAGCCCGCAAGAGGGTGCTATTCTTTCATGAACAAAGACTGAGTGGTCGTCCGCCGATGGGACAAGGATGACCGGTAGGGCGGCAGCGAGCGGTGCGGAGATGGGCCGATGCTGGAGTTCAACCTGAGTGAAACAGCGCGGGCGCTCCAGGAGACGGTCAGAGCGTTCGCAGCCGCTGAAGTGGCACCGCGGGCTGCCGATATCGACCGGCAGAATGATTTTCCCGCCGATCTCTGGCGGAAAATGGGAGCGGTGGGTCTTCTCGGCTTGACGGTCGAGGAAGCCTATGGCGGCGCCGGCATGGGCTATCTCGAACATGTGCTGGCGATGGAAGAGATCAGCCGGGCCTCCGCCTCGGTGGGATTGTCCTATGGCGCGCATTCCAATCTCTGCGTCAACCAGATCAGGCGCAATGGCAGTGATGCGCAGAAGCGCACCTATCTGCCGAAACTGATTTCCGGCGAACATATCGGCGCGCTCGCCATGAGCGAGCCGAATGCGGGTTCCGACATCGCTGCCTTGAAGCTGCGGGCCGATCGGCGCGGCGATCATTATGTGCTGAACGGCACCAAGATGTGGATCACCAATGGTCCCGATGCGGATGTCATCATCGTCTATGCCAGAACCAATGCAGCGGCAGGCAGCAAGGGCGTCACGGCTTTTATCGTCGAAACCGGCGTACCCGGTTTCAAGGTCACGCAGAAATTGGATAAGCTCGGCATGCGGGGGTCGAATACCGGCGAGCTCGTCTTCGAAGATTGCGAGGTGCCTGCGGAGAATATCCTGAAGGATGAAGGCTGCGGCATCAATGTCCTGATGAGCGGCCTCGACTACGAGCGCGTCGTGCTATCGGCCGGTCCGCTCGGCATCATGCAGGCGGCATTGGATACCGTTCTGCCCTATGTCCATCAGCGGCAGCAATTCGGCCAGCCCATCGGCACTTTCCAACTGATGCAGGGAAAGATTGCCGACATGTATACGACGCTCAGCGCCTGCCGCGCCTATTGCTACGCCGTCGCCCAGGCCTGCGACCGGGGCGAAACCTCACGCCAGGATGCCGCTGGCGTCATCCTTTATTGCGCGGAGAAAGCGACCTGGATGGCCCTGGAGGCGATCCAATGCCTGGGCGCCAATGGCTATATCAATGACTATCCGGCCGGACGATTGCTACGCGATGCGAAGCTCTATGAAATCGGTGCCGGGACCAGCGAAATACGCCGCATGCTGATCGGCCGGGAATTGTTCAATGCGACCAGTTGAGCCTGCCGGGATGATGCCGTTTCAAGGGAGGCGATTGCCCGTATGCCGGTGATCCGCAGTCAGGTCGATGTCAAAAGCGATGCGTTTCGGCAGAATGCAGAGGTCCTGCGAAAACAGGTCGATGACTTGCGACAGCTCGTGGCGAGGCTGCAGAAAGGCGGTGGCGAGGCGGCCTGCGCCCGGCATGTCGCCCGCGGCAAGCTCCTGCCGCGTGACCGCATCCGTGAATTGCTGGATTCGGGCTCGCCGTTTCTCGAATTGTCGCAGCTGGCGGCCCATGGGCTTTACAATGATGAGGTTCCCTGCGCCGGCTTGATCACGGGGATCGGCCGAATCTCGGGCCAGGAATGCATGATCGTCGCCAATGATGCGACCGTGAAGGGTGGGACATATTTTCCGATCACGGTGAAAAAGCATCTGCGCGCCCAGGAGATCGCGCGGCAGAATGCATTGCCCTGCATCTATCTGGTCGATTCCGGCGGCGCGCATCTGCCCAATCAGGATGAGGTTTTTCCCGACCGGGAACACTTCGGTCGCATTTTTTACAATCAGGCAACGTTGTCGGCGGCCGGCATTCCGCAGATTGCCGTCGTGATGGGCTCCTGCACCGCAGGTGGTGCTTATGTGCCGGCGATGGCGGATGAAAGCATCATCGTCAAGAGCCAGGGAACGATCTTTCTGGCGGGGCCGCCATTGGTGAAGGCGGCCACCGGTGAAATCGTGACGGCAGAGGAATTGGGTGGTGCCGATATCCATTGCCGCGTGTCCGGTGTCACCGATCACTATGCCGAGGATGACCGCCACGCTTTGGCGATCGCGCGGCGGATCGTCGGCAATCTCAACCGCCGCAAGCCGATGACGCTGGATCAGACCACACCGGAGGAGCCGATCTACGATCCGGCGGAAATCCATGGGATCATTCCGGCCGATCCGCGCAAATCCTATGATGTGCGGGAAATCATCGCGCGGCTGGTGGATGGCAGCCGGTTCGATGAATTCAAGCGTTTCTATAGCGAAACCCTGGTCTGCGGCTTCGCGCGACTCTGGGGATATCCGGTCGGCCTCGTTGCCAATAATGGAATCCTGTTCTCGGAAAGTGCGCTCAAGGCAGCGCATTTCATTCAGCTCTGCAGCCAACGTGGCGTGCCGCTCATTTTTCTACAGAACATCACCGGTTTCATGGTCGGCCAGAAGCACGAAGCCGGCGGCATTGCCAAGGATGGCGCCAAGATGGTGACGGCTGTCTCCTGCAGCAAGGTGCCGAAACTGACGATGCTGATCGGCAGTTCCTTCGGGGCGGGCAATTACGGCATGTGCGGCCGGGCCTATGATCCACGCTTCCTTTGGATGTGGCCGAATGCCCGGATCGGCGTGATGGGTGGTGAACAGGCGTCTAATGTCCTGGCGCAGGTCAAGCGCGACAATCTCGCCGCCAAGGGAGAGGAGTGGCCCGCTGCGGAGGAGGATGCGTTCAAACAGCCGATCCGCGCGCAATATGAACGCCAGAGCCATCCTTATTATGCCGGTGCGCGTCTGTGGGATGACGGTCTGATCGATCCCGCACAGAGCCGGGCCGTGCTGGGGCTTGGATTGGCGGCGGCATTGAACGCGCCGATCGAGCGGACGGAGTTCGGGATATTCAGGATGTGACGCGCATGGGCGAACTTATTCTTGTGGATCGGCGGGACGACGTCGCGACGGTGACCCTCAACCGGCCGGAGCGCCATAACGCTTTCGATGACCGGATGATCGCCGGCCTGGACAGTATATTCGATGACTTGTCCAAAGAGGAGACGGTGCGCTTCATCGTGCTCACGGCCGCCGGGAAAAGTTTTTCCGCCGGCGCCGATCTTGCCTGGATGCAGCGTGTCGCCGGCCAGACACGTGCCGAGAACGAGGCGGATGCCTTGGCACTCGCCAGGCTGTTGCAGCGGATCGATACTTGTCCAAAGCCGGTCATCGGTGTTGTCGACGGTGCGGCCTATGGCGGCGGTGTCGGGCTTCTTGCCTGTTGCGACATCGTTCTGGCAAGCCAACAGGCAAGCTTTGCCTTATCCGAGGTCCGGCTGGGGCTGATCCCGGCGGTGATTTCGCCGTATGTCATTGCGGCGATCGGTGCTCGGCCTTGCCGGCGGTACTTTCTGACAGCCGAACGGTTTTCGGCCGAGGAGGGATTGAGGCTCGGCCTGGTCCATCGGCTGGTCACCAGCGACGCATTGCCGGAAGCCATCGCGGCGTTCTGTGCCGATCTGCGCAAAGGCGGGCCCCTTGCCCAGGCGGCCGCGAAGCAATTGATCGCGACGGTCGCATCGCCTGATAGCGATGTCCCGATCCAGGAGTGGACCGCTGGCCGCATTGCCGATCTGCGGGGATCTGCTGAAGGGCGCGAGGGCATGCAGGCTTTTCTCGACAAGCGTCCGCCATCCTGGATGGGGCACTAGCATGTTCGAGCGGCTGCTGATCGCCAATCGTGGCGAAATCGCCTGCCGCATCATCCGGACGGCGCGGCGGCTGGGCTTGCATTGCATCGCCATTTATGCCGAAGCCGATGCGATGGCCCAGCATGTCCGGCTGGCTGATGAAGCCTATCCGGTCGGGCCGGCTGCTGCCGCTGAAAGTTATCTGAACATTCCTGCGGTCATCGAGGCCGCTTTGGCCAGCGGCGCGCAAGCCGTGCATCCAGGCTATGGCTTCCTTTCGGAGAATGCCGACTTCGCCGAAGCTTGCCAGGCGGCCGGTCTTTGCTTCGTCGGCCCATCGCCCGACACCATCCGCCTGATGGGCGACAAGGCAGCGGCGAAGCGCCTTGCCGCGACCATCAAGATGCCGTTAGTGCCGGGTTATGACGGTGACCAGACCGAAGAGGCTTTCACCGAGGCTGCGGCGCGGATCGGCTATCCGGTTCTCCTGAAAGCGGCCGCGGGCGGCGGCGGTCGCGGCATGCGGGTGGTCCATCAGGCGGAAGACCTGGGCGCGGGAATTTCAGCGGCGCGGCGAGAAGCGACGGCGTCCTTTGGACAAGATACGCTGCTGTTGGAGAAATATATCGACCATGCGCGGCATGTCGAAGTTCAGGTCTTTGGCGATCGCTTTGGCAATGTCGTCTATCTTGGCGACCGGGACTGCTCCCTGCAGCGGCGCCACCAGAAGCTGATCGAAGAAGCGCCTGCGCCGCACATACCTGGGGAAACACGGGAGGCCATGGCCGAAGCCGCGGTCCGCCTTGCCAAAGCCGCCAAGTATGTCGGCGCCGGCACTGTCGAGTTTCTTTATACGGACCGTCACTTCTACTTCATCGAAATGAACACCCGCCTGCAGGTCGAGCACCCCGTTACCGAAATGATCACGGGCCTCGATCTGGTGGAATGGCAGTTGCGGGTGGCGGCCGGAGAGGCCTTGCCGGTAACCCAGGAATGGGTTCATGGCAGCGGACATGCGATCGAGATACGCCTTTGCGCCGAAGACCCGGCACGCGATTTCCTGCCGACAGGCGGGCGGATTTTGCATCTGAACTGGCCACGCGATCTGCCGGGACGACGGATCGATGCCGGTATTACCGAGGGCGACATCGTCGGTACCTATTACGATTCGATGCTGGGCAAGCTCATTGCCTGGGGTGAAACACGCAAGATGGCCTTGGCGCGGCTAGCGCAATTGATTGCCGAGACGCATCTGGCCGGCGTCATCACCAATCGTGATTTCATGGGTGCCGCCATTCGGCATCCGGAATTTGCGGCGGCCGGGATCGATACGGCTTTCTTCGAGCGGCACGCACCGTCATTGGTCGGTGAGGAGCGCGGGTCGGATCTCTTGCTCGCTTTGGCCGCCATTGCCGTCACCCTGCAATCATCGCCCGGGGGCACCGAAGCGGGTGATCCATGGACCGCTCTCGTTGGATGGGAACTCAATCTACCCATGCGGTCGCGGCAGCGTTTCCAGCTCGGCGACGTGTTGCATGAGGTGTCGATCTCGTTGTCGGAAGGAAAACTGTGGCATATCCAGGTGGATGGTCGGCCGGGAGTCGATATCCAGGATCCGGTTTTAAAGGAGCAGGCGATTTCCGCAGTTATCGGCAATATGACAGTGCGTGCGCAGGTCATTTTCGACGGGCCGGCCATCTGGATGATCAATGATCAAAAGACCCTTTGCCTGAGGCGGGACGAGCCATTGGCGCGGGCCGATGCCGCCGGGAGCGGGCTGGGCGGATTGACGGCGCCGATGCCGGGAACCATCATCCAAATCCTGATCAAGCCGGGTGACATCGTGGCGAAAGGAAAGCCCCTGATCATCCTGGAGGCGATGAAGATGGAACATGTGATCACGGCGCCGCATGACGGCACCGTTGCCGCTGTCCATTTCACCGCGGGGCAACAAGTGAAGGAAGGGGCGGATCTCCTGACGCTGGCGGCGGAGGGTGGATAAGATGGCATTGCCCAGAAAGGTGCGGATCGTCGAAGTCGGACCGCGTGACGGCTTGCAGAATGAAAGCGTGGCGGTCGGTGCCGATGTGAAGATCGCCTTGATCGAACAACTGGCGGCGGCCGGTCTGCGGACCATCGAGGCCGGCGCCTTCGTGTCGCCCAAATGGGTGCCGCAAATGGCCGATACGGCCGAGGTTCTGGCTGGTATCAAGGCACGCCCCGGTGTCTCTTATCCGGTACTGGTTCCCAATCTGCGAGGATTGGACGCTGCATTGGCGGCGGGTGCGTCGGAGATATCGATTTTCGGCGCCGCCTCGGAAACATTCTCCCGGCGCAACATCAACTGTTCCATCGATCAGAGTCTCACGCGTTTCGCTGAGGTGACGGCGAAGGCGCATGAATCGAAGCTCAGGATACGGGCTTACATTTCCTGTGTTCTCGGTTGCCCTTATGAAGGGGCGATATCGCCGGCGGTCGTTGCTGATCTTGCCGCTCGATTGGCTGATCTCGGCTGTTACGAAATCAGCCTCGGCGATACGATCGGCGTTGGAACACCGCTAGCAGCCAGCCGATTGGTCGAGGCGGTTGGTGACAAAGTGCCGGTCGATCGCTTGGCAGTGCATTTCCACGACACCTATGGCCAGGCGCTGGCGAATATCTATGCGACGCTCGATCTGGGGATTTCAACCGTCGATTCCGCAATTGCCGGTTTGGGCGGCTGTCCCTATGCGCCGGGCGCCAGCGGCAATGTTGCGACCGAGGATGTCCTCTATATGCTGCGTGGTCTTGGAGTCGATACAGGCGTCGACCTGGATAAGCTGCTGGATGCCGGCGCGTATATCACGGCCATTCTCGGCCGCAAGAACCAGTCGAAAGCAGCGACGGCGCTGTTGAATCGCCTGGATCAAGCGCAGCGTGCCGGTGCCTCTTGAGTTTCTGTGGCGACCAAAGACCGGCGCAGGGTTTCCCGCTTGTCACGAATTGCTGCTGCGCTGGCTTCCTTGATATGACCGAAGCCACGAATCTGCTGCGGGAGGGCAGCCAGAGCAACGGCAGCTTCCATATTCTGTGCCGACAGATGTATGGCGATCAGTTCCAGATCGTCTTCATAATCCTTGATCTGCTGCCGCTCAAGATGGCGATCCGATTGCCAGCCGAACGGATCGAAAGCCGTGCCACGCAGGAATTTTCCGTGTTTCAGCAGTCGGAAAAGCGGCATCACCCACTTGCCGTGCAGCTTGATTTTTTGCCGCTTTCCGGTGGCGGGATCGCGCGGCGCCAGCAGGGGAGGCGCCATGTGGAAGGTTAGGTGCGTCGGGTCATCGAAGGCCGCACCAAGCTGTTTCAGGAAATCGCCATCGGTATAGAGCCGTGCGACTTCATATTCGTCTTTATAGGCCAGCAGCTTGTAATAGGCCTTGGCGACGGTTTCGGTTAATGCGCCGATATCACCCTGCTGGGCTTTCTCGAGCGCAGCGATGCGCTGCACATGTTGCTCATAGCGCCGGGCCAGGGTCTCGTTTTGATAGGCCACGAGATCCGCGCGATTGGCAGCGATGATCTTGGACAGCGTGGGGGCTGTGCGATCCGCCACGACATCGAGATAGGTCGCCATGGTCTCCGGCATGGCGGCGAAGATCCGGCCCCAGAGGAAGGCCCGCCGGTTCGACGCGACAGCGACACCGTTGAGGTCGATGGCGCGCTCGATCGCGGCGGCGGCAACCGGTATCAGGCCGCGCTGATAAGCAATGCCCAGCAGCAGAATGCCGGAAAAGGTCGTATCGCCGAACAGGGCTTCGGCCAGATGCATCGCTTCGATATAGCTGGATTGGGCCTCATTGCTGACCCGTGCCAGGGCGCGGCGATGCAGATCGCCATCGAGCAGGAGATCCGGCTGGGTAACGAAATCCGCCGTGGGTGTCAGGTTCATATTGGCGACAATGGCGGTCCGCGTCTTGTCACAGAGCGGCCGAGCCATCGGCGAGGCAGCAACGGCGAGATCGCAGGCTAGCATCAGATCGGCCTGGCGCTCGTGGATGCGGGCGACATCCAGGCTGCTGTCATGCAAGGCGATCTGCAAATGCGAGACGACGGCGCCATTCTTCTGGCTTAAGCCGGTGAAATTCAGGCATTCGGCAGCTTTATTCTCAAAGTGAGCCGCCATGGCGAGGATCGCGCCGATTGTGACGATGCCCGATCCGCCGATGCCGGTTACCAGGATTCCATAGGGCCGGTCCAGGCTGCCGGCAAAGATCGGCTCGGCTAGGCGGGCGGCATAATCAGCTTCGATCCCGGTCAGTTGATCGGCATCGGGCTTGCGGGGGAAGGTGCCCTCGATGGTCACGAAGCTGGGGCAGAAGCCGTCGATGCAGGAGAGATCGCCATTGCAGGCCGTCTGGTTGATCCGCCGCTTGCGGCCCCGGTCGGTCTCGCTGGGTTCGACGGCGATGCAGTTCGAGGTTTTCTGGCAATCGCCGCAGCCCTCGCAGACCCGTTCATTAATGAAAGCCCGGACGGGCAGGTCCTGTTTCTGGCGTTTCCGCCGCCGGCGTTTTTCCGCCGCGCAGGTCTGGTCATAGATGATCACGGACACGCCCGGCAGATCGCGGTACCGCCGTTGGATCGCGTCCAGTTCATGGCGGTGATGAATGGTGACGCCGGCGGGGAAGGTGCCGAAGCCGGCATATTTCCCCGGTTCATCGGTCACCACGGATATCTGCGCCACGCCCTCTGCAGCAATCTGCGCGGCGACTTGAAACACAGTCGGCCGTCCGTCCGGGGCCTGCCCGCCGGTCATGGCGACGGCATCGTTGTAAAGCAGCTTGAAGGTCATCGAGGCTTGCGCCACGACCGCCTGACGGATGGAGAGCAGGCCGGAATGCTGATAGGTGCCGTCGCCCATATTGGCGAAGAGATGCGGCATGTCGGTAAAGCCCGATAATCCAACCCACTGGGCACCTTCGCCTCCCATCTGGCACCATGTCCGGGTGTTGCGTGCCTCACCCAGCGCCATGACATGACAGCCGATGCCGGCAGTCGCGAAACTGCCATCGGGCACATGGGTCGAGCTGTTATGCGGACAGCCGGAACAGAAGAAAGGCTTGCGTGCCAGCAGACCGGCTATCGTTCCATCCGCTGCCGGCGCGTCAGGTTTTGGCGCGGTTCGCTGATCAATGCGCTCATCTTCGATGCCAAGCATCTTGAGGAAGCGGGTGATGGCTTCGGACACGCTCGACGGGCTTAAATCCAGGACATCCGGAAGGAGTGGCTCGCCGGTCGGAAGGATTTTGCCGGCCACCACGGGACGCTGCCCGGCAGGCAGATGATAGAGCAGGTCCTTGATCTGCCGCTCGACAAAGGAGCGTTTTTCTTCGACCACCAGCAGGCCGGTCAGGCCGCGGGCCAGATGCCGCAGGCCTTCCGGTTCGACAGGCCAAGTCATTGCCATGCGATAGACTGCAATCCCCAATCTGCTCGCATCCGCCTCGCTGATGCCCATCTCGCGCAGCGCCCGCAAGGTGTCGAGATGTGCTTTGCCGATGGTGACGAGCGCGATCCGAGGCTTTCGGGAGCCATAGACGATGCGGTTGAATTGGTTGACCCGCGCAAAGGCAAGCGCAGCCGGCAGCCTTTCGTCGACGACCCGCCGTTCCAATTCGGCGCGCTGCTGCGGCCAGGCGAGATGCGGATCGGCATTGAGGCCATAAGACGGCAGCGGCAGATCATGCGGCAGGATGAAATGAGGCGTGTCTGGGAGTGTGACTGTCCGGCCGCTTTCCACCACTTCCGTGACCGTCTTGAAGCCGGTCCAGAGACCGCAAAACCGCGACATCGCATAGCCGGCGAGACCCAGGGTCAAATATTCGTCGATGCTGGCCGGCGACAGGGTCGGCATCATCACCGCTTCGAGAATATGATCGCTTTGATGGGGGAAGATGGAAGATTGCGCGGTGTGATCGTCGCCGACACAGGCCAGAACGCCACCCAGCGCCGCTGTGCCGTAGCTGTTGGCGTGACGGAGCGCATCGGTCGACCGGTCCAGGCCGGGGCCTTTCCCGTACCACAATCCGAATATCCCGTCGAAGCGGCTGCCTGGAAAGGCCTGGGCCTGCTGCGTTCCCCAGACCATTGTCGCCGCCAGATCTTCGTTCAATCCGGGCTGAAAACGAATATTGTGCTTCTGCAGCAAAGCCTGTTGGTGCCAGAGCTCCTGGTCGTATCCGCCGAGCGGCGAGCCGCGATAGCCGGAGATGAAGCCGGCGGTGCGCAGGCCGTTCTGTCGGTCCAGCCTTGCCTGGTCCATCGGCAGGCGGACCAAGGCCTGAATGCCGGTCAGGAGGACACGGCCTTGAGTCTGTTGGTAACGGTCGGAGAGGTCATGGCCGGCGTATTTTCCGGCTGCGGTCTTTATGATTGGTGCGTTCATGAAGCGGCTCCGCCTGCAGACATGAAACTGTTCACCCAGAAATTTTAACGCAAACGCCGTCGCGTTTCCCACCAAAGCGGGGCTCCTGATTGCCTCCCTTTGGTGATTTCCTCTAAAATGGAGTCATATTTTGGAGAGGACCTTCAATGAAGCTCGATGAGATCGATGTGAAGATTCTCAATGAATTGCAAAAAGACGCGCGAATCAAAACCGTCGATCTGGCGGAACGCGTGGGGCTGTCGGCAACACCGTGTCAGCGGCGCCTCAAGATCCTTGAGGAAGGTGGTTTTATCCGGCAATTCACGGCACTCATCGATCCGGAAAAAGTGGGCTATTCGATCAACGTCTTCATTTTCGTGCAGCTCGAGCGCAAGACCGAGACGCAGTTCGAGATGTTTGAAGCCGAGATTCACAAATGTCCGGAAGTCATGGAGTGCCATCTGGTGACCGGCGTGCATGATTATCTGCTGCGTATCGTGGCGCATGACATGGCCGGCTACGAGCATTTCGTCACGGGCAAGCTGACCAGGATCGAAGGGGTGAAAGACATACAGTCGTTCTTCTCGGTGCGCCGCATCACTTATGAGACGGCGCTTCCCATCACCGTGCCACGACAGGAAACTTAGGTATTCTCGGCGTCGGGTTGCAGGTATGGATGAGCGGTTACGAAGGCGTCCAGGCGCAGACAATGCGATTCGATGGCAGTCAGTCGCGGATAGGGGTCGAGCAGAATATCGAAACGTCGGGCGTTGAAAAGCTGCGGGATGAGAAAGGCATCGGCAAAGGTGGGCTTGTCGCCATAGCAGCATTGCCCCGCATCGCCGCACGTCGCGACCATGATATCGATCGCGGCCAATCCCTCTTCGACCCAGTGCCGATACCAGGCGGTCTTCTGTGCTTCCGACAGGCCGGCGGTTTTCGTCAGATAAGATAGGACCCGCGTGTTATTGAGCGGATGGATATCGCAGGCGATTGCCTGCATGATGCTGCGGATATAGGCACGGGCCACCGGGTCGGCTGGCAAAAGAGGCGGGGTCGGATGCGTCTCTTCAAGATATTCGCAGATCGCTGCCGACTGGGTGAGAATCGTGTCGCCGGTCATCAGTGATGGAACAAGTGCCTGCGGATTGATCGCCCGGTAACCGGCGCTGTGTTGTTCACCGCCGCCCTTCACCAGATGAACGAAACGCTGATCGTAGGAAAGGCCTTTTAGGTTCAGCGCGATGCGCACGCGATAGGCTGCTGAGGAGCGGAAGTAACCATAGAGCGTCAGCTTGTCCATGAGACGGTGACCTTTATTCGACGAGCTGGACATCCTGTTCGATCGCGCCGAAGAGCGAATGCCCATCCGGTCCCCCCATTTCGATGCGGATGCGGTCTCCGGCCGTGAGGAAGGGCGTTTTCGCGGCGCCGTCACGAATGACCTCCACCATGCGCTGTTCGGCGATACAGGCATAGCCACGCCCCCCTGCAGCGAGAGGGCGTCCCGGGCCGCCCTGGTCGTCCCGATTGGAGATCGTGCCGGATCCGATGATCGAGCCGGCGGCTAGATTTCGCGTCTTGGCGGCATGGGCAATCAGATCGCCAAAGCCGAATGTCATATCTTGCCCGGCATCAAGCTGCCCGAAAGGTTGTCCGTTGACGAAGCTGCGCAGGGTGAGATGGAGCCGGCCGTCTCGCCAGGCCGAGCCAAATTCGTCCGGCGTTACCGCGACGGGTGAGAAAGCGGATGACGGCTTCGATTGGAAGAAGCCGAAGCCCTTGGCAAGTTCATCGGGGATCAGGTTGCGCAATGACACGTCATTGGCCAGCATCACCAGCGCCACATGCCCCAGGGCTGCTTCAGCTGTGACGCCCATCGGTACGTCCGTGGTGATGACGGCAATCTCCGCTTCGAAGTCCAGGCCCCAGGCGGTATTGCCAAGCATAATCGGCTGGCGCGGTCCGATGAAGCAGTCCGACCCGCCCTGATACATCAGCGGGTCGCTCCAGAAACGCTCAGGCAGTTCCGCGCCGCGTGCCCGGCGCACAAGTTCGACATGGTTCACATAAGCCGATCCGTCTGCCCATTGATAGGCGCGCGGCAGTGGCGACAGACAGGCATGCTCGTGAAAACGCTCGCGTGGAACGGCCGCATGTTCAAGGCTCTCCGCCAGGATCGCGAGGTGAGGGGACAATTCCGTCCAACGATCCACAGCGGCTTGCAAGGTCGGTGCGATCGAACTGGCTTGCGTATAATAGGCAAGGTCGCGGCTGACCAGAACGAGTTGGCCGTCCCGGCTGCCATCATTCCGAGATGCAAGTTTCATCGACTCCCCCTTATATATGTTTTTTGAAATTATAGCCCCTTATTCTTCGGGTCGAACCGCTTCGGCAGATCCGACCAGCCATCGATGTAATCGTCCTGGCGCGTCGGCAGTTCGGTCGCATAGTGCGTGATCCGTTGCGGGAAGCGCGTCTCGAACATGAAAGCGAGCGTGTTCTCCAGTCTCACTGGTGCCAGCTTCGCTTGCGTCGCCTTCTCGAAAGCTTCCGTATCGGGGCCATGCGGCATCATCATGTTATGCAGGCTCATGCCGCCAGGCTGGAACCCGGAGGGCTTGGCATCATAGACGCCGTAAATCAGACCCATGAATTCCGACATGATGTTCCGGTGATACCAAGGTGGCCTGAAGGTATTTTCAGAAACTGCCCAGCGTTCCGGAAAAATAGCAAAGTCGACATTGGCCGTGCCGCTGATGTCGGACGGCGATGTCAGCACCGTGAAGATGGATGGATCCGCATGATCAATCCGAAGCGCACCCATGGGTGAAAAGCGCCGGAGGTCATATTTGTAAGGCGCATAATTTCCATGCCAAGCCACCACATCCAGCGGCGAGTAGTCGATCTCCGCCAGATAAAGCCCGCCGCACCATTTGGTGTAAAGTTGTCCATTGCAATCCTTATCTTCCCAGGCGGCGACCGGTGTCTGGAAATCGCGTTCGCTGGCCAGACCGTTCGCGCCGATCGGCCCGCGTTCCGGCAGCATGAAGGGAAGGCCATAATTCTCGCAGATATAGGCGCAAGCGGGGCCGCCAGGAAGCTCCAGGCGAAAGATGATGCCACGGGGAATGACGCAGATTTCACCCGGCTGAATGTCGACAATGCCAAGCTCTGTATGGAAGCGGAGGGCTCCTTGCTGGGCGACGACCAGGAATTCGCCATCCGCATTCTGGAAATAGGAGTCTGCCATCGACTGGCTGATGAGCAGCAGATGCGCTGCCATGCCGGATTGCGCTTCAGCATCACCGCACGTCGTCACGGTATGCAGGCTATCGACGAAGGTTCCGGCGCGGTCCGGTATCGGCGATGGGCTCCATCGCATCTGGCCGATCGGCAGCTTCGCCTCGGTCGAGTTGGGAGCTGTTCGGATATCGGCGGCGTTTATTGCTTTGAAATGGCCGCCATGCTTTACGCTTGGCCGAATTCGATATAGCCAGGAGCGCCGGTTGAAAGGTCGGGGCGTTGTAAAGGAAGAACCGGAAATCTGCTCAGCATATAGCCCATATGGTGGATGCTGAGGCGAGTTCTGGCCAACCGGCAATGCCCCCGGCAGCGCCTCGGTTTCGAAGCTGTTGCCGAAGCCGGACATGTAATGCAGGCTCATCGTATCATCCTCGGCAATTGCCCTGATTCAGCGTAGCCGGCTTCGTATCCCTCTAGGCAGCATCCGGTGATCGCAACACGCCGCGACGGATCTGGTCTTCTTCAATCGATTCGAAGAGGGCCCTGAAATTGCCTTCCCCGAACCCATCGTCGCCCTTCCGTTGAATGAATTCAAAGAAGATCGGCCCAAGTACCGTGCCCGAGAATATCTGCAGCAAAAGGCGGGCCTCGCGACGATCTTCAGTGCTTTCACCGTCGATCAGGATGCCACATTGGCGCATACGTTCAAGAGGCTCGCCGTGACCGGGCAGGCGCTCGGCAATGCGTTGGTAATAGGTTTCCGGCGGCGGCGGCATGAAGGGCAGGCCATTGGCGCGCAATTGCTCCACGGTGCGATAGATGTCCTTTGCCCCACAGGCGATATGTTGAATACCTTCGCCATGATAGTCGCGCAGATATTCTTCGATCTGGCTGTTGTCATCAATGGATTCATTTATCGGAATGCGGATCTTGCCGCAGGGGCTGGTCAGGGCCCGGGATGTCAGCCCGGTCAGTTTGCCCTCGATATTGAAGAAGCGGATTTCGCGGAAATTGAAGAGCCGCCGATAAAAATCGCACCATACGTCCATGCGTCCACGACGGACATTGTGGGTGAGATGGTCGATATAGGTTAACCCAACGCCCGGAGGGTGCTGCGGTATGCCCAGAATGGGGTCGAACTCTTCCAGCCACCGATCGGATTGCTGCGGCACGAAGTAAATCACGGAACCGCCGATCCCTTCGATCGCCGGCGCATCAATTGCGCGCTTGTCAGCGCGAGCAGGTGCGGGTTTGGCACCGAGTTTCAGAGAGCGTTCATAAGCGTGCTGCGGAGAAACGACATGCCATCCCATACCCACCGCGCTCGGGCCATGCTTGGCGCAGAAGGTCGCTGCGTATGAAGTGGGCTCTGCATTGGCGAGGCAGCAAATATCACCCTGGCGCCAGACCGTGACGTCCCGGTTTTTGTGCCTGGCGATGGCGGTAAAACCCATCGTCTGCATGAGGGAGCTGAGTTCGGTCGGATCGGGATGGGCGAATTCGACAAAGGCGAAGCCGTCAGTGCCGGCGGGATTGTCATCGTTCAGTATAACGGGGGAGGAGGGTTTCATATGCCAACTCCGGTTAGGGCGATTAGCATTAACGTTAACCGACTTGATCCGCATAAAGTGTGCGAATGGGACGCGATTTCTTTAGTTTTTGCATGGATCGTGCGGTATATACTAAACGGATGCATGATTCATTCAATCTGGACTCCTTCGACTGGAAGCTATTGGCGGCGCTGCAGGAAAATGCCGCAGCCACGAATGCGGAATTGTCCGACCGCATCGGGTTGTCGGCCTCCCAGGTGTCGCGCCGGCGGCAGGCTTTGGAGGACGAGGGCGTTATTCGCCGTTACCGCGCCTTGCTCGATCGGGAGCGCCTGGGGCTGTCCGTCCTTGTCTTCGTTCACGTCACCATGGCGACGCATTCGCCGGACAATGCGACCCGGTTTCGTGAACTCGTCCTCGACCGGCCGGAAATACTTGAGGCTTACGCGCTGACCGGCGATTCCGATTATGTGTTGAAGGTTGTCGTCGCCAGCCTCAAGGAATTGGCGGATCTGATCAACGAGGTCTTGTTGCCGCATCAGTCAATTGATCGCCTGCGGTCGGAAGTCGTATTGGACGTCTTGAAGGAGGACGCCGGCTTGCCGACACCCCGGCCAGATTGAGCGCGATTAAGCCGATATGGCCGTAATCGGGATTCCCGATTTTTCCTTCAGAATCGAAAAGACGATGCTGGAATGCGATTCCCGGACGCCGGGCATGCGTAATAAGGTTTTGACGGCGAATTCGCTCAGGGCATCGAGATCGCTGGTCATGACATGGAGAAGAAAATCGGTATCTCCGGTCATCGCATAACAGGCAACGACTTCGGGCTGGCGCAGGATGGCAAGTTCGAAATCTTCGACGGTCTTTTCGGCGTGATCACTGAGCCGCACCTGGATAAAGGCCTGGAAGGCGCAGCCGACTTTCTTCGGGTCGAGCTCAGCCCGATATCCGCGGATGATGCCATCGCTCTCCAGCCGCTTGATCCGCCGCAAGCAAGGAGTCACGGATAGACCAACTTCCTCGGCCAGTTGAACCACCGAGATGCGGCCATCCCGCTGAAGGCTCTGGAGGATCTTGAGATCGATGGAATCAATCGCCTGAGCAGATTTCATCTAAGACTCCCACCAAGTTTGGCGAATTATACCAAAATTTCCCATTTTCCGCTGCGGTTTGGCAATTAAAACTCTGTCCTCGCTGCCAAAATAAGAACTGGCCAATCAAGACAGGACAGCCATCATGTCAGATGCCCAGCAATCGGTGTCGCCAGCCATCCCGGAAGTCGCGATCTCGAATATGCCGACAACGGGGTTGCGTGGGGACTATGCGCATATGGGAGCCGACTACACGACGGCGCAAAACTGGGATGGTTATTCACGTGCCGAGCATCGGCTATGGGCGCGTCTTTACCAGCGCCAGGCGCGCATCGCTGAACGTTATGCCGCCGATGCCTTTCTCGCCGGGCTTCATCATTTGAATATGCCGATGGATCGCATCCCCCGGTTCGACCAGGCAAGCGAAACAATTCATCGTCGGACGCGGTGGCAGATTGTTGCCGTGCCGGGACTCATCCCGGACGATGTCTTCTTTGCGCATCTATCGAAGCGGCAATTTCCCGTCACGGTCTGGCTGCGCAAGCCGGAAGAGATGGATTACCTGGTGGAACCCGATGTGTTTCATGACTTCTTCGGTCATGTGCCTTTGCTCACCCAGCCGGTTTTTGCGGATTACCTGCAGGAATACGGCCGCAAGGGGGCAGAGGCATTGGATATGAAGGCCACCAGGTTGCTCGCCAGGCTGTTCTGGTACATGGTCGAATTCGGCCTCATCAAATCGGCGGATGGCATCAAGGCTTATGGTGCCGGCATGCTGTCTTCCGCGACCGAAACCGCTTACAGCATCGATAGTCCGATACCCAATCGCATCATGTTCCGACTGGAGCGTGTGATGCAGACTGACTATCGGATCGATGATTTCCAATCCACCTATTTTGTCCTGGAGCGTTTCGAAGATTTGTTCAATGCGATGCGACGGCCTTTCGCGCCGATCTATCGTGCGATTTCCTCGCGCGCGCCGATTTCAGCAGATGCGATTGTCGAGAATGACATTGTAGTGCATGCGGGGCGTCGATGAGGGGGAGCCTCTCATCATCAGCAAGCTCTTGATTGTTGCCAATCCCGGTCACGGATCTTTCGGGCGGGATTGCCGGCGACAATCGTATACGGATCGACATTCTTTGTGACGACGCTGCCTGCTGCAACGACCGCACCGTCACCGATTGTGACGCCGGGCAAAATGATCGAACTGGCGCCAATCCAGACCTCAGATCCGATTGAGACAGGCGCATAGTCACGGCCGGACTCGAAGATCGATCCGCCATCGGATGGAACGCGGTGATTCGATGAGTGGATCTGCGTACGATACCCGATCAGCGTACGGTTGCCGATCGTCACGCCACCTGCTGTTCCAACCAGAACATCGAGCGCGAAATTGACATCGTCGCCGACGACGAGATTGCGCCCTGGCGTGATCCATACACCCGGATAGAAACTGGGGCGTTTGCCAATATGAGCGCCGACGCCACGAAGAAAGAACGCTTTGACACAGTCCAGGAAACGATATCGCGGCAAAGCGAAGAGGATTCGCATGGCCATTTCATAGCCGATCATCAGGTGCCAGTGAACGAAACCGCTACTCATGACGAATACCTTCTCGTTTTGCTGCGCTATGCGACAAATAATTTCCAATAAATCCGAAAGAAGCACATCCGGCTTTGTCACCGGAAAACGGCGGGAATTCCTCTAGGTTTCTGACTGCAATCCTTCTTTCAACTTTCATTGGACGTCATTCCTAGCTCGCTGCGTTAGTAAGCAATCCATGTCGATTCTGGATCCTGTCTGTGTCTGTGCGATCGAAAGGGAACTATCGGATGTCAGAGTGAGAGCGTATTGGCGCAGCGAGGCAACGAAGCTGGTCGCTCTGCCATGTATGAGGTGTGCAAGGATTAGCAGTAACTTTAAATCGTCCTCTTGTAGCCCCGCATGACATCATCAAAGAAGTCGTACCATAGAACTTGCTGATAATTGACCGCACAGCCGAACGAGGCACCGAGTTCATGGGCGAGAGCCATGTTCGATTTCACCTTATCGATCTCGTTCGTATTTTTAATCTCAAGCTGAAAAAGGTTGATTTCAGGCTTCGTGTGCTCTGGGAAAGGCTTGATTTCTTCTCGCGCCTTGGAAGGTCTGTTCTCCAGCATCTCTCCATTGAGTCCGGGAAAGTCATAGCTGGAATTTCCAATCAAGATCGTGTTCGGCAGGGCCTGTCGCACTTTCAAAATCGATTCCCTGAGGGCCGCCAACATTTCCTCACGGACTTCGGCATCCGGATGCGCTGCGCGATAGATGGTGCATTGATCCAGCAACAGGCCATCATAGGGGTAAGACTCCATGACGATCTGGCAGGCTTCAACCAAGGCCGATTGAAAACTCGGCTTGCGGGGATCAAAGATATACCGCCGCTTGCTGGCCGGGCCCGTTGCTGAGAGAACGCCATCCGGCCGGACGCACCAAGCATCCTTCAGCTTCGACATGTGAGCGTGGCCGGGGCCGGGCACGGTCGTCTGGTCAATGACGTCATGATAACCCAGCATGATGATATCCGGGTTGATCGACTTGATCGTGTCGCGCCACTTGTTCGACAGCTTATCTGTGGCCTGGGAGACAAGTGTCAGTGGATAGCGGGCGATCGTTTTCTCCTGCCCAGCCTGCGCGGGAATTTTCGGCGTGATGTAAGCGACGCAATAGAGCGGAGGAACCTGGAAGTCTGAGCCGCTGAGAACCTGTGCGAAGGCACGTGGCGCCAGAAGGCTGCCTGTCGCTGCGAGGAGTGCTGTCCGTCGACTGATCAACATGACGAACCTTTCTCAAAGCCTAGGGGGTTTCGGTGGCATCGTCGGCAGCCGCGGCAACATCGACCATCGCCGGCGAGCGATCGCGACGCGCTCAGCATTAATAAAGGAAACAACGCTCTCGTTGCACTGTCGATCACGGTTGCTCGCGCTTTCGTGATCTCTCATCGCTCGCGAAATCGTGCTGCCGCACGGGAAATTCCAAGACCTTACATGCAAATGTAAATGATGCTGCCGTTTTTGAAATCAAAGCCTAGATGGTCCGGAAATGTGTATAACTGAATATAATATGATGCATCCAAGATCAGGCTTGCTGCTAAGGATGTCTTCGCTAAAATCGCCGTCGCCTTGGGGGCGATGCATCGGCTGTTCACCGCGGAATGAGTCGTGATGCGCGAAAATAGCAAATTGGTTAGATGGCTGGATCATGTCCTATATCCGGGCGTTCCAGACAACTGGGATGATCGTATCTTTCGTGAACAGATCATCAACGAGCTTCGCCCAACTGATCGCATCCTCGATTTGGGCGCCGGTGCCGGGATCGTCGAGGAGATGCGATTTCGCGGCTTGGCGAGGCAGGTTTGCGGGATCGATCCAGACCCTCGTGTTCTTGAGAACCCGCATCTTGATGAAGCTAAAATCGCGACTGGGCACAGCATACCCTATCCCGACGATTATTTCGATCTGGTCTTTGCCGACAATGTCGCAGAACATCTGGATAGCCCAAAAGAGGTGTTGCGCGAAGTGCATCGCATCTTGAAGCCAAACGGAAAGTTCCTGTTCAAGACGCCGAACCGCACGCATTACGTCACGATGCTGGCGCGCCTTACGCCGCTGGAGTTTCACCAGTTCTTCAACCGGCTGCGCGGGCGCGAGAGTATCGATACGTTCCCGACATGCTATTTGTTGAACAGCCCGTCACAAATTCGTCAACTGGCGAGTCAGATCGGCTTTGAGATCGACACGATCAAGCTTGTCGAAGGGCGGCCCGAATATTTGCGGCTGTTTCTTCCCGCCTATGTCTTCGGCTGGATCTATGAGCGCATGGTCAATTCGGCGGAGATTTTCAGCTTCCTGCGCGTTCTGTTGATCGCCACTCTCGTCAAGAAATCACCACAGTTATAGCGTTAAGATAAAGCATCAAATTCCGGCCCATTGGTGGAAAGCAAGAATGGCAAGTCTAAAACGAAATGTTGGCTGGACATTGGCTGGCAATGTCTTTTACTCGGGCTGCCAATGGGCTATCCTCATGGTGCTTGCCAAGCTTTCCTCCGCCAGTACGGTCGGCTTGTTCTCTCTTGCATTGGCGGTAACAAGCCCGGTCCTGTCGCTCTCCAATTGCCAACTTCGCACCATCCAGGCGGCAGATGCGCGAGGCCGTTTCTCCTTTCCGATCTATTTCGGCTTTCGGCTTATCTGTACCAGCTTGGCCTTGGTCGCCATCGCCGTCATTGCCTTCTATACGCGGAACGATGAGCTGGGGATGGCAGTGATTTTCGCCGTCGGGCTGTTCAAGGCCGCCGAATCGATTTCCGACATCGTCTATGGATTTTTGCAGAAGCATGAACACATGCGGATCATCTCGCAATCCATGATGATCAAAGGAACCCTGGCGATCTGCGGCATTGCTGCCGGACAGTTGATCTTCAATTCCCTCCTCGCTGGCGCATTGCTGATCTTCGCCGGTTGGACGCTTCTGCTGCTGATTTATGATTTGCCGCAGGCCAGGAAGCTGGTTGCACGGGAAGGGCTGTCCTTGCGAGAGGGATTGATGCCGCACTTCTCGACCGACCAGTTTCGCCAGGTTTTTACCTTGGCGATTCCCATGGCACTGGTGCTTATGGCCAATACCCTGGCTGTCAACACGCCGCGTTATGCCCTGGCTCATTGGGCAGGTGATGCCGAACTGGGATATTTTGCCAGCATCGCGTATCTGATTGTCGCGCTCAATCTGGTGACCACGGCAATCAATAATACCATTCTGCCGCGCTTCGCCGTTTATCACATGACCGATACGAAGAAGTTCATCCGGCTGATGACAGTCGGACTGGCCTTCATCTGGGGGATCGGCCTGCTGGCGGTTCTGGTGACGATCTTCGCCGGGCCGTTGATCTTGCGGCTTCTCTATACGCCGGCCTATAGCGGCTACGCGCCGCTACTGGTTTTGATGATGATCGTCGGCTGCATGCTGAATTCCTCGGCGCTTTTCGGTACCGCCGTCACGGCCGCCCAAAGCTACTGGCCGCAGACGCTGAATGCGCTGCTGTTCCTAGTGGTGGCCGCAGGCGCCTCAGTCATCCTGGTGCCGAGAAGCGGTGCCTATGGTGCGGCGGAGGCACTCCTGCTGGCCTCGGCAGTGCAAATGTTGGCCTTTGCTATGACAACGATAAAGATGTGTCGGCGGATGCCGGCAAATGGCCAATCATCGAAGGAACCGGTTTCGGAACCGGCTGCGCAGTGATCCAGGCTTGCAACATCAGAACCTGCCAGAGTTGCTGATGCCAGTTCGCCGCGCCATTGCGATGTTCCTGCCATAGCTGGCGGACAACCTTGACGTCCAACAGCCCCGTGGATTTGAGCGCGGAATCCGAGAGGAGATCGCCTGCCCAATCGCGAAGGCCATTCTGCAGCCATTCCGCGATCGGCACGCCAAATCCCACCTTCGGCCTTTCGGTAATATGGCGCGGCACATATTTCTCCAGCAGGCGCCGCAGGATGATCTTGCCCTCCGATGCGCCGGCCTTCATTTCCAGGGGTAGGCGCCAGCCGAATTCAATGATCCGGTGATCGAGCAGCGGCTCGCGGGCTTCAAGGCTGACCGACATGCTGGCGCGATCAAGCTTGGTCAGCACATCATCGGGCAAGTAGTGGGTCAGATCATCGAGCATCATGAGATGATCCAGCGGCATTTGATGAAGGCCCGGTTGGTTCAAGCGGACCCAATCGGCATTTCCTCTTGTCGTGCCGCCGAGCCCGCGCCACTGATCGATATAGCTTCGGTAAAAGGCAAAAGCGTCCTTCTCCCGCAAAGGCGCCAGCCGGGACGCCATTTTCAGCAGCGAAACCGGTTTGGCGGCGGCGCCGGCGGGGAGCAGGGATGCGGCATATCTGGCGGCACGCGACATGCTGGCGCAGAGGGGTGAGCGAATATCCGGATGGAGCAGGCCCAGGCGAGACCAGCTCGATTTGGATCGCCGATAGCGCTCATAGCCGCTGAAGATCTCATCGCCGCCGTCACCTGAGAGCGAGACGGTGACGTCCTGCCTGGCCAGGCGACTCACCAGGAAGGTTGGAATTTGCGATGAATCGGCAAAGGGCTCATCGAAGATGTCGGGCAGGGACGGAATGACCGACAAAGCATCCTGCGCCCGCAATATCAGTTCGGTATGCTGTGTGCCCAGATGTCCGGCGACGATTGCTGCATGATGTGCTTCGTTGTATTTTTCTTCATCAAAGCCGATGGAGAAAGTACGGATCGGCGACGAGCTGAGTTTTTGCATGATGGAGACGACGCTCGACGAATCGATGCCACCCGACAGGAAGGCGCCGATCGGCACATCGGCAACCATGCGCAGCTGAATCGCGTCATGCAACAGGCCATCCAGCTCCTCAATTGCCGATGCAAGATCACCGGTGAAGGGATTTCGCTTGCCGGCGATTGCCGTATCCGCCGCGGACCAATAGGGCCGCACGATCGGTGCAATATGCTTTTCGGCATCCGCTCCGGTCAGCTGCGCGATATGGCCGGGTGCCAATTTGTGGAAGGTGGTGTAGATCGACCGGGGGGCAGGGATGAAACCGCCACGCAGATAATCCGACACGGCCTGCTGATCGATCGTCGCGCTGAAGCCCGGCAACGCCTGCAGGGCTTTCAGCTCCGATCCAAAGAGGAAGGTATTGCCGGTCCAGCCGTAATAGAGCGGCTTGACGCCAATCCGGTCCCGCGCCAGGAACAGCTTGCGCTCATGACTATCCCAGAGCGCAAGGGCGAACATGCCGATCGTCGCCTTGATCGCCCGTTCGACGCCCCAGGCTTCAATAGCAGCCAGCAGAACTTCGGTGTCGGAATGGCCCTGCCAGGTATGTGCGTGATCACCCAGCTGCGCGCGGATATGGCGGAAATTATAGATTTCCCCGTTAAAGACGATGACATACCGGCCGCTATGCGAGGTCATGGGCTGGCGGCCGCCGGGTGACAGGTCGAGAATGGCCAGCCGGCGAAAGGACAGGCCAATCCCGGCATTGGGGTCATACCAGACCTGGCCGTCATCGGGCCCACGGTGTCTGATTGCATCGCCCATGCGACGCAACGGTCCGGTCCAATTGTCCGGTGAGCGGTCTGACTGGAGAATTCCGGCAAAGCCACACATAAATCTATCCGTTCATTCTACTGGGGATGAGGTGTTGATTTCACTTGTGGCACCCAGTTCGCCAGGATGCCGGTGCGTCGCATCGCCTTTAAGACCAGGGTCCAAAGCAGGATGATGATGAGGCAGAACACAAATGGTTTGGTGAAGTTGGAGATGTCGTCACGTACCGTCCGACAGAAGTGGAACATCCCAACAGAGAGGAGCAACAGCAACCAGGGGCGATGTCGCAGATTCAGACCGTCCAACCGAGAAAAGGCGAAGCCGAATAAAATAAAAGCGACGAAGACCCCGGCCACGCCAAAATTTACATAAGCCTCGCCGATTGACGAAGACCCCGTGCCGGCGCCCATGAAGAACTGGTCTGGTGCGATGCGATAGGTCAGCCAGTCATTAAGCGGCAATAGCCTGGCAGGATCTCCACCCGGCCGGGTTTTGAGGCGATTGATGAGCTCGCGCGGGCTTTCGGAATGTTTCATTCCGATATTCGGGAAGGCTTGGAGCACGGCATCGATATAACTTTCACCATACCGATATGGGTCGCGCCGCGGCACCAGATCCAGCATTGAGGCAAGGATACCATTGGTCTGGCCCATTGAAACAAGCCCGCCGCGCCAATCGCTCTGATCTGCGGCCTCACTTAATTGCTGTTGGTCAAGTGCGCCATAGGGGCCGGTCTGACGCAGGGCGCCGATGATGGGAATGGCAATCATCACGGCGATGACCATCCCGATCGCCAAAACATTTGGAATACGGCGGCCGGTTTTGACCCATAGGATGGCGCCGATCATCACGGGATAAAGAGCGCTGGTGCGATATCCGGACAGCACAAGAATCGCAAAGCCAATCAACCCGATGCTATACGCAACCAGACGCTGGGTCGGCCGGTTCGCGCCAACGACGAGTGCGATCAGGGCGGAGGGGAACACCATCAGCATCGCCCCGAAGCCACGGACATCGTCTTTGGATTGGAAGAGGTCAAGGCGCGAATAAGTCAGCAAATTGCCGAGAGATTGAATGGCCAGGGCGAGGAAAACGAATGATGCGAGCAACAGGCCAAAGCCATAGAAAAATTCCAGATCCAATGTCGCGCGCACCGTCTGCACCGGTACGACACGTCGCTCAATCCTGAAACCGGCAGCGTAACCGATGCCAAAAGCGCCCAATGCATAGATCGTGTACCAGCTTGCCAGGCGGATGCCTTGTTCGGTCAATTGAAGAGAGACATCCTCTGGGAGCAAAATACCGACGGCGATTGCTACCACGGATCCAAGGTGAAACAAGACAAGCGCGATCACATAGGCAAGCCCGAAGCAATAAAGGGACTTATGGGTGGCAAGCAGGAAGCCGGCAAAGGTAATGATCCAGACCAGCAGGCAGATGCTGACCGTCTGCGACCAGATGCTATCTGTATATTGTGGCCCAAGAATGTCGAGCAGCGCGAGCGCGAGCAGACCGAAGCTGACAGCCATCAGGATCAGCCGCGCCACCGGATATTGCGGCAATGGAACCAGTATCTGTCTATCCGTGGCGAATGACATCTCCGGTAACTTTCAAGGTGCCGTTAACTGAAGGCCATTGGGATCTTTTCGCCCAGCAACCAGGCCACGATAAAGCTCGGCATAACGCTCGACGAGCTTTTCGATGCTGTATGTCGAGACGACCTTGCGTCCTGCCGAAACCTGCTGCATCGCACGGTTCCGATTGCGGAGGAGCGTTTCGATGGCATCACTCAGTTGAAGCGGAGATGCCGGATCGAAAAAAGTACAGCAATCCTCGCTCAACACGCTGCGGGTTGCCGCGATATCCGAGGCAATGCAAGGCAGCCCGATTGCCAACCCTTCCAGAAGCACATTTGGCATCCCCTCCCACCAGGAGGGCAGGACCAGGATATCGGATTGCTGCATCAATGCATATACGTCGTGACGATAGCCGCAGAAATCGACCTTATCCGCGAGGTGCAGGTCGTCGGCAAGTTTACGAAGGGCCCCTTCGTCTTCGCCGACACCACAGATGGTCTGCCGCCAGTTCAGTTCGGGCGGCAGCATGGCAAGCGCGCGAAGGAGGCAATCGATGTTTTTCTGCTTGGTCAGTCGGCCGACGAACAGCAATTTTGTCGGCACGCCTTCTTCTATAGAGAGGCTCGTCTTCGTGAATGACGGGTCGACCATGACGGCATTCGGGATGGTCACGCCGGACTTGGCGCGAAACAAGGCCCGGTAAGCTGAAATAGATTGTGCAATGGGGTTATTGGAGATGATCTGTTGCGAACATAGGCTTGCGACTGCGTATTCCGGGAAGGACAATGGGCGATGGAACCGCATGGCATTGCGATACGAGTAGATGCAGGGAACGCCGCGCCGCTTGGCCGCGATCATTGCAGGAATGGTCATTGATGCCGGCAGCCAGGCGTGAATGACGTCCGGCTGGAAATCGCTGATGGCTTCCATCAAGGCGTTGTAGATGGACAGGTCGAATTTGCCCTTCTTCCTGGCCCGATAGATGGGGACATTGAGGGTACCGGTATCGCCGGGCTCAACGCAGAAGATGGCGGATTGCACCGCCGCACTGTGGGATGCGCCGGCGAGCAGTTTCAATTGCCGCTCCGCACCGCCACCGTGAAGCGCATGAATGCAATGTAATACCCGCAATGGATCACCGTCCCGCATGCTGGTGGAGCACTGCCGGTCTATCAGCGTGACAGGGTCAAGATCGTGCACGGGATGCGACATCGAGGGTCACCTTGCTCACTTCCATCAGTTCTTCCAGCGGGATCGGACAGGCCTGCCGGTTACGGGCAGATTCGACAAACTGTGCCACGCAGGCATTATTGCCCTTGTCCTGGCGCCAGAGGGACGAATTGACCCGGCGTGGCCAGCCGAAGCCGCGAACGGAGCGGAAGTTATCAATTTGCAGCACGCGGTTGCCGGCGAAGATTTCAACCCGTTCCTTCGGGAAGGATTTATGGCCATTCGCCGCATAGACGATGGTGCAGAGCGAGCCGTCAGCATATTGCAGGGTGAAGCTGACTTTATCATCACGCCGATCCGTGACAGGCAGGCCCGCCATGGAGGTGACCTGCATGCCCGTTACCGGCGACCCGACCAAATAGGTGGCCAGGTCGATGAAATGGCAGGCCTCGCCGATGATCCGGCCGCCACCGGCCTGGTCGTCCTGCGACCAATGCTCCCGCGGAATCGCGCCGGCATTGATGGTCATCAGGATGATTTTCGGCTCCTGCAATGTCCGCAGCTGTTCCTTGCAGCGGCCGATCAGCGGTGAGAAGCGGCGATTGAAGCCGACCATGAGCCGGCTGCCGAGATGCGGCTCTCGCCGGAAGAGGTCCTCGAGACGGGTAAGCTGTTCGGTCGTGGTCACCAGCGGCTTTTCCACAAAGACATATTTGCCCTCTGTCAGAGCCGTCTCAACCAGCGAAGCATGGCTGTCGTGACGCGTCGCAATGACAACCGCATCTATCCGCGGGTTTTCCAGGATCTCCCGAAGATCGGTGGTCGCCATGCTCGAGCCGAATTTCTTCGCCGCTCGCGCCGCGGACACACCACCGAGCGAGGCAATGGCCGTACAGCTCGCGGACGCCTTGCTGAAGGCGGGGAACAGGACCTTGTTGGCATAGCCGCCGGCGCCAATGAAGCCGACCGACAGTTGACGGTCCTGCTCAACCGTTTTGGCCTGTGGCAAATAGACGACATGAGGCCGCGTTTCCGCCGTACCGATCTCGCCTGCCACCGCCGCGTCATTTCGATATCGCAGCAGGATGCCAAGCGATCCGCCAGCCTCCAAGGTCGCATAGGCTTCCATGGCGGAATCAATTTGAAAGCGGTGAGACAAGAGCGGGTCCAGGTCGATCTGGCCGCTCGACATGATCGACAGGAGCGCATCGAAATTCCGCTGCGCCGTCCAGCGGACGAAAGGCAGGGGGTAGTCATTGCCTTTTTGCTCGTATTGCGGGTCGTATCGTCCAGGGCCGTAGGAGCAGGAGACCTGGAATGTCAGTTCCTTCTCATAGAAATCCGCCCGCTGCAATTGCAAGCCGACAACGCCGACCAGAACGACCCGGCCGCGCTTGCGGCACATCTGGGCTGCCTGATGGACGGGATCGTTGCTTTTGGTTGCCGCGGCGATCACGACGGCATCGACGCCGACGCCTTCTGTCATGCCAATGGCCGTGGCAACCGGATCCACGTCATCCCGGCCCAGCTCGATGACTTCGGCGCCGAACTGGCGTGCGAGTTCGAGACGTCGGCCGGGAAAATCGATGCCGATGACCCGGCAACCGCTGGCGCGCAGCAACTGGACGGAAATCAGGCCGATCAGGCCGAGACCGATGACGGCGACGGTCTCGCCCAAGGTGGTATTCAGCAAACGAATGCCTTGCAGGGCGATGGCGCCGAGCACGGTGAAGGCGGCACTTTCGTCCGAAACGTTGTCTGGCACATGGGCACAAAGATTTTGCGGGACGCAGACGACCTCGGCATGCGGGCCATTCGAAACAACGCGGTCGCCAACGGAAAACTGCGTCACGCCTTCGCCGACGCCGATGACGGTCCCGACATTGCAGTAGCCAAGGGGGATAGCCTGGTCCAGTTTGCCTTGGACGGCTTCAATGGTCGGCAAAAGCCCGTCCGTTTTTATCTTATCGACCACTTCCCGGACTTTGTCGGGTTGCTGCCGCGCCTTGTTCAGGAGATTGGCTTTTCCGAAATCGATCAGCATCTTTTCCGTGCCGGCGGAGACGATGGAACGGCTTGTTCGGATAAGAACATGATTGCTGCGGATAAGCGGCTGGGGAACGTCTTCCAGCCAAACTTCGCCATTCTTTAGGCTCTGCAATACCTGCTTCATGATGAATACCTGTGCATCGTCACGCGCCTAGTTGGCGGCATGAATTGGGGTATGGGTGTCCGTGATACGCGGGCCCTGGGATCCGGCCTGGTGGATCGTCTGCATGACATCCACATATTGCTGATAGCGCCCAGCCGGGGTGTTGTATTTCTTCAGTTCTTCTCGGCCCAATTGCACGATGTGACTATAAAGGTCCGGACGTTCCCTCAATTCGGCAAGCCGCATGGCAGCGTCATGCTCATTATCGAATTCAAAATAGATAGCGGCCGGGCCGCAAGCGCTTCGCGCCCATTCGAGATCGCTGACGACCAGCGGCCGCTCCATGATCCAGGATTCCATGACATTGTTGCTGACGCTCTCGCCGCGCGACGGCAGAATGACCGCATCGCAGGATCTATAAAGTTCCGCACATCCTTCGGCGGGAACCGGGCCGATATTGTCGATCATATCGGACACACCAAGCTGGGCGGCTTGATGAAGAATATCGATCGTCTTCTGATCACCTTGGCGAAGCGTGAGGATGAAGCGAATATCGGAATTGCGGTTGAGCTGGCGCAACTGACGGGCAATGCGCGGAACAAGCTCGATATTCTTGTGAACGCGATAGCCGGACAGCATCAATACCCGGAAGCCGCCGGGCAGCTCATCGCATAATTGCTTCACGGCTGCATGGGTCCTATCCGGCGATACAAGCGAGCTGATGCTGGGCTGCACATGGAAAATCTTTTTCGCCGGCAGGCCATGAATGCGTTGAGCCCGCAACACGATGGCTGCACTCTCGACGATCAGGGCATCGGCTCTTTTCAGGCTATGGCTGCGGTAAGCATCAGTGATGCGCTTCTTGATGCTATCCACGAAACCGTGGCGAACCCAGGCGTCGAGCTCCGGATAGAAGAGATTCCAATAGGCGCAGCCGACCACATTGGTCACGCCGCGCAGCCAGGGCGTGGGGCCGAACTGCGTGTAGACGATATCGGGCTTGTAGCTCGCAACAAGTCGGCGGATGCCGAAAAGCTCGAAGGAGACTCGCGATGCGATATCGCTGCCAATGATGGCCAGTATTTTAATATTGTGGCTTTCAGCGAGTTTCGTGAACGGCGTGCCCTCGGTTGCGACGATTCCCCATTCGTGTTCACCGCCGATCGATCGTGCCTGTGCCACGAAATCGAGGCCCACCTGAACGCCACCGCCACTCTTGAGTGGTACGAGGTTCAATAGAATTTTCATTGTCGTATCTCGCTCATCATCGATTTGTTGCTACCTGCCAGGCTGGCTACGAAGCTTTACGCTGCTTGACCTGTTGCCGTGTGTCCTGGTGCCAACGCACAGCGGAATCGACGATCGTGGCCAGATCGGATTCACGTGTTTGCCAATTCAGTGCCTGTCGTGCCTTGCTGGCATCGGCGTAGAGGGCGGCGGGGTCACCCTGGCGTCTGGCGATGACGCGCTTGGGCACCGGCCGGCCGATGCGGTTTTCCACCGCGGAGATGACGTCCAGCACCGAATATGCTTTGCCGTTTCCGAGATTGAAGGCATGAAAGCCTTCCTGGTCATCCAGGTAATCCAGGGCAGCGACATGGGCTCGCGCCAGGTCATTTACATGGATGTAGTCGCGAAGGCAGGTCCCATCTTCGGTATCGTAATCGTCACCATAGACGTCGATGGCCGGCCGATTCCCCAATGCGGTCTCAATCACCAGCGGAATGAGATGCGTTTCGGGGTCGTGGGCCTCGCCAATCTCGCTTTCCGGATTAGCACCGGCGGCGTTGAAATAGCGTAGTGCCGCAACGCGGAAATCATGGGCGGTGGCGAAATCCGTCAGCATGGATTCGGTTGCCGCCTTAGTGCGGCCATAGGGATTGATCGGCTTCTGGGATTCGGCTTCGCTGATCGGTAGCTTTTCCGGAATGCCATAGACCGCGCAACTGCTGGAAAAGACGATTTTTCTGACATCGGTGGCTTGCATGGCGGTCAAGAGGGACAAGGTGCCCCCGACATTCACGTCGTAATAGTGGCCGGGATCGACGAAGGACTGGCCCACCAGGGACAAGGCTGCAAAGTGGATGACCGCCGAAACCCGATGGCGGCAGATGACGTCGACAAGACGTTCGGATTGACGGATATCGATCTTTTCCAGGGGACCCCAGCGCACGGCCCAGTCATGTCCGGTTGTCAAGTTGTCGACTGTAATGGGGCAATATCCGGCATCGGCAAGAGCCTTGCAGGTATGACTGCCGACATAGCCGGCACCGCCGGTGACCAGAATGTTCTTCATGCGAACTCCTATTCCGCCGGCGCACCGGCATGTCGGCGTCGGTCGTTTGCCGTCGTCGATTGAGCGACACGCCGGATGATGTCGAGGAAAGTGGCGGCTAATTTGTCACGATCGTAATGCGTCCTGACATAGTCGGCTCCGTTGCGCCCCAAGGCCGACACATGATCGCGGTCGTCAGCCAACCGGCGGATTGCGGCACTTAATTCCTCTGCCGATTCCGGCGTGATCAGGATGCCGCTTTGCGCCGCCTCGATAATACGGGCGCTTTCACCGACGACGCCAAGAATGATCGGTCGTTCCATTGCCATGCTCTCGAAAATCTTCGACGGTATAACGGTTGAGAACAGGGGCAAGTTTCGCAATAAAACGAGGCTGGCATCGGAAATCGACCAGATTTGCGCCATTTTTTCCTTCGGCATCTCGTCCAGCATCACGACATTGTCCAGGCCGCGTTTGTCACGTTCTTCCTTGAGGCCCGCTTTGGCGGCACCGTCGCCAACCATCAGAATGGCAATATCGGCCCGGTCCCGCAGAATTTCGGCCGCTTCCAGAATGGTCTTCAGGCCGTGAGCCATGCCATGGGTCCCGACATAGGCAGCCACGAATTTGTCATTGAGGCCCAGTTCCCCAGCCCAAGCGGTGTCCCGGTCCCGCCGCTGGAAAGTCGAGAGATCGACGCCGTTGGTGATGACGGCGATCCGGTCGGGCTTGCCACCATGGTTGGCGACGTGTTGGACGAAGGATTCGGTGACAACGACGATCTGATCGGCCTTGCGATACGCGAAGCGCTCAAGCCATTCCAGGAGTCCGATGATCGCTTTCGATTTTATGGCACCGACGGCGAGAATGGATTCCGGCCATAGATCGCGAATTTCCAGGATCCAGCGCGCCCGCCGCAACCGACTGGCGACATAGCCGGCGAGGCCGGCAAAAAACTGGGGCGAGGTTGAAATGACGACGTCTGGCCGCTTGACGAAGCAGGAGGCGGCGATGCTCATCAGCATGAAGACGACATAATTGAGGGTACGCAGCAGAAAACCCTCGTTCGCGGTGGCAAAAGTCCAGACACGGACGACATCGATGCCGTCGATCCGGTCGCGCTGCCACAAGCGATTGCGATAGCCGGGGAAGATGACGCCGCGCGGGTGATTTGGTACGCAAGTGACCACCGTAACATCGGCACCGGCCTGAACCCAGCGGCGGCAATGCTCATAGGTGCGCGAAGCCGGCGCGTTCACCTCGGGTGGAAAGTAGTGCGTCAGAAACAGAATACGCATCTACAGCCTCTTAATCGTCCAGGAGAGATTGGCGGGCAGGGCGCGACGCAACGAGATCACCAGAACATCATTGGGAATCGCCTTGCCGAATTCCGGCATATAGATGCCCTGGCCGATCTTGGCCGCACTGCCCGAGTCAATATTGTCGAAGGCGATCTCGGCAACAGGTGTGCTGCTGGTTCGCTCGCGGACGAGGAACCGGCCATAATCGGCCGTCGCGTAGAGATCGGGATGGAAATGTACGAAGAGCTCGATCAGATGCGTGCCGACACCCGAGAGGGCGTCCTGGATGTCGATGCGGCCCTCAACCGGGAAAGCATGGATGCGGCGCTTGTGATCGATCTTGCCTGCCAGCCGGCGATAGCCGTGATGGACCCCGCTCATGGAAATGCTATGTTGCCCAACCGACATGTCGAGATGTTGGACACTGGCCGGCCTGGCAACGCGGAATACGTGCCAGATTTCCGACTGCTCCATGCCGTCGATGCGAATTGTGTTATGGCCCTCGGTGCTTCGTGCATAGCGGCGCGTTGGGCTATCCTCGTAGTCGCAAACGCCGCTATCGACGATGACGCGGCGCCCCTTCAGTGACAGCTCGAAACTCAAGGCGTCACAATGACCGTGGCCGGGTTGATAGTCGGGACCGATCGGGCCGCAATCCCAGAGAAGCGTATCATTTTCATAGCGATAACCGTAATAACCGGCATCACTCAGTTTAATGACGCGGCTTTCATCCGGCTCATGACTGGGACGATAGGAAATGAGCTTTTCGGCATAGGCAATGAGCGCTTCCGTTTTGGCGGCGATACCCATCGCCGAATCATTGAGGAGCGCAATATCGCCGTCAGGCATGGTGACATCGCTGAGATAGTCCAGGGCGCGGCGAGCGGTATTGTCGAGCGGCTCGCGCAGCGCATCCAGCTCGGAGCCAGGATTTTGTAAGATCAGGTTGAGAAGATCGAGCACATCTTCGGTACAGATGGCATGATACATGGGCGATCGTTCGTAATGGCCGCCATCCGCCAGAAACTGCTCCTGAATTTCATCAAGCAACAGTCGGCGGGCCTGAGTTCGCCAGGCGGCGGCTTCGTTGCCGCGGAAGAAGCAGCCGGCAAAAGCCATTGCCTTCAGGTTCTTGAACAGGTGATTGGCCTGGATGTGATATTCGAGATTGGCGGCGAGCCAGCGCCCCTGAACGTATAGGCTGCGTTCCATCTCGGCGAGCGGAAGGCCGGCGCGCTGAGACGAGGCATATAGTTTGATCCAGTTCACCAGCCGCAACGAAACCGGATAAGGCTCCCAGGCAATCTCGGTACCGATCTGATTATGGTTGATCCAGCCCGTGATCAAGGAAGCGGCCTGGTCGCCCCGGAAATTCGGCGCGGTCAGGTAATCGAAATAATGCAGATTGTATCGCCATAACTTCGGCAGCTCACGGCTCTGCCAATCGATGTCGGACATGTTCATCCGATGCGGCAAGCCGATGAAACGAAACGTCCCATTGCCCTCGTAACTGGATGGTGCCGGCACCGGCGGCAGCAATTTGAAATCGGAGTTTGGTGTAATTCCATCCGGTGCCGGTACTGCAACCGGCGTCGACCGTCTCAGGCGGCGGTAAATTTGCCATAGCAACTGACGCGGCTTCAGTTGCGAAGCCGTACGCGTGGCTAGAATCATGCGTTGAATATTCGTCGTCACAGCCGCAATACCCGCAGATCAGGCAACTTTACGGGAGAGGTCGGTGCCGCCTGCATTCCGAAGGATATCGGCGATGCGTGATGCGGCCCGGCCGTCGCCGAACGGATTGAGGGCACGGATGGTGTCGGCGCTTTCAGCGCTATCACCCAAGGCCAGTTCGATTTCCGAGATGATACGGTCCGGATCGGTTCCGACCAGCCGCGCCGTGCCGGCGGCGACCGCTTCCGGCCGCTCCGTCACGTCACGCATGACAAGAACCTTCTTGCCCAGCGCGGGTGCTTCTTCCTGAATGCCGCCGGAATCGGTCAGGATCACATCGGCCCGGCCCATCAGCCAGACGAAAGGCAAATATTCAACTGGCTTGATCAACGCCACATTGGCCAGGTCACCGAGCACACGATTGACCGGCTCCTGGACATTCGGATTGAGGTGGACGGGGTAGGTGAATTGAAAATCCGGATTGCGCGTCGCGAGTTCGCGTATCGCAATGCAGATATTTTCAAAGCCTTGACCGAAACTTTCACGCCGATGGCCGGTTACCAGAATATGGCGGTGGGCCCTATTCGACAGCCGGTGGTGAAGATGGTCGCCAAACAATGCTTGCCAATGCTGCTTGCCGATTTCTTCCACCTTTCTTTTGGCAATCAGCAGCGCGTCGATGACCGTATTCCCGGTCACCCAGATTCGGTCCGACTGGACGCCTTCGGCGATCAAATTCCCTCGCGCGCCGATGGTCGGCGCGAAATGGAACTGTGCCATGCGACCGACAATCTGCCGGTTGGCCTCCTCCGGGTAGGGGGAGAGGAGGTCGCGCGTGCGCAACCCCGCCTCGACATGTCCAACCGGAACCTGCTGATAGAAGGCGGCAAGAGCCGCCGCCATCGCCGTTGTCGTGTCGCCATGCACGAGAACGACGTCCGGCTTCAACTCGCGAATGACATCGCGGATGCGTTCGAGAATGGAAATCGTAATATCATACAAATCCTGCTTTTCCCGCATCACATTCAGGTCGAAGTCCGGTGTGATGCTGAAATCCTGCAAGGCCCGATCGAGCAATTGCCGATGCTGCCCTGTGACACAGACTTTGCAATCGATATCCGCCGAGCGCGAGAGCGCCAGGACGACCGGGGCCATCTTGATGGCTTCAGGCCGGGTGCCGAAAACGACAAGAACTCGTTGCTGTCGGGTCAAAGCATGCCTCGCGTATCGATGACGACCTTTTCCTTCAAATCCATGGATTTCAGCTTCCGGAACGGCCGGTGATCGACGAGAACGACGACGATATCGGCGCGTTCGATGGCTTCTTCCAGGGAGACGAGCTCCAATTCCGGGTGATGCCTGATATTCGGTTCGCAGATAAGAAGATCGGCAATCTTCTCGTCTTTCAGCCGCCGGACGATTTCGAGTGCCGGCGACATGCGGAGATCATCGACATCCGCCTTGAAGGCAAGCCCCAGGCAGGCGATGACCGGGTTGCGGAATTTCGCCGCCGCCGCCGTGACGCGGGTGACGACCCAATCGGGCTTGTTGTCGTTCACCTCTCTGGCCGTTCGAATGAGCCTTGCCTCGTTCGGCGCCTTGGCGACGATGAACCAGGGGTCGACCGCGATGCAGTGACCGCCAACACCCGGGCCGGGGCGCAGGATATTGACCCGGGGATGCTTGTTGGCGAGATCGATCACCTCCCAGACGCTGATGCCGATACGGTCGCAAATCATCGACAGCTCATTGGCGAAGGCGATATTGACGTCCCGGAAAGAGTTCTCGACCAGCTTGGCCATTTCCGCTGTACTGGCCGTGGTGCGGAGAACCTCGCCGCGCACGAATTCTTCATAGAAATCGGCCGCGACATCCGTGGATTGCTCGTTGATGCCGCCGACGATCCGATCGTTCTCGACCAGTTCCGTCAGGATCCTGCCCGGCAAGACGCGTTCCGGGCAATGGGCGACAAACACGTCCCGTCCGATATCAAGCCCGCTCGCTTTCAACCCTTCGGCAACGATATTGGCCGTTGTTCCGACCGGGCTGGTGGATTCCAGGATGACGAGATTGCCCGGGCGAACATGTTGCGCCAATTCACGGGTCGCGTTCTCGATATAGGAAAGATCCGGCTCGAAGCCGTCCTTGAACGGTGTGGGGACGGCGATAACGAAGATGTCGGCTTCAGCCAATTGGGTGCTGGCCTGCAAACGGCCCGACTGGACGGCGGAGCGGACCAGGACATCGAGATCCGGCTCGACGATATGCACATTGCCGGAATTGATCGTTTCGACGACCTGAGGTGAGATATCCACGCCAAGAACATCGTATCCCTTGGTGCCAAGCAGCGATGCGGTTGGCAACCCGATATAGCCAAGGCCGATCACGCAGATCTTTTTGCGATTCTGACTAACCGGTGCATCGGCTGCCATTTTCAGGGCGGTCATCATATCTCCTTTCATCGTCCGAAAATCAGACGCTTCCACCAGGTGCTGCCGCGCGACCGTTCATCTTCCATTGCCGGAAAAGAGCCAAGCGGGCCAAATTCATCAGGAATATCCAATTGTGCGGAACGCTGCTTTGCCGCGCGTACCGCCTGTAGATCGGTGATCGACTTGAAACCATAAGGATCGGGCCCGTCATCCAGTGGCTGAACGATATCCGCTGCGGGAATGAGGCGGACGACATCCGGCTGATCGCTTTCGGGCGACGGCATTTCCTGCCACGCTTCCTGGACCTGAGGCGAGACCATCCGATGTATGACTTCATGATGGTGGCCAACCACCGGCGCTTCGCGCGCGCGATAGCCGGTATCCCGCTCCACGCGTTGCTCCCGAATGCGATATTCCTGACGAATGCGCGCCAGAATCGCTTCCTGGTCTTCGACATCGGCCGTCGTGAAACTGGAGATGCCACCGCATCGGTCGCCGAGAACCTTGAAGACCACGTCCGTTCCAACGTGAGAGAGGCCGTCGGCAAAGGCATATAACAGGCTCATGTCGCAGAGCGTGTTGATGATGCGCGGTATGCCGCCGCTGAAATGCTGGATCAGGCCGATGGACAGGTCATCGAAGAGGGGACGCGTCCGCCCGGCTACCTTCAGGCGATGGGCGATATAGTCACGCGTCTCGCTATAAGCGAGTGGTGTCAGGTGAAAGCTGACGCTGATGCGCTGGGCGAATTGCTGAAGGTCCGGCCGCTTGAGCTTGTCCAGCAATTCCGGCTGTCCGACCAGGACCATCTGCAGGAGAAAGTCCTTATCCGTATTCACATTGGAGAGCAGCCGCAATTCCTCGAGCGCATCGACGCTGAGATTCTGGGCTTCGTCGAAGATCAGCAGGCTGCGGCGCCCCATGGCATATTGATTGATCAGGAATTCGACCAGCGCTTGATACTGATCCGGCCGGGAGGTGGTCTCCGCCCGTATATCGAAAGCGGCCAAGACCCAGGAGAGGATATCGTCGAAGGAGCGATGGGTATTGGAGATCAGGCCGATATGAACCGAATCACCGGCGCGATGCATGAAGCTGCGGACCAGTGTCGTTTTGCCGGAGCCGATATCGCCTGTAATCGCAGTAAAGCCCGCCTGACCCGCAAGACTGTATTCGAGCATGCTGAGAGCCATCGCATGCTTGCGGCTCAGATATAGAAAGCTGGGATCGGGCAGAAGCGTGAACGGCTTCTCAGTCAGCCCGAAATGTTCTTCATACATGCTGTTGGCCCACCTTATCCAAAGTCGCGGATGTCAGGAGACGGCATTCACCATTGTGCCGATCACGTGGTGATCGGACAGAAGTTCGGCCGAGCGCTGGATATCGGAGCGGCTCGTAACCCGGTCGCGGATAACGAAAAGCGCTGTATCGACATTCGGCAAAAATCCAAGCGTGTCGCCGGAAGAAAGAAGCGGCGGCGTGTCGTAGATGATCAACCGGTTCCGGTGCCGCTGCTTGAGATCCCGCGCCAGCGCCGTCATCCGCGGCGACGTCAAGAGTTCAGCGGAATTCGTTGCGTGACCTCTCGCCGGCAGCAGAAGAAGGCGTGGAATGTCCGGATTGACCAGGCAATCGTTCAAGGATGCCTTCCCGCTTAAATAGTCGTTGAGGCCGGCCTTCGGGTCGAAGTTGAATTCCTGATGGATGCCAGGTGAACGGAAATTGAGATCAACCAGCAGAACGGTCTGATTGACATCCATGGCGATCGACAGCGCCAGATTGATCGCCGTCAATGTCTTTCCTTCGCCGCTTCGGGCGGAGGTCACGGCAAGCGTTGTCTTCTCGCTCCGTCCCAATCTCTGCAAGACCTGGATGCGCAACAACCTGTAGACATCCGAGGCGGGATGCCATGGGCGGTTGGCAACAAGCTTGGTCGGCGAATCCCGGCCCGCGGCAGGAATGACGGCGATCTGGGTATATTCGGGGGTAATGCCCTCCACCGTTATGGTGGTGGAATTGGCCGCCGCTTCGCCACCGCGAATGGCGCGTAGCTCACGTGCCCGGGAGAGCGCTTTCTCAATATGATTCATGTTGAACTCCGAACGGCAGGAGCAACGGCCGTCGTTTTTTCATATGTGACGGAACTTTCGATCATCTTGCAGATCGTGCATGAGTACATAGAGATCATTCCGTCAAAACAAGCTCGATGATGAGAAGAAGAGATGAAAGATGATCAAACTCGCGGCAAGGAACGCGATCATCGCTGCTGAGAGACGAAGCCTGTGACGCCACTTCCGTTTCGAATCTTCGAGCTCGGGCTTGATCACGGGCATCAAGACGAGAGGCGAGGTGCCGAAGGTCTGCGTGATGAACTTCGTCGTCACGATGCGTTGATCGAGCATCTCTCGGAGAACCGAGCTTCCGGCACCCGCGGCAAGCGAGAGTATGCCGCCAAAGAAGAGCAGGAGCGGCCGGTTTGGCTTGACCGGAATGTCCGGCAGGTTAGGCGGCTCCAACAGTGAGAAGGTAGCACCTTGCCGGGAATCTTCGAGATTCTGCGCGACCCGTGCATCAGAGGCCTTTTCCTTGGTCGCCTGGTAGCGTGCAACGGCGGCATCGTATTGCTGCTTGATGGCATCGTATTCGCGCTCAGCCTGAGGTGCTTGCGCTTTCAGGGCGCGCAATTCGGCCAGATGCTGCTGAAGGCCCGCTTCCTGTGCCTGCAATCCGCGCAGATCGGATGTGATGTCACCCAACTGCGACTGCATCTGGATATAGGTCGGGTTGTCGGGAGAGGGCGACATCAAGTTGCCGCCGCCGCTGCCGGCACTGGCAATCTGCTTCCGCAAGCTGCTTTGTTCTTTCTTCAGACGGATGACATCGGGGTGCTTTGCACCATAACGCTGGATGCTGGCATTCAGTTCATCGGTCACTTTCTGCAATTGCGAGCGCAGCGCCGAGGTATCTCCGGATGTCCCGGTGGCGGATTGCAAACCCTGTATCTGCCGCTTCAGGCGAACCACATCCGGGTGATTGGGACCGTATTGGGACGACAGCGTGGCATACTGGACCTGCAGCGCCTGCAACTGAGCGGTCGGGTTGGTGCTCAACTGGCCGTCAACCGGGAGGGCATAGGGCGAGATGCTGCTCAGTTGCGAGCTCAAGAAACCTCGGCGTTGCCGTTGCGATTCGATCTGCCGCTGTGTGTCCATGAGCTGGGCTTCGGCCTGATTCAGCATGTCATCATTCGTCGCCTGCTGGTCGGGCAGATTGCCGGCATAGCGTGCTCGGACATCGGTGAGTTTGGCTTCCAACTCACGCACCTGATCACGCAGTTTGCTCGTCTCACTCGACAGAAATTCGGTGGTGACGGCAGCCTTCTCTTCACGGTTCTTGTTATTCTCGGCGAGATACAGATCGACGAGCTTATTGGTGATCTTCTGGGCGACATCCGGCGATTTCGCATCGAAGGAGAGCGTAAAGGCGATCGTCAGCCGGTCGGCCCGGCCGCTTTTCGGATCGGTGACGTCGACATTGGTCATGGTCATGTTGACCTTGTCGCGCAAGCTGTCGACCAGTTCGGAGCGGGGGGTCACATCCCGCTGCCCCGGATAGAGGTTGAATTCATCGATCAGGTTGCTCAAATTCTGCGTCGTCATGATGCGGGTTTGCAGAATTTGCAGCTGTTCGCTCGCCAGTGACGACACGGTCGACTTGACCATGTCGGGTGCCACGCTTGGCTCCTCGATCAGGATCGTCGCCGAAGAGCGATAGGTGGATGGCCACAGGAAGACCAGAGTCGCGGCCACGGCAAAGAGACAGATGGCGACAGTCAAGCCGAGAAGTGTCCGTCGGCGGATAAGACCAACGATATCGATTGTCTGACCGTTCTCTGTGGTTGTCGATACCATGCTCGATGCTTCCATATTCGACGTGGCCGGCAAGTTGTTCGATGGCTGGGTCATTCGGACCACGAAAATCCGACAGGACTATATTTCAGCGTCACGAAGACGGCATTCGAATGCGCTTTTTCGTGATCGTCGCCGGACACTTTGTGGCGGTAGGTGTAGTTGCCGACGAGACTCCAGCTTTGCGAAAACTGCCAGGCAAGCGACGGGCCGAAGGCATAGGACTGCACGTCTTCTTCATCGTCATTGTTGTCGCTTGAGCCGGAGACGGAGAGCGGGTCCTGGTTGTCGTAGTAAGTGCCGCCGAGACTCACCGTGACAAGAGGATCCAACTGGTAGCTTGCACTTGCCTTGACACGGTTGCGCGTCACGAGGACGCCATCGCTGGACGGCTCTCGATCGTGCGAGAAATCCGCCAGCAACGTGGTTTGCTCATTGAGCTGATACTTCGCATTGAACTTGACGCGATAGCCGGCATCGTTGTTGCCGCTGTTTTCGGCAGATGTGTAGTTGGCGCCGACACCAGCACCGAGGTCGAGACGCTCGGTCGGGTGATAGCGATATCCGACGAGGAAACCGACTGTGTTCGTGTTGATATTGTCTTCATCGTCAGGCTCAAACCGCTGATAGTCGAGCGTCGCCGTTACATCGGAGAGTTCGGATATCTGGTGGATGAGGGTAGAGCTGGCGAAATAGTTCTTATAGCTCGTCAACTGATTCGAATTGTAGTCGACCTGGTTGTAGCCAGCCGACAGATCGAGCGTATTGAGCTCGCTTAACAGGTATTCCCAGGACGGCGTAATGTTCCACGACGTCACCCGGGTTGCCTTGGCCAGGAATTCCCCCGAATCGTTCAGATCAGAGTTGAGTGAAGTGTCGCGCTTGAAATTGGCGTCCAGGTGGAAGGTGCTTCTCTCGCTGGCGAGATAGGTTCCGTTGAAGTAAAGGAACTGATCTTCCGAATTGAATTCCGATCTGTTGAAGTAGCGCGAGAAACGGAACTGGCCGTCGAGAGACAACTGAAGCTGGTCGCCGAGACGCGACAGTCTAAGCTCCGGTGTCGAGATACTGCCGAAAGCAGATTTCCCGCCGGGCGAGAGCAACAGGTTGTCATCGTATTTGAGCTGCTGCTGCATGATGGGTTCCAGGAGCCATTGTTCGGCGGCCGCGCTCCGCGGTCGCGCAAAAATGAATCCATCGACGACAAGGGCAATAATGATATATGGCCCGATTTTAGACATGCGAAAACGTGGCATCAGGATGACGCAGCCAATCTGATTGTTGCAACGATCAGTCCGGGACGACGACCACATCGCCGCTGCGTAAAACGATGTTTTTATCAAGCTGCTCTCCGTCTTCTATGTCGGAGTAATTGAACGGGATACCCACTTGTTTGCCGTCTTCGCGCCTCAGGATGAGAATGTGGCGCTTGCCGGCGAAGGGCGTCAGGCCGCCCGCAAGACTGATCGCCTGCATGACGTCGACCGGCCCCTCAACATGAAATGTGCCGGGCAATTTGACCTGGCCGACCACGGAGATCGCGTTACCGGTTGCCTTGACGACAGAAACATCGACCTCGGGATCCTTCAAATCGGGGAAGTAATCGCTGTTACGCAAGGACTCGGCGATATCATGGCGAATCTCGTTGGTGGTTTTGCCGACGGCTGGAAGATCGCCGACCAGAGGGAAAGAGATTTTTCCATCCGGCTGAACTGTAACGTCCTTGTCGAGGTTCTGTTCCTTCCAAACGGTAATGTGTAACGTATCACCGCCATTGATGGTGTATTCGGGGAAGGCGGGTTTCGGCAGTGGTGCGGCGGTAGCGGCACTTTGCGCGTAAGATATACTGGGCGCCAAGGATAGGCCGGCCGTCAGCATGACGACTTTCAGAAGGTTGAGGTCGAGGTGCGGTTTATGAGAGTTTTCCATTATATTACACCTTTCATGCCAATCAGAAGTAGGCTGGCGATAGAGCCGATCCAGATGGAGGATCGTGCCAGAGATTTCGCGTTAAGCAGGATTTCGATGCAGTAAAGCAGCGGCACCAGTCGAAGCGCGAAATTGCGGAATGTGGTTTCTGTGTCGCCATGCATCGGAAAGAGAAAAATGCCGAGCAAGGCGATCCCTATCAGAAAGTCGAGATTGTTGAACTGAAACCCGCCATCACGCAAAAGCCATCCCGTAAAAGAAATAACGAAAGCCAGCCCGAAGAGGCAGGCAGTCAAAGAAAGCCACCAGAATTCCGAAGATGTTTGCGTATAGGTCAGCGAATAGCAGACGATGGTGGCGGCGATGTAAGCGGCAATACGTCCAACCTGTTCCATCAGGCTTGATTTCAGGCTGACGGCGATCAGAGCCAGGCAGGCGATCGCCAAGCTCGCGATGCAGAGATCTTTGGCAACGGGGACCAGCGCGACCCCCGAGAGGATGTAGAAGACCGCCGCCAGTGCGGCGCCAAGCCGGGCGAAATTGAGCACCGATGTCAGCCGCGACTGCCTGCTGGTGTCGCGATGCGCTTGATTCGATACGTTCTGGGCCGACCGGTTCTTACCATGCCGGTTCTCGCCATGGGGCCGCCAGCCGCTGGCCTGGAGAACGTGGTAGCCGGCAAAGCAGCCGACGCTGATCGTCAGGTAGACCGCGATCACCAGCCAGTCGGAAGCGGATTGCAGAAACAGTGCGCCGGAAATGAAGATGGCTTGGATGCCATAGATGATCGCGACGCTTTCATTGTGCCGGAAGCCGATCGCCAGCAGTTTGTGGTGGATATGGTTCTTATCCGGAGAAAATGGAGAACGACCGGCTTTCAGGCGCTGAAACATGACAGTCGCCGTATCAAGCGCGGGCAGGCCAATCAGCATCAAAAGACAGGACGGGCTCAATTGAACATCCTGACGACAGAGAAGCACGGCCAAAGCAGCTATTGTAAAGCCAAGAAACTGGCTCCCGGCATCTCCCATAAAGATGACTGCCGGATGCGTATTATACCGCAAGAACCCGAAAGCTGCACCGATAACTGTTGCCGCCAACAAGGTCGAGACGGTCAGGCCGTCCGGCGAGAAGCCGATGATCGCGATCGCGCCCAGGCTCATGATGGCGCTGCCGGCCGCCAGCCCGTCCAAACCATCATGCAGGTTGAATGCATTCGTAACGGCGAGCATGAACAATCCTGTTACGGGAATCGAAACCCAGGAAAGGGCCGACTCAGCCGACAGGAAAGGAAGGCGGTCAATGGTGTATCCGGCACCGACGAAGACGATGATGGCCAGCAGCTGCCCAAGAACCTTAAGACGGTAATCAAGGTTTTTGCGATCGTCCCAGACCCCGAATCCGATAATGATCAGCGCGCCGAGAATATAAGCATAGACCGGGCGGCTGAGATCCGGCAGCAGGAAGAGAAGAGGCACGAGAGCCCCAAGGGCGATCCCGATGCCGCCGCTGCGCGGAGTCGAACGCACATGAACTCGTCGTTCCTCCGGGCGATCGATGAGACCGAGGCGATCGGAAGCGGCCATCAACTGGGGTATGCAAAGCAGGCTGATGAAGAGTGCGCCGATCATGCAGAGATAGAGAATCATCATCATTCACCCGAGGCGATTGCCCTGAAGGCGATAACGGGTGATGCGAGTGGTGCCCTGCAAATTATGTCGTCGATAGGCGAAGCCCTGCGGCATCCAGAAATCCGTCGCTAGTTCTGCGGATGATGTTCAGCGATAAGCAATCGTGCCGGCGCACTGGCCCGTTTCAGACGGAGCCGTGTGTCGGCCTTTCCAACCATTTCCGAGCCCAGATGGGCGTCGACTGGAAATCACTTTCGGCAAGCTTGTTGGATTGACTGCTGCTGCGCCGGCGAATCAGGCTGAACGCGGCGAGGGCCGTAACAACGAGCAGGAAGGTGCGGGACAAATCATTGGGCCGGCCATTCTCCACTGCATCGACAGCGAATGCCTTCAACGGCAGCGCCATATGCGGGACCGCCATATGCGTGGAAGCGAGATAGCCGGGAGCAAAGCGGGTGTTGGAACTCGCGATCATCTGGCTAACGGACGGCGAGGAGATGGGAATGCAGGTCATGCAGTCCTTATTGCTCGTTTCGCTGACGCGCAAAAGTGTCGATGGCTTCGCGGGGTAGTATTCAGCTGAAGAACCCACTGCGTTCGGTGAGGCAGCGAAGGAAGCGCTTGCCACGCCAAAAAGGATAACGAGCGAACCCGCACCGCTGAGCAACATCTTCTTCTTCATATCGGAGAAGCTCCTTTTGCTTCGGATTGGATTTAAGACGCATGCCGTTCAGAACAGCCGCCAAATCTTGATCACAAGATCAACGTTTGTGAGCGCCGGAACTCTAACTGAAATGGGTTAGAGCGGCTGTGATAAAGCTGTGAGAAGCCGCGCGAACATTGTGATGCGATGCATTGAAAGAAAATGCAGATTTCACCGTAGTGTCACGAGAGCGTGTACATGCCGGGGACGCAAAGCCCGACGCACGGAAGGCTGTATACGGTGAGCGAAAGATTCTATCCAATCCCCACTCATTATTGGCAAGCCTACTACCCGGGTGTGGCGAGACGGATCGCGGAGAGAGCGTTCAACAGCTTGTTATGGAAGAAATGCAGATATGCGACCGCTCAATCGATACGCCATTAACCCCAGCCATTCGTGGCTGGCGATATCACAATAGAGCCATCCTTGAGCTGCGGTATCGGGCAAGCGGCTGATGCTTCCTTCGGGGCCAGTCTTGTAGTCCGCCGGGTAAGGAACGACGGGAAAGCGCATGGCATCGAAGGCGCCGACGGCACGGGGCATATGGGCCGCCGAGGTTACGAGAAGCCATTGATCCGCCGGTTGCGGTCGCAGAAGCCTTGCGGCCTCGCGGGCGTTCTCATAGGTATCGCGGGATATGCTGTCGGTCAGCATACGGTCAGGGTCGATACCCATCTGCGCAAGAAATGCTTTCGTTGAGGCAGCTTCGCTCCGGTCGTCTTCGCGGTTCAGTTCCGGTGAGCCGCCGGAGATCAGTATCTTGGCTTCAGGAAACCGATGTGCGAGTGCGACCGTCGTCAACAGCCGGCCGGCGGCATGAGTGAGGATGGGACCGCTTTCTCGTGGTTGAACGGCAATATCTACACCGCCGCCAAGCAGAATAATGCCCGTGACAGGAGACAGAACCTGCGGTACGGGATAGCGGTTCTCCAAGGGCATAAGAAGCCAGAAAGCCAAAGGGGACCAGACAATGGCCGCCGCCAGGCAAAGCCCGATGCACAACAGGGCGCGACCCAATGACCGGCGTTTCAGCAGTGTTAACAACGCGCCGATGATCATCATCAGCGGAACGACATTTGATGGGGTCAGCAGGAAGTCGAGAAGCTTGGCCGCGACGAAGAACATTGATCGCATCTCTGGGTGAAGCTGAGCGTGCCGACAGCCTGCCGTCGATGATTTAATCTGACAAGCGCAAGGCTGCGCAAGGCATGGGGGTATTTACAATAGGCAAATAATCTTATAAAGGGTAATCAAGGATTGCTTTACACGCGTGAAAGTTTATTTCGTTTGCCCACTTGGTAGCTGGGGATTAAGAAAATGAACCTGGCAAAACAGGCGAAATTGTCTCTATTCGGCCTTTGGGTGTCCCTTTATTGCAGAATATTGGCAGCCGGTTTCTGTAGCGTAATAAGCGTCAATAGATTCGAAAGGGGGTTTCCATGAACTTTAAAACTCTGCGCCAGGCCGTCATTGCCGGTGTAACGCTGGTTGCGATGACGGGCGCTGCCGTTTCCGCCCAGGCCGCATCCTTGCTCGATGAAGTGAAAAGCCGCGGCACGCTGGTTGTCGGCCTGGAAGGAACCTATCCGCCATTTAATTTCCAGGATGAGAATGGCCAACTGGCTGGTTTTGAAGTCGATTTTGCCAATGCCGTCGCCGCCAAGCTTGGGGTGAAGGCCGAATTCCAGCCGACGAAATGGGATGGCATCCTGGCCGCGCTGGAGGCGAAGCGGTTTGACGTCATCATCAACCAGGTGACGATCACGCCGGAACGCCAGCAAAAGTACGATTTCTCGCAGCCTTATACCGTGTCCGGCATCCAGATCATCGTCCGTAAGGGCGATGAGGCCAAGATCAACAAGCCGGACGATCTGGCCGGCAAGGCCGTTGGTGCCGTGGTCGGCAGTAATTATGAAAAATGGCTGCGGGACAATGAGCCCAAAGCCGATGTCCGGACCTATGACGACGATGCATCACGCGACCAGGACCTACTGATCGGCCGGATCGATGCGGTGATCAATGACCGGCTCGTCGCGGCGGCCCGCGTGAAGCAGTATCAAGGAAAGCTGGCGGTTGCCGGCGAGCCCTTCGCCAAACAGGAGCAGGGGATTGCCTTGCGCAAGGATAACCCGGAGCTGTTGGCGGCTTTGAACAAGGCCATCGACGATCTGCGTGCCGATGGCGAGCTCGCCAAGATTTCCGAGAAGTGGTTCGGAGCCGACGTGACGAAGTGATCTGACAAAGCCCGAAATCGTGACCTTCAATTTCGATCTGTTGGTGCAGTCGGTTCCCCTTCTTCTGAAGGGGGCCGGCTATACCGTTCTGCTCAGCTTGGGCGGCATGTTCTTCGGGCTGATCCTTGGGTTCATCCTGGCGTTGAGGCGGCGGTCGTCGGCGCCGCTCCTCAGCCGCCTGGCTTTTGTCTATATTTCCTTTATTCGCGGCACGCCGCTGCTGGTGCAGCTCTTCCTGATCTATTATGGCTTGCCGCAATTCGGCATCCGGCTCGACCCGATTTCCTCCGCCATGATCGGCTTCAGCCTGAATATGGCCGCCTACACCGCCGAGATTTTGCGCGGGGCGATCGGCTCGATCGACCGTGGCCAGCGCGAAGCCGCTTTATCGATCGGCATGACATCCTTCCAGATGATGCGGCGTGTTATTCTGCCGCAGGCCGCCAGGGTTGCTTTGCCGCCGTTGGGCAACAGCTTCATCAGCTTGGTCAAGGATACGTCGCTGGCAGCGACGATTCAGGTGCCGGATCTCTTTCGCCAGGCACAATTGATCACCGCGCGGACCTTTGAGGTCTTCACCATGTATATCTCGGTCGCCCTGATCTATTGGGCGATTTCCGTTTGCCTCGATTGGACGCAATATCGGCTTGAACGGCGAGCCAATCGACATACCGTGGGCAAGTAAGATGAGCATGATCGACGTCCAGGGTCTGACGAAGCGGTTCCGTGAGACCGAGGTCCTGCGCGGCATTGATCTCAACGTGGCAAAAGGTGAGGTGCTGGCTATCATCGGGCCCAGCGGCTCCGGCAAGACCACGTTGTTGCGGTGCTTGAACTGCCTGGAGGCGCCAAGCGGTGGCCGCATCCGTGTCGGCGAGATTGAGATCGACGGGGCGGTTCCGCTGAACCGGCAAAAGCGGCGGGTTCGTCAACTGCGACAGCATGTCGGCTTCGTCTTCCAGAACTTCAATCTCTTCCCGCACCGGACGGCCTTGGAAAACGTCATCGAAGGCCCCGTCATCGTGAAAGGGGAAAGCCGGGCCATTGCAGAAGAACGCGGACGTGACCTGCTTGGCAAGGTGGGGCTCAGCGACAAGCTGGATGCTTATCCGGCGCGGCTATCCGGTGGCCAGCAGCAGCGGGTCGCGATTGCGCGCGCCTTGGCGATGCAGCCGGATGTCATTCTGTTCGATGAGCCGACATCCGCCTTGGACCCCGAATTGGTCGGCGAAGTCTTGTCGACGATACGTTCCTTGGCCATCGAGAAACGCACCATGCTGATCGTCACGCATGAAATGAATTTCGCGCGTGATGTTGCGGATCGCGTGTTGTTCATGGATGGCGGTGTCATTGTCGAGCAGGGGCCGGCCAGGACGCTCTTCGCCGACCCGCAGCAGGAACGCACGCGACGGTTCTTACGAAAGGTGTTGCATCAAGAGGCGTCGGAACCGGCGTGAGGCCGATCCGCTACTGCGAACAGCTCGACCTTCTCGGCAAAACCCTTCAATTCATGAAAGCCGCATGACCGCGTATCGACCCCGGTCAACAGGCCGGCAAATCGGCGCGACATCAGCAGCGGTTCGCCGCTGGAAGCACATACTGTCTGGATACGGCTGGTCAGATTAACGTCACGCCCGATGACGGTGAAATCCAGGCGATGCCCCGACCCGATATTGCCATAGCTCGCGGCTCCATAATGCAAGGCAATGCCGGCGGATAATGTCGCATCCGTCTCCGACAGGCTGGCGAGGCGCGACAGTGCCGATAGCGAAGCCTGGAAGGCGACCGAGCAATTGCGGGCCGGATCATCGCTCACACGGAAAATCGCGAGAATGGCGTCCCCGACGAATTTCAGGACTTCGCCGCCATTCTCCTCGATTGCCGGCACGACTCGATCGAAATAGCTGTTGAGAAAATGCAGAATCCGGTCGCCCGACAAGCGGTTCGACAGGCCGGTGAAGTCACGGAGATCGCAAATCATCAAGGCGGCTTCGATCGTTTCGACATCGTCGCGCCGAATATGGCCAGCTAGAATACGGCGACCGGTTTCTGTGCCGATATAGGTATCCAGCAGATTGGTGCTGCGTTCCTGCAGCATCTTGAGCTCGATCACTGTCCGCAGCGTCGGCATGATGCGCCGGAACAAGGCATGATGTTCCGGTTTGAAGCCATGCTGCCGGGCTGTCGACACGCTGACGGCACCGACCCAGCTCGAACCGCTCAAGAGCGGGGCAAAAACCACTTCGGCCAATTGTCGATTGGCATAGATATCATGAGAGGGCCAAGCATCCGTACCGAGTTGATTTGGTCGTATCGTGAGCCAGGTTCCGGTCGTCAGGACGTGCCGAACCGGATTTTTCTGCCCGAGCGTATTCTCAAAACCGTGCCGCCGGCTGATGATCTCAACAGGCTCCCCCGGCGCCCAAGCAATCGCACGCCCCAGAATTTCCGGATCGATCATGAAAAGATGGAATCCAAGCCGGTCTATTGGCAAACCCGCATTGACCAGGCGAACGCCAAGCCCTTCGACCAGATTGGCGACATCCAGATCGTGGCAATAGTCGCTGACCAGCCATTCGATGATAACCAGTGCGATATCTGCGATAGAAACGTTCATGGCTCGGTACTTCCCGGTGGATAGGAATCTGTCGGGGTGGCGATGAGAACCAACGCCTCGGATGACGAAGCTTGTTACTTTCATATGACTGAATGCGGTTCTTCGCCATTACCGCGTATGCAAATGAGCATGCGTCTTTATCATAACTGGGCTGTCGAAATAGATATGACCGGAATAAATAGACGCATATTAAATAGTAGGCTAACGAATATGGTATTGTATCGAAATGGCAATTTCGGATCGCAAAAAACGGCAATTGGAATTCGCGCCCCGCCTGAACCGGCTGGCGCAAGGGGTGCGTCGGGCGATTGATGACGAGCTGCGCGCACTGGGCCTGACTGACGCCACCTGGCGGCCACTGTTCCATCTCGGTCGGTTGGGCGATGGATTACGGCAAAAGGATCTCGCCGAGGCCTTGATGATCGAGGGGCCGTCACTCGTACCGCTTTTGGATAACCTGGAAGCGAACGGCCTCGTCGAGCGCACGGAAGATCCCAACGATCGTCGCTGCAAGATTATCCGCATGACGACGGAAGGACAGAAAATCTACCGGCAGACGGCGGAAATCTCCGGCAAAGTGCTCGGCCGGCTGATGCGTGGCATTTCCGACGACGAATTGGCTTTATGCCACGATGTTTTCGATCGTTTCGAAGCCGCGCTGGCAGCGGCCAAGAGTCATGGCAGGGCCTAGATGTCGTTGCTGCGTCCACTCGGGTTCGGCTGGTCGCATGCCGTCAGCACGGCAGTTGCCGTAATCGTCGCTCTCTATGTTGCCTATGCTTTGCAGTTGGAAAGTCCGTATTCGGCGGCGACCACCGTATTAGTCGTCACCAGCCCGATACACGGCATGGTCCTGGCCAAATCCGTCTATCGTTTCCTTGGCACGCTGATCGGCGCCATCGCCTCGGTTGCGCTCGTCGCCCTTTTCGCCCAGACGCCCGAGCTCTTCATCCTCGGTGTGAGCCTTTGGGTCGGGATCTTCACGGCGATTTCTTCCCTTATGCGGCGATTCCGTGCTTATGGCGCGGTGCTGGCCGGATATACGGTGACGCTCGTCGCTTTCGGCGCGGTTGACCAGCCGTTGCAGATATTCGATCTCGCCATGGCGCGCATCGCTGTCGTGACCATCGGCATCATCTGTTCGGCCGTGGTGACCATCGTCTTGTTGCCGAATGCCGCCAATGCCGACCTGCCGGCAAAACTGCGCGATGCGCTCCGCAGCGTCGCCGAACTGGTCCAACTGGCGCTGTCGAATGTGCCGGACGAGAGATTCGCAGCTCGCCGTTTGAGCATCGCGCAAAAGGTCCAGGCTCTCGATACCGCCCTCTATGCCGCCTCCGCCGAATCGGCGGCGGTTGCCGCCCGGTCCGGTTACTTGCGCCGAGCGATCGCTGCATTGTTCAGCCTGATCGCCGCGGCATCCTCCCTGCATCAATCCTCCGCCGTTCGGCGCATCATGCAGCAGGTACCGGATGCAGCTGGCGACGACGTATATCCGCTATCCGGTCCGGGGGCGGCGTTGCGGGATCTCTTCGGCCGGACCTGCCGGCTGTTCGCGGCTTTTGCCGCCGACCGGGATCAGCGGGTTCATCAATGGCAACACGAAATCGCCAGCTTACGTGAGGGATGCACCGCCGTTCAATCGATCGACGTTGCCCAGGACAGGGAAGGGGCATATGCGGCGATGATCGTCCTTAATCGGGTGGACGATCTATTGGACCAGGCCGCTATCCTTGGCGAAAGCCTGCAAGCCTATGAGGATGAGAGCGTAAAGCCGATCGATGTCCGCTTGCCGCATCATTTGGACTGGATGACGGCGCTCATCAATGGCTTGCGGGGCATGATCGCCGTGCTTCTGCTGGGTGCCATCTGGATCTATACGGCGTGGCCCAGCGGTAGTCAGCTCTTCGGCGTCACCATTCCATTTTGTACGCTGCTCGCGGCCAGCGACCGCCAGCAGGGTGACGCGGTCGCCATGTTTATCGGCGTGTTGATTGCCGCGATTGCCGCTTTCGTCTGCATGTTCGGGTTGATGACCCAGATCGCCGGATTTCCCCTTCTAGCGCTCGTCATCAGCCCCTTCATCCTGATCGGCGGCTACTGCATGACGCGGCCTCGGACGGCCATGGGTGCTGCGGGCTTTCTGATCTTTTTCATGACATTCCTTGCGCCGCGCAATCCGATGCAATTCGATATGTCGGTTTTTCTCAACTACTCGTTTGCCTTCATTTTCGGTGCCGCCTGCGTCGTACCGATTTTCCGGGTCGTGTTTCCCCAGAATCACTGGCGCTCGGCGCTGAAGATCGCGGGGGAACTGCGGAAAAGCCTGGCGAAGGTTGCTGGCGGTTCCAATGCATCGCGCCTCTGGCGCTGGGAACATCTGGCCCATGACCGGTTGGCGATGATTGGCATGCGTCTGCCTTTGACCGATCGACGCCGGCGCAAGCTGATCAATGGCGGCTTTGCGACTGTTCGGATCGGCCGGGAAATAGTACGTGCGCGATCCCTGCTCGCAGGACTGACCTTGGACGAGGAAATGCAGAAGAAGGTGCAGCGGGCGTTTCGCGCGGTTCGCAATGTGGCCCGACAGCCCGAGGCGGCAGGTATTGCCGTTTCGCAGGCCGCCGACGGGCTCAGTTCACTCATCCAGAATTCTCCCGTGCAGGAAGCCGATGGCCGCTTGTTGCGGGCAGTTGCTTCCCTGCGCGAATGTGCCGATTTGATTTCGCAAAATTGCGATTTCTTCGTGGCTTCCAGATTAGGTCGTGAGGCGGTCATATGATGACGGAACTCAACATCGCCGGCGTGTACATGGCGCCCATCGTCGCCTATGGCGTGGCTGCGGGCGTGCTGTTTTTGCTCTGCCGGTGGCTGCTCACGGTTGTCGGCTTCTGGCGCCTGGTCTGGCATCCAGGACTTTTTGAGGTCGCACTCTTTGCCTCGATTCTTTCTCTTCTGGTTTTGTCTTTTCCGTAAGCGTGGATCGCTGAAGACGATGTTTATTGTAAGCAGGTTGTTCCGTGTGACCGTGACCCTGGCGATGTTGCTGGTGGCAGGTATTCTCAGTATTGCGCTGTGGCGCCATTACATGGTCAGCCCCTGGACGCGCGACGGCACCGTTCGGGCGGATGTCGTCTCGATCGCACCGGAAGTCTCCGGTACGGTGATCGATATCAAGGTCGCCGACAATCAGTTCGTTCATAAGGGCGATGTTCTGTATGTCATCGATCCGATCCGTTTCCGGCTGGCGCTTGCCCAGGCCCAGGCGACGGCGGAAAGCCGCAAGCAGAACATGCAGGTGCTGCAGATGCAATCGGCGAGGCGGGCAAAGCTCACGGATCTGGCGGCCTCATCGGAAGAGAAGGAACATTATCGCGGCGGTGCGGCCGCTGCGGCGGCGGATTACAACGAGGCGTTGGCGGAAGTGGATATTGCCAAGGTCAATCTTGACCGCAGCGTGATCCGATCGCCCGTCAATGGCTATGTGACGAATCTGCTCCTGCGCCGGGGCGACTTTGCCACGGCGGGAGCGGCAACCGTTTCCGTGGTGGATAGCGATTCATTCTGGGTCGCCGGCTATTTCGAGGAAACGAAATTGTCCCAGATCCATCTGGGCGATCCCGCACAAATCAAGCTGATGGGCTTCAACGGCCTGATCACGGGGCATGTCGATAGTTTTGCACGCGGTATTACCGACAAGAACGGCAGCAGCGGTAATGAAGGTCTCGCCAATGTCGATCCGGTCTTTACCTGGGTCCGGTTGGCCCAGCGCTTCCCCGTTCGCATTCACATCGACCGGGTGCCGCCGGACGTTGAATTGGCGATCGGGATGACCGGCACGATCAGCATCGGAACGGCAGAAAAGGATCTTCCGGGGGATGTGAAGGATGCAGCGAAAAGTCTGCTCAGCTATCTGACGCATCTCTCGGCGACATCCGCCACCAGCGCGATGGCGGCGTCATCGACCAGGTAAGGCGATTTACTCCTTCAACAATCGTTCCATGACGCCTTTCAGGACCAGCAAGGTCGCTTCCCGGTTTATGGCGGGATTGCGAATGATCCTGGCGGACAAGCCCTCGAAAATGGCGGCCAGGATCTCCATGCGGCCGTCGAGGTCCTCAGCGGAAATCGGCAGGCCGCGTGCGGCGCGTCCCTTGCGGATCAGGTCCATGATCGCTTGCCGCTTGATCTGATCGGCCCGGCGCACGATCGCGGCGACTTTGGGATTCCGTGCGGCTTCTGCCATGATTTCGTGGAAGAGAGCGGCGGCGTCCGGATCGGTATGGCATTCCACGCCATGATCGGCGCGCGCTATCATGGCCGTCAGGATGTCGTCTTCGCGGCTGATTTCCTCGAAAATCGTCGCGATATCCGCGATATCCTGCTCGACGATGGCGCCGATGATCGCTTCCTTGTTTTCGAAGTAATGATAGATGTGGCCGACGCTCATGCCGGCCGTTTTGGAAATCTCCGACATGCTGGCGCCGTGAAATCCGTGCTGCCGGAAACAGGCCAGCGCCGCTTCCAAGACCTGCTGTCGGCGGGTTTCGCTGCGCGCAACTTCCGACACTGTGCTACTTGCCAAGCCATTACTCCCAATCGTTCGAGGCGTTGAGTGACATAATTAACTCTTGAATTAACTCTTGACGAGGCTTTCGTCCAATTTAGAATGAGCCCTCAATCTAGAACGATCGTTCATTCTAAGCGAGTCGTTTTTGATAGGTGGATAAATGCCTTAGCGCTGCAGCCGGATGGCTGTCGGCGAGCTGGGCAGTGGTGGGGAGTTGGTTTATGCAAGTCAGAGAAACGGCCGGATCTGTTCCCACGCGGAACGTTACCGGTTCCTTGGCGCTCACCTTGCTTTTCGGGGCGGCGCTGACTTTATCGGCTTGCGGGAAACCGAATGCGGAGGCGGCACAGGAAGGCGCCGCGCCGCCGCCGACGCCGGTCGGTGTCGTCACTGTTCAGGCCCAACAGGTATCCCTGACCACCGAGCTGCCGGGGCGCACGGCGGCCTATATGATTTCGGAGGTCCGGCCGCAGGTCGGCGGCATTGTGCTGAAGCGCCTCTTTGACGAGGGTAGTGACGTCAAGGCCGGCCAAGTGCTTTATCAGATCGATCCGGCCACGTATCAGGCCGCCTATGACAGCGCAAAGGCTGCCCTTGCCAAGGCGAAGGCGAATGTCAGCTCGATCCGGTTGAAGGCGCAGCGTTATAAGGAGCTTGTCAGTATCGATGCCGTCAGCAAGCAGGATTACGACGATGCGGCCGCCTCGCTGCAAGCTGCGGAAGCGGAAATTGCCGCCGATGAAGCGGCGCTGGAAACGGCGCGCATCAATCTGAATTACACGAAGGTCACCGCACCGATTTCCGGCCGCATCGGCAAATCTGTCTTTACGCCGGGTGCGTTGGTGACGGCGGGGCAGGCGGAAGCGCTTGCCCGGGTGCAGCAGCTCGATCCCATCTATGTCGATGTGACGCAATCCACCACCGATGTCCTGCGCCTGCGTCGCGATCTTGCCAGTGGCCGCCTCCGCAGCGCCGGCGCCAACCAGGCCAAGGTCAAGCTCGTGCTGGAAGACGGCTCGAACTACGGTCAGGAAGGCAGTTTGCAGTTCTCGGACATCACCGTCGACCAGACCACGGGCAGCATTACCCTCCGTGCGGTATTTCCTAATCCTCATGATGAATTGCTGCCAGGCATGTATGTCCGGGCGGTTCTGGAAGAGGGTGTCAACGATCAGGCGATCCTGGTCCCGCAACAGGCCGTCAGCCGCGATGCAAAGGGCAACCCCATCGCCATGGTGGTCGACGCCAATGGCACGGCCGGCCAACGCGAGCTTAAAACCGAGCGGACCGTCGGTGACAAGTGGCTGGTCAGCGACGGTCTGAAGCCGGGCGACCGGCTGATCGTGGATGGTTTGCAGCATATCCGTCCCGGTGCGCCCGTAAAGCCGGTCGACCTGGCTCCGTCCTCCGAAGCTACCGGCCAACAGCCGACAAGCCAGCCGCAGTAGATATTTTTCGTAAGGACGACGGGTCATGTCGCGATTTTTCATCGATCGGCCGATCTTTGCCTGGGTGATCGCCATCGTCATCATGTTGGCTGGCGCCCTGGCGATCCGGACGCTGCCGATCTCGCAATATCCCGAGATTGCGCCGCCGGCGGTTTCCGTTACCGCGACCTATCCGGGCGCCTCTGCGAAGACGCTGGAAGATACCGTTACCCAGGTCATCGAACAGAAGATGAAGGGGATCGATCACCTGCGCTACATGGCATCGACCAGCGATGCCGTCGGGCAGGCGACGATCACCTTGACCTTCGATGCGGGGACCAATCCGGATATCGCCCAAGTCCAGGTGCAGAACAAGCTCCAGCTCGCCTTGCCGCTTCTGCCGCAGGAAGTGCAGCAGCAAGGTCTGCAGGTGGAAAAATCCGCAACGAACTTCGTTCTGGTTTTTGCTTTCTATTCGCCGGATGGAACCCTGACGCAGTCCGATCTCTCGGATTATGTCGCCGCCAATGTCGAAGATGTCATCGCACGTGTCGATGGCGTCGGCGACGTCACGCTGTTCGGCGCGCAATATGCCATGCGCATCTGGCTGGATCCGGACAAGCTCACCAATTACAAGATCACGCCGGGCGATGTGAAGGCGGCCATCCTGGCGCAGAATGCCCAGGTCTCCGCCGGCCAATTGGGCGGTGCACCTGCCACCAAGGGCCAGCAGCTCAACGCGACGATCACGGCGCAGAGCCGCTTGCAGACGCCGCAGCAGTTCGAAGAGATTTTGTTGCGCACCAATACCGACGGGTCGATGGTGCGATTGCGAGACGTGGCGCGGGTCGAGCTCGGCAGCGAGAGCTATGACACGGTCTCGCGATTCAACGGGAAACCGGCGACGGGTCTCGCCATCAAGCTGGCAAGCGGCGCCAATGCCCTGGCGACCGCCGATGCGGTCAAGGCCAAGGTCCAGGAACTGGCGCAGTTCTTCCCCGCCGGCATGAAGGCCGACATACCCTACGATACGACGCCCTTCGTCAAGATCTCGATCGAGGAAGTGGTGAAGACCTTGGCGGAGGCCATCGTCCTGGTCTTCCTGGTCATGTATCTCTTCCTCCAGAATCTCCGGGCGACGCTGATCCCGACCATTGCCGTGCCGATCGTCCTGCTGGGCACATTCGGCGTTCTGGCGATCTGCGGCTATTCCATCAATTCCTTGACATTGTTCGGGGTGGTGTTGGCGATCGGCCTGCTGGTCGACGATGCCATCGTCGTCGTGGAAAACGTCGAGCGTGTGATGAGCGAGGAGGGGCTCGCGCCCCGGGAGGCCACCCGAAAATCCATGGATCAGATCACCGGTGCACTGATCGGTATCGCCCTGGTGCTGTCGGCGGTCTTCGTGCCGATGGCCTTTTTCGGCGGCTCGACCGGTGTCATCTACCGTCAGTTCTCGATCACCATCGTGTCGGCCATGGTGCTCTCCGTCGTGGTCGCCATGGTGCTGACACCGGCGCTTTGTGCCACCATGCTGAAGCCGATCGCCAAGGGCCATCATGTCGTCGAGCGCGGATTCTTCGGCTGGTTCAACCGTGCCTTTGATCGCACCAGCAACGGATATCAAGGCCTGGTTGGCCGCATCGTCAAGCGCGGCGCCAGATATCTCGTGATCTATGCCGCCATCCTTATCGGCATGGCGTTCCTGTTCTGGCGCCTGCCAACGGCCTTCCTGCCGGATGAGGACCAGGGCATTCTGTTCGCGCAGATCCAGCTTCCGGTCGGGGCGACGCAGGAGCGGACGGTCGATGTCCTGAAGAAGGTCGAGCACCATTTCCTGACCGATCAGAAGGAAGCCGTCGCCCAGGTCTTCACCGTTGCCGGTTTCAGCTTCGGCGGCAACGGACAGAATAACGGCATCGCCTTCATGAACATGCGGGATTGGAGCGAGCGTGAGCGGCCGGATCTGAAAGTCTCTGCCGTTGCCATGAAGGCGATGGGAGCGTTTGCGCAGATCCGCGAGGCCATGGTTTTTGCCTTTGCGCCGCCCGCGGTGCTGGAACTCGGCAATGCGACCGGGTTTGACTTCTTCCTGCAGGATCGCGCCGGCCTTGGCCATGAAGCACTGATCGCGGCCCGCAACCAGTTCCTGGGCATGGCTGCGCAGAATCCGGTGCTCATGGCCGTGCGTCCGAACGGGCAGGACGATACGCCGCAATTCGAGATCAATATCGACCAGGCCAAGGCGACCGCCTTGGGGCTGACGATTGCCGAGATCAACGATACGCTGTCGACGGCCTGGGGCAGTTCCTATGTCAACGATTTCATCGACAAGGGACGCGTCAAGAAGGTCTATGTCCAGGCGGATGCGCCGGCCCGGATGTCGCCGGAAGATCTGGACAAGTGGTATGTGCGTAATGCCAATGGCGAGATGGTGCCATTCTCCGCTTTTGCCCAGGTGAAGTGGAGCTACGGGTCGCCGCGCCTCGAGCGCTATAACGGTTTGCCCGCCGTGGAAATTCTTGGCGAACCGGCGCCGGGTCGGAGCTCCGGTGAGGCGATGAAGGCGGTGGAAGATATCGCCGCCAAGTTGCCGCCGGGCATCGGTTATGAATGGACCGGCCTCTCATACCAGGAACGCCTGTCCGGATCGCAGGCGCCGGCCCTCTATGCCATTTCGCTGCTGGTGGTCTTCCTGTGCCTCGCGGCGCTTTATGAGAGCTGGTCCATTCCGTTCGCCGTCATGCTGGTCGTCCCGCTGGGTGTCCTCGGTGCGCTGGGCGCGGCGAGTTTGCGCGGGTTGTCGAATGACGTCTATTTCCAGGTCGGCCTGCTGACCACCATCGGTTTATCGGCAAAGAACGCGATTCTGATCGTCGAATTTGCCAAGGAATTGCAGGAGCAGGGCAAGGGGCTGATCGAGGCGACCCTGGAAGCGGTCCGCATGCGCTTGCGGCCGATCCTGATGACCTCGCTGGCCTTCATCCTCGGTGTCTTGCCATTGGCAATCAGTTCCGGCGCGGGCTCCGGCAGCCAGAACGCGATCGGTACCGGCGTGATGGGCGGCATGATCGCGGCGACCGTGCTCGGTATATTCTTTGTGCCCTTGTTCTTCGTCCTGGTCCGGCACGTTTTCAAGGGTAAGCAGGCCAAGCTCCCATCGGATAGGCCATCGACCGACAGCGTCAATGCGGAAGGATAAGTAGATGATCCGTACAGGTGTTTCCGTTGCGCTGACGGCCGTCTTGCTGACCGGTTGTATCAACCTGCAGCCGGATTATCAGCGCCCGGAGATGGCGGCACCCGGCGCCTGGCCCAGTGGTGCTGCTTATCGTGAAGTTGCGCAGAGCAGCAAGACGGTGGCGGTGGCGGTTGCGGATATAGGATGGAGCGAGTTTTTCCTCGATCCCCGCTTGCGCCAATTGATCGAGCTTGGCATTACCAATAATCGCGATCTGCGTGTCGCCGTGCTGAATATCGAAAAGGCGCGGGCGCTCTATCGGATACAGCGTGCGGATCTGTTGCCGACCATCGATGCGCAGGCCAGCGGCGATATCGAGCATACATCGCGCCGGGCCTCGGTAACGGGTCAATCGGATACGTCGCATATCTATAGCGTCGGCGCCGGGATCAGCGGTTACGAACTCGATCTCTTCGGTCGTATCCGCAGCCTCAACGATCAGGCGCTTGAAGATTATTTCGCGACCGAGGAAGCGCGGCGGGCGACACAGATCACGCTGGTTTCCGATATTGCGACGGCCTATCTGACCCTATCGGCTGATCAGGATTTGCTGAAGCTCGCGCAAGATACGCTGGAGAGCCAGCAGCAATCCTACAAGCTCACGCAGCGCAGTTTTGAAATCGGCGTCGCTTCGGCTTTGGATCTGCGCCAGGCCCAAACCAGCGTCGATACGGCGCGGGTCGATATCGCCAGGTTCACCGCCATCGTGGTGCAGGATCGCAATGCGCTGGCCTTGCTGGTGGGAACGGCTGTGCCCGGCAATCTGCTGCCGACTGAGCCCGTGGGAGCGATGACGGCCTTGCAGGATATCGAACCCGGCATTCCGTCGGATGTGTTGCTGCGCCGCCCGGATATTCTCGAGGCCGAGCATCAGTTAAAGGGCGTCAATGCCAATATCGGTGCGGCACGGGCAGCGTTTTTCCCGAAAATCACGCTGACGGCGACCAGTGGCAGCGTGAGCGATGCGCTCTCCACCCTGTTCAAGGCGGGGACGGGCGGCTGGGCCTTTACACCAGATATCGTCCTGCCGATCTTCGATTTCGGCCGCAACCAGGCCAATCTCGATGCCGCCAAGACCGACCGGGATATCTTCGTGGCACAGTATGACAAGGCCATCCAGACGGCTTTCCGCGAGGTTGCCGACGCTTTGGCGGATTATGGCACCCTGGATGATCAGCTCGATGCCCAGAAATCGCTCGTCGATGCGACCGAGGATAGTTATCGCCTGTCGGATGCACGGTACCGCAAAGGTGTCGAGAATTACCTGAACGTGCTGGATTCACAGCGCTCGATGTATAGCGCCGAGCAGGATCTGATCAATGTGCGCCTGGCCAAGCAGGCCAATCTGGTCACGCTCTATAAGGTATTGGGTGGTGGTTGGCGGAAGACGAGCGCCAAGCCGGTAAGCTGAGGAACCTGCCGGCTCCGGCGGCAATCACGTATCTGCTGATGATTGGCCGCTTTCCATCCTAGGCGTGTCGGGCCGCGGTTCCTTGACACGGGCCTGGGATTGGTCTGATAGTCAACGGGCGTATCCGATAAGAATTCGGCAGACTTAAGGCAGATTGATCGTAAGACTGCCGATCTTGAGACCAGCCGACTTAGAACGATCCTTCGATTTATCCTGAATACCGGTTTCTGAATCAGCATTGATTTAGGGGGGACGGATGAGGATGAATTTGTGGCGAAAGCCGCGCATCCGACATGTGGGCCGGCGTCGGCTGATGCTGTCGCTCTGTTCGCTGGGTCTTATTCTTGCCGTTCCGGCCGATGCGGGAAATCCAACGCCATCCGGCACTGTCGAAATATCACAGGTGCAAATCGCCTTCATCGGCAGCGGCAATCTTGGTGGCGGCAGGCTGCATTACCAAGGGAAATCATATTCCTTCACGGTCGGTGGATTGGGGATCGGCGGATTCGGCATTTCCAAAATGGAAGCGGTCGGTACGGTCTATGACCTGAACCGGCTTTCAGATTTCGCCGGCGCCTATATTCAGGGACGGTATGGTTTTGCCGCGGGCGAAGCCGGAGCAGGCGAACTCTGGCTGAAAAATGCCAGCGGCGTCGTCTTGCAGCTCAAGACGAAACGCCAAGGCTTGGCTTTGTCGCTGGGCGGTGATGCCGTTTACATCGATTTCGATTGATGGAGCTTCCGATGCACGCCGTCCTTCATCACAGCATCCGTGCCGTCATTATCCCAATCGCAGCGATCGTCGCGCTTGGCTGGCTTGCCGTCAGCGGCGATGCAGCAGCGAAAACCACGCAGACAATTCGCGTCTTTTCGGTCTGGCAGGCCCAGGGCAAGTTGCCGGATTCGGCGACGGCCCAAAGCATCTATCGGGACGTGATCGCCGGCCCGCTTTATGTCGATACGGAGAAGGGGCCGGTTTCGGCCGGCAAAATGACCTGCAAGGCTATCCTGCAGGTGAATCAGAAGGATGGAACCCAGGTCGGTTCCGCCGATTGCACATTGACGGTCAAAGACGGCGCGGAAGCGACGGCAAAGCTCGATTGCAAAGGGGTCTTCATGGTGGGGTGCTCCGGCAATTTCACCCTGCTCGGCGGCTCCGGTCACCTCAAGGATATCAAGGGCGGCGGGAAGGTGATCATTCGCAGCGAATTTGCGGATGCAAAAGCCCGGGGCACGCCGGCATCGGCGGTCGATCTGCAATCGGGCATTCTCTATCTCCCGGCTCTGACATATGAGCTGCCTTAGACCGCTGCCGGATCAGGTGCTTTCGCGCGTCATCAGGGAAAAGCCGAGATCATGTGTCGGCATGGACGGTTGTTCGCCTTCCAATAAGGTCAGCAGCAGATTTGCCGACTGGCAGCCCACCTGATAGCGCGGTGTTGCGATCGTCGTCAGCGAGGGTGAGGTCCAGGCCGATGCCGGCAGGTCATTGAACCCGGCGATGGCCAATTGCTTGGGAACATCGATCTTCCTGCGCTGGCATTGAAAGAGAGCGCCCTGCGCCAGATCGTCATTGCAGAAGAAGATGGCATCGCAATCGGGTGCTTGCGCCAGCAACTGATCCAGCAGGTTGGCGCCCATACTGATCGATGAAGGCTCCGGCATCAGCAATTCCCGCCTGGGATCATAGAGATCAGCGTCACGCAATGCCTGGCGATATCCATCGGCGCGCGCAAGGGTACGGGGGTCGAGCTGCGCCGCGACAAAGCCGATGCGTCGATAGCCGCGATCCAGCAGATGCCGCGCCATGGCGTAGCCGCCATCGAATTGCGAGAAGCCGACACAATAGCAGCCGGGACGGTCCGTCGATTCCATCATGTGAACGGTCGGCTGCCGCAGGTTCTCAAGACGGTTCCAGGTACTTGGCAGATGGTCGACGCCGGTCAGCAGCAATCCGTCGGGCAGGAACTCCAGATAGGTTTGCAGCAGGCGTTCTTCCTCCAGCGGTGAATAACGGGTGACGCCGATCAGCATTTGATAGCCGCGCGGATACAGCACGTCGTGAATTCCGGCGAGCATTTCCACGAAGACCATATTCGTCATCGAGGGAATGAGGACGACGACATTCATCGACGGTGCGCCGGCGAGTGCGCTGGCGACGCGGTTGGGAACATAGCCCAATTTCTCTGCGTGGCTGAGAATGCGCTTCCGCAGCCCTTCCGTCACCAGATCCGGCTTTTTGAAAGCACGCGAGACCGTAATGGTGCTGACGCCGGCCAGGCGGGCGATATCCGCCATGGTGGTACGGCCGGTACTGGACGATCGCGGCTTTCTGGAACGCATTATTGCCCCGCAGTCAAAAGGATGTGACAGGCATAGCCGTAAAGTCGGTTTTACAGCTAGTTATGTTAGCGATAACAGTTTGTTGTTTTGAGGATATTTGCAATTTTTCCGGAAAGGCTAGGGAAACGCAGGATGGCGGGCGGCGGCCGGTGGGGGATATTCAGTCGCCAGGCTGTTAATAGATAGATTGAGGAGGCAAGGTCGAAAAGCGAGATGGCTAACAATATTTCAAACAAGATCCTTATCGTCATGGGCGTCTCCGGCTCCGGCAAATCGACCATCGCCCGGCTGCTGAGCCAAGCTCTGGGCTGGCCGATGCGGGAAGGCGATGATCTCCATCCACCGGCCAATATCGAAAAGATGCGTCATCGCATCCCGCTCAATGATGACGATCGCCGCCCCTGGCTCGCGGCGATCGTACAAGTCATCGACACCTGGCGGCAGCAAGATGAGGCAGGCATCATTACGTGTTCCGCTCTCAAGGGCCGCTATCGGGATAGTCTGACGGCCGGACGTCCGGAGGTTTGTTTCATCTATCTGCAAGGCAGCAAGGAATTGATCCAGACGCGCCTTGCGCGCCGGTCCGGTCATTTCATGCCGCCCGAATTGCTGGACAGCCAGTTCGCCGATCTGGAAGAGCCGACGCAGCAAGAATGCGCCGTGACTGTCGATATTGCCGAGACGCCGGAAGCCATTACCCAGCGGATCCTTGCGCAACTGCAGCAATTACCGTGACGCCGGAATAAGGCTCACTCGTCAGATTGAACCGGCTTGACGCAAGCCCGCGCCGTGGTACTGTTTGCATACAAATAGTAAGTCCGGTCAACGGACAGCCGGTTCAGTCGAACCATCCGGGAGAAACTCGTGTCACCCAAGGCGACATCTCGTCTGGCTGCCGACGCGGCCGCTTTGTACGAACTCGAAGCGCAAATCGGCTTTGTCCTGCGCCGCTCGCATCAACGGCATGTATCGATCTTTGCCGAGTGCATGGCCGACTTGTCATTGACTCCCCAGCAGTTTTCCGCCTTGGTCAAGATCCAGGATGAAGCCGCCGTTTCCCAGAACCGCCTGGGTCGGCTGACGGCGATGGATCCCGCAACGATTCTGGGTGTTGTCCAGCGACTCGTTCAACGCGGCTTGGTCGATCGCAGCCCCGATCCGGTCGATCCGCGGTCGACGCGGCTGACGCTGACAACCAAAGGACAGGCGCTTGTGACATCGGCGGTCCCGATGGCGCGTGAGGCGACGGATCGCACCCTGGCGCGGCTGACCCCTGCCGAACGCAAAGACCTGCTGAGATTGTTGAGCAAGCTGGCGACGGGAGAAAATGAATGAAGCCGTCGCTCTATTTCCGCCCGACCAATTTGCAGGAAGCACTTACCGCATTGAGCGCGAATTCCTGGTCGGTCCTGGCGGGCGGCACGGACTTTTACCCGGCCCGCCTCGGCAAGCCCCTGGAAGAGAATGTCCTGGATGTGAGCGCCATCGACGGCCAGGAGAAGATCAGTTTCAATGACGGCCGGTGGCGGCTGTCATTGCAGGCCACTTGGTCCGATCTCATTGCCGACAATCGGCTCCCCGCACGCTTCGACGGGTTGAAGCGCGCGGCACGGGAAGTCGGCGGGGTGCAGATTCAAAACCGCGCGACGATCTGCGGCAATCTTTGCAACGCATCGCCTGCCGCAGATGGCATTCCAAACCTTCTCGCTTTGGATGCCCAGGTCGAGCTGATGTCCCTGCAAGGTCGGCGGACCTTGCCGATCGCGGACTTCGTCAAAGGGAACCGGCGGACGTTCCGCCGTGAAGACGAATTGGTGACGGCCTTGCTTGTGCCCGATTCAGGCCGCCCGGCACGTTCTGTCTTTCTGAAGCTGGGTGCGCGGAAATATCTGGTGATCTCCATCGTCATGGTGGGCGCCGTCCTTGAGCTGGCGGAAGACTCCCGGATCGTTTCCGCCCGGATTGCCGTCGGTGCATGCTCGCCTGTGGCGCAGCGACTTCCCTTGTTGGAGGAGGGCCTTATCGGTCGGCGTCTTGAGACAGCCTTGGCGGATATGGTGCATGAACGACATCTGGCGCCCCTTGCGCCGATCGATGATGTGAGGGGCACGGCGGACTATCGTCGTGACGCCGTCATCACCTTGCTGCAGCGTAGCTTGACGGAACTCGCCCGATGACCCAGCAATCCATACGTTTCACGGTCAATGACACGCCGGCAGAGGTTTCGGTCGATCCGTTGCGGCGCTTGGCCGATGTCTTGCGGGAAGACCTTGGCCTGACCGGCACAAAAATAGGCTGCAATGCCGGCGATTGCGGTGCCTGCACCGTTCTGGTGGATGGCCGGCAAAGCTGTGCCTGCCTCGTTCCGATAGGACAGGCGGCCGGTCATGCAATCGTCACCGTCGAGGGTCTGGTCGCCAAGGGCCAGCTCAGCCAGTTGCAGCAGGCCTTTCAAGATCACGGCGCCGCTCAATGCGGGATCTGTACGCCGGGCATGCTGATGGCGGCATCCGATCTCTTGGCGCAAACGCCTTCGCCGAGCGAACAAGATGTGCTCGACGCCTTGGGTGGCGTCCTGTGCCGGTGCACCGGATATCGCAAGATCGTTGATGCGGTGTTGTCGTTGGGCAAGACAACCGCCGCGCCGGTCTCTCGCAATGCCGTTGTCGGTGCAAGGCTGCCGAAAGTCGACGGTCTGGCCAAGATGACGGGGGCGGAGCGTTATGGCGCGGATAGCTGGCCGGCGGATAGCCTGGTTTTGCGCGCCATAAGGTCGCCGCATCATCATGCGCGGTTCGGTTTCGGCGATTTCGCAGCCCTATTTGCGGCCCATCCTGGCCTGGTGAAAATCCTGACCGCGGCGGATATCCCGGGACAGAACGTCTTCGGCATCTATCCCACGGGCAAGGATCAGCCGGTCTTTGCCGAAGGCTATGCGCGGTTCCGCGGCGAGGCGATTTGCGCGCTGGTTGGCGATGCGGCGACGATCGCCGCTATCCGGGACGACGAAGTTCCAGTCGAGTGGGAAACCTTGTCGCCGCTGCAAGGGGTGGAAGCTGCTTTGTCACCCCATGCTGCCCAATTGCACGAGACGGCAAAAGGCAATGTCCTGATCGAAGGCCGGCTGGCGAGAGGTGATGTCGATGCCGCCATCACGAAAGCCGATATAAGGCTTTCCGACAATTTCCAGACCTCTTTCGTCGAACATGCCTATATCGAGCCGGAGGCCGGTTATGCGCGCCGAGTTGGCGACCGGCTGGAAATCTTCGCAACGACACAAACGCCTTACATGGACCGGGATGAGGTCGCCCTCATCATGGGGTTGCGCCAGGAGCAGATCCGCATCATTCCCAGCGCTGTCGGTGGCGGGTTCGGCGGCAAGCTCGATTTGTCGCTCCAGCCGATGATCGGGGTGGCGGCCTGGCTGCTGAACCGCCCGGTGCGCTGCACCTATTCGCGTCCTGAATCGATGGCCTCGACCACCAAGCGGCATCCGGCATCGATTGCCATCACCGTGGCTGCAACCAAAGAGGGGCGGCTGTCGGCGGTGCGCTTCCACGGCGATTATAATACGGGCGCTTATGCATCCTGGGGACCGACGGTCGCCAATCGTGTGCCGGTCCACGCCATGGGGCCGTATCATGTGCCGGCGGTCTATTGCACCACGCGGGCGATCTATACCAATGACACGCCGGCCGGTGCCTTCCGGGGATTCGGCGTGCCGCAGGCAGCCATTGCCCTGGAGACCATGCTCGATGATCTCGCCGAGAAGCTTGATCTCTGTCCTTTCGAATTCCGTTATTTGAACGCCTTGGACAAAGGCTCGGTAACAGCCAGCGGACAACGCCTGGATGCCAGTGTCGGGTTGCGTGCCTGCCTCGATGCCTTGCGGCCGCAATGGGAACGCCTGCGGCTGGAGGCTGCCGACTTCAATGAGACCTCACGTCATCTGCGGCGCGGCGTCGGTGTCGGTTGCGGCTGGTACGGCATCGGCAATACCTCTTTGCCCAATCCGTCGATCATGCGGATCGGTTTAAAGCGTGACGGGTGCATCACACTCTATAGCGGCGCACTGGATATTGGCCAGGGATCGAACACGATCATGATGCAGATCTGTGCCGACGCTCTCGGTGTGCCGCTCTCGATCATCGACCTGGTGACGGGCGATACGGATCTGACACCGGATGCGGGCAAGACATCGGCCTCGCGCCAGACTTTCGTTTCCGGCGCCGCCTTGCGCCTGGCGGCCGACGATCTGCGTGGCCAGATCCTGCGTCTTGCCAATGTGGGTGAACCGGGGCGGTTCGCACTGGACGGCAGGACATTGCGGGTCAGCGACGGCGTCACCGATCAGGTGATCGATCTGGCCCGGCTGCCGGCTGCTGGTGAGAATGGTGACGTCTTGGTGGGCGAGGGACGCTTCGATCCACCGACCACACCACTGGATGCCGACGGGCAGGGCATTCCCTATGCGACCTACAGCTTCTCGGCACAGCTGGCCCTGGTCGAGGTGGATATCGAGCTGGGAACCACCAAGGTCCTGCGGATCGCTGCCGCGGCCGATGTCGGCAAGGCGATCAATCCGACACAGGTGGAAGGTCAATTGCATGGTGGCGTGGCCCAGGGCCTTGGTCTTGCCTTGATGGAAGAATACATTCCCGGCCGGACGGAAAACCTGCATGATTATCTTATTCCGACGATTGGCGATGTGCCGCCGATCGACACGTATATCATTGAGGATGAAGAACCCCTGGGGCCTTTCGGCGCCAAGGGGATCGGCGAGCCAGCATTGGTGCCCACGGCGCCGGCGATTTTGAACGCCATCCGGCATGCGACGGGGGCACGTGTGACGCGGGTGCCGGCGACGCCGGATCGGTTGCGTGCTGCCTTGCGCGCAACCGGGAGATATGAGGCGGCCAAATGACCAACCCCGAAACACCCGATCCGCGCGGATCGACGGATACGCCGAGCGAACGGGCTCTGAGCGAGGCCAAGGCTGCATCGGTCGACGCCATTGTCACCTGCGATGCTTGCCCGGTCCTGTGCCGTATCCGTGCTGGGAAAACGGGCGCCTGCGACCGATACGGCAATGTCGATGGCAAGCTGACACGCATGGATGCGATGGTGGTGACGCAACGTCTGTCCGCCGACAATACCGGGCTGGTCCCTTTTCTGAATCAGGAATGGGATGGCCGTCTGGTTCCTGGCGCCGAAACCTTCGTCACCGGCATCGGCGCCGGGACGACCTATCCGGATTATAAGCCAGCACCGTTCATCGTGTCCTCGGCAGTCGAGGGCGTCGATATGATCACTGTCGTCACCGAGGGTATCTTCAGCTATTGCGGCGTTAAGGTGAAGATCGATACCGACCGCTATATCGGGCCTGAACAGGCAGCGGTGAGGGTCATGGGCGAACAGATCGGCCATGTCACGACCGCCGAATACGGCTCCCAGATGCTGGCTTTGGGCGGTGTCCGTCACCTGACCGGCGGCAGCAAGAAAGAAGGCACGGTCGCCTGCGATGCCTTGCTGACTCTCTGCAACAAAGGCGCCGTCGATATGACGATAGATGGTGGCGCGACCTTGCGGGTACAGGCCGGAAAGCCACCGGTCATCGACGGCATCGAGGAACACCGCATGCGGGTTGGCTGCGGATCGGCCACGATCGGCAGTTTCGCGTTGCAATGGCGCGATCATGTCGATGAGGTGATCGTGGTGGATGATCACATCACCGGTGTGTTGAGCGAACATCAGGCGGGGCGTTTCCTCGATATGAAACCCGCCGGCATTCGTGTCCGTGGCCGGAAATCGACACCAGGACGCTATTTCCAGGTGGCCAATCCGGGGACAGGCTGGGGCGGGACGGATGTCGAGAATCCGCTGGATATCATCGAGAAGATTTCGCCGGAAACGGCCTGGCCCGGCCTGCGCCTGCTGATGGTGTCGACCACCGGCGAACATCACGCTTATTTCATCCTCGATGATCAATTGGTGCCGCAACCGGCGGAGATGCTCCCCGCGATCGCCAAAGTGGTCGAGCGGATCGGCGAGAATTGCGAACCGGCCCTTTGCACCGTGCTCTTCATGGGCGGCGCCGGCGGCAGTTTGCGGGCGGGGGTGACGGAAAATCCGATCAGATTGACCCGCTCCGTCCGTGACGCACTCACGCGCGTCACAGCCGGCGGTGCGCCGGTCTATGTCTGGCCGGGCGGTGGCATCACCATCATGGTCGATGTCGCAACCATGCCGGAAAATTCCTTCGGTTATGTGCCGACGCCGGCTCTTGTCGCGCCAATCGAATTCACCATGAGCCGTGCCGATTATGAAGCGATGGGTGGGCATATGGGGCATGTGCGACCGGTTGCCGCGATCGGAGAACGTGCAGCATCGATCAAATCCATCGCCTGGGATCGCGAGCAGCCCTGGCCGCTGCGGCCCATTGCGGAAAGCGATGCATCATGACCATGCATTGCGCCCTGCTGCCGGATGGCCGCCGCCTGCACCTGCAGCACGGCCCGATCGATCTGGTGATCGAGGCTTGGGGCGATCCGGCGGAAGTAGCGGCCGCCTATCGACAAGCGGCGAGATGCTTCCAGCATGTCCTGCATGGTCTCGTGACCGAATTGCCGGTGTTGCGGCAAGCCATTGGATCATCGAAGCCGGTGCTCCGTGACCGCATCGCGCAGCGCATGCTGGCGGCCTGCTGGCCATATCGCGCCCGGTTCATTACCCCGATGGCGGCCGTCGCCGGCGCCGTTGCCGATCATGTCCTGGCGGCCTTATTGGCGGGTCGCCAGCTCAGCAAGGCCTATGTCAATAATGGTGGCGATATCGCTCTTCATTTACTGCCGGGCGAATCCTTCGATTGCGGCCTCGTTGCCGATCCGGCATTGCCCCGGTTGTTCGGCAAGATGCGCATCGCGGCCGGATTGGATGTTGCCGGCATCGCGACCTCGGGTGCTGCGACCAAGGGAAGCGGCGGCCGCAGCTTTTCCTTCGGCATTGCCGACAGCGTGACCGTTCTGGCGATAAATGCTGCCGCTGCCGATGCAGCCGCGACGATGATCGCCAATGCCGTCGATCTGCCAGGCCATCCTTCTATTGATCGCCAGCCGGCATCGGCGCAGGATCCCGACAGCGATCTCGGCGCGCGCCTTGTCACCATGAGCGTGCCGGTCTTGAGCGATATGGAAATCGAAACGGCTTTGACCTGCGGGTCGAGCGTGGCGGAGGAATTGTGTCAGCGCCGGTTGATACAGGCGGCGGTGCTGACATTGCAAGGACAGTTCAGAATCTGCGGCGCGGGGCAACAGCTCCTCTCGGCCGCCTAGGAGATGATAAGATGATCAAAGTTCGCAAAGTTCTAACAGCGGTGGAGGATACCTACCACGAAGGCGGTCCCGTCGCCGATAGGCCTCTGCGCCAGGGTTCCGTGGTTGCCGTCATCCACAATCCCTTTGCCGGGCGGTATGTGGAAGACATCCTGCCGATGATGGACGCCTTGAAGCCGCTCGGCCTGGAAATGGCGCAAACCCTGGTGCGGGCAATGGATGTGGCGCCTGGCGCCATTGAGGGCTATGGCAAGGGCGCCATTGTCGGGGCCGACGGCGAGCTTGAACATGGCGCCCTTTGGCATGCACCCGGTGGCTATGCCATGCGCGAATTGCTGGGCAATGCCAAGGCAATCGTCCCGTCTGCCAAAAAAGTGGGCGGGCCGGGCACCCGGATCGATATCCCGGTGACGCATATCAATGCGTCTTATGTCCGCAGCCATTTCACCTCGATCGAGGTTGGCGTCACCGATGCGCCGCGGGCGGACGAACTTGCTTTCATCCTGGTCATGACCACGGGCCCGCGTATTCATGCCCGTGTCGGCGGCCTGAAGGCATCGGAGATCAAAGGGGAGGACGGGTTGAGATGAGCGCGAAAATCCGCAAGTTGATGATCCAGATCGAGGAAGTTCATCAGGAAGCCGATAAGGATATTGTGCCGCCTGTGCGCAAGGCAGCTGCCATCGCCGTCATCGAGAACCCGTTTGCCGGCCGCTATGTGGAAGATCTGACATTGCTGATGGATATCGGTGAGGAAATGGGCGATCTGCTCGGCCGTCGCGCCGTGGCGGCGCTTGGTATCCAGCCGGCCCAAGCGGAAAGCTACGGCAAGGCCGCCCTTGTCGGCGAAGCGGGTGAGCTCGAACACGCGGCGGCCATTCTGCATCCGAAGCTCGGCAAGCCGCTCCGGGCGGCGGTCGAGAAGGGCGCGGCCTTGGTGCCGTCGGCCAAGAAGCGTGGCGGTCTCGGCGCGCCGATCGATGTGCCTTTGGGGCATAAGGATGCGGCTTTCGTGCGCTCGCATTTCGATGCGATGGAGGTGCGGATTGCCGATGCACCGCGTGCCCATGAAATCCTGATTGCCGTCGTCGTCACCGATAGCGGACGGCCTTTGCCGCGTGTCGGCGGGTTGCAGGCCAGTGAGATCGAGGGCAAGGACGGCTTGCGCTGAGATTGGGTAAGGGAGATTGAGCATGGCGGAAGTTGCGGCTGCGGGTGGTCCCGCCGGTAAGCTGGTCATTCGCAATATCGGCTTGCTGTTGAGTGGCGATATCGAAAAACCGATCCTGCCCGGCGATACAGTTGTTGCCGTCGATGGTCGTATCGCCGCTTTCGGCAAGGAGAAGGATGTCGATTGCGCGGGCGCCAAAACGGTGATCGATGCCAAAGGCTGCGCCTTGGCGCCGGGCCTGATCGACAGCCATGTTCATCCGGTCTTTGGCGATTGGACGCCGCGCCAGAGCCAGCTCAATTGGATCGATTCCTTCCTCAATGGCGGCGTGACGACGATGATTTCCGCCGGCGAGGTGCATTTGCCGGGCCGGCCGAAGGATGTGGTCGGCGTCAAGGCCCTGGCGATCACCGCCCAGCGGGCTTTCGATGCCTTCCGGCCGGGCGGCGTCAAGGTGCATGCCGGTGCGCCGGTGATCGAGAAAGGCATGGTGGAGGAGGATTTCGCCGAGCTTGCCAAGGCCGGCGTCAAGCTGCTTGGGGAAGTCGGCCTAGGCTCCGTCAAGGCCGGTGACGAAGCGGGGCGCATGGTGCAATGGGCGCGCAAATACGGGATGCAATCGACGATTCACACCGGTGGTCCGTCGGTGCCCGGCTCCGGCTATATCGACAAGGACGTGATCCTGGCGGCGGATGCCGATGTGATCGGCCATATCAATGGCGGGCATACCGCCTTGCCCTTGAGCCAGATCGAATGCCTGTGCAGCCAATGCAGCCGGGCGATCGAGATCGTGCATAACGGCAATGAATTGGCTGGCCTGCATGCGTTGCGGACGGCGAGGGAGATCAAGCAGTTGCACCGCGTGATCCTGGGCACGGATTCGCCGGCCGGGTCCGGTGTGCAGCCGCTCGGTATCCTGCGCATGATCGCGCTGCTCTCGTCGATCGGCGACACGCCGGCCGAGATCGCTTTCTGTTTCGCGACGGGGAATACGGCGCGGATCCGCGATCTTGATTGCGGCCTGATCGAAAACGGACGTGCGGCGGATTTCGTGGTGATGGACCGGGCCCAGCATTCCTGCGGCAGCGATCTGCTGGATTCCGTGCGCAAGGGCGATTTGCCGGGTATCGGCATGGTGATCATCGATGGGATTGTGCGGGCTGCCCGATCCCGCAACACGCCACCGGCCGAGCGCCTGCCGGAAATCGTGCCGCATTAGAGTGCGATCCGGCTCTAGGATTGTAGACTGATCAGATGCCACAGTGCGCTGCGCTGTCGACATCGCCGGGGTGAATGTGTTTTATGCAACGAGAAGACATGCTGATCGAGGGAGGGTTTTATGTCTGCGTATGATCAACTGACCGGCGGCAAGATCAGCCGCCGTAAATTCCTGGGCGGTACGGCTGCCCTGGGTGCCGCCGCCGCGGCCACGGGATCAATTTTCGCACCGCGCATCGTGAAGGCGGATGGCGGCAAGATCACGGTCCTGAACTGGCAGGGTTATGGCACCGACGAAGCCTGGGCGCTGGATATTTTCAAGAAGAAGACCGGCATTGAGGTCGTCCACGATTACTTCAATTCCGAACCGGAAATGATCACCAAGCTGCGCACCAATCCGGGTGCTTATGACGTCGTCCTGACCAATTGCGCCTGGAATGGCGTTGCCTCGAAGGAAGGGCTCATTCAGGCGATCGATACCGCCAAGATCGCCACGTTCAAAGATCTCAATCCGACCTTCCGCGATTCGAACTTGCTGAATGATGGCGGCAAGACCTATGGCGTCTCCTGGGTCTGGGGCATGACGGCCATTGCCTATAATACGGATGTCTTCAAATCGGCACCCGACAGCATCGAAATTTTCTGGAACGCGAAAGAAGCGAAGCGCGTTGCCTTCCGCGATGATGGGATCGAAGCGGTTTCCTTCGCGGCGATTGCCACCGGCCAGGACATGAACCATCCGAAGGACATGGCGAAGATCAAGAAGAAGCTGCTGGCCTTGAAAGGGCAGGTCGCGACCTTGTGGTCATCGGAAGACGAATTCAATAAGCTGTTCTCGGCGAAGACCTTTGACCTGTCGCCCTATTGGAGCGGGTCTGCGGCCCGCAGCCGGAGCAATTTCAAATTGCCGGTCGGCTATGTCGTGCCGAAGGAGGGCGCGATCGGCTGGTTCGACGGTCTCGCCATCGCCAATCAGGCGCCGAATCTCGCCGGGGCCGAAGCCTTTATCAGCTATATGACCGATCCCGATTTCTATCATGAATGGGCCACGAAGGTCGGCGCGCCGGCTTCGGCCAATTCGAAAGCCAATGAGAAGCTGCCGGCGGATGACGTCGCCCGCAAGATCCACAGCGATGAAGCGGCCATGAAGCGGCTGCAATATATGGCGCCGCTTTCGGATGAAGAACGTCAAAGCTATTCCGACCTCTGGACAGAGGTGAAAGCGGAATTCGCGAAGTAAGACGATGATATCGATCAGGCCCCGCTAGAGCGCGGTGCTTTCAAGTTGAAGCATGTTGGCTTCAACTTGAAAGCCGAATTCGGCTCTTGGGGGCCTGATCTTTACAGGTCGAGCTGTTCCCGCAACCGTTTCAGGCTTCGGCTGAAGATTTTCGGATCATTCATCGCGCGGGCCAGGACAAGCGCACCCTGGATCCCGCCGAGAATATCTTCGGTCAGGCTTCGCGCCGCTGCCGTTTCATAGCCGGCACGCGTCAGGGCCTTGTTCAGGGCCGCCGTCCAATCGGCGAAATAGCTTTGCACCTGGTCCGCGAAGCGGTCACGGGTATTGTTCAGGGCAAAGACGCCGACGAGACAAACGCGGTGGCCGGACCGGAAATACTGCTCCACCGCCGTGAACATATGGTCGATGCCCGCGCGTGCATCCTGGCCGTCACGCAGCGGCTGATAGACGTTCACCTGGAACCAGGTGTCGATTTCGTCCAAGACCGCCATGGCCATCTCTTCCTTCCCGCCGGGGAAGAAGTGGTAGAGGCTGCCTTTCCCAAGCCCGGTCGCGCCGGTGATCACCGACAGGCTGGCGCCTTCGAAACCATGTTCGCGAAAAACCTCGCCGAGCACAGGAAGCACATCGCTGCGCTCAGCGACCAGGCGCGCCATGTCAGAAGCCCAGTTCCGTCAGGCCCGGATGATCCGCCGGGCGCGGGGCCGAGGCATCCCAGCGATATTTCCGGTCACTTTCCTTGATGGGCAGATCGTTGATGCAGGCATGGCGGAACCGCATCAAGCCATTCTCATCGAATTCCCAGTTCTCATTGCCATAGGAGCGGAACCAGTTGCGTGAGTCGTCATGCCATTCATAGGCAAAGCGAACGGCAATCCGGTTGCCGTCATGCGCCCAGATCTCCTTGATCAGCCGGTAGTCCAGTTCTCGTGCCCATTTCCGCTGCAGGAACTGAACGATCTCCGCCCGGCCGTTGACGAATTCAGCACGATTTCGCCATTTGCTGTCGATGGTATAGCCCAGCGAGACGCGCTCCGGGTCACGTGAATTCCAGGCGTCTTCCGCCATGCGGACCTTCTGGATCGCCGTTTCGCGTGTGAAGGGCGGAAGCGGTGGACGGCTGGTCATGATCGTCTCCTTTACCATTCGGAAAAATATGTACCAATTGGTACAATGACAACGCAGTCCTTGTCAATCCGGATAAATGGATTCCGTTTCCTCTGTTGCACCGATTGTGGCCTGCCGACGGGCGACCGGCGCGGGCCTAGCTGATGACGTTTTTGACGAAGCGCAGCAAAGAGGACCCCTGGTTGCTGTAGGCGTAAGGCTGGTTGGTGGGAAAATCGGCCGATTGTCCTGCGACCAGCGTCTGCGTGCCGCTGACCAGGTCCAGGGTCAGCGTGCCCTGAAGGACATAGAGAAATTCCCGCGTCCCCACTGGATCGGGCTCGGCTTGATATTTTTCGCCGGGGGCGAGGCTCCATTCCCATAGCTCGACGCCCCGATGCGCGGCTGCGTTCTGCAGAAGGCTCGCTCGGCTGCGAGGATGTTCTCCCTGCCAGACTTCTATCGGCTTGGTCTCGCCGGGGCTGGTTTGCGACGGCGGCCGGATCAGATCGGCGAAAGGTACGTTCAGGGCATGGGCGATGCGGTCGAGGGTCGAGAGGCTGGCATTGCCCAGGGCATTCTCGATCAAGGTGATCATACGGCGGCTCAGATCCGCTCGATCGGCCAATTCCTGCTGGCTCAAGCCCAATCGTTGCCGCGCTTGGCGAATATTCTGCGAGATGTGTTCCTGAAGGACGGACAAAAGCAACCTCTAATCTGTGAAATATATTGCGCATTCCCTCGCATGCGCATTATATTGCGCATTCGGTATTGATTACCGTAAGCGCAACCTAGCATAGCAAAAGTCAGGCGTTCAGACAAATGACGCGTGCCGCATTTCAGAATTTTGAGCTCGAACACTACCAGTCGCTCTACGAACATGACGTCGAACTCAATCTGGCGGATAGCAGCGTTAAATGCCTTGGCACGCGCGAATGGCTGACACCCGATGAGCAGACGGCACTCCTCGATACTGGACTTTTCTATCCCCAAGTAAATGGGACCTTGGACTTACGTCGGCGTATCGCCGCGCTTTATGCAGGCGCCGATGCGGCCAATGTCTTGGTGACTGTCGGGGCATCCCAGGCGAACAGCATGGTCTGTGCCACCTTGCTGCAAGCGGGTGATGAGGTTGTTGTCATGTCGCCCGGCTATCGGCAGGTCTGGGGACATGCCAAAAATCTCGGCTGTGTCGTCAAGGAGCTCCCGCTCGACCCGGCGTGCGGCTGGCGTCCCGATCTGGATGTGCTGGATCGCCTGGTGACGGCGCGGACCCGGCTGGTCGCCATCGTCAATCCCAACAACCCGACGGGAACGATCCTGTCGCTGGAAGAGGGGGAGCGCATCGTCGCGGCCTGCGCACGGGTCGGCGCCTGGCTGCATGTCGACGAAGTCTATGGCGGCACGGAAATCAATGGCGCCGGCGATACGCCGAGTTTCTGGGGCCGGTATGACCGACTGATCTGTACCAACAGTCTGTCGAAGGCCTATGGTTTGAGCGGCCTGCGGATCGGCTGGGCGGTTGCCGACCGACAGACGATCGAAGATCTGTGGCGACGGCATGAATATGCGGTGATCGCCGCTGCGGCGCCGAGCATGACCCTCGCATCGATCGCGCTGCAGCCCGCCAAAAGACAGTTTCTGCTGGAACGGCAACGGAATTTGTCATCCGCCGGCCGCCAGGTCTTCGCGGCCTGGCTGCGCGACCAGGGCAATGTGTTCAGCCTGCTGCCATCACCGGCAACCAGCCTCGCTTTCGTTCGCTTCGATCTGCCGGTGACCTCTTTCGAATTGGCGGAAACCATCCGACAGAAGGCGAATGTCCTGGTGGCTCCAGGCAGCTTCCTCGGCGCCGAGCAACATCTGCGCATCACCTTGGGCTATGAGCCGGAGAAAGTGGCCAAGGCCTTGGACCGTATCGGCGCTGTGGTGGCGGAAATCCGCCGGACCTAAGCCATCGCTATGAGGCGGCATCGCTATGCGGCCAGCGCCTGTTCCAGCAGGCGCACGGTCCTCGGCGCTGTCTCGGCGGGGATATTGGTGAAGCCGAGCAAGAGCGCCGATCCGCAATCCCGCTTGATGCAATAGGTCGACAGAGCCGCGGGCGCCAAGCCGCAGGCGGTAGCCTTGCGTACCAAGGCGCGATCGCTTTCCCGCCGCTTCGGGCGGGCGAGCAGGTGAAGGCCGCCGGCGGCCAGGTCGACCCGGAACCGGTTGCCCATCCTGTCGGTCAGGGCATCGGCCAATGCCGTTCGCCGATCCGCATAGAGCTGGCGCATACGGCGGATGTGGCGGGCGAAATGGCCTTCGGCCATGAAATCGGCAATGATCTGCTCATTGAGGAGCGAGCGGCCCGATTGCAAGAGCAGGCTGATCTCCGCACAACGATCGAGCAGGTTTTCCGGCAGCACGAGATAACCGAGACGCAATGCCGGAAAGAGAACCTTGCTGAAGGTGCCGGCATAGATGACGCGATCTGCCTGATCGAGGCTTTTGAGGGCGGGCAGGGGCCGGCTGGTATAGCGGAATTCTCCGTCGTAATCGTCTTCGATGATCCAGGCATCGTTCTGCCGTGCCCAGTCGAGGAGCGCGAGCCGTCGCGGCAACGATAAGGAAACACCCAAAGGGGCTTGATGCGAGGGCGTCACCACGGCGATACGGGCATGCGCGTTAAGCGCAATGCCGGCATCTACGCATAACCCCTCATCATCCACAGGGACAGGGACGATATCCGCACCGGTGATCTCGAATGCGCGCCGGGTCATGAAGTATCCCGGGTCTTCCAGCCAGACGCTATCGCCCCGGTGCAACAGCAGCTCCTTCAACAGGCCCAAGGCACCTTGGAAGCCGCTGGTGATGACGACTTGCTGGGCCGAGCACTGAATGCCGCGTGCGATCGCGAGATAACTGGCGATTTGATCGCGCAAGGCCCGGTCGCCCAGTGGATCGGGATAGACCATCATCGCCGGGGTCAGGCTGCGGGCCCGGCGCATGGCCAGACGGGACCAGAGCTTGCGAGGGAAGGCATCCAAGGCCGGCATGCCCATCTGAAAGGGACGCGCCTTTTCCAGCCGCAGGGACGGACGGTCATCGCTGGCGCGTGGTGCTGTTTTCTGACGTTTTTTAACATTGGGCAGATGTTGGGCGATGCCGGGCGCAACGATCGTACCGGCAGCACCCTGGCCGATGATATAGCCTTCGCCGGCCAGCATGTTATAGGCGACATCAATCGTGCCGCGCGCGGTGCCCAACTGGCTGGCCAGGCTGCGCGCCGAAGGCAATCGCTCGCCGGGCGCCAATTGGCCACGGGCGATGGCATCGCGAAAGCGATCATAGACCTGCCGATAGACGGGGGTCCGGCTGTGGCGATCCAGTTCCGGTTGACCTAGCTTCATCCTGGGCCTCTGACTTGGCTCAGTCAGATTAGTCAGAGGTCAGAACTTCTCCTACGCCAAAATGAACGGCTTTCCATCTGCAAGATGATCAGGCCTGCCGAGGCACGGCCGGGGGCTCGCCCAAGCGGCCGGATTTTGCACGGACGCGCGCACCGCGCGCTTCGGCAAGATTCTGCTTCACCGTGTTTTGCCTGGCACATTCCGCCAGCCGCAAATCGTGGACGGCCGGGATCGGCTTGCCGGCGGCCTCCATGCCTTTCAATCGTCCCCAGACAGCGCGCTTCTTGCGCACCTGATGTGGCTGGAAGACATCGAAATCGGCAAAGCCGACCTGCCGGTCGACGGTGATGGCGCCGGCCGCGCAAGCGGCCTCGAAAAGTTCGCGTCCCCGTTCGGTGCGGACGATGATGCCGTTGAAGCCGGCATCGTCGCCGGTGGGGCCACCCCCCGGCCAGACATCCGAGGCGGCGAGATCGGCGCTTTCACCGATGGCGTCCGGGCAGATCTTGCAGCGCGGCTGGATCATCCATTTGGCCTCCTCCTCCCACATCTCCTGATAGGTCAGTTCAAAGGCGCGGCCGTCTTTGGTTTCGATGCGCGTCAGGCCGGGATTGCCATTGCCGCGATAACGGAACAGCGACAATTCATCTTCCGTGACGCCGAACCGATCCAATACGTCTTCCGATTTACTGAGATCGGACGCGCCGCCGCAAACCAGCGTCAGGGCATACCGCATATATTGATCGACCCGTGGATCGAGTCGCGCCAGATTGCGGACAGCGCCGATATCGCAAGGCTTGGCGATCAGGGCGAAAGGTTCCTGCCGGTCTAATATATCGTTGAAATCGACCAGGGGCGCTGCCGGGCCGTAGCGGGAACCGGCCCCCTCCAATACCGAAGCCACATCGAAACTGAGACGCCGTTCGCTGCGCATCGGCTGCGTCTTGGAAGCCGAGACATGCAGCACGAACTTGACGCGGTTGCTTTGCAGCAGAAATTGCCCCAAGGCGGTCAGGATGCCGCCTGTCGAGCTGCGGTAGCGGGTCGCCGGGTCACCGGCATAGCCGATCGCCAGATGATGGGCGCTTCCCCAGACGGTGTCGAATATTGGCGGTTGCGATCCGTTTGCCGATGCCGCGCCAGGAATGCGCGTTCCCGGGCAAACGGCATTGATTCGCTCCAGGACAGCTTCCTGCAAAGGCTGTTTGGCAACCGGTCGCTCACGGCCTTCCGGCGTCATGACGAGGCTGATCTGATCGCCACCGGCGATACCGCGACACAGGCCACAGCCGATGCACAGCCCATTCTCAACGATTTCCTCTAAAGTCAGCACGATATCCTGCCGTTCTCTGAAAAATGAATCGATACCCGTCTCAACCGCGCAATTGCAAGATCGCTCAAAACCGTGCCGGTTTTGGCAATCGCCGGGGCCCATCTACTTGCCGCAACATTGTCTGTAAAGAACGAAACTATTTGACAATCGTACAAAAGATGAAAGTCTATAGACGCATAAGAAAACGGCATCCCAAGGGAGGACTAAATGTTTAAACGAGGTATTGTCGCTATCGCTTTGATGGGACTGGCCATCGCCTTTGGTGGCACGACGGCAAAGGCGGAAGATACGATTAAGGTGGGTTTCTCGCCGGAACCTTACCCGCCTTTCTATAGCAAGGATGCAGCCGGCAATTGGGGCGGCTTTGAAGTCGATCTTCTCAATGCGCTTTGCGATGAGATGAAAGCGAAATGCGTGCTGACGCCTGTGGCCTGGGATGGGATCATTCCGGCGCTGACCGAAAAGAAGATCGACATGATCTTCAACTCGATGTCGATCACCGATGATCGCAAGAAGGTGATCGATTTCTCGGACAAGTATTACAATACACCTGCCGTCTTCATCGGCGCCAAGAACGACGATATCAAGATCGACGTCAACAAGCCGGATTCGTTGAAGGGCAAGATCGTCGGCGTTCAGACGGCCACGATTCACGCCAATTACGTTCAGGAGAAATTCGGCAAGACCGCCGAAATCAAGCTTTATGACACGCAAGACAATGCCAATGCCGATCTGGTTGCCGGTCGCGTTGACGTGCTTCTTGCGGATTCGATCGCGTTGGATGCTTTCCTGAAGTCGGATCAGGGAAAGGATTATGAAGTCAAGTATGTTGCGCCCGATGACCCGATCTTTGGCGATGGCGTCGGCGCCGGCCTTCGTAAGGGAGATACGGCGCTGAAAGAAAAAATCAATGCGGCGATCAAGGCAATCCGCGCCAATGGCACCTATGACAAGATTGCCAAGAAGTATTTCGACTTCAATGTTTATGGCAGCTGATCCGGTGTAGGTCAGTCCAGCGCCGCCGGCTCCGTGCCGGCGGCGCTGCCATGTCGGCGACATTCATCGATCCGGCTCGGACCCGATCGATATATGCTATGCTTTTCGCATGGCGATGCCGGTCATGATCTCCGACAGGCTGCGTTGAAGCTTGTCGACGATCTCTTCCAATTCACTACGGCTGGCGATGTAAGGCGGCGAGAGGATGATGATGTCACCGCGATGTCCATTCACATTGCCGCCGACCGGATAGCAGATCAGGCCGTTCTCGAAAGCTTTGTCGCGCAGCCGGGCATAAAGCTGCAAGTCGGCGGCAAAGGGCTCTTTCTTGGCGCGATCCTGAACCAGTTCGATGCCAATGAAGAATCCCCGGCCGCGAATGTCGCCAACGTAGTCGCGTTGTCCGATGGCATTTTGCAACAAGGAAAACAGATAGGCACCGTCATCGCGGACCTTGGCGAGGAGGTTGTCGCGCTTGACGATCCGTTGGACGGCGGCACCGGCCGCGCAGGCGGCCGTATGTCCGGTAAAGGTGTGGCCGGTCATCAACCCGCCATGGGTCCGGTACATCGGTTCACGCAGGCGTTCGTGATAAATCGCCGCCGACAGGGGAATGTAGCCGCCGGCGAGGCCCTTCGCGATCGACATGATATCCGGCTCGACACCGTCATGCTCCAGGGCACGCCAGGTGCCGCAGCGTCCACTGCCGCACATGACCTCATCAGCGATCATCAGAACGCCGTAACGGTCGCAGATCTCCCGCACGCGACGCGCATAGCCGGGAGGCGCGGGAATACAGCCACCGGCCGCACCGACGACCGGTTCGAAGATGAAAGCGGCAATATTTTGCGCGCCAAATTTCTCAATCTCACGTTCCAGTTCCGCGGCGCAGGCCTCGGCAACGTCCTCGGGCGCAACACCGAGCGGAGGGCGATAGCTGTTGGCGGGAGATAGCAAGCTGGCTGGCATCAAAGCGCCTTCGAAAGCATGCCGGCGATCGTAAAAGCCGGAAATGCCCAAAGCACCCAAGGTATTGCCATGCCAGGACCGTTCCCGCGCAATAAAGCGGCGGCGACCCATTTCGCCGCGGGCAGCATGATATTGCAGGGCAATCTTCAGGCAGGATTCCACGGCCTCGGAACCGCTGGAACAGAAGGTCATATGCTTCAGGCCGCCACCACAGGCCTCAACGACCTGCGCCGTCAATTCCTCGAGCGGATCGCTGGTAAAGGTATAGCGGTAGCCATGAGCGATACGGTCGAGCTGGTCCTTGATCGCCGCATTGACCTCCTCGTGACCGTGGCCGAGCGAAAAGACCGCAGGGCCGCCGGAGCCATCGATATATTGCTTGCCGGTCGTATCATAGACGTAGCAGCCCTTGCCCCAGGCGACCTTGGGCAGATCCTGGGTTTTCCAGTCGAGTTTTTCGGATGAGTCAGTTGTTTGATCGATCGCGGCCATCATCAACGTATCCAAAGAAAGAGCTATAGAGATCGGCGATTTGATTCATGCGACTCTCGACGCGGGCGCCGAGCTCGGTGAAAACACCATTGATCATGAGATTGATCAGGCTCGCCATTTGCGAGGTGCAATCCCAGACGAAATTCAAGTCGGTGGGAACAACGAATAGCTCGCTGACTTGTCCTCGTTCCCATGTGCAGAACGGATCGGCAATGAGCGTAACGGGGATGCCTGCGGCATGGGCTTTCTCGATCAGCAGCTTGCTGATGCGGGAATAGCGACGAGAATCGAAGATAACCAGACAGCTTTCATCCGGTGGTGCCAGCAAGGCTTCGGCGATATTGCCGCCGGTCAGATCCAGCAGATGAACGCCGTCGCGCAGATATTGCAACTGATGCGCCAGGTAGGCGGCCATGCCGCGCTCGGTCTGAAAACCCGTGATGTAAACGCGCGGCCGATAGGCGAGACGCTCGATCGCCGGTTCCCAGGCATCGCTCTGCGCCAGTTCGTACACTTTCACCAGGGCGGCCAGTTCCAGTTCCAGGCTTTTCGCCAGTTGGTCACCGCTGGCGGCGCTGCGACGCCGAACTTCTTGCAACCGATCGGCAATCAGCCAAGGGCGATCGCCAAGGTCGTCTTTCAGTTCGGCCTTAAGCTGCTTGAAATGGCGAAAGCCGAGTGACCGGCAAAATCGCCCGACGGTCAATTCGCTGACGCCGATTTTCCGGGCGAGGCTGGCGGCCGTCTCAAATGGAATTTCGCGAAGATTCGTCAGGACATAGCTGGCAATGGCCTGTTCCGATTTGGTGGCGGAATCCAGGCAACGGGTCAGTCGCTGTTGCAATGACAGGGAGCCGGTGACCATCGCGCATTTTTTGTTAGAAATATAACTAAATAAATATCATGATATAAAATCTGACACAAGCGGGAAGAGATAGGCTGGTTTCACCTTCTCTCTTTGACATTCTTCCTTTGGCATTCTCTCCGAAGAAGGCCTGTCCTAAGGTGTCAGAACGCGAAAATGGGGGGAAGGGAGTTGCCTGATATGGCATTGAAGACGATCAAGGGACCGGCAATCTTTCTCGCACAATTCGCCGGCGACGAAGCGCCCTTCAATTCGTGGGACAGCATCACCAAATGGGCCGCCGGACTGGGATTCAAAGGCATCCAGGTGCCGAGCTGGGACCGCCGGTTTTTTGATCTGAAGAAAGCGGCAGAGTCGAAGACCTATTGCGACGAGATTAAAGGCATTGCCCAGCGGAACGGGGTCGAGATCACTGAGTTATCGACGCATCTGCAGGGGCAACTTGTTGCGGTTCATCCGGTCTATGACGAAGCCTTTGACGGCTTCGCGGCGCCGGAAGTGCGCGGGAATCCCGGCAAGCGCCAGGCTTGGGCGGTGGACCAGGTGATGCTGGCGGCGAAAGCCTCGGCCCATCTCGGCCTGACGGAACATGCGACGTTCTCCGGCGCTCTCGCTTGGCCGTTCCTCTATCCCTGGCCGCAACGTCCGGCCGGGTTGGTCGAGATCGCCTTCGACGAGCTCGGGAAACGCTGGAAGCCGATCCTGGATGTTTTCGATAAGCACGGCGTGAATCTCTGCTACGAAATTCATCCCGGTGAGGATCTGCATGACGGTATCACCTTTGAGATGTTTCTGGATCGCATCGGACATCATCCGCGCGCCAACATGCTCTACGATCCGTCGCATTTCGTCCTTCAAGCATTGGACTATCTCGACTTCGTCGATATCTACCATGACCGGATCAAGATGTTTCATGTGAAGGATGCCGAATTCAATCCAACCGGCCGCAGCGGTGTCTATGGCGGCTATCAATCCTGGGTGGACAGGCCGGGCCGGTTCCGGTCGCTGGGGGATGGCCAGGTCGATTTCGGCGCTATTTTTTCCAAGTTCGCGCAATACGGCTTTCCGGGTTGGGCCGTGTTGGAATGGGAGTGCTGCCTGAAGCATCCGGAAGACGGCGCACGAGAGGGCGCGGCCTTTATTCGCGATCATATCATTCGAGTCACGGAAAAGGCTTTCGACGATTTTGCCGATGGCGGGACTGATGACGCGGCCAATAAACGCATGCTGGGCATTTCCTGAGAAAGCTGATGACGAGTAAAAGCAAAAGGACGACCGGCGGCAAGATCCGTCTTGGCATGGTCGGCGGCGGCGAAGGCGCCTTCATTGGTGCCGTGCATCGTTTGGCGGCGCGGCTGGATGATCGCTATGAGCTGGCGGCTGGCGCTTTGTCATCGGCGCCGGAGAAGTCAATCCGCTCGGCCCTGGCCTTGGGCATCGATAAGGAACGCGCCTATCGCAGCTTCGCCGACATGGCGAAAGCGGAAGCGGGGCGGGTGGATGGTATCGAGGCCGTCGCAATCGTCACGCCAAACCACCTGCATGCACCGGTCGCCACGGCCTTTCTTAAAGCTGGAATTCATGTCATCTGCGACAAACCCTTGACGGCAACGATCAAGGAAGCGCGCGCGTTGCATAAACTGGTCGCGAAATCGGGCCGAATCTTTGCGGTGACCTATAACTACACTGGTTATCCCATGATCCGTCATGCGCGCCGCATGGTGGAGAATGGGGATTTGGGCGAGATCCGTCTCGTTCAGGTGGAATATGCCCAGGACTGGTTGACACAAAGCCTGGAGACATCCGGCCAGAAGCAGGCGGCCTGGCGCACCGATCCGAAGCAATCGGGGCTTGGCGGCTGCATCGGCGATATCGGCACGCATGCCTATCACCTCGGTTGCTTCGTTTCCGGCCTGGAATTGGAGTCCCTTTGTGCCGATCTTGCCAGTTTCGTGGAAGGCCGCGAGCTCGACGACAATGCTCATCTGCTGCTGCGCTTCAAGGGTGGGGCAAAGGGCATGCTCTGGGCAAGCCAGGTGGCGCCCGGTAACAGGAACAATCTGCGCTTGCGGGTCTATGGCACGAAAGGCGGACTCGACTGGCAGCAGGAACAGCCGGACCATCTCCATTGGTCACCCTTCGGCCGGCCGACGCAAATGATCTCGCGCGGCAGCGGAGCGGCAAATGCTGCTGCCACGCGGCTCTCCCGCATACCTGCAGGCCATCCGGAAGGCTATCTGGAAGGATTTGCCAATATCTATGGCGAAGTCGCGAAGGCAATCGTGGCAGCAAGAAAGGGCAGGAGGCCCGATCGCGAGGTAATCTATCCCGGCATCACCGACGGCCTTAACGGCGTGGCTTTTATCGAGGCCGCGGTGAAGTCTGCTGCAAAAGGCGGGACCTGGGTGAAGCTATAGGGGGCAACCTATAGAACGCATCAGGCGATTTGCGGTTCAACTCTGCTTTTGCGCTCGCGCCACCGGTCCTGCAGTTGATAGTTCCAATAGGTCAATTGCGCAGCGATTAGGCCGAACGGACCGCCATTCCACGGCAGGCCGAATGGTGAAAAGAGCCGGAAGCGATCACTCTCTCCGGCAATGGCTTCCGCGATCAGGCGGCCGCCGATCGAGGTCGTATTCATGCCATGCCCGCCGAAGGCGGTTGCATGCCAGATGCCCGGCGCTAGCCGGCCGATCTGCGGCATCAGGTGCCGGGCATATGACATCAAGCCCGACCAGGCGATCTCCACCTTCAAACCGGCAAGCTGCGGATAGGTCGATACCATTTCCTGTCGCAGCAATTGTGCCAGATTGGCCGGATCGCTTGTCCGCGTTGTAATACGGCCACCCCAGAGCAACCGGCCACCATCGACAATCCGGTAATAATCGCCGGCCCGGCGATCGTCGCCGATACCGGCTTCCGTGCTGACGGCACTTTTCACCAGATCGGGATTTTTCTCGGTGAGAAGAATATAGGTGGCGATGGGAAGATAGGCGCGGTTCAGCTTGCCGCATAGCCGGTCCGTATAGCCGCCACCGGCAAACACGACATGCTGGGCCTTGATCTGGCCGCCGGCCGTGCAGATTACTTTTTCCGGTCGATCAAGATCGACGGAAAGTGCGCGGGTTCCTTCATGGATCTGCCCGCCGAGGCGGCTGATTTCGCGCGCCAAAGCCTGACAGTAGTTAAGCGGATGGAAGTGGAACGAGGCCGGCGCGTAAAGCGCCTGGTGATATTTCGGCGAGCGCAAGATCTGCCGCAACTCGTCACGTGGAACATAGGTAAGGGTCTCGCCGAAATCCCGCGCCATCCGATCGCGATAGGCTAGCAGTTCGTTGCCACCGTCGTAACGGATCACGCTGTATATGCCCGAAACCGACGCCGCATCTGCGATGGCCAGGGATCGAATATTTTCCGTGACGATCGAAACACCTTCGATCGACAGCCGATAGAGATCGCGGGCATGATCCAGGCCGACATGGTTTTCGATCTTCTCGAGATCGCAGGCATAGCCTGGTGAAACGAAGCCGCCATTGCGGCCGGAAGCACCCCAGGCGATCCGGTTGGCTTCCAGGAGCGCAACCGAGCGGCCACGCCTGGAAAGCTCAAGCGCCGTGCTTAATCCGGCCAAGCCACCACCGATAATACATGTCTCGACGTCGATCGATGCCTGGAGAGGGGAATAGGGCTGCTGCTGGATGAGGCTTCGTTTGTAATAGGTATCGATATAAGCGGATGTCATCTTGAGGCCGATATCAGGCGTCGAGCGATGGATATCGGATCGACAGGATTTCCAGGACTTCAGGACCGGTCGGTGTGCGCAAGGTCACCGTGTCGCCGATGCGCGATTTCATCAAGGCGCGGGCGACCGGCGAAATCCAGCTGACCCGCCCGGGCGCGGCATCCGTCTCGTCGATGCCGACGATGGTCACCGTTTCTTCGGTATCATCTTCACGTATGTAAGTGACAGTCGCGCCGAAAAACACCTGATCGCGCCGCGTTTGCCGCGTCGGATCCACGACTTCGGCATTGGCAAGACGCTTGTCGAGAAAGCGCAATCGCCGATCGATTTCACGCAGGCGCTTCTTGCCGTAGATATAGTCGCCATTTTCCGAACGGTCGCCATTGCCCGCGGCCCATTCAACGACGCGCACAATTTCCGGCCGGTCGCTGGTCCACAGTTTATGACGCTCAGCCTTCAGCCGTGCAAAGCCGTCCGGCGTCAGATAATTCTTGCTGCCAGCAGGAATTGCCTGTGCCTCGTCATCATCTTCATCCGACCGGAAACTAAGGTCTTCCGCCGCCATTTTTACCTACTGGTGTGAGTTCTGCGCTTGGTGCAAGGGGGGCTGCCGGAGAACGGCTACCTGTGCCTCGACCTATGGTATATCAAAGAAGCCTATTCGACAGGTAGTCGTCAATGCTGGGACGTCCCGGCTCTATGTGCCTGGGAGCACCCGTATGCGGTACTATGCATTGCCCTTTCTGGCGGTTTTGATTTATTCGGGAAATACCGTCGTCACGCGGCTGGCAGCCGATGTGATTTCGCCGGCGGCCATCACGTTTTACCGGTGGTTTTTTGCCGCTGTGCTGCTCACGCCTTTCGTGGCGGCCGGAGCCTGGCGTAACAGGCAGCGGATTTACCCGCATCTCGGCAAGCTCGCCGTGCTGGGGCTTCTCGGCATGGTGCTTTATCAAGGCTTGGCCTATATCGCCGGCAAATCGACGCCGGCAACCAATATGGGCATCATTGCCTCCTTGATCCCGCTCATGACGGTGATGCTCAGCATGCCGCTGCTGCGCGAGCCGCCGACAATTGGCGCGCTGGCGGGTGGGCTGCTGTCGCTGGCAGGATTGGTCGAGCTGATCGGCCACGGCTCGCCGGCGACCTTGTTGTCGACAGGCATCGGCCAGGGCGACCTGATCATGTTGGCAGCATCATTCGCCTATGCCGCCTATGGTGTTCTGGTGCGCAAATGGGCCGTCCCTTTGCCGGTCTGGCAATCGCTCTACGTACAGATCTGGTGGGCAGTCCTCTTCCTTCTGCCATTCTTCTTGAGCGGTCCGATGGAACCGCTGACAGCGCGCAATCTGCCGCTTATTCTATATGCGACGATTCCGACATCGATCCTTGCGCCCTATCTCTGGATGCTGGCGTTGAAGCTGCTTGGTGCAAGCCAGGCGAGTATTTTTCTCAATCTTGTGCCGTTGCTGACAGCTTTGATCGCCATTCTGTGGGCGGGTGAGCACCTCGAATATTATCACTGCGTGGGTGGTGTTCTCATTTTGGCCGGCGTCGCTCTTGCCCAGCGGCTGAAGCGCCCGTTGGGAAAATGGCTGCCCGTCACATGAGTTGGGGGAGACTGGATGAGCGCTTCCGGTCGGGTATTGCAGTCGTTTCGCAATCAGATCAAATGGTGCCGTGCTTTGGGGTCTCCCTTCACGGCCCGGCTGCTGCACCAGGCTTTGCAGGATCTTGAACAAGGCGGCTTGCTCGCCGAGCTGATCGGCGATTGGCCTGGCACAGCAAATCGGCGTGACGGTTGAAACGGCGGATGCCCGTGGACTGGCTGGTACGGCAATTCATCAACCTGCCGCCGGGCGTCGCCCCGGTGCCGTTTCATACCGTGATGTTGCAATACCTGCCAGCCCACCCCAAGGAGCCATCTGCGATCTCTTGAACCGGGCCGGGCAGGATGCCACCCGGAATGGGCCGCTTGCATGGCTCCGATACGAACCGGACGAAAGCGAAGGCCCCTTCGAGCTACGCCTCACGATATGGCCCAATGGTCATGAGCGGCTGTTGGCCACGGGCCATCCGCATGGCGCGTCGATAAGATGGCATGGCAGCGAGCGAGGGACGGGCGGAAAGAAATAAGCCGGCCAATTGGCCGGCTTATCATATACGTGACATCATACCGTCTCAGGCGGCGGCCACGGCGTCGGGATGCAGCTTGGCGACGATCCGGCCATCCGCGGTGCGGCCGGCATGAACCGAACGGGCCATCAGTTCCTGCCAAGGCGTTGTCGCATTGCTCTTCTTATGTTCAGCCAGCCAGGCATCCCGGTATTCGCTGCCGGTGGTTTCTTCATAGATCGGCATGCCCTGGGTGTAATGTACCATCTTCGCATCGCTGCGGGGCGCATCATAGCCGACCAGATGATTCCATTCGCGGGGAACAGCGCCGACCAGATCGGGGTTCAGCCAATCCATCGTATGGGGCGAACGGCAGCGTTGCGGGTCTTCGACATAGTCCGGCGTCAAGATCCGATTGGCTGGGTGACCACAATTGAACATGATCATGCTCGCCCATTCGAATTTCTTCTCGTTTTTCGACACCATGGCGGCGTAACGATCATCCGTCAGGGCGAATAACTCCGCCACGTCGGCCAGGGCCAGAAAATCGATATCCAGGAACAAGGCCCAGCCCTTATAGTCGCACAGCCAGGGCACCAGGAAACGGCTGAAGGTGAAAGGGGTCAGGCCTTGCCGTGTCAGCGGCAGGCTAGGCAGCACCAGTGGAGAGATCGCCAACGGCTTCGAACTACGCCGATAAAGGCTGAACTGCAGAACGTTATAGGCGACAGCCTGACGGTGATCGTAGCCGATAAAGATGCGCAGCGGCTGATTGCTCTGAACCTGGCCACTCTGGAGCACCGGAAATTCATCCATCATTGCCTCGATATCAAAGAACGCTGTTGAGCAAGACGCCGTTTAATTTATCGGTCGCGGAAGTCCCGATCGGCGGCAAAGATTGCAGCATCGAGACCGCGGAACCCAAAGAAGCCGTCAAGGTATCAAGAGAGTTATTCGCGCCCAAGCCAAACGGATCGGCACCCGCCTGGGCTTCCTTCTCGACCGTATCAAAATCCTTGGTGTATGTGCCCTGAGTGAGCTGGACGGCGTAATTATACTCGGTGTTCTGGTTCGATACCGAATCATCCATGCGGGTTATACGCATGACGTAAGTACCCGCTTGCATGTTGTAGCTGCCGTTCTGCAACTGCGTATAGACGTCATGCGCATCGCCGGTGCTGGGATCGGAATCGGCAATGACCGTACCGCTGGTCTGATTGATGATCTGGAACCGGATATTCTTGTCCTCACCTTCATTGGCGGTCAGCACGCCGAAACGGGTCTGCGCCGAGGTCGCGACCTTGAAGGTGAAGAAATCGGCCGTATCACCTTTGGAAAGAGAACTGAACACGTTCAACCGCGAGTCATTCTGCCGCAAGATCCCGACATCACGTGCCGTCATGCGGTTATCGACCTGGACGTCGTTGGTCTGTTTCTGGAAATTTTGCGTTTGAATCGATTTCTGCTTCTGCAGGGCAGCGACCTGATTATTGATCGCTTCCAGCACGGCCGATGCGTCGCCCGATGATGAATTCGTCGACGAGGACGAACCTGACGTCGTGCCGAAAAGCGAGCTTGCTGAAGTAGACTGAAGGGCGCTGGTGCTGGCCACGATTAAATCCTCGCGTTAGATCGACACACGCATGATAGGCCGGGCCGGCTCGGTGCCAGCGGTCGATGTCGG
>SSEL01000079.1 GCA_008012315.1 Rhodospirillaceae bacterium
CGCCTGGAACGCGCCGAGATGGGCAGCACTATCGATCCCGCGGGCCAGGCCGGAGACGACGACCACGCCGGCCGCGGCGAGATCGTGGGCGAGGTCCTGGGCGATCTTGCGGCCATTGGCCGAGGCATTGCGTGCCCCGACCAAGGCAATTTTCGGGGCCGCCAGCAACTCCGCCCGGCCGCGGATGGTGATCAAGGGCGGCGCATTGTCGATCGCCGCCAGGGCCACGGGATAATCCGGCTCGCAGCAAGCGAGATGCCGGGCGCCGATCGCCTGCGCGGCCTCGATCTCGGCCCGGGCGCGGTCGGCGGGAAAAGGCTGTATCGCCCGCTGCTTGCCGCCGCGCCGCGACAAGTCCGGCAGGGCTTCCAAGGCACGCTTGGCGGTGCCGAAGCGTTGCAGCAACTGGCGGAAGATGACGGGCCCGACGCCGTCGCTGCGGGCGAGGCGCAGCCAGTCCAGGCGTTCCGCATCACTGAGCGGGCGGCGATGATGGGTCAGGTCGAACATCGCCTGACGCTAGAGGAACAAAAGCAGAATTTCAACCGGCTTGGCTGAAGAGGCGTTCAGGTTGGTCGAAGAGCACTCAGGCGTTTTTCTTGCGGCCGATCTTCGGTTCCTCGCCGCGCAGCAGGCGGGCGATATTCTCGTGATGCCGGATCCAGACCAGGACCGCCGCGAGGATGGCGAAGAGGACCTGGGGCCAGTCGCCGAGGAAATAGGCATAGACAGGCGACAAGGCAAAGGCGAGCAGGGCCGAGAGCGAGGAGTAACGGAACAGGAAGGCCGCGACCAGCCAGGTGAGGCAGGCGGCGATGCCGACCGGCCAGTTGATGGCGAGCAATGTGCCGAGCCCGGTGGCGACTCCCTTGCCGCCCTTGAATTTTAGCCAGACGGGAAAAAGATGGCCGATGATGGCGGCGGCACCCGCCAGCACGCCGAGATCGGCGATGGCGAATGTCGTGCCCTGCGGCAGGAGTACCGGCATCAAGGCGCGGGCGACGAGGACCGCCACGGCGCCCTTGCCGCCATCCAGCAGCAAGGTAGCGAGCGCAAGCTTCTTGTTGCCGGTGCGCAGCACATTGGTCGCGCCGATATTGCCCGAGCCGATCTTGCGGATATCGCCGAAGCCGCCGAGGCGCGTCAGAATCAGGCCGAAGGGAATCGATCCCAGAAGATAGCCGCCGGCCAGCACCAGAATTTGCGCCAGGCCGAAACCGGTCGCCGCCTCAGTCGTACCCATGTCACCGCCCCCGGTTCGTGCTGGAGCCGGATGGTCACAGTGTCATCGCGCCAGCGATGCACGTATGCGCTGAATCCGCCTCTATGCAATAAGACTCTAAGCGTCGGCGGTAAAGACCAGGCGACCGTCGACGAAGGTTTGCAACACCTTACCCTGGACCGGCCGGGTATCGTAAGGGGAGTTCTTCGACTTGCTGCGGAATTTCTCGGCATCCAGGCGATGCGGCCGGTCGGGATCGAACAGCACCATATCCGCCGGCGCGCCCTTGGCGAGACGGCCCTGCGGCAAACCGAGAATATCGGCCGGACGACAGGTCAGGCAGCGCATCAGGTCGATGAGCGGCATCAGCCCCTTGTGATAAAGCTCCAGGCTGACCGGCAGCAATGTCTCCAGGCCGATGACGCCGGGCACCGCCTGGGCGAAGGGCACGCGCTTGCTCTCGACATCGAGCGGCGCATGATCGCTGGCGATCGCATCGATGACACCCTCGGCGACCGCCGCGGCAATGGCGCGCCGGTCGGCCTCGCCGCGCAACGGCGGCGACAGCTTGGCGAAGGTGCGGTAGTCGCCGACCTCGGCCTCGTTCAGCGAGAAATAAGGCGGGGCGGTATCGCAGGTGATGCGCAGGCCTTCCTGCTTCGCTTCCCGGATCTTGTCCACGGCGGCGGCGGTCGAGACATGCGCGACGTGGTAGCGCCCACCGGACATGCGGACGAGATGCAGATCGCGCTCGATCATCATCACTTCGGCGCAGGCCGGAATGCCGGCAAGGCCGAGGCGGCTTGAGAGCTCGCCGCTATTCATGGCGCCGCCGGCCGCCATGCGCGGCTCCTCCGGATGCTGCACCACCAGCAGGTCGAAGGTGCGGGCATAGGACAACGCGCGGCGCATCACCTGGCTGTCGGCGATGGCCGACAAGGCATCGGTGAAGCCAAGCGCGCCGCTTTCATGCAGCAGGCCCATTTCGACGATGTCCTTGCCTTCCAGGCCCTTGGTCAGGGCACCGTAGCAATAGACCTTGGCGCGCTTGGTTTCACGTGCGCGCCGGGCGATAAATTCGACACCGGCGACATCGTCGATCACCGGATTGGTATTCGGCAGGCAGACCATGGAGGTGACCCCGCCGGCCGCCGCGGCTAGGCTGCCGGTCTCGATGGTTTCCTGGTGCTCATCGCCGGGTTCGCGCAATTGCACGCGCATATCGACCAGGCCGGGCGCCAGGACATGGCCACCGCAATCGACGATCTCGGCGCCTTCCGGCACCTGATGCTTCGTGATCTGCGTGCCGATATCGCGGATGACGCCATCTTCCACCAGCACGCCGCCCTGCTCATCGCGTTTGCTGGCGGGGTCGATCAGATGGGCATTGACCAAAGCGAGCGGCCGAACCTGGCGCTTCGGCGGTCGCTGCTGCTGCTGCTGCGACGTCATTGCGCAGTTCCCTTCTCGCCAGTAAGCGGCCGGGTCAGCGCGTCGAGGCAGGCCATGCGCACGGCAACACCCATTTCCACCTGTTCGCGGATGACCGAGCGGTTGATGTCATCGGCCACTTCGGAATCGATCTCGACGCCGCGATTCATCGGGCCGGGATGCATGATAAGGGCATTCGGCTTGGCGGCGGCGAGCTTGTCATAGTCGAGACCGAAGAAATGGAAGTATTCACGGATCGACGGCACATAGGCGCCCTGCATGCGCTCGATCTGTAGCCGCAGCATCATGACGATGTCGACATCCTTCAGGCCCTTGCGCATATCGGTGAAGACCTCGACCCCGAAGCGATCGACATTGCCCGGCAACAAGGTGGTCGGCGCGATCACCCGGATCCGCGCACCCATCTTGGAGAGCAGCAGGATATTGGAGCGCGCGACGCGGCTGTGCAGCACATCGCCGCAGATCGCAACCAGCAGGCCGTTCAAGCGGCCGAGACGGCGGCGAATGGTGAGGGCGTCGAGCAAGGCCTGGGTCGGATGCTCATGCCGCCCGTCGCCGGCATTGATGACGGCGCCGTCGACCTTCTGCGACAGCAGGCTGACCGCGCCGGAATCGCCGTGGCGCACCACCAGCACATCCGGCTTCATCGCGTTCAGCGTCATCGCCGTATCGAGCAGGGTCTCGCCCTTCTTGATCGAGCTGGTGCCGACCGACATGTTGATGACATCGGCGCCCAAGCGCAACGCCGCCACCTCGAAGGAGGTGCGCGTGCGCGTCGAATCCTCGAAGAACAGGTTCATGACGGTCCGGTTGCGCAGCAGGCGGCGTGCGCGCTCGTCGTCTTTCGCCATATTGGCGTATTGATCGGCGAGATCGAGCAATCGGCCGATTTCATCGGCACTTAATGCCTCGATCCCCAGCAAATGCCGGTGGGGGAAAAAGGCCGAAGGCCGGCCTGAGGAGGAGGGTGTCTGGGGCGCAGTCATTAAAGCGCCTAATTACGCGCCCCAGCTTTGCCGGTCAATCGATTCTCGATGACAAAACGTCCCATCCCGGATCTCGACCAAACTGTCAGATAACCTTTTTCTCGCGCAAGGCCCGCAGGTCGTCGTCGGTGAGATAGAGCATCTCGCGCAGGACCGTATCGGTGTCCTTGCCGCAGATCGGCGGCGCCAGGCGGTAATCGACCGGCGTTTCCGACAGTTTCAGTGGGCTGCCGATCAGATCGACATGGCCCGACGCGGCAGCCGGATAAGGCATGCTGATCTTCATGTTCCGGTGCAGCACCTGGGGATCGGCGAAGACCTGATCGACATTGTTGACCGGGCCGCAGGGAACGCTGAGCGCCTCCAGCCCGTCGATCCAATGCCTCTGCGGATGCTGGGCCGTCACCTTGTTGATCATCTCATATAGCACGGTGCGGTTCTGCACGCGGGCGGGATTGGTGGCGAAGCGCGGATCCTTGGCCCAATCGGGCATACCGGCGAAGCTGCAGAACTTCTCGAACTGGGAATCGTTGCCGACCGCCAGGATGAAGAAGCCGTCGGCGCAGGTAACGACCGAATAGGGCACGATATTGGGATGCTCGTTGCCGAGACGCTTCGGCACCTCGCCGGAGGTCAGGTAATGCAGGCCGATATTGGCGAGATACGAGACCTGCGAATCCAGGAGGCTCATATCGATATACTGGCCGCGTCCCGTCGCATTGCGGTGATGCAAGGCGGCGAGGATGCCGGTCGTCGCATAGATGCCGGTGATGATATCCGTGGCGGCGACGCCGATCTTGACGGGCGGGGTCGAGGGATCACCGGTGACGCTCATGATCCCGCCCATGCCCTGGGCCAGGAAATCATAGCCGGCGCGATGGGCATAGGGGCCGGTCTGGCCAAAGCCGGTGATCGAGCAATAGACCAGGCGCGGAAAGTCGATTTTTATCTGGTCATAGGCGAGGTTGTATTTCGCCATGTCGCCGACCTTGAAATTCTCGACGAAGATATCCGACTTGGCGATCAGCTTCTTGGCGATCTCCTGGCCTTCCGGCTGGGCGATATCCAACGTGATGGAACGCTTATTGCGATTGACCGACAGGTAATAGCCGCTTTCGCTGGTGTTCTTGCCATCGGGGTTCTTGACGAAAGGCGGGCCCCATTTCCGGGTATCGTCGCCCTGGCCCGGCCGCTCGATCTTGATCACATCGGCGCCGAGATCGCCGAGAATCTGCGTGGCGGTCGGCCCGGCCAGAATACGGCTGAGATCGAAAACGCGAATACCCTGAAGCGGTGCCGACATGAAACTCCCCGGAATGTGGGTGAAGGTTAATGGAGCGAACGAGTGTGCGGCACTCTTTCCGCCCTGCCTAGCAAAATCAAGTACCGAAAGCGCAAGGGGGTATGCCTGCCGGCTTCCACGTCATTCCGTGCTCGCCGCATGTCCCTTCTGCCGCTGATGGAAATCCAGCGCGCCCTGCAAGATGAAGGCGGCGGCGGCTTTGTCGACATTCTTGGCCCGTTTGGCGCGGGTCATGTCGGCTTCCAGCATGTTGCGGGTGACGGCGACGGTGGAAAGGCGCTCGTCCCAGAAGGCGATGGGAAGTTCGTGCAATTGCTGGAAATTGACGGCGAACTGGCGCACCGACTGGCAGCGGGGACCCTCGCTGCCGTCCATGTTCAACGGCAGGCCGATGATCAAGCCGCCGACCTGGCGTTCCTGGATCAGCTTGATCAATTCCTTGGCATCGAGCGTGAATTTCGTGCGCCGGATCGTGGTGACGGGCGAGGCGACATGAAGGCCCGGATCGCTGATGGCAATGCCGATAGTCTTCTCGCCGAGATCGAGTCCGAAAAGCCGCTCATGCCGCCGCAACGCGGTGGCCAGTAGATTGATATCCGCGACGATCATCCGGCGGCTCCCCTCATTATCCGACGGGATTATAGAGGGGCGTGCGCGGTGATTGAACCGGGGATGATCAGATCACCGGTGACGTCACCTTCGGCCTGATGTTCGGCCTGATGAATGAAAGAGATCAGATGAGGGGATTGGGCTTGCCGTATTGCCGGTCCCAATAGAGCAGGGGCGGCAGCGTGCGGCTGATCGCGCCCAGCACCTTGCCGATGAAGATCTCATGGCTGCCGGCGGCGTGCTGGGCGAAGACTTCGCAATCCAGGCTGGCGACCGAGCCGGCCAGTTCCGGCGCACCGCTGCGGGCAGGCAGCCAGTCGCCGCAGCCGAAATCGAACGCGAGGCCATCACGCGGCCGGCCGGCGAAGCAATCGGCGATATGCGCCTGCTCGGCGTTCAGGGCATTGACGCAGAAGACGCCGTTGCGCGCGATGGCGGCGACGGCCGGGCTGCGGCGGTTGAGGCAGGCGAGGATCAAAGGCGGTTCGGCCGAGACCGAACTGACGGCGCTCACCGTGATGCCGAAACGGCCCGCAGGGCCATCGGTGGTCACCAGATTGACCGGGGTCACATTGGCCCGCATGGCGGCGACGAAATCCTCGGTGGCCACGGCGTGGCGCGCCAGAACGTCCGGTGCCAAAACTTGTGCCATTCCTTCCTCCCGAGGCTCACGAACAGCTCATACACACTAAGATGGCACCGCTAGAGTATTTGTAAAATAAATTTAGAAGAACAACGGGATTTGATAATCCTATTTAGAGTGGACCGGTTTAATCTTTCGTCCGAGTGGCTTTGGCACAAAGCTATCACTAATGATGATGGAGGCGGTAATGGACTTGGCCGATCTGCGGGTGTTCGAAGCTGTCGCCCGGCTGGGCGGGATGAATCGCGCGTCAGCCGAGCTGAACATGGTGCAATCCAATGTCACCGCCCGGATCCGGCTGCTGGAAGACCGGCTGGGCGTTCCCTTGTTCGAGCGTCACAGCCGTGGGGTGAGCCTGACCGGGGCCGGCCAGCGCCTGCTGCCCTTTGCCGTCGAGGCGCAACGGCTGCTGGAAGATGCCCGGCGCGCCGTCACCGATGACGGCACGCCCAAAGGCAGTCTCACCATCGGTTCGCTGGAAACGACGGCGGCCCTGCGTCTTTCGCCGCTGCTGACGCGTTACGCGGCGCTTTACCCGGCGGTGGATCTGGTGCTGCGGACCGGCACGTCCCAGGAAATGATCGAGGCCGTGGTGGAGCACCGGCTGGAAGGCGCCTTCGTCTGCGGTCCCGTCCGGCATCGGGATCTCGATGAAACCGTGATTTTCCGCGAAGAACTGGTCGTGGTGACGGCGCCGGCGATGCCCAGCCTGACCGGCCTTGCAACACGCAGCGACCTCAAGCTCGTGGTGTTTCGCGCCGGCTGCTCCTATCGCCAACGTCTGGAGGCCTTGCTGGCCCGGCGCGGCCTCGTCGGCTTGCGCTTGCTCGAATTCGGCACGCTGGATGCGATCATCGGCTGCATTGCCGCCGGCATCGGCCTCTCGCTCCTGCCGCGTGCCGTCGTCGCCCCGGCTGCGGAGGCCGGGCGCGTCAGAATCCACGACTTGCCGGTCGCTGACGCCCAAGTGGAGACGGTCTTCGTCAGCCGCGCGGGCACTTACCGGTCCCATGCTCTCGCGGCCTTCCTGGATCTGGGCAGCGCCTCGGCTTCCGAGGGCCTTGCTGCCTGAGCCGGATATCTCTTAACCAGATATCCTTTATTTCTTAAAATCGTTTTTAGAGATGCGTGGGACGCCCTAGCTTTCACTTCATGGAAGCGAGGGCGGCATGAGACCGGCACATATCCCGGCGTCAGTTCTGGATCAATCGGCGGAGGGCGTCACCCGCCAGCCTTCGGCGCGGCGCATGGCGATTGCCGGATTCTGCGCCAGCCTTGTCGGCATCGGCCTTGCCCGTTTCGCCTATACGCCATTGCTGCCGGCGATCATCCAGGAAGGGTGGTTTGCCCCGTCCCAGGCATCCTATCTCGGTGCCGCCAATCTCATGGGCTATCTCCTGGGCGCGATCCTTGCCGGCGGTTTCGCCCATCGGCGCAGCACGGTGGCATTCCTGCGCCTGATGATGTTGGTGGCGACGATTTCCTTCTTTGCCTGCGCCTGGCCTGTCTCTTTCGTCTGGTTCTTTGTCTGGCGCCTGCTGGCCGGCATTTCCGGCGGTGCGCTGATGGTGCTGGCGGCGCCGGTGATCCTGCGCCATGTGGACGCTCGTCAGGCGGGCATGATCACGGGTGCGATCTTCACCGGCATCGGTGTCGGGATCGCGATTTCCGGCACCTTGATGCCGCTGCTGCTGCAAGACGGCCTGACGGCAAGCTGGCTGGGGCTTGGCGCGGTCGCGCTGCTGCTGACGCTGATTGCCTGGCAGGGCTGGCCGACCGACGACGCTGCTGCCACGACGGCATCGCCAACCCTGTCATCTCCGTCGGCGCGGTCGCAATCGGCCCGCAGCCGTCCGGTTGTCATCTTCTCGCTGCAATATGGCCTGAATGCCGTCGGCCTGGTGCCGCATATGATCTTCCTGGTCGATTTCATCGCCCGCAGCCTCGGCCGGGGCGTGGAAATCGGCGCCACCTATTGGGTGCTCTTCGGCTTGAGTGCGATGCTGGGGCCGATCCTGGCCGGGCGTGCCGCCGATCGCTACGGCGCGCAAGCGACATTGCGGGTCGCCTATGTCCTGCAGGGACTTGCCGTTGCCGTGCTTCTGATCACCGATAATCCGATCTCCCTTGGCATCTCCGCTTGCGTGATGGGTGCGCTGACGCCGGGCGTCGTGCCTTTGGCGCTGGCGCGGTTGAAGGAGTTGCTGCACGATCCGCGTGTGCGCCATCGGGCCTGGTCCGGCGCCACCGCCACTTTCGCGGTGGGACAAGCGGCGGCGGCCTATGGTTTTACCGTTCTGCTCGCGCAATCGGGCAGCTATAGGCCGGTCTTTGCTGTGGCCGCTATTTCGCTCGTTGTTGCCTTCGTGTTGGATCTGATGGTGAGGAGCCGATCATGCGTATCGCCAAGTTGATGCAGAAACTGGATATGACGCATCCGATTATCCAGGCGCCCATGGCCGGCGGCAGCGATACGCCGGCGCTGGTGGCGGCGGTCTCCGCCGCCGGCGGCCTGGGATCGATCGGCGCCGCCTATCTTTCGCCGGCGCAGATCATGGATGCCGCTCGGCAGGTGCGGGAAAAGACCGGCCGTGCCTTCGCCATCAATCTCTTCGCTCCGTTGCCGGTGCCTGATCGTCCCACTGATACAGAAGCCGCAATCGAGCGGCTGATGCCCTTCTATGAAGAACTCGGTTTGCCGAGGCCGGAATTGCCGGCGACCGCCGGCACCGATTTCGACGCGCAACTGGCGGCCGTCCTGGAAAGCGGCGCGCGCGGTTTCAGCTTCACCTTCGGCATGCTGCCGGCGGCGGCGATCGCGGCCGCGAAGGCCAAGGGCCTAGTGGTCATGGGAACGGCGACCACGGTGGACGAGGCAATCGCCCTGGAACGTGCCGGGGTCGATGCGGTGGTCGCGCAAGGCAGTGAGGCCGGCGGCCATCGCGGCACCTTCCTCGGCGATTTCGAGATGGCCATGGTCGGCACCATGGCGCTGGTGCCGCAGGTGGTCGATGCGGTGAAGGTCCCGGTGATCGCCTCGGGCGGCATTGCCGATGGCCGGGGCCTCGCGGCCGCCTTGGCGTTGGGTGCCGAAGCGGTGCAGATGGGGACGGCCTTTCTCACCACCGATGAGGCCGGCATTGCCGAAGCCTATAAGGAGCGGTTGCTGGCGGTAACGGAAGCGGAGAGCCGTGTGACCCGCGCTTTCTCCGGCCGCCCGGCGCGTGGCCTCGTCAATCGCGTGATGGCGCAAGTGGAAGATCCCGCCGCAGCACCTGCCGTCCTGCCATTCCCCTGGCAGAACGCCCTGACCCGCCCGATGCGCAGTGCTGCCACCAAACAGAACAAGACGGATTATCTCTCGCTCTGGGCCGGCCAGGCCGTCCGCCTGGTGCGCCGGCGAAAGGCGGCCGATCTTATCACCAGTCTTGTCACGGAGATGGAAACGACGATCGACCGTCTTCGCCGACGCAAGGAATAGCCCTCCATGCAGGGCGATTCCGAATTACGAAACCGATGAGACGAGCCGCCGGAACCGCAGGGCGCAGAGGAAAATGCCGAAGGCGACCAGCGCGCTGACACCGAACACCGTGACCGGCACGGCGGCCGGAATATCGGTGGCGCCGAAGCCGCCGAACCCGGCGGCATTGCCGAGCAATCCCGCAAGTGCTGCACCGACGGCGGCGCAGATGCTCTCCAGGGTCGGGATCGCGCCGGAAGTGACATCGCGTTCTTCCGGTGTCGCGGTGCCGATGATGCTCTCGGTATAGAAGCCGTAGCTGAGGCCGAAGCCGCAACCGATCACAGCCAAGGCAAGTCCGCCGATCATCAAGGGCAAGCTGTGCCAGAAGACCAGCACGCTGAGGCCGATGGCGAGACAAGCCGGGCCCACGATCAGCATCGTCCGGCCGAGATGCTGGCCGATGCGGCTGACATAGATTGCCGAGGCCGACCAGGCCAAAGCGACGATGGCGGCGAACTGGCCCGAGAAGAAGACCGAATGGCCGTGTCCCACCTGGACGAAATAGGTCATGTAGATCGGCGGGCCGGCCTCGGCCCCGAACATCAACCCGATGATCCAGACGCCGAGCGTCGAGGGATTCGATGGTGAGAGAAGATTGCGCGGGAACAGGCGTTGCGCGCTGCGCCGGTCGAGATAGAAGCACAAGGTGATGAGCGACAAGGTGGCGAGGATCAACACCGTTGCACGCGGCACGTCGCGGGTGGCGCCGGCGAACGAGACGGCGATGATGGCGATGCCGAGGATCAGCAGCCGGCCGAGCGGCAGGCCGTTGCGATTGCTGGCCTTGGCATAATGGCCGGCGCGGTCGCTGGCGACCAGGACGAGGAAGGTGAGCGCCAGCAAGGCCATCGGCACGAAAGCGATCCGCCAGGAGATCCAGGCCGTCAGCAATCCGGCAAGCGACGGGCCGATCAAGGTGGCAAGGGCCCAGACCACCGCGAGAATGCCGAAGGCCGGATTCACCTCCTTCGGCGCCAGGGCTTCGCCGACCAGGATGTAGCAGAGCGCCATGACCATGCCCTCGCCGAGACCCTGCAGGGCGCGGGCAAGGAGAAAGATCTCCATATTCGGCGAGAGCAGGCCGAGGAGATTGGCGGCGATGACGACCAGGCCGGAGAGGATGAGCATCCGCCTTGTGCCGAAGCGGCCCTTGAGGAAGCCGGCACTGGCGGCGCCCGGAATCGACAAGGCGAGAAAGGCCGTGGTGCCCCAGCTCAGCAGTTCCGGCTTGCCCAGTTGCAGCACCACGCTGGGCATGATGGTCGAGACCAGGAACCAGCCGAAAGCCTGCAGCGAGACGCCGATATTGATCGTCCAGGTGATGCGCGCTTTCGGGCCGAACAGCAATGTTGTCCAGGTAACCGGCTCATCCCGCATCTCCAGGCTTTCTCCCGCCACAGACTGCATCTTCCTGACCCTTCTCCATCCTTGCCAGACAGAGCTAGGGGATGAAAATTTAACAAGCAAATACTTTTCTTATTCGATTGCCTGTGACATCATCCGCCCATGAACGACCAACGTAGCACCTCCCGCATTCTTCGCCTGCTGAAATTGCGCGGCGCGCAGAATGCCGAGGCGATCGCCCGGCATCTGAAGATTACCGCCGTGGCGGCGCGGCAGCATCTGGGCGGCTTGGCGGATCGCGGTCTGATCGTCTTCGAGGATCGGCGCGAAGGCGTGGGACGGCCGAAGCGTTTCTGGTCGCTCTCCAAGGCGGGGCACGACTATTTCCCGGAAAACCATGCCGGCCTGACGCTGGAACTAATCGCGGCGGTGCGCGCGGTCTTCGGGCCGGCCGGCCTCGACCGCGTCATCCGGCACCGCGAAGCACAGGCGCTGAAGCAATATCGCGCGCTGGTGGGCGAGGGAGCGCTGAAGCAGAAGGTGCGGCGCCTGGCGGCCCAGCGTTCTGCCGAAGGCTATATGGCCCATATTCAGGATCTGCCGGATGGCGGCGTCATGCTGCTGGAGCGGCATTGTCCGATCTGTGCGGCGGCCAGCACCTGCCAGGGTTTCTGCAAATCGGAACTGGCGCTGTTCTCCGAAGCGCTGGGAGCCGATGTCGAGGTGACGCGCACCGAACACATCGTCAGCGGCGCCGAACGCTGCGCCTACGAAATCCGTCTCAAGGAAGATTAATTCACATCCTGGCCGGGATCGGTTGCTGCCGGCGCGACACGGCCGTCGAAATAGGGCTTATAGCCGGCTCGGTGCGTCAGGTAATCGCTGACGACGTCTTCCAGATTGGGCCCGTAATCATAGGCCTTCGCGCCATGTTGCGCGAAGACCGCGTAACCATCGCCGCCGGCCCGCATATAGTTGTTGCTGACGATGCCATAGATCTTGGCGGGATCGAGCGGCCGGAAGGTGCCGTCTTGTTTCACCTGAACGGCCACCACGCGTTTGCCGGCGGGCCTGGTCTTGTCGAAGCTGTATCTCAGCCCCGCCACCTGCGGAAAGCGGCCGCCGCCGTCATCGAGCCGGCTGAGGCCGTTTTCCAGGGCGGCGATCACCTCGGCGCCGGTCAGTTGGAACGTGGCGAGCGTGTTCTGGAAGGGCAGGACCGTCAGCACATCGCCGCGGGTGACATCGCCGGCGCCGATCGAGGCGCGCAGACCGCCGCCATTCTCGATGGCGATGTCGATGCCCTGGCTTTTGACCCGGTCGAGCATGGCATCGGTGACGAGATTGCCCATGCTGCATTCCTGTTTGCGGCATCGGGTGGCGTCGATCACGGCGCCGGTCGAACCGATGACCTGCCGGCGCATCTTTTCGATCGGCTTGGCAAGCTCCCGGATGCGCGCGTTCATCGCCGGGTCTTCCGGAATCCTGGCGTCGAGCAGGATCGGATCGCCTTTGGCCGATTTGACGACGCCCCGGTCGTCGAACGTCACCGTGATCTTGCCGAGATATTTGCCGTAAGCGGCGGCAGTCACCACCGGCACATCAGAGCCGCCGGGATTCTTCACCAAGGTGGGATAGGGGCCGGCCGCTTTCGGATCGCGGTTCGACAACAGGGTATGCGAATGGCCGCCGACGACGACATCGATGCCGGGAATCCTGGCGATGACGGCCATATCGCGTGCATAGCCGACATGGGTGAGGGCGATGATCTTGTCGACGCCCCGTGCTTTAAGCTGGTCTGCCGCGGCTTCGATCGCCTTGGCATCGTCAGTGATCGTCACATGCGGGCCGGGCGAGGAAGATTGCGGCGTGTCGTTGGTGACCGCGCCGATGATACCGATCTTCTGGCCGCCGCGTTCCAGGATCACGAAAGGCTTGATGCGGTTGCCGAGTTTCGATGCCGCATCGGTCGCGACATTGGCGCCCAGCACGGGAAACCGGGCCTTGTCGAGAAAGGGCGCCAGGGCGGTTTCGCCGTCATCGAATTCATGATTGCCGACGGTCATGGCGTCGAGCTTCATGTCGTTGAGGAATTCAAGCTCGGCGGCACCTTTATAGGTGGTGTAGAAGAGCGAGCCCTGGAAGTTATCGCCGGCATCGAGCAGGAGGACGTCTTTGCCCTTGAGGGCGGCTCGCTGCTGGTCGATCGCCGCTTTCAGCCGCGAGGCACCGCCGAAACAGGTGAGCTTGCTCGGTTCCGTCGTCGAGCAGGTGGCGTCAAATCTGTTGATCGGCTCGATGCGCGAATGGAAGTCGTTAAAATGCAGGATGGTGAGCCGGTAACCCGCATGCGCGGCGGAGCTCGCGGCCAAGGTCGACATCATCAAAGCGGCCGTGACAAGGAATTTCCGCATTCTCTTCTCCACCGAGGATCGATCCAGGACGAAGCTTCCCATAAGGGTGCTTCGGGTTTTTGACAATAGGCCGAAAGTTTTTAAGGGCGGTGAGACGGGCTGGCTTTCACGCGTCATCGGCTGAGCTCGACAAAGCCGCGGCTGCGATTTCCATTGTCGTGGTCCGGCGTGTTCATTGCCGCGAAAAGATCTGAAGCGGTTACCCAGACCGGCGGATATTTATAGCGCGACACATCCAGGATCAGGAACCGGTCGCTATCGGCATCATAGGCCGCCAGGGGTGAGATATGCCCGCCTTTCTGCTGGCCCAGCGCCGAGCGCAAATAATTGACGATGACATATTGCCCCGCCACCTCCAGCCGCGCCCGGACGCGGCGGCGAAATTCGGCAAGGGTTGTGTCGGATGCGTGATGCATCTCGGCTTTGAGGCCGACTGCCTGGGCCAGGCTCGCGAATTGATCCAATGTCATGCCGTGCTTTTCGATCCCGCTTCGCGGTAGCACGGCTTCGGTCTGCGGGGTGAAAATATTCGACTGATCGAAGGCTTTGAAGGGCGCCAGTTCTTTCGATGCCGGGGCTGGCACCTTCAAGGCATTCAGCGTCATGACCAGCGAGGCGACACCGCAGAAGGCCTGGTTCCGCTGCGTGACGAATTGTTCGCTCAGGCTGAAATAGGCCTTTGTCGCTTCGGCGCCGAGCAGCAGTTTCTCGCCCTCGATGCTGTCGAAGGCGATGAGATTGGGCGGTACCGGCAAAGTGTCCGCCCGCAGCGGAAGGGCGGAAAACAGGCTGATCGCAGCGACGGCGCATAAAGAGAGAAGACGCGGCACCAATCACCTCCAAGGCAGAGCAACGGGCAACGAACTGCCGCCGGGATTGAGGGGGACTCAAGCGAAAGAAGGGAAATAAGAGGAAGCTGTCAGGAAGGAAGCTTTGCGATTGATCCGGATAGAATAGACCTGGAACTCAGCCTTGCAATTCTTTTCTGATAGCAAAAACCCCGATGCGATCACACATCGGGGTTTTTTTTGTTGGCTATTCGTGTCGCGGCTTAGAGCGCGATCGTCTTTGACGGAAGCATTTTACTTCCGTCAAAGATGTGAATCCGACTCTAGAGGCCGACATCCTTGGCGGTCAGGTCCAAGGCTTCTTTCGTCAGCTTCATGAAATCGTCGATATTGCCCTTGGTCCAGGTCAAAGACGGCGAGATCAGCATGGTGTCGCGGGTCGCCCGCATGACGAGGCCGAGACGGAAACAGTGATCGCGGCAGATCGTGCCGGTATCGCCGACCGGCTCGAAGGTCTTGCGGGTCTTCTTGTCCTTCACCAGTTCGATGCCGCCCATCAGGCCGACATTGCGGACCTCGCCGACCAGCGGATGGTCGAGCAGTTCCTGCAGCCGCTTGGTGAGATAGGGGCCGGTTTCGTCATGCACCCGCTCGACCAGCTTCTCCTCGCGGATGATGCGGATGTTCTCGATCGCCACGGCGCAGGAAACCGGATGGCCGGAATAGGTATAGCCGTGGCTGAAATCGATGCCGCTGTTCAGCACATCGGCAACGCGGTCGGAAACCATGATGGCGGAAAGCGGCATATAGCCGGAGGTGATGCCCTTGGCCATGGTCATGAAATCGGACTCGATGCCGAAATACTCGGATCCGAACCAATGGCCGGTCCGGCCGAAGCCGCAGATCACTTCATCGGCGATCAGCAGCAGATCGTATTTCTTGCAGATTTCCTGCACCGCCGGCCAATAGGTTTGCGGCGGGATGATGACGCCGCCGGCGCCCTGGATCGGCTCGCCGATGAAGGCGGCGACATTCTCGGCGCCTAGCTCCAGGATCTTGTCTTCCAGCGCCTTGGCGCAAAGCTTGCCGAAGTCCTCCGGCGTGCTGTTGCCGCCCTCGCCATACCAGTAAGGCTGGCGGATATGCACGAAGCCGGGGAAGGGCAGGTCGGCCAGTTCATGCATGTAATTCATGCCGCCGAGCGAAGCCGCCACCATGGTCGAGCCGTGATAGCCGTTGATGCGGCTGATGATGGTCTTTTTCTTCGGCTGCTTCTTCAGGTTCCAATAGGTGCGCACCATGCGGACGATGGTGTCGTTGGCATCCGAACCCGACTGGCCGTAGAAGACGTTGTTGAACTGCTTCGGCGTCATGTCGACCAGAAGCTTCGACAGCTCGGCGACCGGCGGATGGGTGGTCTTGAAGAAGGTGTTGTAATAAGGCAGTTCCTGGAGCTGCTTATAGGCGACATCGGCAATCGACTTGCGGCCATAGCCGACATTGACGCACCACAGGCCGGCAAAGGCGTCGAGCAGGCGCTCGCCCTCGGAATCCCACAGATAGGTGCCTTCCGCCTTGGCGATCACCCGGCTGCCGATACCGTGCAATTGCGCATTGTCGGTGAAGGGATGGATGTGATGGCGGTCCTGGGCTTGCCACTCGGTCGTGCTGTTGCGCTTTGGCTGTGCGGTCATGATCTCATCCTTGAAACAAAATAGGTCAGATGGGCCCTCGCCGTATCGCCACGGTCCGCGAGCCCATAAAGAATCTTTGGCCGAAAAATCTCCAGCCGATGCCGCGAAGCGAAATTAGGGATTGAAATTGATCCGGGCCGTCAGAATCAGCCGTTCCGAGCGCAGGCTGCGGGCGGGGCCGCAAATGACACACCGATCGATCGCGTCCTGGCGATCGATCGGTGCTATGCGCGTCAGATAATGCGTGCGGTTCTCAGCCATGCCAGGAGCGTAGCAAAGCCCCCATCAGGCTGCAACAGGGCAGCCTGCACCATCACAGGCGGCAACCTTACACGTTCAGCAACAGGTGTTCGCGTTCCCAGGAACTGATGACATTGGCATAAGCTTCCAGTTCCGTGAGCTTCACGATCGACAAAGCCTTAACGAAGCGTTCGCCGAGCAAGGCCTTGATCGGCTTGCAGGCACTGAATTTATGCAGCGCCTCGTTCGCCGTCTTCGGCAGGGTGTGGGCCATACGATAAGCCGATCCCTGGATCTGATTGGTCGGCTTCAACCGTTCCGTCATGCCGAGGTAGCCGCAGACCAGTGAGGCGGCGATGGCCAGGTAAGGATTGGCATCGGCCCCGGCCAGCCGGTTCTCAATGCGCCGGCTGGAGGAATTCGAGATCGGCACGCGCAGGCCGCAGGAGCGGTTGTCGATGCCCCATTGCACATTGATCGGGGCATCGAAACGCGGCCGCAGACGGCGATAGGAGTTCACATTCGGCGCCAGCATCGGCACGACATGCGGCAGGTAACGCTGCAAGCCGGCGACGTGGTGACGGAACAGCGCCGTGTCGCGTCCCTTGCTGTCGGCGAACAGGTTCTTGCCGCTCCGCCGCTCGACCACCGATTGGTGGATATGCATCGAGCTGCCCGGCTGGTTCGATAGCGGCTTCGCCATGAAAGTAGCGTAGACATTATGCTTCATCGCCGCCTGTCGGACCGTCCGCTTGAACAGGAAGGTCTGGTCGGCCAGTTCCAGCGGGTCGCCGTGATTGAAGTTGATCTCCATCTGCGCCGCGCCCGATTCATGGGTCAGCGTATCGACATCGATGCCGGAGAGTTCGCAGAATTTATAGACATCCTCGAAGATATGGTCGAACTCATTGACCGCGTCGATGCCATAAGCCTGGCTGCCGCTCTCGGGGCGGCCGGAACGGCCGATCGGCGGCAGGAGCGGCAGATCGGGGTCGGTGTTGACCTGCACCAGGAAGAATTCCAGCTCCGGCGCGATGACCGGCTTCCAGCCCTTGTCCTCATAGAGGCCCAGGACCTTCTTCAGCACTTCGCGCGAGGCGATTTCCACCGGGCGGCCATCTTCGTAATAGGCATCCTGGATGACCTGGGCGGTCGGATTCTTGTACCAGGGGACAAGGCGGATCGTATCGGGGTCCGGCTTCAGATAGATGTCGGGATCTTCGTCCGATCCGATATCGTCATCGTCAACATCGGGATATTCACCGGTGACGGTCTGCAGGAAAATGCTCATCGGCAGGCGCAGGCTGTGATCCTTGACGCCCTTTAAAAACTTGCCCGCCGGCAGGATCTTGCCGCGGGGAATACCGTTCAAATCCGGTACTAAACATTCAACCTCATCGACGTTGCGCTCGGCAATCCATTCGTCGAGATACTTCATGACACACACGAAAACAGTTTCTTTCCACCGGCTGCCTGCCGGTGAATTGCGTGCCCAGACTAGCCAACAGAAAGGCATTTGTCTAAGCGGCCAGCCCGGAAAGTCGCATCCGATGACGCGCTAATCGTCGATTATCCGGAATTTCCCTGGCTGCGCAGGGGCTTGGAGCAAGACCGGCAAATTTGCAAGGGAGATATCCGACGGATTATTGCGCACTTGCCTCGCGTCGGCATTGCTGCTGGCTGGCGGTGGTCAGATCTTCGAATAACGCGCCATCGCCTTTGCTCCAGAAGCGGTAGGAGTCGTTGGCGAAGGAAGCGCCGTCGGCCTTGAGTTCGGGCAGCAGGGTGGCGGTCGTGCCGTCGCCGCGCCGCAGCACCAACTGGCCGGTCAGTGGGCTATAGGTGGTATCAAGCTTCTCGCCACCGTCACAATGATAGCTCTGCTGCGTATCGGGTCCGACGGCGGCAAAGGTCAGGCTGCGGCCATCGGCGGTGGCGATGGTCAGCTGGTCCTCGGCAACGCCATAAGCCGTGGCATGACTGAGAAGGTCGAGCACCTCGCGCTCCTGCTGCGCCAATTGCCCCAGGCAGGCCATGCGCGTCGATCCCATCTGGCCGATGGCAAGCTCGGCATCGCCGATCTGGCGATAGTTGCCGAAGAAACGGTTGCAGCCGGTGGATCCGCCGAAACGCTGGTCCTTGGCATCGAATTGCAGGAAGGCGACATTCTGCAGATCGTCGATGACATGTTCCGGTGCGGAATAGGTGCCATAGCTCATCAGGCGCCAGCGCGTGCCTTTCAGCTCACCGCCGGTCAAAGCGGGATTGCTGGCGGCGATTCTGGTTGCATCGCTGTTCCCGTCGCCGACGGTCTGGGCGCAGGCTGCCAGAGCGATCATGCTGGCGGTCAGGACGGGAATCAGCAGGCGGTTCATGTGACACTCTCGAAAGTGGATATAACCGCCATTATCGGGAGCTTTGCGGGCAAGCTGCAAGAGGGATCAGGGGCACAAGCTTGTGATGGAGCGGCCCAAACGAAAACGGCGAGGCCGAAGCCTCGCCGTTTGCCTTGGAATTCGCGCTGGTTCAGAGGCCGAGGGCTTCCTGCGGCGCGGTGAACTTCAACTTCAAGGCCTGGGCAACGGCCTTGTAGGTGACCTTGCCGTCATGGACGTTGAGGCCTTCCATCAGATGCGCGTCATCGGCCAGCGCCTTCCGGTAGCCCTTGTTCGCCAAGGCGATGGCGAAGGGCAGGGTGGCGTTGTTGAGCGCGAAGGTGGAGGTGCGGGCAACCGCGCCCGGCATGTTGGCGACGCAATAATGGGTCACGCCGTCGACCACATAGACCGGATCGGCATGGGTCGTCGCATGGCTGGTTTCGAAGCAGCCGCCCTGGTCGATGGCGATATCGACCACCACCGAACCGTTGCGCATCGCCTTGATCATCTTGCGGGTGACCAGCTTCGGCGCCGCCGCGCCGGGGATCAGCACCGCGCCGATGACGAGATCGGCATCGGTGACGTAATGCTCGATGGCATCGACGGTCGAATAGATGGTGTTGAGCTTCGAGCCGAACATCTCGTCCAGCTGGCGCAGGCGGTCAAGCGAGCGGTCGATGACCGTCACTTGGGCTTCCATGCCCATGGCCATGCGGATCGCATGGGTGCCGGAAACGCCGCCGCCGAGCACGACGACATTCGCTGCCTTCACGCCGGGCACCCCGCCCAGCAGAATGCCGGCGCCGCCGGGTTCCTTTTCCAGGTAATGCGCACCCACCTGAACCGACATACGGCCGGCGACTTCTGACATCGGCGCCAGCAAAGGCAGGCCGCCGCGGGCATTGGTGACGGTTTCATAGGCGATCGCGGTGGCGCCCGACTTGATCAGGCCTTCGGTCTGCTGCGGATCCGGCGCCAGGTGCAGATAGGTATACAGAAGCTGGCCCTTGCGCAGCATCTTGCATTCCTTGGGCTGCGGTTCCTTCACCTTGACGATCATATCGGCCTTGGCGAAGACCTGTTCGGCGGTGCCGACGATCGAGGCGCCGGCGGCCTTGTAATCCTTGTCGCTGAAACCGATGCCGGCGCCGGCATTGGCTTGGACGATCACCTTGTGACCGTGATGAACCAGTTCACGGACCGATGACGGCACCAGACCGACGCGGTATTCGTGATTCTTGATCTCCTTGGGCACGCCAATGAGCATGGTAGTCACTCCTAGATGTGGTCTGCGGGCCGAAATGGCCCGCAGACACGGCTCATGAAAATGGTTGGGATCAGTCCAGGGTCTTCAGGACGCCGGACAGGATGTCGAAGATTTGGTCGATATGGCTCTTTTCCGCGATCAGCGGCGGCGACAGCGCGATGATGTCGCCGGTGGTGCGGATCAGCAGGCCTTTTTCGTAGCACTTCAGGAAGGCATCGAAGGCGCGCGCAGTCGGCTTGCCCGGGATCGGTTCCAGCTCGATCGCGCCGATCATGCCGAGATTGCGGAGATCGATGACGTTCTTGATACCCTTCAGGCCATGCACGGCTTCTTCCCAATAGGGTGCCAGCGCATTGGCGCGGTTGAAGAGGTCTTCTTCCTTGTAGATGTCGAGCGTCGCCAAAGCGGCGGCGCAGGCCACCGGATGGGCCGAGTAGGTATAGCCGTGGAACAGTTCGATCATGTTCTCGGCGGCGCTTTCCATGAAGGCGTCATAGATGCCCTTGCGCACCCAGACGCAGCCCATCGGGATGGTGCCGCTGGTCAGGCCCTTGGCGGCGGTGACGATATCCGGCTGCACGCCGAAATATTCCGTTGCCGAGGCCTTGCCGAGGCGGCCGAAGCCGGTAATGACCTCATCGAAAATCAGCAGGATGCCGTGCTTGTCGCAGATCTGGCGCAGCTTCTGCAGATAACCCTGTGGCGGCATCAGGACGCCGGTCGATCCGGCGACCGGCTCGACGATGACGGCGGCAATATTGCTGGCGTCGTGCAACGTGACAATGCGTTCCAGGTCATCGGCAAGATGGGCGCCCCAGGCCGGCTGGCCGCGGCTGAAAGCCTGTTCCTTCAGATTGAAGGTATGCGGCAAGTGGTCGACGCCGTTCAGCAGCGAGCCGAAGACCTTGCGGTTCGAAACGATGCCGCCCACCGAAATGCCGCCGAAACCGACGCCATGATAGCCGCGTTCGCGGCCGATCAGGCGCTGGCGGGTGCCCTGGCCTTTGGCGCGATGATAGGCGATGGCGATCTTCAAGGCGGTATCGACCGATTCCGAGCCGGAATTGGTGAAGAAGACGTGATCGAGATCGCCGGGCATCATCGCCGCCAGGCGCGACGCCAGCTGGAACGCCATCGGATGGCCCATCTGGAAAGCCGGGGCGTAATCGAGATTGGCGATCTGCTTCGAAACCGCGTCGACGATCTTCTTGCGGCCGTGGCCGGCATTGCAGCACCACAGGCCGGCTGTGGCGTCCAGCACCTTGCGGCCCTCGATCGTCGTGTAGTGCATGTTCTCGGCGCTGGCGAAGAGGCGCGGTTGCGACTTGAACTGCCGGTTTGCCGTGAACGGCATCCAGAAGGCTTCCATATTGTTCGGGCTGGGCTCGAACGAGGCGGCGGCTTGAGCTGACATTGGATACCCCATAGAGGCTGGTGAAGATCGCGGCACACTAGCAATGTTCAGTAAAGTAAACAAGTTTGGATCAACCTGTTTATTGCGCTTACCGTAAAATTTATGAATTTGCGGCACTGCACACATTGCGGTTAGGTGGGGTGCTTAGTATATTGAGCGCTCATAGAGAGGATTATGCATGACGGTCACCGATAGTGACGGCTTCGATCTAGGCGCCCGGCTCAAGTCATTGCGGGAATCGCATAACCTGTCGCAGCGCGAGCTGGCAAAGCGTGCCGGCGTCTCCAATGCCATCATCTCGATGATCGAGCAGAATCGCTCCTCGCCATCGGTCGGCCTGCTGAAGAAGCTGCTGGAGGGCTTCCCGATCTCGCTCGCGGAATTCTTTGCCATGGAGGCGCCGCCGCGGCCGCAGATCTATTACACGGCGAAGGATCTGGTTGAGCTGGCCGGCGGGCAGATTTCCTATCGCCAGGTCGGGCGCGATATGACCGGCAAGGCGATCCAGATCCTGCACGAGCGATATGCCGTCGGCGCTGATACCGGGGAACAGATGCTCAGTCACGAATCCGAGGAAGGCGGGGTCATCATCCGCGGGCGCCTCGAAGTGACGGTCGGGGATCAGATCCGGGTTCTGGGGCCGGGCGATGCCTATTATTTCGACAGCCGCACGCCCCACCGTTTCCGCAATATCGGCGAAGAAGAATGCGAAGTGGTGTCGGCCAATTCGCCGCCCAGCTTCTGACGGCGCTTTCCCCTAAACCCGCGGCTCGGCCTGTGGGATTTGCGAGATATTAACCTTAATGCCTAAATTTGGTGAAAATTCCGATCTGAAACTGCTTGTATCGGTTGTATAATCGGGTCATTTAGAAGAGAGCCCGATCATAGAGTCCAGCCCAACTTCCGGGCATTATGGGGGCGCTGTCAGGCGGGCATCGGCGGTGCGAAAGGAGCATGGCGATGGATATTTCTTCAACAATCGGGATCGCTGCCACTTACGAAGCGGCGCGTAATGCCGGTGTGCAGCAGGCGGCATCGACGGGCAATTCCCAGGAAGCCCAGCGTGAAGCTGCGAAGCAAGCCCAGGAATTGGATCTGAAGCGCACGGATGTGGTGCCGGGCGTCAATGATCAGCCGAAGGTCGAGGATACCCGGGACAAGCGTCTCGATGTGACCGCCTGATCAACCCGTTTCCGGATTTGAAAATGAGTCAACGGCGCCGTCTTGGGCGCCGTTTGGCGCTTAAGCCTATCGTCGCTCCTCATATCCTGATGTTCCTAGGTGCGCTCACCATGTTCCTAGGTGCGCTCACCTAAGCGGAACCGAGCGATGCCATTCCAGAAGGGCTGCTTTGCCGATTTCGGACCATACCGAGACAGGTAGAGCCCGCCGCTTTCATTTATACTCCACATCGGACCGGGTGATATGGCAGATGACGTGCAATCTGCCGCAAGCCGATCAGCCACGGCCATGACGATTGATTTCCACCCGTTCCGTTTCTGCTTGTCGTGTGTCGCGGCCGCCGATGATGGCTGATGAAAGACAGGGATCGACGGCCCGATAGCGACATCGCTGTCCAGGGGAGGAACGTCTGATGGCGACAACAGCAACAACGCATGAGATGGTTCGCGACGTCAATTGGACGCAGGTCGTTTTCGTCGCTGCCGGCGTGCCGGCGCTTGTTCTCTTTTCGATGGGCGGCATTTCCGCCACGGTGGGTGCGCCGGCCTGGCTGGTCTGGACCATCTCGGTGCTCTTCGGCTTTGCCCAGTCCTTCACCTATGCCGAGATCGCCGGTTTGCATCCCTCGAAGACCGGCGGCACGGCGGTGCATGGCGCCACGGCCTGGATCCGCTACAGCCAGATCCTGGCGCCGCTCTCTTTGTGGTCCAACTGGCTGGCCTGGACACCGGTTCTCGCCATCGGCACCGGTCTGGGCGCCGGCTATCTCCTGTCGATCTTCTTCGCGCCGGAATCGTCGATCATGACCTGGCAGGTGACGCTGCTCGATCTCGGCGTCGTCGCCGAAGGCCTCACCCTGCGGATCAACGCCACCTTCCTGCTGGGGGCCGCAATCATGCTGGTCTGCTTCGCCATCCAGCATCGCGGCATTCTGCGCACGGCGCAAATTCAGGCATTGCTGACCATCGCCTCGCTGCTGCCCTTGTTCATCGTCTGCATCATTCCGTTGCTGCAGGGCAAGGTGCTGCTGGGCAATTTCGAACCCTTCACGCCGCTGGCGACGCAGGACGGGCAGGTCATCCCGGGCGCCTGGGACAAAGGCGGCATCCTGCTGTTCTGCGGCGGCCTCTTCATCGCCGCCTGGTCGACTTACGCCTTCGAAACCTCGGTCTGCTATATGAGCGAGTTCAAGAATCCCGGCCGGGACATGCCGCGGGCGATCATTGTTTCCGGGCTGATCTGCATCATCGCCTATATCACCATCCCGGTGGTGTTCCAGGGCGTATTGGGGACACAGAAGATGCTGGATCCCGGCATCGCCGATGGATCGGGGATCGGCCTGGCTTTGGCCGGCATGATCAATGCCGGGTCGATCATCACCAAGCTCCTGGTGCTGTTGCTGCTGTTGAGTTTGATCCTCGCCATCATGACGGCGATGGCGGGGTCGTCGCGTACGCTCAATCAGGGCGGCCAGGATGGCTGGCTGCCGCGCTACCTCGCTTATGTCAATCATCACGGCGCGCCGACCCGCGCCATGTGGACCGATCTTGCCTTCAACCTGGTCCTGCTGGCGATGTCGAATTACCTGTTCGTGCTCGCGGTCTCCAATTGCAACTACTTGATCTTCAATTTTCTCAATCTCAATGCGGGCTGGATTCACCGGCTCGACAATCCGCAGGTGCCGCGGCCCTGGCGCTGCCCCGACTGGCTCCTCGGCCTGGGGACGATACTGGCTTACGTGAACGCCTTCCTGCTCGGCGCCGGCGCCAATGTCTGGGGCAAGGGCACGCTGCTGGCGGGATTCGTTTCGGCAGCATTGGTGATCCCGTTCTTCTTCTATCGTCATTACGTGACGGATAAAGGCGTCTTTCCGTCACATATGCAGCGCGACCTGATTCTGCGCGGCGAAACCGCTTTGGGGCCGAAACGGGCCGGCATGCTGCCTTATATCGCGCTCGCCGGCGGCATCGCTTCCTGCCTGCTCGGCTATGTCATCTTCTGGCGCTGACCGCCGACCTCTCTCCCGGCGAAGCTGACGGTGCCGCCGGCAAAACAAAAGCCCCGATGCGGGATGCATCGGGGCTTTCTTCCTGATGTGGTTCTGCCGATCAGCGCCAGCCGACGCGGTCCATCAATTCGACGGCTTCGGGGTTGTTCTTGCCGAGTGCCGAGACATGCAGGCTGTCGGCCTTGAACGTTCCCCAGCTGGCGACGATATCCGCCGGCTTCACGTCCGGCCGGGCAGGGAATTCGAAATTGACATCGGTCAGCAGGCGCTGGACTTCCGGAGTCACCATGAATTCCAGGAATTTGACGGCATTGTCCTTATGCGGCGCATAGACGGTGACGCCCGCACCCGAGACATTGATATGCGTGCCGCGATCCTGCTGGTTGGGGAAGAACACGCCGATATGGGCCAGCGATTTCTTCAGTTGCTCGTCCTTGCCGGCCAGCAGGCGGGCGAAATAATAGGTGTTGCTGATGGCGATCGTGCCTTCGCCGGCCGCCAGCGCCTTGATCTGTTCGATGTCGCCGCCCTGCGGCTTGCGGGCGAAATTCTCGACCAGGCCCTTGGCCCAGGCTTCGGTCTTTTCCTCGCCGATGCTGTCGATCATCGCGGCGACCAGGGACTGGTTATAGATGTTGTTGGAGGAGCGAACCAGGATATCGCCCTGCCATTTGGGATCGGCGAGCTCTTCATAGGTCGAGAGCTCACCCGGCTTCACCTTGTTCTTGTCATAGATGATGACGCGGGCCCGGGTGGAGAAAGCATACCACCGGCCTTGCGGATCGCGCAGATTGGCCGGCACGTGCTCTTCCAGTTCCTGCGACTTGATCGGCTGCAGCAACTGATCTTCTTCCGCCCGCCACAGATTGCCGGCATCGACGGTGATGAAGAGATCCGCCGGGCTGCTTTCGCCTTCCAGCTTGATACGCTGGATCAGTTCCTCAGCCTTGCCCTGGATGACCTTCACCTGGATGCCGGTCTTTTCAGTGAAGAGCTTATAGATCTGCTCGTCGGACGGATAATGGCGCGAGGAATAGATGTTCACGACCTTTTCGGCGTCATCCGCTTGAGCGGCGGATATCGAGCCGATAGCGGTCGAGCCAATGGCGAGGGTCGCGACGGTGGCGATCTGCAGGAAACGACGGAGGCGCAGCATCTTGCATCCTTTGGGTGATTGTTCGGTCAAAACCGGAGGCCAATGGTCTCGACCCAATGGAGTCAATCCAATGGCCCGGTCGATCAAGTGCTGCCCCGAAGATGCGGGTCTTTTCTGTCCGCAGGGTCTCCGTTCCGCCCTCACGGGCGGGTGGTCAGCCTGTGCGCATATATAGGTTGCAGAGGCGGATATTGCAATTGATAGCTATTCGCATCTCATCCCGCCGGCAAAATGTGATCATTTTCTGCCGCGGATGGTCTGCTGCGAATAGCCCGAGAATGGCCCGGTGAGAATGGCCCAGTGAGAATGGCTCGGTTGGCGGGCGGCGATTATTCGTCGCCGCCGCTGGCGACCGTCATGAATTCGTCCTTGGTCACCACGCCGTCCTTATTGGCATCGGCGAGATTAACGACCCGGACGCAGAACAACATGTATTCGTCCATGCTGACATAGCCGTCCTGGTTTTCATCGGAAAGCTGGAAGCGGCGGGTATATCGCTTGATGACATCCTCGCGATCCTCGGGGATGCCATAGACATATTCTTCCAGGCTCAGCTTGCCGTCATGATTCTCGTCGGTGCGCTTGAAGTCCTTGCTCTCGATCCGCTGCATATCGACGAGCGTGAAGCTGCCTTTCTTCTGCTGGTCGAGCCGGTTGAAATAGGCCAGGGCCGACTGCGTATTGCTGATCTCCTGGGCCTGGGCGGTGGCGGCGGCAAGCAGCGTGGCTCCCGCGACAAGACCGGTGGCAAGGATGGCGAGGCGGTGGGAAATGAATGTCATGATCGCTCGATGCGTGTCTGTTGCGGGGCTGGGGAGAAATGGTCGGGGGAGGATATCAGTCCGCCTGGCATGGGGCGATCACTTCTTCCTGACTGCTCAGTCCTCCGATGTGACCTGCGCCGATGCGGTTTGTGCAGGCGTAGCGCGGACCAGTTCATAAAGCGCCACGGCCGCCGCATTGGAGACGTTGAGATGGCTGATCGGGCCGCTGGTCGGCAGCCGCACCAGCAGATCGCAATGATCACGGGTGAGGCGGCGCAGGCCGGGGCCTTCGGCGCCCAGGACCAGTCCGACCTTGCCGCTCAGTTTGGCGCCGGCGAGATCGCTGCGTCCCTCGGCGGCGAGGCCCGCCAGCCAGAAGCCGGCTTCCTTCAACTGCTCCATGGCACGGGCGAGGTTGCCGACCCGCACCAGCGGCACAACCTCCAGGGCGCCGGACGCCGCCTTGGCCAGGGTGCCGGTTTCGGGCGCGGCATGGCGTTCGGTCAGGATGACGGCCAGGGCGCCGAAAGCCGCGGCCGAACGCAGGATCGCACCGACATTATGGGGATCCGTCACCTGGTCGAGGATCAGGAGCCGGACTTCCTGCCGGGATTGCGCCAGATCGCAGATTTCATAGAGGTCGATCTCCGGCAATGGTGCGACCCGGGCGGCAATGCCCTGATGGACTGCCCCTTCGGGCAACAACCGCTCCAGGACCGGCCGGTCGATCGGCTCCCAGGGCGGCAAAATGCGGTCCGGATCCTGATCCGCCAGGCTCCCATCCGCCAGACTCCCCTCAAGGGGCGCTTCACCGCTGAGATGCACCAGCCGCTGGATCCGGCGCCGGGGATTGGCCAAAGCGGCGGAAACCGCATGATGGCCGAAAAGCCAATAGGGGCCCTGAGGTCCGCCGCCTTGCTGCCGGTTGGAAGGACGAAAATCCTCACCCGCCTGATGGCGAGTCGCGGCCCGCGGGGATGGGCGTGACGCCTTCTCCTCCCGATCGACCCGATAAGGACCGGCCGGGCGTGATTTGCCCTGGCTGCCGGATGAACTGGCGGAAGTTGTGTCCCCTCGATCCCGCCGGCCCTTGACAGATCCGGATGCCGATACAAATTTATCTTTGCGATCAGCGGATTGTGGCCCTCTGGATGAACGGCTGCCGAGTTTACCGGGCTTCTGCTTGCGCTGTTTCATGATGGGACCTATTATCTCGCCGACATTGGGCGTTATCGCAAGCTTCCTTCGCGCCGCCAAAAAAAACGGCGCGAGAGGGAGTTTTTCGTGTGTTTTCAAGTTGACACCGAACGGTAAATGCTCATAAGTCCGCATCTCCCGCAGGACGGGGTCGGAATGGTTTGGAAGGGTGCCCGAGTGGCTAAAGGGGACGGGCTGTAAACCCGTTGGCGTCAGCCTACGTAGGTTCGAATCCTACCCCTTCCACCAACCAACCCGAGCGCGGGACGGCGACAACGTCAGGTGTTCCAAGCCATTGAAAACATTGGCTTCTGGGATATTGGTCGGAAATCGTTGCGTGTGGAGGTCATTCGGCAATCGGCACTGCGCTGACGATGGTGAGCGCTGGCACGGTGGCGGGGCCGGCATGAAACGGGCGGGTGTAGCTCAATGGTAGAGCTCCAGCCTTCCAAGCTGGCTACGCGGGTTCGATTCCCGTCACCCGCTCCAAACGCCGATGGCGATGGCCACGCCTGACGAAGCGGTTTTAGGTATTTAAGTGGCCGAATGGCCTTGAGAGCTGGTCATAGGATTGGAAGAACATGGCGAAGGCGAAATTTGAGCGGAACAAGCCGCACTGCAACGTAGGGACGATTGGCCACGTTGACCATGGCAAGACGTCGCTGACGGCGGCGATCACGAAGGTGCTGGCTGAGACCGGTGGTGCGACGTTCACGGCGTATGACCAGATTGACAAGGCGCCGGAAGAGCGGGCCCGTGGTATCACGATTTCGACGGC
>SSEL01000078.1 GCA_008012315.1 Rhodospirillaceae bacterium
CCGCCCGACCCCGCCCCGGCCGGCCCGGCCCCGTTTCAAACCGCCGTCACCGATACGCCGCGCGAGGAGATCCGCAATCCGCGCGCCTATCTCTATCGCGTCGCCGCCAACCTGGCGATCGACCGCCTGCGCCAGGACCGGCGTCGGCAGGAAGTGGTCAGCGCCGAGCCGATTCCGCAGACAATCAGCGATAACCAGCCTCTGCCGGACCAGGTCGTTGCCGGGCGGCAGGCCTTCCATCTGCTGCAGGCGGCGATCCGCGATCTGCCGGAGAAATGCCGCCAGGTCTTCCTGCTCTATCGCGGCGAGGGCCTGACCATGCAGCAGATCGCCGACCGCCAGGGGATTTCCGTGAAGACGGTGGAAAAACATATCGCCAAGGCCATCCTGGCCTGCCGGCAGCGCGTCAGGCAGGCCCAGGAGCCGACGGATATGGAGCCACCGGATATATTGTAACCGGCGGATAGGGGATCGCCGAAAATTCATCATCCGTCGCGCAGATAATCACCGGCGGGAGATGGGGGATGGATGGCCCGGCCGACGTCTGATAGATAACGGCAGCGAAGTTGGGCCGACAGATTCAACCATTTCTCGCGACCGCCGCCCTATATGGCCGAGCCGACATGACAGATACCGACATTGCCGATGCAATTTCCGATGCGCTGTTCGAGACGGCGGCAATCTGGGATGCGCGGTTGCGCGAACCCGGTTGCGACGATGCCGTCAACGCCGCCTTCCAGGACTGGCTCGCCTCGGATCCGCTGCATCCGCGCGCTTACGCAGAAGCGCAGGCTCTGTGGGATGCCTTGCGGGAACCGGCGCAAAGCCTCGGCGGCACGCCTCCGGCAAGACCGGCAATTGCGCGGGCACAGCCTGTACGGCCTGCCGCCCGCGTGGTCGTGCCCGATGCCTGGATGAAAATGCCGGCGCGTCCCAAGGCACGGCGCGGCTGGCGGCGGGCCATGGTGCAGGCCGGCTCGCTCGCCGCCTGTCTTGCCGCCGTCATCGGCGTTTGGGGCTGGCAAGGCGGCTTCGACGATCTGCGCAGCGATTACGTCACCGCGACCGGCGAGCACCGGACCGTGGCGCTGGCGGATCGCAGCCGGATCGATCTCAACACCGACACCGCCCTCGCCATCGATCTCGGCGACAAGGCGCGGACGGCGCATCTGTATCGTGGCGAAGCCTATTTCGATGTCGCGCCCGATCCCAGCCGCCCCTTCACCGTGCTGACCCCGGCCGGCGCGGTGCGCGTCCTCGGCACCGCCTTCAACATCCGGCTCGATGAGAACGACAAGGGTGAGGACGGCATGATCGTCAGCGTCACGCGCGGCCATGTCGCCGTGATGCCGACTGGCGGCCAGGGCGACATGCATGCCGATCTCCTGCCCGGCCAGCAACTGGCTGTCGATGGCGGCAGGCTCGGCCGGGTTGGCAGCTTCGACGCCTTGAGCCTGGCGGCCTGGCAGAAGGGCCAGATCGTCTTCTACCGCGCCGCGCTCGGCACGGTGGTCGCGGAACTGAACCGCTACCGCCACGGCCCCATCGTCATCACCAATGCGGCGATCCGGCAATTGCCCGTCAGCGGCGTCTTCGACTTGCGCCGCCCCGATGCCGTGCTGGAAACCCTGCGCAACACCCTCGGCCTGCACGTCACCAATATCGCCGACCTGCTGGTGCTGATGAGCTGAGCCCCGTCGCCGCACACCTTTGGCATCGTGGCCGATCATCGCGTGATGCAGACAACAAGCGGTGTTGTCACCCTCGGCCTTGACCCGAGGGTCCATCGTGGCGACCGACGCATGTCGATTGCATTGTGCGGTGTTGTCATCCTGTCCAGCATCGCGCTCGACTTTCACCATGGACCCGCCGACGAAGGTCGGCTTGCCCCTCCCCGCGCCAAAAAATTTTCATTTTCCGATGGGGGATTGCCGGGTCGGCGGTCGTCTCATCAGGGAATGCGAACGATTCGCATTTGCAATTGGGATTTGTGTCCGGTGCAAGGCCGGGCGCCAAATGGGGGTACGGATGGTGATTACGGCAACGCGCGGCATCAACCGCGCGCGGGATTTTGTCGCGCTGGGGCGGGACAAAATGAAACTTGGCAACCGGAAGACGGCGCTTTTGATGACGACGGCAGCCTGCTTTCTCCTGTTACAGCCGCAAGCCGGCCGGGCCGATGAAGCTCAAGGCCAGGCAGCCGGCAGCATGACCGGCACCCGCATCACCACGGCCCTGCAACTTGCCCAGGCGAGCAAGACCTACAGTTTCAATATCCCGGCCCAGCCTTTGCCCCAGGCCATCGCCGCCTTGTCGAGCCAGACCGGCCTCCAAGCGCTCTATACCGAGGATCAGGTCTTCTCCCGGACCTCGGTCGCGGTCAACGGCACCTTCAGCGTCGATGACGCGCTGGCGATCATGCTCGGCCAGTCGGGCCTCACCTATAAATATGTCGGCGCCGAGTCGATCACGCTGATCGCTGCGCCGACGGCGGCGCCCGCCGCTGCCGTCGCGCCGGCCGCCAATGCGATCCAGCTCGCGCCCATCTCGGTGATGGGCGAAAAGGTCGAACGATCGATCATGGATACGGCCGCCAGCGTCGAGGTGCTGGATTCCGCGACGCTCAGTTCCCGTCCAGGCATGACCACGGCACGCGACGTCATGAACCGCACCGTCAACGTCACCAATACCGGCACCGGCAACGAGGCGCCGACGGTACGCGGCATCGACGGCACCGGCCCGGCCCAGGGCGCCAATGCCTTCTTCGCCGGCACCCGGCCGCGCCTGAATGTGCAGGTGGACGGCCGGCCGGAAAGCTTCAATGAAGTGATCTTCGGCAATGTCTCGATGTGGGACGTCGACCGGGTCGAATTCTTCCGCGGCGCGCAGAGCACCATCCAGGGCCGCAACGCCATTGCCGGCGCCATGATCATCAAGACCAAGGACCCGACCTGGGACTATGAAGCCGGCGGCCAGTTCATCGGCGGCAACCAGGATGCCCGCCAGGGCTCGCTGGTCCTGTCCGGCCCGATCGTCGACGACCAGCTCGCCTTCCGCATCGCCGCCGATTACGGCCGCAAGCACAGCTTCCTCGACATGAACAAGTTCAACGGCATCGATTCCGACGAATTCAAATCGCTCACTTTGCGCGGCAAGGTGCTGATCGAACCGAAGCATCTGGAAGGCTTCTCGACCCTGCTGACGGTGGAGCACCAGGACTATTACGGCCCGCAGCAGGAAGGCGTCGCCCGTCCGATCAGCGACAAGGACGCGGCCTTCCCCGACATGCCGCGTTTCCGGCCGAAGACCACCGCCGGCATCATGGAGAACACCTATGAGGTCAATGACGATCTCACCGTGCAGAACACCTTCTCCTATACCGACGTGCTGGTGAAGCGCTACGCCCAGCCGGGCGACGGCAATGCCACCATCGACGGCCATCAGATCGTCGAGGAGCCGCGCCTGAAATTCTCCGGCGCCGATGGCCGACTGAACGGCCTGTTCGGCCTCTATTACTTCAATGCCCGCCAGAAGGAAGAAATCGATCTCTTCGGCGGCGGCAATTTCAACGACAAGACCGATACGATGGCGGCCTATGGTGAAGTGACGCTCGGCATCCTCAGCAAGCTCGACCTCACCGCCGGCGGCCGCGTGGAATACGAAAAGCGCGACCGCACCGGCCAGGACGGTCCCTTCTCGATCGATTACAACGCCTCGCAGACGGTCTTCCTGCCGAAGATCGGCCTCGCTTACCATGCGACCGATGAATGGACCGTGGGCGCCACGGCCGCGCGCGGCTATAACGGCGGCGGCGCCGGCTTCACCTTCGACCCGCCTTTCGTCTCCTATACCTTCGATCCGGAATATGTCTGGACCTATGAAGCCTATACCCGCGCCGATCTCGATGACGGCCGCCTGCAGCTCACCGGCAACATCTTCTATTCCAATTACAAGGACATGCAGGTGCCCTTCGCCTTCAATTCGATGTCCTCGATCATTGTCAATGTCGACAAGGCCCATACCTATGGCGCCGAACTGGGCGCGCGCTGGCTGCCGCTGGAGGAGCTGGAGCTTTTCGCCAATGTCGGCCTGCTGAAGACCAAGGTGACCAAGGCCGATGGTGCTCTCGACGATAATGAATTCGCCCGCGCCCCGGCACTGACGGCGAATTTCGGCGGCACCTATCGCCATAAAAGCGGGCTGGAATTCTCGGCCGACGCGCAATATTCCGAATCCTACTATTCCAGCATCGACAATTCGCCGCGCGGCAAGGTCGACCCCTATTGGACCATCAATGCGCAGCTCGGCTATACCTGGAAGAGCCTCCACGGCTTTGCTTTCGTGCGGAACCTGCTGGATTCCGGCGAGCCGGTGGAAATCTTCCCCGGTGCCACCCGGGCCGACGATAGCTTCAACATCCAGGCGCCGCGTACCTATGGCATCGGCCTGGCCGTGAGCTTCTGATGCCGGCCGCCGACATGCCCTTGGCCGCGATGCCCTGGCCGATCCTTGCCTTGCTGCCGCTGATCGGTGCGGCGATGCTTGCCTACCTGATGAGCGACCATCAGCGATTGCTCAGCCGTGCCCTCCCGGCACGGCTGGGTGCCCTCCCTTGCCTGGCTTGCGCCGGCGCCGGGATCTATGGCTGCATCGCAGCCTACGGCCCCGCCGCCGGCCTGCTGGCCGCCGCCATCGCCTTCATGCTGACCAGCGTGGTGCTGCCCTATCTCGTCAGTTTGCGGCGGGGGTCGTGAGAGGTAGCGCCATGCGAACAATCACCCATTACCAACCCTGGCTGAGTATGTGTTGCCCCTCACCCCAACCCTCTCCCCAAAGGGGCGAGGGAGATTCCAACGGTACTCCCTCGCCCCGCTTGCGGGGAGAGGGTTGGGGTGAGGGGCTATTCGACAGGGCACTGACCCCAATGCAAAGAAACTGTGAGTTCCTGCCATGACACGCCTTGACTGGCTGCAACGCATTGCCGGCGGCGTGCTGCTGGGTCTTCCGCTGGCTTTGGCGCTGAGCGGCATCGTCGCCTTGATCGGGCCCGGCAAGATCGAGGATCGCTATCTGCTGATCGTCTATCTGGTGCCGATCCTCTGGATCGTCATTCTCGCCGGCAACTTCGCCTGCACCGAGAACCGGCGGAGCTGGCTCATGCTGGTCGCCGGCAACATCCTCGGCTTCGCGGCGCTCGTCACCTTGCGCATCGCCCTGCATCTCTCCTGATACCGGATAGGCCGCCATGAAACCGGAAACCCTGCGTCGCTATAAAACCCTGCATACCTGGACCGGCCTGATCGCCGGCATGGCCCTGTTCATCGCTTTCTATGCCGGGGCCATCACGGTCTTTCACGAGGCGGTCGACGACTGGGCCGCCCCGGCCGCCCAGCCAATGACGGCGGCGATGCTCGACCAGGCGCCGGCCTTGATCGAGGCGGTGGTCGCGCAGCATCCCGAAGCGAAGGGCATGCTGACCCTGCATGTCGATGAAACCGACGGCCAAATCCTGAAAGCAGAATGGGAGGACCAGCCGACTGACAAGCATCATGCCGCCTGGCTCGATGCCGCGGGCAAGCTGCAGGTCGTCGGCGACGAACGCAGCAATCTCGCCGAGCTGGTCAACCAGTTGCACTTCACCGCCGGCATTCCCGAACCGGTCGGCACCTATGCGCTCGGCATCGTCAGCCTGCTTTATGCCTTGGCGCTGATCTCCGGCATCGTCATCCACCTGCCCGCGCTGTTCAAGGACCTCTTCGCCCTGCGCATCGGCGACAACCTGAAACGGCTGTGGCAAGACGCCCATAATGTCATCGGCGTGCTCAGCCTGCCCTTCCATGTGATCTTCGCCGTCACCGGCGTGCTCTTCGCCTTCCATGACGTCATCTTCCTCGCCATGAATGCGGTGATCTATGGCGGCAAGGGGATGGAGATCCTGCAGGGCATCTTCAGCACCTTCATGCCGCTGATGCCGGCCGGCAAGCCCGCCGCCATGCTCTCGGCCGCCGAGCTGATCGAGCGGGCACGGCAACTGGCGCCGGCCATGTCGATCACCGACGTGACCTTCCACAATATCGGCGATGAACATGCCTTTGCCTGGGTCTTCGGCCAAATGCCCGGCCATCTCGCCGGCAATGGCGGGCTGATCCTGAATGCCGTGACCGGCGAGGTGCTGCACAACATGATCCCCGGCGAAAGATCGCCGAACTGGACCGTGCTCTACGGCTTCTTCTCGGCGCATTTCGGCACCTTCGGCGGCCTGCCGGTCAAGTGGATGTATTTCATCCTGGGCCTGGCCGGCGCCTTCCTGTTCTATTCCGGCAACCTGCTGTGGATCGAATCCCGGCGCAAGCGGCGCCAGGCGGATCAGGCGCGCAACACCGACCTGATGGCGCGCGCGACGATCGGCATCTGCATCGGCGCCTGTTTCGGCATCTCGGCCACCTTCGTCGCGGCGAAGCTGCTGCCGCTGATGACCAGGGAGGTCGTCTTCTGGGAACAGATCGTCTATTACGCCGTCTTCCTCGGCAGCCTCGCCTGGGCCTTCCTGCGCGGCGCGCCGAAAGCGGCGATGGAGCTGCTTTATGCCACCGCGCTGGCGACCATCCTCATCCCGGTCAGCAATGCCCTGGTCACCGGCCAGCATCCTGTCGCCAGCATCCTGAGTGGCCGCTTGGCGATGGCGGCGATCGACATCACCGCGATTCTAGGCGCCCTCGCCTTCCTGCTGATCGCCCGCGCCACCCGGCGCCGCATCCTGCGCGGCCAGCCGAACAGCGTCTGGACCACGGCGACGGTTTACGGGTGAAAAAAACCGGCGCAGGGTGCCGGCGTCGCGTGCTGTGCGAGGTTGTCATTGCCCGTCATCGCAGGCGGGTCGATCAGCAGTAGTAACGACACGATCACCGGCCGGACTTCAACGCAAAGCGAGACAACATGATGCTCGGTACAGATCACCAACGACGTATCCTCCGCCTCACCGGCCTTGCCGGTGTCATCGGCGCGATCTGCTGGACCATCGGCGATATGCTGATCGTCGGCACCCATGCGACGGCGGCGGACTATCCGCTGTTGCTGCAAACTTATGCCGGGGCGATCGATTTCGGCGGGCTGCCTTATATGCTGGCCGCATCGGAACCGCGGCTGGCCGCCGGGGCTTTGGTCTCCGACCTGACCATTCCGTTCTATCTCGCCGCCGCCTGGCATCTTTATCTGGCGGCGAAACCGGCCGGCCGGGTGATAGCCGCCTTGGTCTTCCTGCTGATGTTCTGCGGCAATGCCTATTCGCCGCTGGGCCATGCCGGCTTCTATTTCACCGGCATGGTCTATAAGACGATGCTGACGGCACCCGAGGCGGCCTATCCGGCCCTGCTGGAGCTGGGGCAGCAATTCAACCGCGTCCTGCTGATCGCCTATGTCGCGGCGGTCGCCGGCCTGTTCCTCGGCCTGATGCTGCTGGCTGTCCTGGCGGCTTTGGGCCGCAGCCTCTATCCGCGCTGGTTCGCCGCCGTGATCAACCCGGTCACCCTGCTGATCCTCGGCCATTTCCTGCCCTATCTCATGCCGGAGCCGCTGTGCACCTGGCTCGACGGCGCCGGCATCAATATCGCCTTCCTGCTCGCCTACGGCCTATCGACCTGGTGGCTGTGGAAAGAACGCCGCGTGAGGGCAGCCCTCACGATTCCGCCGTCGGTGGCAGCATGAAGGCCGTGCCTTCGATGGCGAAGGGGCCGCGCACCATGAGGATGACACTGTCGTCGGTCTTGTAGGACGCCGCCGTCAGGTTGCCTGCGAGGCGGTCGGGCGGAAAGAGGATCTTGATCTCCGTCATCGCGCGAAGTTCAAGTGCTGCGGCAATCGCCGCCATCGGCGGGATGCGCTCGGCGACGATATCGAGCAGCCGGGTCGTGCCGTCGCGCCGTTCCCAGACAATCAGCGCCTGTTCCGCCGGCAGGAAGCTGAGATGCCAGTCGCGCCGGGCCAGCAGATTGGCGATGAAGATCGCGTGGTCGTCGCACAGGCCGAAATGATCGGAGACCGGCAGACGCCGCGCGAAGAGATCGAGGATGATCGCCCGGTCTTCCGCCCTGCCGATATCCAGCCGCTCGATCCGCAGATTGCCGGCACCATCGATGATATCGAGGGCCGCGACATCGAGCTGGCCGCGAAAATAATGCTCGGTGAGCGGCCGGAAGTCGAAGGGCCGGTAGAGTTCCGGGGTGACGGTATAGAGCATCTGGCATTCGTACCGGCGGTCGGCCTCGGCCAGCATGCGCCGCATCAGATCGTTGAACAGGCCGCGCCGCCGATAGGCCGGCCGGGTGGCGACCGATTGGATCTGCCCGACATTCACCCGGCGCCCGCCGATCATCATCGGCATCGGCCGCAGCGAGACATTGGCCGCCATGGCCGCGCCGTCGAGATAGGAAAAGGCCTGGTAATCCGCCGGCCAGATATCGAGCGCGCTGAAGGGGCCGAGATCGATGCCGAAAATCTCATGCAGCAGCTCAACCCAGGCGACCCGCTTGGCCGGGTCGGTCAGATCGTCGCAGCGATAGGTCAGGCCGGGATAAGGAGTCATGCGCGACAATAACCCAACCACAACCGGCAGGAAACGCCTCCTTGTTCGCCGGTGGGATTCATGGGCGAGGCCAAACGCGGTTGTTGCCGTGGATCCCGGATCAAGTCCGGGATGACAAGCTGGTTTGCGTCGGACGTTGTGCGAAGCCCCCAATATCGATGCTGGCGAGTTCGCACCACGCGGACGACATACCCTCTTGTCACCCCGGACTTGATCCGGGGTCCATGGTTAAAGCCGGGCGCCGTTGTTACGATGAATCCGGGGTCAAGCCTGGCGTTCCGCGAGATGGATATAACGGAAGGATTTCGCGCCGCCCGCCTTGACACCGGCGGGGTGCCTGAGCATGATCCGGCCCACTGATGGTTCCCCGACGGCTGAAGTCCAGGGGATTAATAGGGAACACGGTGCGGACGACCCAGAAGGGGCCAAAACCGTGGCTGCCCCCGCAACTGTAAGCGGATAGCCGAGCATCCAAGCGTACCACTGGCGCGAGCCGGGAAGGTCGATGCGAAGCAGCAACCCGCGAGCCAGGAGACCTGCCATTGGTCGCGTCGGCGCCGGCCTTCCGCCCGGAGGGATCAGCCCCGATGCGCGATAGAGGGACATGCATCGGAGGGATCATGCATATTATGGAAGGCTATCTGCCGGCCGGCCACTGCATCGGCTGGGCTGCCGCATCCGCACCATTCGTCATCGTCGGCCTGCGCCGCATCACCCGCGTGGTGCGCGAGCATCCGCAGGTCAAGATGCTGCTGGCCGCCTCGGGCGCCTATGTCTTCGTCCTGTCGGCGCTGAAACTGCCATCGGTCACCGGCAGCTGCTCGCATCCGACCGGCACCGGCCTCGCCGCCTCGCTGTTCGGGCCGACCGTCACCACCGTGCTGTCGGCCATCGTGCTGCTGTTCCAGGCGCTGCTGCTGGCCCATGGCGGCCTGACCACGCTCGGCGCCAATATCTTTTCCATGGGCATCGTCGGCCCCTTCGTCGCCTACGGGCTCTATCGCGGCATCCAGGCGATCGGCCTCGGCAGCGCCATCGCGATCTTCACCGCGGCGACGCTCGGCGACCTCGCCACCTATGTGACGACCTCCTTCCAGCTCGCCATCGCCTTTCCCGATCCGGCGAGCGGCATTGTCGGTGCGGCCGTGAAGTTCCTTGGCATCTTCGCCGTCACCCAGGTGCCGCTGGCGATCAGCGAAGGCCTGCTGACCGTGGTGGTGTGGAACCTGCTGTCGAAATACAGCAAGGGCGAATTGGCGATCCTCAGCAATCTCTCCAGGAAGGCGGCGTGATGATGAAGCGCAATCTCTGGCTGCTGCTGGCCGTCATCGCCCTCGCCGTCGGGCCGCTGGTGTATCACGGCAAGGATGCCGAATTCGCCGGTTCCGATAATCAGGCGGAACAGGCCATCACCGCGCTCGATCCCGATTACAAGCCCTGGGCGGCACCGCTCTGGGAGCCGCCGAGCGGTGAGATCGAAAGCCTGCTCTTTGCCTTGCAGGCGGCGATCGGCGCCGGCTTGCTCGGCTATTATTTCGGCCGCCGGCGCGGTCTGGCCGAGGCCGGGGGCAAGCCGCAGGATCATGCGGCTCATTGATCGCAACGCCCAAACCAATCGCTGGCGCCGCCTTCCCGCTTTGGAGAAGGCCGCGCTGGCGATCGGCATGATGATCGCCGCCTTGTGCAGTCCCGGCTGGATCGCGCAGGGTGTCGTCCTCGTGAGCTGCGCCGCCTTGCTGCTTTGGGGTGCCCGCATTCCCGGCCGCGATATTCTGCACAGCGCCAGCGTGCCGGCCGGCTTCATTGCGCTCAGCAGCGTGGCGCAGGTCGTCACACTGCATGCCGAAAACGGCTGGCCGGTTCTCGGCCTGTCCGAAGCTGCCTTGCTGCCCGCCGGCTTCATCGCCTTGCGCAGCCTGGCCTGTGTCGGCGCCCTGCTCTTTCTCGCCCTGACGACGCCGCTGACCGATATCCTGCGCCTGCTGCGCCGGGCCGGGATCGGCCCCGAGGCCAGCGATATCGCCTTGATGATGTTCCGCTTCATCTGGCTGACGCTGGATTGCGTCGAAAGCTCGTCACGGTCCCAGGCCAATCGCCTCGGCTATGACGGCTATCGCCGCAGCCTGCGCTCGCTCGGCCTGCTGCTGGCCGCCTTGCTGCCGCGCGTGCTCAACCGGGCGCAGCGCGTGGAAGCCGGCCTGGCGGCGCGCGGCTATGACGGCGAATTGCGCTTCATCGATCTTGAGGAAAAATTGTCGCTGGCGCGCCTCGGCGCCGCAGCGGGTCTGGTCATCGCCATCGCCGTAATCGGCCGGGTCGGCTTCTGATGCTGCAAATCGTCGCGGCCGATTACAGCTATCCGGGCGGCATCGCCGCCGTTTCCGGCATCGACCTCAGCCTGCGGCCGGGCGAGAAAGTCGCCATCCTCGGCCCTAACGGTGCCGGCAAGACCACCCTGCTCACCCTGCTCAACGGCACCATCCGGCCGGATCGCGGCTGCGTGCGGCTGGACGGCCAGGAGATCCGCTACGACAAGGCCGGGCTGCGCCATCTGCGCCGGCAGGTCGGCCTCGTCCTGCAGGACCCCGATGACCAGCTTTTCGCCGCCAGCGTGTTCGAGGATGTTTCCTTCGGACCGCTCAATCTGGGCCTGGCGCCGGATGCCGCCCGCGCCCAGGTCGACGCTGCGTTGGCGGCGATGCGGATCGAGGATCTGCGCGACCGGCCGACCCATATGCTGAGCTTCGGCCAGCGCAAGCTGGTCGCCATTGCCGGCATCGTCGCCATGCAGCCGCGTTATCTGCTGCTGGACGAACCCAGCGCCGGGCTCGATCCTTTCAGCGTCAGTCACCTGATGGCGGCTTTGCGGCGCATCGCCGGCCAGGAGACCGCGATCCTGCTCACCACCCATGATATCGACATGGCCTATGGCTGGGCCGATCGCGTCGTCATTTTCGGTGAGGGCCGCATCGCCTGCGATGGCGCGCCGGAGGATATCTTCGCCGATACGGCCTTGCTCCAGCGCCTGCATATGCGCCCGCCGCTGATCTGGGAAATCGCCCAGGCGATGCGCGCCGCCGGCCTGCTGCCGGCATCCGGTCCCCTGCCCCGCACCCGGCGCGATTTGCTGCAATTGATCAACGGCCAGGAGCCGGCGGCGGTTGCCGTGATCGAAAAGGCTACGGCTGGTTTTTCAGCATAGCCGCCACCCGGCGGAAATGTCCCATCAGCCGGCCCTTGACATCGGCGGCCAGGCCGACCCGGTCGATCGCTATGTCCATGCAATGCAGCCAGGCGTCATGCGCCTCGGTGCCGATTTCCACATGGGTATGCATCTCGCGCACATCCGAATGGCCGTGCCTGTCGACATAGAGGCGCGGCCCGCCGAGAAAGCCCGAGAGGAAATCGAACTGCTCGACCCGCGAATGCGCGACGCCATTGCCGCGCAGATGCAGCACATGGAGCACTTGCCCCTCAGGTTCTTTTTCCACGATATCGTAGAAGGTCTCGACCAGCCGGTGCACGCCCTCGGCGCCGCCGACCAGATTGTAGAGCGAGGTAGTGGCAGAGACCGTCATCTTTCTTTTCCCGGCAGCGCTGTCCTTTGGCATGGTGAACGGCCGCGTCCCGCGCCGCTGTACCATGAGCGGAGCCTAACAGATCAAAAGCGGCACTGAAAATACCTTTTATCGCGGAACCTATCGCGCAGCCGCGCCCAAAAGAGCGCGGCTGCCGGATGACGTGGCGATTATTTACCGATCGGAATGCGCTTCGTCGTGCTTTGCGCCTCCGGCCGCTTGGCGAAAGTGACGGTTAAAATACCGTTCTTAAAAACCGCCGTCGCCTTTTCCGGATCGATATCCGGGCTGAGCTGGATGGTCCGCTGGAACTGGCCATGCCAACGTTCGCTGTAGAGCGCCCCTTCGCTTTCCGACTTCCGCTCGCCTTTCAGCGTCAAGGTGTTCTGCTGCAGGCTGAGCTCCACATCCTTCTCCTCTATCCCCGGCAATTCGGCGACGACGGTCACGTCCTTATCGCTCTCCCGCATTTCAACCTGCGGCCAGGACCCGCCGCGGCGGCCGATGCCAGGAAAATCGGCATCACGGAAGAAATCGTCGAACAGGCGGTTCATCTCGCGGTGCAAAGAGAAGAACGGACTGCTCTCGTCGCCATAATTTCGCGCCGGGATATTGCGGTCGCTACGTCCCCATGGAATGAGATTGCGCATCTTGACCTCCATTCTGGTGCGTATGTCGGTCGATGAGATGTCGCCGGTCCGTCGGCGTGGCCAGATCTCTGCCCGATGCCGATATCGGGGGCCTGCGACATCCGGTATGAAAGGGATTTAGATCGCCACTTCGCCGCGTCAAGACAGGTTCGCCGCGTCAAGGCGCGCAATGCCCGCCTGGCGATGGCCGGCTGCGCCGTTCGCCTTCAGGACGCTGAATCCTAACGGGGTTTCGGCCGACTTGAATGGCGGGCCGGCGGTGCACAGGTCGCACGTAAGCGCCGGCAAGCATGGGCTGCCGGAGAACCTCCGCATGACCGTCGCAAAGACTATAGCACTCTTCCCTCCGGAGTGCCAAAATTGTTGCGCGACGCCCTTGTCATCGATAGCGGAACCCACCATGTCAGCGTCGTCCGGATCAGGTCGGCGCGAATCTTCCTGGCCGGATGGTCCGGCAGCGCTGCATGCCGGCACGCTGCCGCCGGATCATCCGTTTCCGCATCCGTGAGGACCACTTAATCCGATTGTGCAAACAAGGAGAGCAAGATGGCTGCGAAAGACGTTAAATTCTCCACTGAAGCGCGCGACAAGATGCTGCGCGGTGTCGATATCCTCGCCAATGCGGTGAAGGTGACGCTGGGGCCGAAGGGCCGCAATGTCGTGATCGACAAGGCCTTCGGCGCGCCGCGCATCACCAAGGACGGCGTGACCGTGGCCAAGGAAATCGAACTGGCCGACAAGTTCGAGAATATGGGCGCGCAGATGGTGCGCGAGGTCGCGTCGAGAACCAGCGACATCGCCGGCGACGGCACCACGACGGCGACGGTGCTGGCGCAATCCATCGTCAAGGAGGGCGCGAAATCCGTCGCCGCCGGCATGAACCCGATGGATCTGAAGCGCGGCATCGACCTCGCCGTCGAAGCGGTGGTCGGTGATATCAAATCACATGCGAAGAAAGTGACCTCGAATGACGAGATCGCCCAGGTGGCCACCATCTCGGCCAATGGCGACCGCGAGATCGGCCGCTTCCTCGCCCAGGCGATGCAGAAAGTCGGCAATGAAGGCGTGATCACCGTCGAGGAGGCGAAGTCGCTGGAGACCGAACTCGACATCGTCGAAGGCATGCAATTCGACCGCGGCTATATCTCCCCCTACTTCATCACCAACGCGGACAAGATGCGGGTGGAATTGGAAGAGCCCTATATCCTGATCCATGAGAAGAAACTTTCCAGCCTGCAGGCCATGCTGCCGCTGCTGGAAGCGGTCGTGCAATCCGCCAAGCCGCTGCTGGTCGTCGCCGAGGATGTCGAAGGCGAGGCCCTGGCAACGCTGGTCGTCAACAAATTGCGCGGCGGCTTGAAGGTCGCGGCGGTGAAGGCGCCGGGCTTCGGCGACCGGCGCAAGGCGATGCTGGAAGATATCGCCATTCTCACCGGCGGCGAGGTGATCTCGGAGGATCTCGGCATCAAGCTGGAGAATGTCACCGTCGAGATGCTGGGCAAGGCGAAGAAGATCGTCATCGACAAGGAAAACACCACCATCGTCGATGGCGCCGGCAAGAAGAAGGAGATCGAAGGCCGCTGTGCCCAGATCCGTGCCCAGATCGAGGACACGACATCGGATTACGACCGCGAGAAACTGCAGGAGCGCCTGGCGAAACTGGCCGGCGGCGTCGCCGTCATCCGGGTGGGCGGCGCGACGGAAGTCGAGGTCAAGGAGCGCAAGGACCGCGTCGACGATGCCTTGCATGCGACCCGCGCCGCCGTCGAGGAAGGCGTCCTGCCGGGCGGCGGGGTGCCCCTGTTGCGGGCGAGCAAGGTGCTTGAAGCGCTGAAGCCGGTCAATAGCGACCAGAAGGCCGGCATCGATATCGTCCGCCGCGCGCTGCAGATGCCGGCCCGGCAGATCGCCGCCAATGCCGGTGAGGACGGCTCGCTGATCGTCGGCAAGTTACTGGAGCAATCGAAATACAATCTCGGCTTCAATGCCGCCACCGGCGATTATCAGGATCTGGTGAATGCCGGCGTCATCGATCCCGCCAAGGTTGTCCGCACGGCTTTGCAGGATGCCGCATCGATCGCCGGCCTGCTGATCACCACCGAGGCCATGGTCGCCGAGCGGCCGGAGAAGAAGCCGGCCGCCGGCGCGCCGGGCATGGATGGCATGGGTGGTATGGGCGATATGGGATTCTAAAGAGGCAAAATGCCGCGTGTCATCACAATTGTGATACCGCCCAAGGTATAAGCGCTGTCACAAATCATCTCGCTGGTCATCTCGCTGGCTTATTGCCCACCTTGTCGCATGCGGTATCGCGGTCCGGTTCTCGCCGGCCTGCGATACCGGATAACGGTGGCGCGACGATGACGATGTCTTATGGCCCGTCGCCCTTTGGTGGAACTTCCATGCTGGCCATCCTGTTCGAGAGAAGATAGGCTTATGCGTGACGCGCCTGTTCCGGCCGCGCGATAGAACAAATGCGGCAAGACAGGATGCGTCGATTTCTGACTTGCGCGTGAGGAATGCCGATGGAAAAACCCCTGCAGATCGCTTTCAGAAACCTCGACAGTTCGCCGCATCTCGAGACCTTGATTCGCGAACGCGTCGACCGGCTGGAACGTTTCTTTCCGCGCCTGATTGGCTGCCGCGTCGTGGTCGAATTGACCAGCAAAAGCGCCAATGCCAAATCACCGCTGGGGATTTCAATCGAACTGGACGTGCCAGGACGTCCCACAATCTTTGCCAAGAAATCCGATGAACGCCGTGACGCCAAAGGCGATTTTCTCGCCGTGGTCAACCAGGCCTTCGATGCCGCACAGCGTCAGCTTGAAGACGTCTCGCGCGTCATCGCCCGTGACGTGAAGCTGCATGAAGGGAGCGGCGAAACCGGTTGCGTGCGGGAGGTCCTGCCGCTGGAGGATTACGGCTTCGTCGAAATCCGCGAAGGCGAAAGCCTCTATTTCACCCGCAATGCCGTGATCGATGGCCGCTTCGACGACATCAAGCCCGGCATGATGGTGCATGTGACCCGCGCTACCACCGAGGGACCGATGGGCCCGCAAGCCAGCTCCATCCGCCTGCAAGGTGCACCGCAAAGCATGCCGTGACCATGAACTGAAACAGCCTTGAACAGGGCATGCCATGTCGTGCGATGTTGAAGAGCGCGCACAATGTGGGGATTGCCGATGATCATCGCAGGCTCGCGATAACAAACGAGGTTGTCACCCCCAGCCTTGAGCAGGGGTCCATCGTGGCGGCTGAAGATTGTTGGCTGCGTTGCGCCGGGTTCATCATCTTCCAATATCCGACACGGCTTCAGCCATGGCCCCGGCTCACGGCCGGGTGACAAGCGGGGGATGGCCGGCATTGTGCGTATGTGTTGACAGTGACGCCGCTGATCATCGCACGGTTGCGACAACCTCGTTTGTTTTTGGCGTTCTGCGACGCCGGCAACAGAAGCCCGATGGACGCCGCCGGCTATCGAATTATGTGAACCGGCGATGAGTTTATTGCCGTTTGCAGTGGAGATAATGCGCTCTAAGCTTCGTGCATCGGTCCATTCGCATGAGCCGCCAGATGATACCCAGCATCGATATCGCCGCCCTGTTCGATCCGGCCGCCTCGGCGGCGCGTGAGGCGGCCGACCGCGCCATCGCCACGGCAGCATCCGAGAGCGGCTTCATGCTGGTCACCGGCCTGCCGGCGCGTATCCCTGTCGCGCCGGCGCAATTGCAGCAGCTGAAGCGCATCTTCGCCTTGACCGAGGCGCAGCGCCGTCCCCTGTTGCGGCAGAAGTTCCGGCCCGAGAACCAGAATATCTATCGCGGCTGGTTTCCGCTGCAGAACGGTTTCGAAACATATAAGGAAGGCATCGATATGGGGCCGGATGTCGCTTATGGCGATGCCGTCACCGACAATGCCGATCCATTGCGCGAAGCGACACCGCTGCCGGCGGAAAGCGTGCTGCCGGGCTGGCGCGCCGATGCCGCCGCTTATTATCGCGGCATGGAAGAGATCGGCGGCGCATTGATGCGCGCCATCGCCCGTGGTCTCGGCCTCGACGAGGCGATTTTCGATGCCGCCTTCAAGGGCGGCATCTCTACCTTCCGCCTGATCCGCTATCCGGTGCGCAGCGAAGCCTCCTATGGCGATCTGCAGCGCGAGCGCCTTGCGGTCACGCATCAGGGCCGCACCGGCTATTTCCTGGGCACGCCGCATGTCGATTCCGGCTTCGTCACCTTGCTGGCTCAGGACGGCGTGGAAGGTTTGCAGGCACGTCATCGCGACAGAGCCGGGCGCGACGGCGGTGAACCAGAGGGTGCCTGGATCGATGTGCCGCCGACCGATAACAGCCTGGTGGTCAATTTCGGCAAGCTGCTGGAACGCTGGACCGGCGGGCGCATCAAGGCGACGGAACATCGCGTGATCGGCTGGAGCCGGGAACGCTATTCCATCCCCTTCTTTTACGAGCCGCGCGTTGATGCGGTGATCAGTCCCCTTCCGCTAAAGGACATGCAGGCCTTCGCGCCCTTCCTCTATGGCGATTATCTCTGGCAATCGACCACCAAGTTCGTCGAATTCGCCGGGCTGGAACATCGCCGGCCGCCGCGCGGCCTGTCGGCGGCGCAATAGGCGCTCAGCCCGAGAGGAAGTGCCCCAGCGCCGCGAGCGGGCGGATGCGGTCGCAGATGATCTTGGCGATTGCCAGCATCGGGATCGACAGCACGGCGCCGATCACACCCCACATCCAGAACCAGAAGACCAGCGTCATGATGACCAGGACGGGGTTCAGGGTGAAGCGCCGTGCCAGGATCAGCGGCGTCACGATCTGGCCTTCGATCAGGTGGATGGTCAGATAGCAGGCGGCCGGCAATAAGGCCTGCCAGATGCTGTTGATGCCGAGAGCGCCCACCAGCAGGAACAGCCCGACACCGAAGCACGGGCCGATGACCGGAATATAATTGAGCAGGAAGGCGACGACACCCCAGAGAATCGGATCGCCGGTGCCGAAGCCCCACATCACCAGCCCCGTGGCAATGCCGACCAGGCCATTCATGACGGTGATGGTGACGAGATAGATCGAGATGTCGCGTTGGATCTGCTGGGAGATATCCACCACCTGCCGCTTGTTGCTGAAACTGGGCAGACCTCCACCAGCCGCCGCAAGAAGGTATCGCCGGATACCAGCAGGAAGAACAGCATCAGGATGGTGGTGCCAAACCCGGCGGCGAAGCTCCAGGTGCCAAGGAAAATCTGGTGCATCAAGGCGCCACTTTCCAACGATGCCGGGATCGGCGGCGTGGCGGCCCCCAAAGCAGCATTTTCCGAATCGGCGACAGTGCTGGAACCGCCGACGGGACCGGCGAGCGAGGGCGAGACCGCCGGCGATAATTGCGGCGGCCCCATCTGCGTCAGGTCCTCGGCGCGCCGCATGAAGTTCCGGATCACGCCGATCGGTTCGCGCAGGAAACTCAGCCGCTCCTCCAGCTTCGACACCGATTGCGGCAGATGTTCCAGCCAGGCGCTGCCGGGGCGGGAAAGCGCGGTGCCCAGGCCGAGAATCGCGCTGAAGAACACGAACAGCACCAGCAGGGCGGCGATGGGACGCGGCAGATGCAGGCGTTCGAAGACCCGCATCGCCGGTTGCAGCAGCAGGTTCAGGACAAAGGCCAGCACGATCGGCAGGATGACTTCCGCCGCCACATACATCGCCGCCAGCATGGCCAGGATCAGCAGGCCAAGCTCGATGACGATGCGGAAATCGGTCGGCAAGGGCATGTCGCCATTCGTCTCGGCAACGCCATTTCCGCCATTGGCCAGCGCAGCGGACTTTGTTCGGGAAACCGCCTTTACCCGGGCGGGCGACTTCGACGGAACTGACATGGGGCCCTCTCGACAAAGGTGACCCTCCCCAACTCTTTCAGTCGTGTCATCGTTCCATCATGATGACAACAAAGCTGTGTCATCCCGCCGCGACCGCGCCTTCACCCTTTCGCGAGCATCCCCCGCCCGCGACGCGTTTGCTTCATGCCGATTTGCAGCGCATGCCCAGGCGCTTCATCCCGCTGTCGAGGGTGGCGATGAAACGACGCGTGAGCAACGAGGGTTCGCGATCGGTCGGCACGCTGAGCCAGATGTCGAACCAGATGGCGGGTTCGAAAAGGCCGGACGACGAGGTCGGCGGCGGCGTGGGAAGAGGATGGATGATTCATCCACAGTACGGCAACGCCGATCCCGCCGGCCACCAGGTGCAGACGGTTTCCGCCAGATGGGCTTCCAGCACGATGTGCCGTTGGATGCCCAGTGCATCGTAAATGTGATCGACCGGCTGGCGCGACCGGTCCTCGCTGCCGAGCGAGATGAATTTCTCCATCCGCAGATCCGCCGCATCAATCTGGCGCTTTTCCGCCAGGCGATGGCCGGACGGCAGCAGGCAAACGCTCTTCGTCCGATAGCGGTAATATTTCGGCAAGACCGGCGGAGATCATTATGACAAGCAGGACGATCCTAATGCCGATCCCGTCGCCGGCCGTGTCGACCTGATCATGGCGGGGTCGATCATGCTGGACGATTTCCTGAAATCGCCGCAGGGCAAGGATTACGAACTGAAAGCCGTGGCGCCGCGCGATCCGGTGCTCGGCCTCGGCATCGGCGCCGGCCTGCGCAAATCCGACGGCAAGCTGAAGGAAGAGATCAACCGGGCGATTGCCGCGATCCGCGCCAATGGCACCTATGACAAGATCGCCAAGAAGTATTTCGATTTCGATATCTATGGCGGCTGAGCCGCCGGCGAGCAAAAGAACCCGCGGTCCGGCCATCTTGCCGGACCGCAAGCTTGCTTTATCGCCTTAATTGGTCGACTGCTTCTTGCCTTCGGCGACGCCGCGCTGATAGGCGGATTCCTCGCCCTTCTTATGCTGATCCCAGACATAGCCGCCGACACCGCCGGCCGCCGCGCCGATGGCGGCACCTAATCCGGCATTGCCGGCGATGGCGCCGATCAGGGCACCACCTGCTGCGCCGCCCCCCGCGCCGGTCAGCGTGCGTTGCTGCGTGTCGCTCATCCCGGTGCAGCCGCTCAATAACAGCGACGCGGACAACAGAGCGGCGGGCAAAAGCGACCACGCCCGGCCGATCCGTATATGCAACCGTGTCATCTCTACCTCCCTCGGTTCCATCACGTCCTACTGGCCGCAGGGATAGCGTGCCTGTAGATAGCGGAAGATGGTATCGACCGGCCTGTCCGGCAAGTATTGCTGATGGGTCTTCATCCAGCCGACGAAATCGGCGAGCGCGCTGGCCCGGCTCGGTGGGGGTGTGGGCAGGCAGACATAGCGATAGTCCGGCGATTGTTCGGCCAAAGCGGCATAATATTGGTAGGCGCCCACGGCGACGCCGTAACAAAAAGCCATCGCCGCCTGATAGGTGTCATCGGATTGCGGCGTGGTGCAGATGTCGACATAGTCCGCCGTCGTGTGCAGCTCGAACTGATCCACCGTTGCCGCCTCGGCTGCAGGGCCGGCCAGGCTCATCGCCAGGAAAGCTGCCGCGACCGACAGCCGATGATATGCCATCTTGCGCCTCCATCGCGTTGCATCTTCCGGCTTCATCGGCCGGCGCGAACTCGAGAGATAGGATACACCACTATGCAAACAGAAACCGTCCATTCGTGTCAACGAATGGACGGTTCCGTTGTTTCAAGATGTTTAACGCGGCTCGTTAACCCGCAGCCGAAGCGCAGCAATGACCGATCTGTTCGATATGGCGGTGATCGGTGCCGCAACACCCGCCAAGCACGCTGATCCACGGCGCCTGCCGACGGATATCCTGATAGTCGCGGCCCAGTTGAACGGGATCGCCGTCATCGAGATCGGTGGCCTGGTCCAACTCGGCATGGCTGCGTTTCGATGCATTGGCGCGGATGCCACGCAGGCGCAGCAGCCAATCGCCGCCATCGGCGAGGAGTGCTGCGAAATGCGTGGGATGGGCGCAGTTGATGCAGAAATAGGCCGGGCTGCCGCCAGTCTCATCATCCACCGTCTCGATGGCGTCGCGCAGGCTCTGGCCGGTCGGCAGCTTGCCGTCGGTTTCCAGGGTGAAGGAAATCGCCGCCGGGATGCCGGCCGAGGCCGCCGCACGGGCGATGCCGATCGCTTCCTCGGCATTCGTCATGGTCATCGCCGATACCATATCCGCTTGCGTGCCGGCGAACACCTGCACCTGCCCGCCGTGATATTCCTCGGCTTCGGTGGCGGTCATCGTCTTGCCGGGATCGTAACCGTCGCCGCGCGGACCCAGGCAGCCGCTGACCACGATCGGCTGAGGTTTTGCCCCCTCTACCGCCATCGCCTCGGCGCGCAAGGCGCACATCAGGTCGATCGCCGACCGGTTGGCTGCATCCAATGCCGCCGGGTCGTAATCGAGTTTCGCCGCCCAATCGGGATTGGCGCGCCAGGTCGGGCTTTCCAGAATGAAGCCGGTCCCATTGGCCTTGGCGATCTTCATGTAACGCGCATAATAACCGCGCAGCCATGCCCGTCCCTCGCTTGTCCTCAACAGATCGAAAAGGGCGAAATACGGTAGTTCCCTGCCTTCATGAAAAATATAAGTGGTCTCACCACCGCCATCGGTCAGGAACACATTGTCGGCCAATTGCGGCAATCGATTGCGATATAGGCTCATCTCGTGGATTCCATTCCCAAGTGAAGATGCGACGCATCATGTCCCCGCGACTGAAAACATGATGCGGCAAGGCCGTTGCGACCAGCCGATCGATGGTCCCGATTTCGCAGATTTCGGCAATTTCCTGTGACGGCCAACACATTAGCCCGATACGTGAAGATCGCGTCGCAGCAAGGCATCGCTTTCAACCGGGCTGGCCGATATGGCGGTAACTTTGGTTGAAGGCGGTTTGATACTGGGCCGCGCCTTGCAAGATGCTTCCATCCTGCCGCAACCGATTCTGGTCTACCGCGATCTCATCAGGCCGGTCTTCATACCTAACTAATGGCCGTCAAGGAGGCGGCGGTGTCATTCGCGCATTAACGGACAAATTAATTTTCGTTATGGCGAACCGGTTGCCGCACATCAGATGATGCGTGGCGCAAGCATTGGGATTGTCATAAAATTAACGCCAAGCGGAGATGGCATCGTCATCTGTGATCCGTCTCACGATATCAAAGCTTTTTCCTTGGCATCGGGGCGAAACGGCGTTCTTATGCTGAAGCCGCCTGTGCTGCATTTTCCATTTTGCATTTCGCGCTCCGCTATCGGAGCTTACGCGCAAAGGTGATGAATGACTGCGGCAACGACAAAATCGAAAAGCTGGATTCTCGTCGCCAGTCCGCGCTATGCGCAGGTCTGGTCGTGTCTTGCTAATGGCAAGGTGAATGCGATCGGCATCATGCGGCCGCAGGAACCGTATAACCCCGCATCATCCGCACCATCGGATTGCGAGAGCGCCGCGAAGCTCATCCTCTGCAGGTTCGTCCGCCAATTGGTGCAACGCCTGGAGGATGCGGCGCGATGCGACGACTTCCAGCGCCTCATCCTCATCGCGCCGCCGCAGATGCTCGATATCCTGCATGACAATATCGACAGCCGTCTCGGCCACCTGATTCAGACCGAACTCGCCAAGGACCTGACCAAGGGTAATACGCTGGATATCACCGCCGAGATCAAGAACCTGCTGTATGAACGCTTACCCGCCGCGGTCAGGCCGTCAACGCCGCGCCTGGCGCACGCCATCTGATCCTGCCGGTCAACGCCCCAGGCTGGGCGAATGACTTAATGAATGAAATGCGGCCATAGGCCGGCAATCCCGACCAGGATGAGATAAAGCGCGACGATGATGTTGAGCAGCCGCGGCATGACGAGAATGAGGATGCCGGCAATCAAGGCGATCAGCGGCTGAAGCATCACGACACTGATGGTCATATCGGATATCTCCGGAGTCAGTTGAAACGACGAAAGAGACGGGCACAGGGACGACCGCCGGAACCGGCGGCCGCCACATTTGCTTTATCGCATGCAAGCGATGCGGGAAAGAAGGGAATTCGGCCTGCGCTACTCGGCCAGAATGAGAACGGAATAACCGCCCAGCAGGCGGGCGACGAAACGTTCCGACACAGCCTTCTGCATCGCATATCTGACCGTATTCAGCATCTTGGTGCGCGCCTTGCGGTTGGGCAATTCGGCGGCGCCATTGGTGAGGAACCAGTCGATGATGCGGTGATTGGTGAATTCAAGGGATTTGAGCGCCGTTTCCAGCGTGAAGAGATGAATATGGCCTGAACTGTCCCAGGCATTCTTGCCGCGCAGGATGCCGCTGGCATGCACGTCCAGCGGCACATGATAGATCTGGTAGCGCGCCTTCTCACGGGTCTGGCGCAGGAAGCTGAAACAATCCTCGACATGTTCGAAAACATCGATCGCCATGACGAGGTCGTATTGGCGCTGATCGGCGAAGGCGTCGCCGAGGATGAACTGGCAGCGGTCATTCTCGAATTGCCGGCTCATCTCATGCGCCTGCGGGCTGATCTCATAGCCGGTGAACTGCGCCGTTTCCGGCATAAGCGTCTGCATGGCGGACAGGATGCCGCCGGCACCGCAGCCGATCTCGCAGACGCTGTTGATCTTCACTTCCGGATGGCGGCTGAGCTGCTTCATGATCCAGCCGGCCTTCATTTGCGAATCCTGCAAATGCCACGTCCCGCCGGTCAGATCCAGATAGGATCCATCGGCATAAGCACCGCTATGAAAGTCGGTCGCCTGCGACATGATTATCCCTCCCGTAGATGGTACCCCCTTCGCGTCATCCGACATTCACCTTCCCTGGCGGACTGACACGTGGTGGACTGATGCGTGGCGCGTCATATCCGGTTATCGCCTCATGCCCTGGAACGATGCGCTCCCGGTTCACCGCGCATGCCTCACCCAGCCCTCAACCCCGGCACCGTTGTAACACCGCCATCCGCAACCCCGTTCCCCGGCTTTTCCGATAATCGACGAAAAAAATCAGGAAAAAACCTCTGTCTGTATCTCACCTGCAACAAGGGATAAACTGATTGCGGCAGAATCGGGGAAGGCCGCGTACCGGAAGTTGAACGGCAGCGGCAGCCGGCTGCCGGCACCGGCAAACTAAGCCGGCAGGAAAAAATAGAACTGGTGGGGAATAATGCTTAGTCGTTGGGTTGATAATGCCATGCTGGCGTGAACTGGACCGCATGGCCAGTCCGCTGGTGCGGCAATTGCACGATTATTGGCAAAGCAAGCGGATAGGACGTGACATACCGGACCGGCGGGATATCGATCCGCTGGAGCTGAAAGAGCTGTTGCCCAATATCCTCATTTCGGAACCCGAGTTTAATCCCTTCCGCATTCGTTACCGGCTGGTCGGTACCCGCGTGGTCCGGGTTTCCGGCATCGATTTCACCGGCCGCTATCTCGACGAATTGCTGCGGCCGGAAGTTCAGGAAGACTGGCATGGCTATTACCAGATCAGCCTGTACGAACGAATCCCGGTCTTCGGCAACATCACTTCGCCCACCACGGATGGCGGCACCTTCACCTATGAATTCGGCATCTTTCCGCTGACCAAAGGTGGCCCCGAGGTGACGCAGTTCGTGGCGCTGGAGGATTTCGGCAAGCAGGAGCCCTTTTCCCGGCAGTTCTACAACAACGTGAAATATTTCGAGTAGAACCGCCGTCCTTATCGTAGAAAGGTTGATGGGTTACCGTTCGCCTCGAACAGCCGAGCCGGCGCTGAAGCCGATGCGGTTCGCCCATTGACGACGCCGACTTGACCGCAGGAACTTGCCGCATGCTGGAAAATCTGATGGGCACGGAAAGCGAGACCTGCAATGGGCTGGGCCGATGGCTCGCCCAGGCGGCGCTCGAACGCCGCGATCTGAAAGCGCTGTTTCCCGCCTTCTGCACGGAATTGCGCCGGCGCGGCCTGCCGATCTGGCGCGGCCAGCTCGGGCTGGAAGTGCTGCACCCGGAACAGGTCGGCATCATGCTGGTCTGGAAGGACGACAACCTCACCGTGCGCGACGCCCAGCGCAGCGAGGTCATGCAATCGTCGGATTATGTGGACAGCCCGACGCGCATCGTCGATGAAACCAACGAGATCTTCCGCCGGCGGCTGGACCGGCCGAGCCCCGATCTGCCGCTGCTGGAGGATCTGCGGCAGCTTGGCGCGACCGATTACGTGATGATCCCGCTGCCCTTCCTGGAAAAACGGCGCACCGCCGTCGTTTCCTTCGCGACGCAGATACCGGACGGCTTTACCGCACAGCAGCTCGACGACCTCCAGCTCGCGGCCCAGCTCTTCAGCCCTTATGCCGAGCGCCATGTGCTGCGCCGCCTCGCCATCGACCTTCTCAACATCTATATCGGGCCGCGCAGCGGCGAGCGCATCACCGACGGGCAGATCGAGCTTGGCCAGGTCGAACATATCCAGGCGGCGATCTGGCTGGCCGATCTGCGCGGCTTTACGCGCTTTTCCGAAGAATCCTCGATCGCCGATGTGATCGAGGGCCTGAACAGCTGGCTGAAACCGATGGTCGCGGTGATCGACAGCCATGGCGGCGAAGTGCTGAAATTCATCGGCGATGCGGTGCTGGCCATCTTCCCCATCCTGGGCGACGAGACGGGCGTCCAGGCGACCTGCAGCCGCGCCTTGCGTGCCGCCCGGGAATTCAGCGCGACCGCCGTCAAAGCCAACGAGATGCGCCAGGTACAGGGATTGCCGCCGCTGGATTATGGCCTGGTGTTGCATGTCGGCGAAGTCGCCTATGGCAATATCGGCGCACCGACCCGCCTCGATTTCACCGTGATCGGCCCCGCCGTCAATCGGGCCGCGCGCTTGCAGGAATTGACCAAGAAGCTCGGCCGGCGATTGCTGGTCTCGGAAACTTTCGCCGCTACCTGCTCCGGCGGGTTGCTGGACCTCGGCCATCATGTCCTGCGCGATATCGAGGGCGAGCAGCGCATCTTCGCGCTCGACGACGGCGACTAAATAGGCGGGAATGACAGCCGGCAATCCGGAAACGGCAAAGCACGCGGGGCAAAAGCTGCGGCACTGAGAAGCATCGCGCGTCATGACGCCATCCAGCATTCTGATGGGCGTATACATTCATAGATATAAAACCTATGCGCGTAGCCAAACCGGCATACCAGCCCTGACCGGCACACGACACCGCTTCGACTTCATATCTTCGCCAAAGCCGCCTATATAAACGGTGAAGAATATCGAAGAGAGAGTCATGCCAGATACCATTCACCTGATCCGCCACGGCCAATCGACCTTCAACGCGCATTACGAAGCAACGGGAGAAGACCCGATGCATTTCGATGCACCGCTGAGCGAGATCGGGCACCGGCAGGTGGCGGCGACGCGTGAAGCCTTGGCAAGCCAGCCCTTCGATCTGGTGATCGCCTCGCCCCTCACCCGCGCCATCCAGACCGCGTCCGGCATTTTCGGCACCCGGGCACCCATCGTCGTCGATGCCCTGCATCGCGAATGGCTGAACAGCAGCTGCGATATCGGCCGCAGCGTCCGCGATCTCGCCGCCGATTTCCCGACGCTCGATTTCGCCCATCTCAGCGATCCCTGGTGGCATGTCGACGGCCCGCTCTGCGAACATGGCTTTGCACGCGAACCGGAACATGTCCTGCTCGACCGCGTCGCCAGCTTCAAGGACATGATCGCCGCCCGCGCGGAAAAGCGCATCGCGGTCATCGGCCATGGCGACTTCTTCTATCGCCTGGTCGGTCGGCAGTTGAAGAACTGCGAAGTCGTGACCTGGTCGCCGACCGCCTGATCCGCGCGCGACCGTCAACGCATAACATCAACCACAAACGCGCTTGTCGCCCCGGCCTTGATCCGGGATCCATCGTGGCGGTTGATGGATGGCAATTGATTGCGCTCGGCCGTCATCGTCATCAGAGACCGCGCGCTGCTTCCGCCATGGACCCTCGGATCAAGTCCGAGGGTGACAAGCGAGAGGGTGTTGACGTTGTGCGAAAACTGTGGATGGCGATGTGAAGCGCCGTCGCCCGTCATCAGCCATACCCCGCGCAAGCAGCTCATCGCTGTCCGGTGAGGGGGCTTGCTTAACCGGACACTAGTGGGTCCCGAAGGGGCTCAGCCTTGCGGCTTGGCGGCGGGGCGGTAGCGTTCGCCCTTGCCCAGCATGACGCCGTTCATGCCGGCGACGCCAAGTTCCAGGCTTTCGGCGATGCGGTTCGCCCGGTCCATGAAATGCGTGACGGCAGCAGGCGGGCAGACTTCCTTGGCGGCGACCTCGAACAGGCCCAGCCAGCGATCGAAATGATCGGCATGAATCGGCAGGGGGATGTGCTTTTGCATCGGCTGGCCGTGATAGCGACCGCTCATCAGGGCGACCGATGACCAGAATTCGCACATGCGCTCCAGATGCGGTCCCCAATCGGTGATCTTCGCAGCGAAAACCGGTCCCAGCACCTCATCGGCGCGGACGGCATCATAGAACCGGTGCACCAGCGTCTTGATCATCACCTCGTCGATCCCGGTTTCGGCCTGGATCGCCGCGGTGATCTGCGCCCGCTTACTGGGGCCTTCCGCCAGTTGTCCGGATCGTATCGGCAAGGTCATCGCCGGCCTTTCTTCGATGTTTCACAAAAAGGGTATTTTCAGTACTTATTTTGACAATGAAACCACCGGATACAACAGATTTTTTGTACCTGCGGCATTCTGCCCAATGAAAATCCCTGTACGGCGTCCGGGATGGTTAACCGGCGAGCAGCATCTTCATGCGCCGCATCGAGCCGGGATTGGCCACCAGATCGGCCAGGGAATAGCCGTCCAGGGCGGCGAGGAAGGCCAGCAAGGCTTCTTCCAAGGGGCCGCGCAAGCCGCAGACCGGCGCGACGACGCAGGTATTCGATTTGCGGTCGAAGCATTCGACCAGGTTGAAACCATCCTCGGTCGCCCGCACCACATCGCCAAGAATGATCTCCCCGGCCGGCTTCGCCAGGCGCAAGCCGCCGCCCCGCCCGCGCAGACTGTAGACGAAACCGGCGCCCGCCAGGGTCTGCGTTACCTTCATCAGGTGATTGCGCGAGATGTCATAGCGCGAGGCGATCTCCTCGATCGTGTGCAATGCCTCCGGCTCCAAGGCCAGCAGCATCAACAGGCGCAGGGCGTAATCGGTATGCAGGGTCAGGCGCACGGCGAATATCCAGTCAAGAGGCGATCCGATAAGATGCAAAAAACTTGCCTCTTATATTCTCCGTCCCTTGCGCACAAGTCAAATGCGTGGGAATCCAGACGATCACGGGATGAATGCACCGGCAAATCCGCCGGCATCAGCGAAACGGCAAGGCGGCGACCGGCCGGTCATCGGTGAGAACCGGCCAATCGCCATGCGCCGGGTCCGATGCGAGACCGAGAGCAAAGGCGGTTGAGCGATCATGCGGATCTCCGGCAGGAATGCATTATCGACGAACCGAGGTTAGCCCGCTTTTCAATGCCGGGAACCCTGTAAATTCATGCCGCCTGATGACTCGACACCGGCCTCTAACGACACATCGTTTCGTCGTGCGGCCTAGCGCAGCGAATATTTGAAATCGTATTCGCTGCCCTTGTCGTCGCGGGCATGTAGCGTCATCTGGCCGCGCGCCTGGGTATAGGAGCCGGTGCCGCCGGTGACCGCCAGGACGGAATCGCCGGCATCATAGAACGGACCCTCCACGGTGATCTGTCCTTTCGGCAGGCTAATCGTCCAGAAGCATTCCCAGGCCTTGCCGGGCACGGTGCGGATGCACCAGCCGTTATCGGCGCCGATCTTCTTCTCATTCGTCGCGTCATAGATCCCATTGGCAAAGGTCAGCAGGTCGCCGGCACTGTCACCCTTCGCGCCGAGATCGGTGACGGCATCGGTCGTCGCGCGCTCCACCACCGCAATCGTCGATTGCGCCTGCGCGGTTGCGGTTGTGACGAACCCTGTCGCTAATGCCGCGCCGAGACCTGCGAGGCCGGCAAGAAGCTTTCTCATCTGATCCTCCTCCGTTCGGTATTTTGATTGAATCCGTGACGCACCCTCATCGAAGCGGGCAGCGATCATGCTAGGCCCGCAACGATCCGCGCTGCCAATCACATATCCGTTCGCCTCACACGCCACCTCGCAAGCTTTCCCTGGCGCGGGAGCTTTTCTCTATTCGTCGATGCGGATGGTCGAGATCTCCAGCATTTGCGGCTTCGCCTCGCAGGCCAATTCTGCGCATGCCTTGGGGCGGCCGTTTCGCCAGCACCCTGTCGGTGCCGGCGCCGCCCCTTCCTTCGCCGAGACGCCGAAATCCCGGCTGGCGCAGAGCGCGTCAGCCTTCCTTTTTATAGTCATAGGCGACCCGGCCATAAGGCAGGGTCAGATCGGCGATGAAGTGATGCGCGCCAAGGACACGACGGACCGGCAGGTCCGCCATCGGCGCGTTGACATGGGGAATGAGATGCAGCCGCGCCGGGCCCATCCAGGATCCCTTCACGGTGATATCGGTGAGGTTGTAGGAAACCAGCTGGCAGATCTCCGGCTCGCCGTCGACGCCGGGGATCAGCTTCAGATTGACCTGGGTCTTCGTCAGCATGGCCGTGGTGCGCTCGCCATTGCCGGCCATGCTTTCATGCTTATAGCCCATCGTGCCCATGGCGACCTGCTGGCCGGCATATTCCAGGGTACCGGTCAGCGTATCCTTGACGATCTCCAGCTTCGGATGGGCGTACTTCTTCGGGAAGCCCCAGATCTCGCGGCCGGCGACGGTCGGCGGATCGTCGTCGAGATACATCTGCGAAACGAAATTCACCTCCTCGCCGCCCAGCCGGCAGGGGATGACCAGGCCGCATTCGCTATAGGCCCCGAAACCTGTGCTGTCCGGCATGGAGATCCATTCGCTGTTCACCAGCGGCTGCGCCAAAGGCTGCAGGGGTTCCGGCAATTGCTCGGCGATCAAGGCGGGATCGGTCTCATAGGTGATAACCATGTATTCGCGATCGTAAAAACGATAGGGGCCGGCCGGATAACTGGGGCCGGCCGCCGGCATAGAGGGGAGAGCGAGAACCTCTTCCTTGCGCATGATCATTGTCTCCTGAGGATATGACGGCGATGGAACGGGGGAAGGCAGCGCCGAGCGGATCGCCAGTTAGCCGCAAGATGGGCGATGGAATTGTGACAGCGGGTGATGCTGCTCGGTAATTATGTCGATATCCTGACGCTGCCGCCCGATCGACACGAAGACGCAACACGCGATCGCCTATGCTACGGCCTTCCCCGGATACCGTCCCGTCGTCGTCATCACGACGTGCACCGCCAGGAGGATTGAAGCGATACAGCGCTGGTCATCGCAGAATGTCGATCACAAACCCGCTTGTCATCTTAGGACTTGATCCGAGGGTGACGACCTTATGTATGATTGGCGCCTTGCAATCGCCGGTAAGAGCATGCGGAGCGTGAGGCGGCTCGCTGAACAGCTCGCAATATGCGGCTAAAAGGCCCCCTCACCCCAGCCCTCTCCCGCGAGGGGAGAGGGAGATGAAAGTGCCGCCCCCGTATCGCGGCGAGATGTGCGAAACCGGCCGTTAGCAACAGCGCCCCCTCGCGGGAGAGGGCTGGGGTGAGGGGGTGGTGGAAGGGACAGATCGCTGCTTCAGGTTATGCCGACATTGCCAAGCCCAAGCGACAAGCGCTGCCATCACACCCGCTCGATCGCGATCGCCGTCGCCTCGCCGCCACCGATGCAGAGTGCGGCGATGCCGCGCTTGCCGTCGTGACGTTGCAGCGCATGCAGCAGCGTGACGATGATCCGCGCGCCGGTCGCGCCGATCGGGTGGCCCAGCGCGCAGGCGCCGCCATGCACATTGACCTTTTCCGCCGGCAGGTCGAGATCGCGCATCGCCGCCATCACCACCACGGCGAAGGCCTCGTTGATTTCGAAGAGGTCGACATCCTCTGCCGACCAGCCGGTTTTCGCCAGCAGCTTGCGGATCGCCGGGATCGGCGCGGTGGTGAACCAGGCGGGATCCTGGCTGTGGGTGGCGTGGCCTTTGATCTCCGCCAGGATCGGCAGCCCCTCACGCTCGGCCACCGAGCGGCGCGTCAGCAGCAAGGCCGCCGCACCATCGGCATTGGCCGAGGAACTGGCGGCGGTGACGGTGCCGTTGAGGGAGAAAGCCGGCTTCAGTTGCGGGATCTTCTCCGGCGAGACCTTCAGCGGATTCTCATCGCGCGCGATGCTGATCGCGCCGCCTTTCGCCGGCACCTCCACCGCCGCAATCTCCGCCGCGAAAGCACCGCCTTCAACGGCCTGGCGCGCACGCGTCAAGGTGCGGATGGCATATTCATCCTGGTCGGCGCGGGTGAACTGATAGGCTTCCGCCGTCGCTTCGCCGAAACTGCCCATCGGCCGGCCGCCTTCATAGGCATCTTCCAGCCCGTCCAGCATCAGGTGATCGAGCAGCCGGTCATGGCCGATGCGATAGCCGCCGCGCGCCTTCGCCAGCAGATAAGGTGCATTGCTCATGCCCTCCATGCCGCCGGCGAGGACGATCTCGGCCGAGCCGGCCAGGATCAGGTCATGGGCCAGCATTGCCGCCTTCATGCCGGAACCGCAGACCTTGTTGACCGTTGTGGCGCCGGTCGCATCGGGCAGGCCGGCGCCACGCATCGCCTGGCGCGCCGGGGCCTGGCCCTGCCCGGCCGGCAGCACGCAGCCCATCAGCACCTCATCCACCTTGTCGGGCGCCAGTTTCGCCCGGTCGAGCGCCTGGCGGATCACATGGGCGCCGAGCTGCGGCGCCGTCACAGCCGATAACTCGCCCTGGAAGCGGCCCAAAGGCGTGCGCACGGCGGCGGCGATGACGACGGGATCTGCGGAAGTAGAGGTCGGAGCGGGCATGATGGCTCTCCTTGGCATGGCCGGATGATAGCAGGTCCGGCGGCGATGGCCGTTCTCTTGATATATATGATGATCATCATATAATTTGCCAAGCGCAAGGCAAGCGAGTCGAGCACCTTGCTTGCCACAGCTTCATGTAAGCAAACCGCCCCATATCTACGCCTAATGCTGATGAATGCCTGTCGTATGGCGACTTAAGATTGCAGCCGGGACAGGGCTTGCCGCAATGCTTGCCACTGTCACGGAGACGGTTATAGAGTGCCCCACGCCGGTCTTGCCCGCCGCATCTTTCGGTGCCGCGCGGCCGGCTTTGACTCGACCGCCTTATTCAGAAAGGGACCTCATATTATGTCGAAACCCGCTGTTCGCGTGGCAGTGACCGGTGCAGCCGGCCAGATCTGCTATTCGCTGCTGTTCCGCATCGCCAATGGCGATCTGTTCGGCAAGGACCAGCCGGTCATCCTGCAGCTTCTCGACCTGCCGCAGGCCCAGAAGGCGGTCAATGGCGTGGTCATGGAACTGGAAGATTGCGCCTTCCCGCTGCTCAGCGGCGTGGTTGTGACCGACGATCCGAAGACCGCCTTCCGCGATATCGATGCTGCTCTGCTGGTCGGCGCCCGCCCGCGCTCCCAGGGCATGGAGCGCCGCGACCTGCTTTCCGCCAATGCCGAGATCTTCAAGGTGCAGGGCCGCGCGCTCAATGAAGCCGCGAAGCGCGATGTGAAGGTGCTGGTGGTCGGCAACCCGGCCAACACCAATGCCTATATCACCATGAAGAGCGCACCGGACCTGCCGGCCGGCAATATCACCGCCATGCTGCGGCTCGACCACAACCGCGCCGTCTCGCAACTGGCGGCGAAGGCCGGCGTCGGCCCCGCCGATATCGAGAAGGTCGCCGTCTGGGGCAACCACTCCCCCACCATGTATGCCGATTACCGTTTCGCAACGGCCAAGGGCAAGCCGCTGCCGAAGCTGATCAATGACGAAACCTGGTACCGCGAAACCCTGATCCCGACCGTCGGCAAGCGCGGCGGTGCGATCATCGAAGCGCGCGGCGCCTCCTCCGCCGCCTCGGCCGCCAATGCCGCGATCGATCACATGCGCGACTGGGTCCAGGGCAGCAATGGCCGCTGGGTCTCGATGGGCGTTCCTTCCGACGGTTCCTATGGCATTCCCGAAGGCATCATCTACGGCGTGCCGGCGACCTGTGCCGGCGGCAAGTATGAGCGCGTGAAGAGCCTGGAGATCGACGACTTCTCCCGCAAGATGATGGACAAGACGCTCGCCGAACTGGTCGAAGAGCGCGACGCGGTTGCCGATCTGCTGAAATAAGCGGATCGCTCCGATTGAGATGAAGGCGGTGGTGCCGGGGCACCGCCGCCTTTTTCTTTGCTCTTTTTTGCGGCCGGGTTTCGGGGAACGGGCCGCTGCCCGATCTGTTCCGGTGATGAGTGCCGCTCATCGTGCGAAACAGCATGGTTCGCTGCGGCGAAAGCTGCGAAGCGGGGCACTCTCCAGTTATCGACGCGCAATAACAGTGCGAAACCGACAGAGTGGAGACAGGCAATGAAAGTAGCGAAGATCATGTCGAGCGATGTGCATATCGCCAGCCCGAACGATTCCGTCGAAGAGATCGCCCGCATCATGGCCTCGGAGGATATCGGCTTCCTGCCGGTCGGCGAGAATGACCGCCTGATTGGCACCATCACCGATCGCGACATCGTCATTCGCGGCGTCGCCTCCGGCAAGGATGGCGATGCCAGGGTGCGCGACGTGATGACCCGGGAAGTGAAATATTGCTTCTCCGATGAAGAGATCGACCATGTGATCGAAAACATGGGCGATCTCCAGATACGCCGCCTGCCGGTGATCAACCGCGACAAGCGCCTGGTCGGCGTCGTCTCCCTGGCCGACGCCGCCTTGAAGCATGATCCTGAAGCAACGGGTTCCGCTTTGACCGGCGTGGTCGAACCGGGCGGCCACCACACGCAGATGCAGTAGATACCAACGCAAAAAGCCACGGCGGCTTCTGGAAGTCGATCCAGGAGCCGTCGTGCCATGCGCGGAACGCTCCAGGCCTCGCAGCGCGGAACGCCTCAGGCCTCGCACCGGCCTCCACCATCACCCTCACCCTCCGTACGGCCCAATAACCGGTGAGTTAGCAATCGGTTGCCGCCCTCTCGCCTCTTAACGGATGCCAGAGGCGGTCTTTGCCTGATGTGTAATATATTGTTGATTATACATCAATATACCGGATAGAATTGCTAATAAATC